>PBBL01000022.1 GCA_002716585.1 Myxococcales bacterium | reverse complement strand
TGAACACCAGCGGCAGCGACGCCTCCGCCCCGCCATACGTCCCGACCTCATCCGACACCGCGCCGCCCTGCATGACGCTCAGGTGGGCGCGCTGCGCGCTCGCCTCAAAGGGGCACCCGAGCCACACCCACCACGCCATCGCCACCCCACACCACACCGCCCGTGCACCCATCGACCCCTCCGCGCTCACACGCCACCCTGAATCACCCTGAACAAAGAGCAAGAGCGGTGCCACGTGAAGACAAACGCCCGGACACCGTCTGCGCCGAGGTCGGGAGGATTCAGCCGGGGGGTGAGGTGTGCGAAGCGGGGTTCGCGCCTGGGGAGCCGCCTCCGCGCCACCGGGCGCTCCGAACAACGAAGCGCCGTTCAATCAACGGGGAGGCGTCGTTTCAACGCAGGGTCGTGGCCAAAGACGCGAACGCAGAGGCGTCGAACCCCGAACATGACGGCCTCGGCGAGATAGGAACGGTCGTTGCACAGAGTGTGAGCGTCACATAGCTCAAGGAAGGATGATCCCTATGCTTGAAACGGTCGTTGATGAACTCCTCGACACTCCCACAGACACCCTGACGGCGTCGCTCTACGTCACGCTCCCGCCCGAGCGGGACCACAACCGGCTGGTGTTCAAGAACGCCATCGTGGAGGCGCGCGGGCTGCTGAAGCAGGCCAGCGACTCCCAGCCCAGGCAGGCGCTCATGAACCAGCTCGACGACCTCCAGCGCCGCGCCGAGCTGTGGCGCGACAACGCCGGGGGCGGCCTCGGCGTGTTCAACGCGCCCGGGTTCGAGCGGGTCGTGCCGCTCTCGGACGAGGTCACCAACCACGTCAGCGTCGGCCCCGCCTTCTCGCTCCTGCCGCTGCTCCGCGAGCGCACGGAGATCGCGCGGTTCTGGCTCCTGAGCCTCGACGTCAAGGCGACTCGCCTCTGGCGCGGCGACGCCCAGGGGATCGAGCGCGTCCAGATGCCGGAGGTCGCCGGGATCGTCCTGGAGGACGAGGCGGGCATGCGCGAGGTGCTCGCCATCGACCGCCCTCGCCACGACGGGCTCGCGAGCCACAACGCCGGGACCGCCGGGACGATCACCCACGGCCACGGCAAGGGCGATGACGACGCCAAGGGGCACCAGCGGCGCTTCTTCCAGCTGATCCACGACGGGGTCCGCGAGGCCCTGGGCGACTCCACCGCGCCGCTCCTGCTCGCCGGGATCGAGCGCCACCAGACCATGTTCCACGACCTCGCCACCCTCCCGCAGCTGTCCACGGAGGGGCTCAAGGGCAACGTCACCGCGTTGACCCCGACGCAGCTCCACGCCCGGGCCTGGGAGGCCGCGCAGCGGCTGGATCGCTCCACGCGCGAGGCGCGCGAGCGCTGGGACGCGGCCCGCTTCTCAGGGCGCGTCGAGTCCGACCTGAGCGCCATCGCGCGCCTCGTCGCGGCGGGGCGGGTCGGCCACCTGCTCGTCGAGGCGGAGCGGCGCATCTGGGGCACGCTCGACCCGACCCTGGGCGAGCTGACGCTCGACGCCACCCAGGAGGCGCTCCGCGACCCCGACCCGAGCCTGATCAACGTCCTCGACGTCCTCGCCGCGCAGGTGCTGCGGATGGGCGGCGAGGTGACCTGCCTCCCCGCGGGCCAGATGCCCACCGAGGCTGGAGCGGGGGCGATCCTCCGCTGAAGCGCCCCCTGGCCACCCCACACACGACCCCAACCCCGAAGACCTGCGCGGAGAGGTCGCCCGGCCCCACGACCGGGCGGCCTCGCGCGGGTCACCACCTTTTGGAGACACCGACATGAGCCACGACAACACCGAACTGCAAGGCCCGAACCTGAGCGAAGGCGTCCCGCTGGACCGATTGAAGGAGGGGGAGCCGCTGCTGGGCCACGCGCACGAGCAGAACATCGTGCTGGTGCGCCAGGGCGACGCCGTCTACGCGCTGTCCGCGAGCTGCACCCACTACGGAGGCCCGCTGGCCGAGGGGATCGTCGCGGACGGGGCGATCCGCTGCCCATGGCACCACGCGGCGTTTGAGCTGGAGACGGGCCTCGCGCACGGCCCCGGGCTCGACCCGGTGGCCTGCTTTCAGGTGATCCGCGACGGCGACGTGGTGCGCGTCGGGCACGCGCTCCAGCACACCAGGGAGGCCCGCGAGGGCGACACCCCCGAGTCGGTGGTGATCGCCGGGGTGGGGGCGGCGGGCGCCGCCTGCGCCGAGGAGCTGCGCCGCCGCGGGTACGAGGGGCCGATCACCCTCATCGGGGCGCACGAGCCCTACCCGGTCGACCGCCCCAACCTCTCCAAGGACTTCCTGGCGGGCGAGGCCCCCGAGGAGTGGCTCCCGCTGCGCACCGCGGAGGACTTCGAGCAGCGCGACATTCGTTTTGTCCGCTCCGCGGTGACCGCCATCGACGCGGAGCAGGGGCGCGTGACGCTGGACAACGGCGACGCGGTCCCGTTCGGCGCGCTCGTGCTCGCCATGGGCGCCGAGGCCACCGCGCTGCCGATCCCCGGGGCCGACCTCGACCACGTCCACACCCTGCACGAGCTGCCCGACGCCCGCGCCATCGAGGAGGCGGCGAAGTCCGGCGAGGAGGCGGTGATCATCGGCGCGGGGTTCATCGGGCTGGAGGCGGCGGCGTCGCTGACGCAGCAGGGCATGCGGGTCACGGTGATCGCGCCCGAGGCGGTGCCGCTGGAGGAGGTCATGGGTGAGCAGCTCGGCGCCCTGATCCAGAAGGTCCACGAGGAGCACGGGGTCACCTTCCGCCTCGATCAGGAGGTGACCGGGATCACCGAGGAGGGCGTCACGCTGTCCAGCGGGGAGACGCTCCCGGCGTCGCTGGTGTTGATGGGGGTCGGCGTCCAGCCGCGGACCTCGCTCGCCGAGCAGGCCGGGATCGCCGTTGAGGACGGGGTCGTGGTCGATGAGCGGCTGCGCAGCGTCAGCCACCCCAACGTCTGGGCGGTCGGCGACCTGGCGAGCTACCCCGCCGACGACGGCGACCGCATCCGGATCGAGCACTGGGCCGTGGCCGTCCGTCAGGGGCAGGCCGTCGCCCGCAACCTCGCCGGGGAGACCTACCCCTTCCAGAGCGTGCCCTTCTTCTGGAGCGCCCACTTCGACACCCAGATCTCCTACGTCGGCCACGCCCCGGAGTGGGACGAGGTCACCGTCAAGGGCGACCTGGAGGCGAAGGACGCGCTCGTCGCGTTCCACAAGGACGGCCTCATCAAGGCGATCGCCACCGTCGGGCGCGACGCCGCGAGCCTCCAGGCCGAGTACTACATGGAGATCGGCGACCAGCGCGCGCTGGCCCACCTCTCGACCTGACCCGCTCGCCGCGGGGGCTCACCCCGCGGCGCCTTGAATCGCGGGCATCAGCCAGGCGCGGACCTCCTCATCCGAAGGCTCGACCGAGATCGTGGGGCGCTTCGCCATCAACACCTGGAGCACGGCGCCGTGGACGCGCTCGCACTCCTTGAGGTTGATCTTGCGGCGGCCCCCCTCCTCAAGCCACTGAAGCAAGGCCTCGGCCTCCTCCTGCTCGACGTGAGGGGGCAGGATGGCGACGGTCTTGAGGTACGTGACAGGCATGGAGCAGCTCCTTGATGTTGAGCACCAGCAGCACGCGGCCATCGCCGAGCAGCGCGGTGCCTGAGTAGAGGGGGTACGAGGACATCACCCCCTGCATCGGCTTGACGATGAGATCCAGGCCCGCGTGGAACCGATCAACGATCAGCCCGAAGGTCTGCCCGCCCGCCTCCACCACCAGCACCGCCTCACCCGCGTTCGGATGCGCGCCGTCGTCCTCGACGGCGCACTCCTCCATCCCCAGGACCTTGCGCAGGCGGTAGAGCGGCAGGAGGCGATCCCTCAGGATCATCGCCTCCTGGTGCTTGATGACGTGGATCTCGTCGGGGGGCACCCGCACCGTCTCGCGGACGACGGACAGCGGGACGCCAAAGGTCTCGTTGGCGGTCTCGATGAGCAGCACCTGGGTGACCGCCATGGAGAGCGGCAGCGTGATCCGGATGGTGGTCCCCTCCCCCTTGACGCTGTCGACCTCCAGCTCGCCCGAGGCCCGCATCACCATCGTGTTGACGACGTCCATCCCCACGCCGCGGCCCGACAGCTCCGAGACCTCGCTGTTGGTGGAGAAGCCCGGCGCGAAGAGGAGCCGCATCACCTGGGCCTCGCTCATGCTCTGAAGCTCGGCCTCAGTGATCATCTCCTTGGCGAGCGCCTTGCGCGCGACGACCTCCAGGTCGATGCCCGCCCCATCGTCGCTGATCTCCAGCACGACCTGATCGTCGATGTGGGTCGCCTTGAGGAGGATCCGCCCCTCGGCGGGCTTGCCCGCGGCGAGGCGGACCTCCGGGGTCTCCAGGCCGTGATCGAGGCTGTTGCGGATCAGGTGGACCAATGGATCGGTGATCCCCTCGACGATGTTCTTGTCCGCCTCGGTGTCCTCGCCCTGCATGACCAACCGGGCCTGCTTACCGAGGCGGTGGGCGATGTCGCGCACCATCCGGGGGAAGCGCCCGAAGGCGTTGCTCATCGGGACCATCCGCACCCGCATCACGGCGTTCTGGAGGTCTTCGGCGATCCGGTTGATGATCGCGTGCTGCGCCTTGATCTCGCGGGCCATCTTGCGGCTCTGGAACTCGCCCTCGGCGCGCTCGGCGAGGTAGGGCAGGCTGTTCTTGGCCACCACCAGCTCCCCGACGATGTCCATGAGCTGATCGATGCGCGCCTGCTCCACCTTGAGCACGGGGCTGTGGCCGTTGCCGCCGGACGGGGAGCGCGGCGCCGCCTTGCTCCCTCTGGGCGACGCCGAAGGCACCGGGGCGAGCTTCTGGGGAGGCTCGCTGGCCGCGCTCGGCGCCGCCGTGATCGGTATGACCGAGGGCGCCTCCTCCGTAGGGGGGGGCGCGTGCGGCGCCTCATCCGGCGCCACGTCCGACGCCTCGTCCAACCCCACAGGACGCCCGTTCAACATCGCCCGGATGACCGCGACCATCGGGGCGCCGTCGCCAGCCTCAATGGCGTCGGTGGCCGCCTCGTCGATCGCCTCGGGGCGCCCGGGGAGGTCGGCGTTGTGGAGGATCCGCTTGAGGGTCACGGCGACCGAGGCGACGCGCCCCGGCCAGGACTCCGCGTGCGAGAGGACGACGAGCTGAGCCTCCAGCAAGCGCCGCATGTGGACATCGCGGTCCACGGTCTCCTCGGTCCACGCCCCGGAGGTGCACAGCAGCTCGTCCCGCGTGAGCGCGTGAAGCTCAAGCGTGGCTTCGGCGCTCACCGGCCCGCCGGGCCACGCGTCGCGCGGATCGCCCCAGGTGAGGAAGTGAAACTGGAGGTTGCACGTGTAGGGGTCGAAGGCACCCACCTCCTCCTGGTCCGGCCAGGGGGAGCGCGGCGAGACCGCGAACCAGCACAGCCCGGGCACCGCGCGCACGGTCGCGACAGGATCCTCCCCAGAGAAGAAGCACTCCGCGGCGGGCACATAGCGGCCCGCCCACAGCGGCTCGCCGCGCTCCTCCTGCTCGTCTGCGAAGGCCTCGCGGCGCTCCTCGTCGAGCAGCTCGAACCACCACACGGTGACCTCAGCGGCGGCAGCGGCGACCTCCGGGACCTCCTCCCCGAGCTGCGCGCGCAGCCGCTTCGTCAGGTCGGCGCAGCGCGGCGTGAACTCCTCGCCCGGCGCCGCGCCCGTGAGCAACACCTCGGCGCCCCGGCTCACCTCGTCGAGCGTCTCGAAGATCAGGTCGATCATCGGGGTGGTCAACACCAGCTCACCCGCGCGGCAGGCGTCGACCAGATCCTCGGCGGCGTGGGTCGCCTGGACCAGCGCCGGGGCCTCGCACCACCCCAGCAGCCCCTTCATCGTGTGCAGCGCGCGGAACAGCTCGTCCACGTCGGGCTGCTCCCCGGCGGTCGTGTCCTCGACGGCGAGGAGGGCGTTGCTCGCCGACTCCAGCAGCTCCTGGATCTCCAGGCTCGAGCTGTGCAGCAGATCACTGTCCAACATGGTCTTCCTCCTTTGCCAGCAACCTGGCGTAGACCCGCAGCACCTCCGGGCGCATCGGCTTGGTCAGGTAGAAGTTGGCGCCCGCCTGAAAGGCGCCCTCGACGTCCTGCTGCTCCGCCTCGGTGCTGATGATGATGGCCGGCGTGTGACACAGCTCCTCGCGCTGGCGGACCTCGCGCATGAAACAGAACCCGTCCATCAGCGGCATGTTGATATCCACCAGGAGCAGGTCGAAGGGCCGCCGCAGGCTCTTCTCCAGCGCCTCCAGGCCGTTCGCCGCCTCCTCAAACACGAGATCGTCACCCTCCATCGAGGCGCGGTAGAAGCGCCTCACCATGGGCGAGTCGTCAACAATCAGGATTCGCATGGCGCCCTCCCGAGGCCGTGGATTTCTGGTAGACCAGCGCGTCGGGGAAACGCCTGGGTGTGTACATCGAGGAGATCCGGCTCATGGACTCCGAGTGCCCAAGGAAGACGAACCCGCCCGGGTTGAGCGCGTCGTAGAGCGCCGCCGCCGCCTGACGTCGCATGACGTCGTCGAAGTAGATCAACAGGTTGCGGCAGAAGATGACGTCGAAGCCGCGGTAGCGGCCCATGTCCTGACGGTTGATCACGTTGACCTTGGCGAAGCTGACGCACGCGCGCACGTCCTCGACCACCTGCATCCCCCCCGCCGGGCGAGGCCGGAAGTAGGTCTCCAGCAGCTCGGGCGGCAGCAGCCGTATCGAGGACTTCGAGTAGATCCCCTCTTGAGCCTTCGCCAGGACCTTCCCGTCGATGTCCGCCCCGTGGATCTCCACGTCCCGAGCATGGATGTGCGGCCAGTACTCCAGCAGGTAGAGCGCGATCGAGTAGGGCTCCTCGCCCGTCGAGCACGGCAGCGACAGGATCCGCAGCGTCCGCCCTCGGGGGCGCGCCTCGTGCAGCTCCGTCAGCGCGGAGTTGACCAGGCAGTCGAACTGGTAGCTCTCGCGAAAGAAGTAGGTCTCGTTGACCGTCATCAGCTCCGTGAGCCGCGACAGCTCCTCGCCCGACATGTCGAACCGCATGAACGTGAACCAGGTGCGAAACGTCTTGTGCCCGGTCGCCTCCATGCGGCTGACGATCCGCTTGTCCACGAAGTAGCGCTTGCTCTCGGCGAAGTGGATGCCCGTCTTCTGGTAGAAGTAATCCCTGAACCTCACAAACTCGGCGTCCGAGATGACCTGGTCTGGGGTCGGTGTGTTCATCGCTCTGGTTGGCCCCCTCATCGTTCTTGCACCGCGCTGAGCGCCTGCCCGATGGCGAACTTCAGGTACTGCACGTCGCCGCGTCGCCGCCGCAGCGCGCGCAGCGGCGTGACGGCGCTCCGGTCGCCGCATCGGGCGATGTGATCGACGGCGACGGCGAGGACGTTGACGTGATCGTCGGTGCGTATGACGCCCACCAGCCACTGGATCACCCGCGGGTCCTTGAGCACGGCCATGATCTCCAGCGTCATGATCCGCACGTCGGGGTCGGGGTCGGAGAGCAGGTCATCGACGTGAGGCGCCAGCGCCTCGGCGTGGACACCGAGCACATCAACGGCGCCGTTGCGCAGCGACGGGTCATCGACCCGCAGCAGCGGGATCAGCCCGCCGACGACCGCCTCGCCGTCCATGAGCTGCAGCGCGCTGAAGATGCGCTCGCGGGTGACGCCGTCGGGCTCCTCGGGCAGCCAGGCGCACAGCGCCTCGACCGCCTCGGGCCAGTCCGCCAGGCCACCAGCGGCCCGGCGCCTCACGGCGACGTCGCCGGTGCGCAGCTCCTCCAGCAGCGCGTCCAGCGGGCGGCGCCCGATCCGGTGGGGCTGCTCCTGGTGTGAACTCTTCTTGCTCATCAACGCCATGGTGGCCTCAGTGGGTTGGGGTGGTCGGGAGCCACGCGGTGAGTTGTTCAGCGACTTGATCGGCGTGGAGGATCCGGGTCGCGCCGCCCTGCTCGATGAGCACCCGGGGCATGCCGTACACCACGGCGCTCTCCTCCGACTCGGCGATGGTCCGACCGCCCTGCACATGCAGCTCGGCCATCGCGGCGGCGCCGTCGTCCCCCATGCCGGTCAGCTGCACGCCGATGAGGTGGTCCGCCTTGTAGTGCTTCATGGCGGAGCGCACCATCCGGTTGACGCTCGGGTGCCAGGGGCTCTTGTCGGGGGGGACGCAGAGCGCCACCCGACGACCGCCCCGGACGCCGATGATCACGTCGGCGTCCCCCTTGCCGATGAGCGCCACGCCGGGCTCCAGCGGGATCGGTGACGACACCTCGCGGACCTCCAGCTGGCAGTACCGGTCCATCCGCTCGGCGAACACCCGCGTGAACCGCTTCGGCATGTGCTGGGCGATCACCACGGGCCACGGCAGCCCCGCGGGCAGCTGCGACAGGATGGTCTCCAGCACCCTTGGCCCCCCCGTCGAGACCCCGATGAGGACCAGCCCCTTTTCGGCGCGGGTGGGCAGCGGGCGGTGCGCGACGCGGCTCCGCTGATGGAAGGCCGCCGCGCTCTGCTGGCTCGTCACGCGCCGGGACAGCCCCAGGCTGCGGGCGCCCGCGGCCGCGTTGACCTTGGCGACCAGCTCGTCGGTCACCCGCTCGATGGAGAGGGAGACCGTGCCGTCGGGCTTGGAGACGTAGTCCACCGCGCCCAGCTCCAGCGCCTCGAACGTGGCCAGCGCCCCTCGATCGGTGAGCGACGAGACCATCACCACGGGCCGAGGCGACTCGACCATGATGTGGCTCAAGCAGGTCAGCCCGTCCATGACCGGCATGTTGATGTCCAGGGTCACGACGTCGGGATCGACCCGCGCGATCATGTCCAGCGCGTGCTGCCCGTTGTGGGCGGTGGACACGTCGAAGCCCGCGCCCTCCAGCATGGCGCGCAGGTTCCTGCGCATCAGGGCCGAGTCATCGACGACCAGCACGTGGATGGCGTCACGGCGCTTCACGCGGCCACCTGCGCCAGCTGGCGCTGCTCGTCTTCGTCGAGCAGCGCGTCCACGTTCAGCACCTGGATCATGCGCCGCCCCTCCTTGAGGTTGGCGACTCGACCCATCAGGCGCGCCTGGTGCTCGGAGATCCGCGGCGACTCCTCAATGAGGCGGCTCGACAGGCGCAGCACCTCCGAGACCGAGTCGGTGATGAACCCGGTGCGCACGCCGTCGAGGTTGAGCACCAGGATCCGCTGGCGGTCGCTGCGCCCCATGGGCGGGAAGGAGAAGCGCTGGCGCATGTCGATGACCGGGAGGATCGTGCCGCGCAGGTTGATCAGGCCCTCGATGAACGAGGGCGTGCGCGGCACGACCGTGACCTGCTCGGGGACGCGGGTGATCTCCTGGACCGCCTCCACGCTCACCCCGTACTCCTGACCCGCGAGCTGGAACACGACCAGCTGCGTCTCCTCACCCTCTCCGTAGCTCTCCATGTGCTCCATCACAGCCTCCTCGGGGGCGTTGTTGTGAATATGCTCTTCCAGGGCGGCCGCCGCCTGCTCGAACAGGGCGGCGGCTGAGAGCACCGACAGCAGCCGCTTGCCCTCCTCCAGGCGGCAGATCGCGATCACCTCCTCCTCGCCGGGGCGGTTCAGCAGCTGCGGCACCGCGTCCCGGCAGGCGTCGGAGACCCGCAGCACCTCCCGCACCTGATCGACCACGACCCCAACGGAGAGGCCCTGGAAGGTGACGACGATCACGCGGTTGTGATCCTCCAGCGGCCGCTCCTCCATGGCGAAGACGCGGCGCAGGCTCACCAGCGGGAGCAGCCGCCCGCGCAGGTTCATCAGCCCGAGCATGTGCTCGGGGCTGCGCGCCACCGCGCTGATCTGCTCAGGGACGCGGACGATCTCCTCGACCTCGTCGATCTCGAAGGCCTACTCCTGCCGATCGATGAAGAAGCTCACGAGCTGGCTCGTGTCGTCGTCGGCCTCGACCTCCGCGCCGCCGCGGCGCTCCGTGACGGCGCCCGCGTCGCGCATCGCCATGGCGTCCGGCGCGACCTCGATCAGCTCGTCCAGGACGACGCGGCGAGGGTCGATGAGCTGGATGAGCTGATCTTCGCTGCTGCCCCGGACCACCCCGAGCAGCAGATCGGTGTTGATGGTGGTTTGCAGCGAGCTGGCGTCCTCGACGTCGTCCGAGGAGACCGAGAGCACCCGGGAGACGCAATCGACGACCAGCCCGACCGGGTAGCCGCAGTCGATGACGACGACCCGCGTGGCGTCTTCGTAGGCCACCTCGGGCAGCGCCAGGATGTGGCGCAGGGCGAGCACCGGCAGCACCCGCCCGCGCAGGTTGGAGAGCCCCAGCAGGCTGCTCGGGGTCAACGGGACGGCCACGGTCTGCGGGAGGCGGATGATCTCAAGCACCGCCTCCATCGGGAAGGCCAGGCTCTCGTGGTTGAGGAAGAAGCTGACGTACTGACCAAGCTCGCCAGCTCTCTGGACCAGTCCGCCCCCCCCCTCGAAGGGAGGGCGCTGGGAAGGGGTCACGTTCATGGTGGAATGACCTCGTGTATCAACGTGTGAAGGATGACCTGCTCAAGACGCTGATCACACGACCGACTGAAGCTCGTCCGCGGTGGCGGCGATGTTCTCGATGGCGATGGACAGCTCGTGGATCCGGTTGGACTGCTCCTGCGCCGCCGCGGACGACTCCTCGACGCTGGAGGAGGCCTCCTCGCTGGCGGTCGCGATCTGGGCGATCCCAGCCCGAGCTTGATCGACCGCCTCCGCGACGTTCTGGGCGGAGGTGACGATCTCCTCGCTGTTGCGGAGGACCAGCTGGATGTCGCTGGCCACTTCATCCAGCTCCTTCGCGGTGAGCTGCGCCTTCTCCACCTCGCGCCGGGAGTGCTCCGAGAACTGGTTGAGGTCGTCGCGCACGATCACCGTCTGGTCCTGGATGGCCTTGACGAGGTCCTTGATCTGCTCGGCGTTCTCGGCGGCGTCCTCGGCCAGGTTCTGGATGTCGGCGGAGACGACCGCGAACCCCTTGCCGAACTCGCCCGCTCGCGCCGCCTCGACCGCGCCGCTGACCGCCAACATCGAGGTCTGGATCGCGACGTTGGCGATGGCGTCGACGATCTTGTCGATGCGGCGGCTGACCCGCTCCAGCTCCTGGATGTCCTTGAGGCTGCGGCTGGCCTGATCCGTGGTCGCGCTGATGGCGAGGACCACCGCGTCAACGGCCACCTTGTTGTCCGTCAGCGCCGTGCTCATGGAGCGGCCATTCTCCAGCACGCGGCGCGCCCGCTCTTCGGAGTCGCCGACCTGGTTGCGGATCTGGGCGACACCCACGGAGGCCTCCTCATTCGCCGCCGCCGCCTCGGTGGCGCCTCGGGCGATCTGGGACAGCGCCGCGGCGATCTCGACCGAGCTGCGGTTGATCTCCTCAATGGAGGCGGACAGCTCCTCGGCGGCGGCGGCCACCTCCTCGGCGCTCTTGTTGATGTTGCTGCTCGCCCGCAGCTCGTCCGCGAGGATGTCGAGCGCCTGGCCCGCCTGCTCCGCGCCGCTGAGCGCCAGCGACTGCTCCTCCAGGGTGTTGAGCAGCTCCTCACACGCCGCGGACTGCTGCTCGGCGGCGCTGGCGATGCTGGTCGCGCTGACCCGGGCCTGCTCCGAGGCCACGCCCATCTCAGCGGCGTTGTTGTTGAGCTCCTCCGCTCCGTTCAGGAGGGACATCATCTCGGAGCGGATGCCCATCAGCTTGTCCGAGATGACCTGCGCCTTATCCGCCTCCTCCTGCGCCGAGCTCGCCGCGCCCCGGACCGTCTCGCCGACCTTGCGGGATCCCTCCTGGATCTGCACGATGAGGTCGGTGATGTTGGCGGCGTTCTTCTCCGAGGTCTCCGCCAGCTTGCGCACGGTGTCGGCGACCACCGCGAACCCCTTGCCGTGCTTGCCCGCCCGCGCCGCCTCGATCGCGGCGTTGAGCGCGAGCAGGTTGGTCTGATCGGCGATGCGCATGACCGCCTTGACCGCTTCGTTGATGTTGTCGGCCTGCTGCTCCAGCGCGCTCATCTTCGCCGCGGAGGCCGTCTGACGCTCGGCGCCGCTGGAGACGTTCTCAACGAGGAGCTGGATGTCGTCGCTGAGCGTGTCGAGGCGCGACCGCAGCTCCTTCACCCGCTTGCCCGCTGCCGCGGCCAGCTTCGTCTGGTGTCCCAGGCGGTTCGTGATCTCGGTCGCCGCGGCCAACGACTCCTGACACGCCGCCGAGGCCTCCTCCGACCCCTGGGCGATCTGCCGCATCGCCGCGCTGAGCTGGTCGCGCGCCGCCGCCGTATCGGTCAGGCCGCTCGCGACCTTGCCCGCCTCGACCGCGACCCGCTCCGCCGCCTGCTGCTGCTTGGCCATCGTCCGTGCCCGGCGCCGCTTCTCAGCCGCCGCCCGACGCACGTTGCCCTCGCTGGCCCCGACGCTCATCAGGATGTCCTTGTCAACACCGTTGGCTACGCCGTTGCTGTGTCCGATTGCTTTGAGTCCCATGTGCTTCACGCCCTCTGCGCATCTGTTGCGGGTCACTACGGCGGAGAACCACCCGCCGCTGTTCAGTGAATCGACAGCTTGAAAGAGAACATGAATCAAGAAACCCCAGCGGACACGGGGCAGAGAAGGAGCCTGCTCACATCAACACGTGTTGAAAGCTCGCGCAGAAAACGCACACGCCCAACACAAGCAATCAGGATCGTTGAACAAGCGTCGATCGACGCGGTTTCGCGTCAGGAGGGGCTCAAGGGGTCGGGACGACCTCCAGGGTGATGTCCACCGGGGGCTCCTGGGAGGTGTCGTCGAGGTCGATCGCCGCGCCGTGCGGGTTGTGGACCAGCAGCCGCCCGGAGAGCGCCTTGATCCCCTTGAGGCCGTCGCCACGGGGCAGCACACGCAGCGCCGGGCGAGGCTGGTCGTCGCAGACGAGCGCGTCGAGGAAGGTCACCCCGCCGACGTAGCGATCGACGTAGGCCTTGGAGAAGGTCAGCGGCGCGGTGGGGACCTCGACCACGTCGCCGTCGTCGTTGCGCGTCGGCCAGGAGGTCTGACGCGCCGTGCGGCGGAGCACGGTGGACTCCAGGGTCACCGGCGCGGTCTCGGCGTTCTTGCCCGAGAAGAACACCCCGAAGTAGTCCACGTCCTCGATCACCACCCCGCCGAGGTAGATGTTGGCGACGCGGCCGTCGTCGAAGTTGTGGATCCGCACCCCGTCCGAGCCCCCGGCGGCGCCCGAGATGACGCTGTCCACGATCGCGACCTCGATCGGCTCGTCGCTGCGGAAGTGCCCCATCGCCAGACCGACGCCCGCGCGGGCGTTGTCCATGAAGCGGCTCCCGCGGATCACGACGTCTCGGGTGGGGGACCAGGCGTTGTTGGGCTCGAAGTCGATGCCCCACTGGGGGGAGGTGCCGCGGGTGCGGCTGAACTCGGAGTCCTCCACGCGCAGGCCCCACACGCCGGTGACGGTCATCCCCTGCCGGTAGTTGTTGTCCGCCACCACGCGCCGCAGCGTCACCCGCTGGTTCATGACGTGGATCGGCGGGTCCTCCTCCGGGTAGTTGACCCACGCGTCGCCGAGGTAGATCCCGTCGCCGCCGGTGTCCGCGAACGTCAGGTCCTGAATCAGGACGTCGCGGCTGCGGAACAGGCGCAGGCCGTGGCGGCTCTCCGAGGGGGGGTAGGCCGGGTCGTGGCTCGGCGAGGTGGGGTCGTAGAGGTCGCGGCGCATGCGGATCGTCGTTGGGGCGACGACGCCGTCGCCGTCGGTGTCCCAGGCCCCCATCCGCAACCCGACCATCTCATCGACGCTGATGAGCTTGGAGGTGTCGTCGTGGAAGTAGGGGGCGTCCGCGGCCTCGAAGATCACCCCCTCGTCGAACAGGAGCTGAAGCCCATCCGCGGCGTTGACGTCGAAGTCCTTGATGATCGGGATCTGGTTGTCGACGCGCCACCCCTGCCCCGCCTCGGGCGGGGCCGCGATCCGTATCTTCGTCGCCCCGCTCCGGATCGCGGCGACGATGTTGCGGCGGTTGGTCGACGGGTCCTCCTCCCACGTGACCACGACCGCGTCCGTCGCGTCGGGGACCCAGACGTCGTGGAACTCTGCGTCCCACGCGTGGCGCGTCAGCGCGCCGTCGCCGTCGAAGTCCGCCTCGTAGTCCCACCCCTCCCAGGTCCGCGGCGTGGCGGGCGGGGCCGGGCATGCGGTGGGCGCGTCGGGTTCGACGTCGGGCTCGACGTCAGGCGACGTGTCCTGCGGTTCTACGTCTTGAGGGGCGTCGGGAGGGACGTCAGCGACCCCCGAGGTGTCGTCCTCGGTGTCGGGTGATGGCTCGGTGTCGGACGGAGCGGTGTCGGACGGCTCTGTGTCAGACGGCTCTGTGTCAGACGGCTCCGTATCAGACGGCTCCGTATTAGACACCGCCGTATCCGCGGCGCCGCTGTCCGGCGCCTCGGCGTCCTCAAGCGCCTCACCCGTGTCGCCGGAGGCGTCGTCCCCCGACGTAGCGACGTCGCCACCGCCGTTCGAGGCGACCTCGCCCGTGTCCACCGGGCCGCCGTCCCCCGAAGCGTCGCCGCCGCAACCCCCGAGGCCACCCCACCCCACCCAAAGGAGCAGGAGCAGCAGCGACACACCTCGCCGTGTGAGCGTCATGGGCCGCACTCAGTCGTCCTTCTTCTTGCTTTTCTTCTTCTTGCTCTTCTTTTTCTTCTCCGCCTCGGCGCCGCCCTCTTCCGGACTTTCCCCGATTCGGTTCAACGTCCGGTGTCGGTCCATCATCTTCTTTCGGCGCCGCTCGCTCTTGGCCACCGTCATGCGAGATTTTTTCTTTTTCAGCTTCTTCTTGCCCTTTCGCGACGAGTGCCGGTGCCACAAGCCTCGGAAGGCTTTGAACTTCTTGGCGAGCGCGGCGGCCTCGGGGTTCTTCCGCAGCGTCGACACGAACTCGCTCTTGCTGATGGCCCCGTCCTTGTTCGTGTCGATTGCGTCAAACAACGTCCGCATCCCGGCGGTGTCGTCGCTCTGGCATGCCGCGACAAACTCTTCGAAGCTGATGTCGCCCGAGTTGTCGGTGTCGATCTTGTTGAACGCACCCACAAGGCGCTTCTTCTTGCCCGTTTTGCTGTGCTTCATCTTGGTCTTCGACTTCTTCTCCTCCTTCCTCGAGAAGTTCTTGATGCCCGCGACGAGGACGTCGAGCACGCTCTTCTTCCGCTCCTTCTTTTTTTTCTTCTTCTTCTCCTCCTTCTTCGCCTTGTCGCCACCATCTGGCGGCGTAAGGGCGTCGGCCGTCGGGCCGGCCACGAGCTGCGTGTTGCGCTTGAACGCCGCCTCGGCCGCGCTTATCGTGCTGAACTCGGTGGACACGCTATCTCTCGCCCGCATGTCCTTCGCCTTCTCTTGCAGCAGCGCGTTGGCGCGCTTGACACGAGCGGCGACGGCGCTCTTCTTCCTCCGGAACTTCAGGCACATGACGCACGCGATAAGCGTGAAGAGGGTGGCAGCAACCACCACGCCCACGATCACGCCGGCGCTGATGCCTTCGGCAGCAACCGTCTTGTCCTCGGCGTGCACCGTCCGCGTCAGGCGCTTCTTCTTCGGAAGCTGCTTCAAAATGTTCGCCTTGATGCGC
>PBBL01000021.1 GCA_002716585.1 Myxococcales bacterium | reverse complement strand
GGAGGTCGCCGCGGCGCCCGCCCCGCTCCCGCCGATGGTCGCGTCGTCGGATCGGCCGCGCTCGCTGCGCCGCCGTCGTCGCTGGAGCCAGGAGCGGTTGATGGTCGCCGTCATGGTGGTGGCCTCGCTCGGGCTGGTCGGCACCTGGGGCGTGAGCGCCTGGCAGGGCGCCTCGGAGGAGGAGGCGGCCGAGGAGGTCGCCGCCGAGCTGGATCCCGAGCCGATCGTCGAGGAGGCGGTCAACTGGCACCGCCGCGACCTGCCGGTGGACGTCGTCGGGCCATCGGACAAGCGGGTCAAGCGCTGGTTCGACGGCAAGGTCAACTTCCCGGTGCGGCTCCCGCGCTTCGACCGCGAGCGCCCAGGCGAGGTCAACCTGCTGGGGGCGCGGCTGTCGAACGTCCGCGACCGTCAGGCGGCCTACGTCGTGTATGAGGCCAACGGCAGCAAGCTCAGCGTCATGGTCTTCAACCGCAACCCCCGGATCAAGACGATCCGTCGGGACGTGGCGCGGCGCCCGATCTACTTCAAGAACGCGGGCGGCTACAACGTCGCCGTCGTCGAGGACAACGGCGTCACCTACAGCATCACCTCCGAGCTGCCCGAGCACGAGATGGTGCAGCTCGTGGACGCCGCCTTCAAGGAGGGGTCGCGTTAGGCCGGGTCGAACGCGTCGAGCAGCACCACGCGGTAGTGCGGGTCGTAGAGCTCGCGGTACGCCTCGGAGTGGCTCCGCGCCGGGAACTTCTCGGTCGCCAGGTCGCGCAGCACAACGTCGAAGCCCGCCGCGTCAAACCCCGGGTGGTTGGCGCGCAGCCGAGGGCGCATCGCCCCGAGCACGACCGCCAGCGTCGCCAGATCGCTGGCCTTGAGCTGATCGGCGGTCCGCTTCATCGCCTTCGCCAGCGCCCGAACCGAGCCGCCCGCCCTCAGGTAGGGGCGCAGGTGGACGCGCACCAGCTCCCGCGTCGGGTTGATCAGCTCGGCGGGCTCCTCCCACTCCCGAACGCGCGGGTCCATCCCGTCGATCTCGTCGATCAGCGCGTTGACCACCGCCTCTTCGGTCGTGACCAGGTGCCCGACCCCCAGCACGGCCTGGTGGGTCAGCTTGTAGAGGTCGATCGGCGCCATCTCGGGGTAGCGCTCCAGGTGCTCCTCCAGCTGATCGAGGAGGGCGTCGTGTGTGGCGTCTGTCATGGGGTTGGCTCGCGCGTGTCTTGCGGGCTCGTGTTGACAAGGCGGCGACCTCTCAACGCGAGCCCCTATAAATTGACGAGGACGCTCCCTTGATGCACCTCAAGGGGGTGGGTTCCGAACGGCGCGGGCTTGATCCAGGCCCGCAGGGAGAATAGGCCATGATGAACACAATCGTGTCAACCAGAGCAGCTCGGTGGCTCGTCTCGCTCGGGCTCGGGCTCGTCGTGTTGGCGACGGCGACGACCGCCGCCGCCGTGGACGTCTACCTCAACGGCGTCAAGGTCAACGGCATCACCAGCCAGGACTTCGAGGACGTCGACGTGCGCTTCGATGAGAAGGGCGACGTCCACATCACGGTCGATGGCGTCAAGGTCCAGATGGTCGATAAGCTCCAGCGCGACAAGGACGCCGGGGCGGTCGGGCGGAGCGCGACCTCCAGCGCGACGCTGGCGCACAAGTACTGGCTCATCTCCGATCAGAGCGCCCGCGGCATGGCCCAGTACGACATCGACGTCCACATCAACGGGCAGTACGTCACCCGGGTCAAGAATGACGCCCCGCAGGTTGTCCTTGAGGTGACCCGCTACCTCGTGCCGGGCCGCAACACGGTGGTCTTCACCGCGATCAAGAGCATCCCCGACCAGCGGCGCAGCTTCTCGCCCGACCACCACATCACGCTGCTGCTCGGCGAGGGGAGCCGGGACACGAAGCAGCTCACGATCGATCGGTCGCTGGTGGAGTACAAGCGGATGGCCAACCAGGTCGAGAACCACACCGAGACGATGGTGTTTGAGGCGCGGTAGGGCGTGCGCTGAACGTAACGGTTGTGGCGCGACCGACCCCACCCGCGCACGCCTTCCCGCCAAGCAGAGCCCATCACGACCGGGTCTTCACATCAGCAGAGCCGTGCAAGACCGCCATCGCCAATCCGCAGCGCTTCAACTCCGCAGCGCGCTCACTCGGCGGGGCAGTAGGTGACGGAGACGTTGCGGTCGTCGGCGCCGCCGGAGAGCTGGCTTCCGGCGATCTGGACGGCGCCGGTGGCGCAGTCGGCGGTGGCGCCGAGGTAGAGGTAGCCGTCCTCGCCCTGGGGGATGTCGGCCTCGGAGTCGTCCGCGGCGACGCGGGTGACGGCGCGGACGGGTCCGGCGGCGGCGTCGTCGAGGCAGAGGCGGGCGGCGCTCTGGTCGCCGAGCAGCTCGCTGAAGCGGACCATGGCGCCGAGGTAGGAGGCGGCGCAGGCGGACTCGAAGCGGGCGTTGGGCGAGATGGCGTCGGCCAGCTCAAGGAGGCGGGTGGTGGGGTAGACCGGGTTCATGGCGGCGTCGGTGCAGACGAACGCGACGGCCTCTGGGGCGAGGACGTCGACGCCGTCGTCGGCGCCCCCGAGGACGGCGACGGAGGTGGAGCCGAGGTCCTTCTTGAGGCCGACGAGGGTCTGGGCGAAGTCGGCGGTGTCGCGCAGGTCGATGGCGCTCCACTCGCAGGCGGTCTGGGGGTTGGGGGCGCCCGCGGTGTCGATGGGGTCGAGGTTGGAGCAGTCGTCCCGGTCGGAGGCGAAGAGGACGAGGAGGCGCGCCTGGGGGCGAAGGAAGCCAGCGTTGCCGGTCAGCTCGTCGGTGTCGGTGGCGCGGACGGTGAGGGCCTGCTCGACGGCGTCGAAGAAGCGTTGCAGCTCGGGGCCGCCCTGACCCTGGAGGGCGTTGCAGGCGGCGTAGGCGGCGGCCTGCTGCCCGTCGGCGGCGGTGATGATCCGGGGCGCCTCGTCGCAGCCGTTGACCTGGCCGACGCCGCCGCTGCGGATGCTGCCCGCGGTGGCGGAGCTTTCGGTGTCGCCGGTGACGACGCCGAGCTGGTAGTCGACCCCGGCGGAGGTGAGTTGTTGGACCAGGGCGGGCATCGCTTCGGAGAGGCGCGCCTGGAGGTCGCTGGAGCCGGGGGCGTTGGAGACGACCACGAGGACGTCGAGCTGGGCCGGGTCGGCCAGCGAGGTGAACTCCTGGGTGATCGGGTCGCCGCCGCCGGGGCAGGCCGCGGTGGTGAGGTCGCCGGAGCCACCCGAGCCGCCCGAGCCGCCCTCGGGGTCGGGGTCGAAGGCGGGGTTGTCGGCCTTGCAGCCGACGGCCGCCAGGGCGAGCGCGGTCAGCGCGGCGATCAGCAGGGTGCGGGCGGGTGTGTACGTGCGCATGGACACGGAGCGGGCTCCTGGCTGGGTGACGGGTGTCGTTTCAACACGGGTTGGCGTCTGGTGGTTCACTGGCACACGACCCCGCGGCTGAGGCCGTCCGGGCAGCCGCTGGCGGCGGCCTGGCCGCGGGTGCACAGCTCGCGGCAGCCGGGCTCGCCGTACTCGACGACCTCACAGCCGTCGCCGAGCCAGAGGATGCTGGCGACCTCCCAGAACTCGCTGCTGCTGTCGCCGGGGCGGCTCGGGGGCGGGTTCATGACCACGGGCTCAAACTCGCGGACGAGGTTGCCGCGGCAGAAGATCCGCACCGTGATGGTGGACGCGCCGAAGCCGTCGTCGTCGTAGTAATGGACGCCGAGCACGTAGCTGCCGTCGGCGGGCGACTTGATGTTGATGTTCTCGGGGCCGTTGCCCTGGACGTCGTCGAGGTCGAGGCGCGGGTCGTTGTCGTCGAGCGGGGCGCTCCACTCGACCTGCGGCGGCGGCGAGATGTTCGGGTCGTTGTTGAAGCGGGCGATCTCGTTGCGGCACTCCGCCTCGTAATCGGTGTCGTAGTTGGCCTCGCAGACCCGGCAGTTCTGCCAGTGGCAGTCGTCGCCGTTGGGGCTGTTGTCGAACCACGTCCCTGACGGCGAGCGCAGCAGGTGCAGATCGACGTCCGAGGTGTCGCCGCTGACGCCCACGTTCCAGACCATCTCGATCCGCAGCGCGTCCTCGGAGGTGGCCTCCAGCCGCGTGATGCAGCGCCCGATCCCGCCGTTGACGTCCTCCACCGTCAGCTCCAGGACGTAGATCCCCTGGAGATCGGCGAAGATCTCGGTCGTCAGCGCGTTGGGCGGGGTCAGCTCCGACGACGACCCGACCGGCTTCTCCACGAAGCGCCAGGTCGCGCTCGCCATGGCGTCGCCGTCGTCGTCCTCGTAACCGCCGACGAAGGTGTAGAACGCCAGCGGCGAGCCGAACTGGTCGTCCGGGCAGATCGCCCGCGGCGGCGCGTTCTGGCACCCCTCCAGCTCATCCACCTCGCCGTTGCAGTCGTTGTCGATGCCGTCACACACCTCCTCGGAGGGGAGGACCGCGCCCTGGCACTCGGTGTAGAACTCCACGTTGCAGAACTGGAGGCCCGGCTGACACGCCGTCAGCTCGCCCTCCAGGTGCCGGGGGTCCTCGGGGTAGCAGGGCTGCTCCGCGACGCGGCAGGTGCAGCCCTCATCGACGAGCCCGTTGCAGTCGTTGTCGAACCCGTCCTCGCAGATCTCCTCCGCGTCCGGCGTGCAGTAGGGCTCCTCGCCGCCGGTGGTGCCACCCGAGGTCCCGCCACCGGTGGTGCCGCCCGAGGTGCCTCCGGAGGTCCCGCCGCCGCTCGTCCCACCGGAGGTGCCGCCCGAGGTCCCCCCGCCGGAGGTGCCGCCGCTCGTCCCGCCGGAGGTGCTGTTGGAGGTGCCGGAGGTGCCGGAGGTGTCCACGAGAGTGCCGTTGCTGGTCTCGGAGCCGGAGCTGCTCGGGGCTTCGGAGGCGTCGCACCCGATCAGCGCCAGGCAGCCGCCCAGCAACGCCGCGAGGAGGAGTTTCTCAAGTCTCGACATGGGGGGTCCTTGCTGCTGTTGGGAGCAGGCCGCGACATCGTGCCCCAGTAGTTGTAGTCGGGGTCGGGCGCGGCGTCAACGTCCCTACGTCAGAGCGCCTCGCCGCGGGGTGCGGCGAGGGCGCGTCAGGGAGCGCCATCACAGGATGAAATCTGGGCTTGCGTCACGTCTGGGTTTCATAGCATGTTGAGGTGGTCCCGTGTTTTTCACATCACGTCGTCATAGAAACCCACACCTACGGAGGCTCTAGCATGACCAGGCCGTTTGACAGGAACATGACCCTCATCGATCTTCAGCTCGGCGTTGAAGACCTGCTCACCAACCGCGCGGAGGCGCTCGCTCAGATGAGCAGCGGGGCGCCCTGGCGACCTCGGCGAGCCGTCCGACTCCACCCGCTCCGACTCCGAACTGGAGGGGTGAGGTGGTTTGATCCGCCTCGGGGGCTGCTTCGATTTGCCTCGGAGGCCAACGGGACCTGTCAGAAGGGTGAACGGGCTGGTTGTTGCTGGAAAGGCGTGTGACGAAGCCCCTTCAAAGCGCGGCAGCGGTCAGCCTCCGATGGTAAAAAATGACAGATTGCTTCTCAGCCCACGAGCGTCTTCGCAAAACAACTCGTAGAGCCCCAGACCTGCCCCTGCGCTGGGCATGTATGGGTTGCTGAACTGGCCGAGGCTATTTATGGATACGTTGAAGGTCTGCGAGCCTGTGCTGTTGGTGGCTGTGCACACAGCAACCGTGTTCGGGCTGAAGCAACGACCGGTTTGCAAGAAGGTTGTCTGCTCGCGGTAGCCAAATGAAGGATCGACGTTGATTTGGGGCCTGCAACACACACCAGCCTGGCAAACGCCTTCATTGCATGTGTCCAGGTCGGTTTCACGCTCGCAGGGTTCTGTGATGCTGCTTTGGGTGGAAACACACATGTTGTTGGAGCATGCGTATGTTGTGAGCGTGGCCACACGCTCTCCTGACAACTCGCATGTGTTGTCGGAGGAGCACGAAGACCATGAGCCTGTCTCGTCGTTGGGGCAGTCGCTGTTCGTCGTGCACTCAACACAACGGCCTTCTGCACATGACAAGCCTGCGCTGCAACCACAATCCTCGCAGCAGTTCGTCATGGATTCACCCTGGTCACAACGGCCGTCACCGCAAGTGATTGGAGCTGTGCAGCCTGACGTGTCGTACTCACAGTTTGTCTGGCATTGAAGCTCACCGTCTTCAAAACCATCGAAGTCTGCGCACGACGTGTCGCCGATCTGTCCTGGCTCGCAAGCCTCCCCGGCGCTGACGACGCCGTCGCCGCAGCGGGGTGGGTTGCACTCCGAGGAGTCAAACATGCAGGTGTCGGGGTTGCAGCGCGGTGTGCCGGTGGCGAAGTCGCCGAGATCTGCGCAGCCGACCTCGACGGGGCCGTCGCACTGCTCATCTCCCTCAACCATGCCGTTGCCGCATACGGGCGCCGCGTCGCAAAGGCTGTAATCGAGTTGGCAGTCGATGCACTGGATGTTGGGGCCGGTGAGGCCGGGCTCATCGCTGCAGGTCGCTCCGTTGAAGTTGTTGTTGTCGCACTCCTCCCCTTCATCAACGCGCCCGTTGCCGCAGTTGTTGTTCACCAGGGTGCAGTTGGAGGTGTCGAAGGTGCAGTTCTCGGGGTCGCAGCGCAGTTCGATCGGGTCAGGTTCGAATTCATCCAGGTCGGCGCAGGTGCGGGTGGGCTCGGAGCCGAGTTCGCATTCCTCCTCAGCGTCAAGAATGCCGTCGCCACATATGGGCGTGGCGCTGCACCCGCTGAGGTTGAAGGTGCAGTTCGGGGTGCAGCGCAGCGTACCTGCGCGGAAGTCTACAGAGAGACAATCAGCGCCGTTCAGGTCATCGCCATCACACTCCTCATCGCCATCAACGCGCCCATTGTTGCACACGTTGGCCTCGCACTCGGGCAAGTCGGGTGAGTCTCTGCAGATGTTCGGGAGACACTCGCCGCTGCCCTGCTCACAGAACGTCCCTTCTTCGCACGGGGGCAGCTCACGATCCATGGCGCATTCGCCTTGCTTAACGCATTCCACGGGGTTCGGGCCAACACAGATTCGACCCCGCTCGATACCCAGATCCTCACAGGCGGTTGAAGGGCAAGCTGTGCCTTTGGGGACGCAATAGGCGGCGTCAAAGATGCTGTCACATCGCTCGTCAGGGCTGCACTCTTTGGACTCGACCCAATCGCATATGTCGAGGTTGTATCTCTCGATGATTCGACCGTTGCATCGCTTGTCTCCTTCCTTGGCGGAGGGGCTGCGACACCTGCCATTGCCCTCCTCGTCGAGTTCTGCACCACACCTGCATGGGACGCAGTACCCTTCACACGCTCCCTCGCTGTAGCATTCGATCTGGCCATTCGCCCCGACCCTGAAGCCCGATAGATCTTTGCTGTACTTGACGCCAGCCTCTGCGCCGCACAACTGCGACCCGCTCTCTTTGGTGATCAAAATCTGATCTTCCAAGCATTTCGGCTGACAGTCCACCTCGACGGCGTAATCCGTCAGTTCGGAGAGGCAGGCGGACCACGCCACGGTCACCAGCGCCAGCGTGAGCAGCAGCGCGTGGATGCGGTTCTGGTAGGTCATCTTCATCAAAATCTCCTGGCGAGGCCGATGGAAGCGGCCCAACTGGACCACACGACCTGATCGCTCCAAAGGGTTGGGTCGTAGGCGACGCGGACATCGAGCAGGGTGTTGGTGGCCATGCGCCAGGAGGCGCGAGGCTGAACGGACCAGAGCAGGGCGTTGTTGAGGCCAACGACGCCAGGGCCGGTCTGGAGCGCGAACTCAAGGTCGCGCCAGGTGGTGACGTAGCCGCCGAGTGCTTTGGCGCGGATCATCCAGTCGAGGGCGAGGTCGTCGGTGAAGTTGTAGCGGACGGTGTCGTTGGAGAGGCCTTCGAGGCGGCCCCCGACAAACCAGCCGTCGGCCCAGGGGTCGATGGTGTCGTCGCCGAGGGGGAGGTCGATGGAGAGGCCGAGGCCGACGTGGCTGCGTTCGACGGCGGAGCCCGCGCCGAGGTCGAGGCCGAGGCGCGCTCGCCCGATGGGCTCCGAGTAGGGTGGGGCGCCGCCCGAGATGCCTGGAGGGCGCTGCTGCGCGCGTCCTGGGGCCGACCAGACGTCGTTCGGGTCGCTGCGGTCATTTGATCCAAGTTGCTCCGTGAGGTCGTACACGCCTTCAAAGGGCATGGTGACGGTCATGTGTTGGAAGGCGAGCCGCCCTGGGCGACGGACGCGGAGGAGATGGGTGCCGGGGCCGATGTCCTGAAGGGTGGAGACGCCCGAGCGCTCGATGGTGACGGTGCGGTGGCCGTCGATCTCAACGAGGGTACCGGCCTCTGGGGTGTAGACGCTGAGGGCCTCGGCCATGGGGGTGAGGACCACGGTGTCCACGACGTGGTCGCCGTAGCGGGCGTCGAAGGTGATGCTGCGGGTGATGTAGCCCGACTTGATCAGGTCGAGCCGCAGCGGCCCTGTGGCCGACTTGGGCACGTTGACCCGGTCCAACGGGGTGACACCGATGTACTTGCCCTCGGCGTACACCGTCGCGTCGCCAGGCAGCGTGCTCAAGGTGACGCGCACCCCCAGCGGCTTGAGGCGTGGGCGCCACGGGGTGTGAACGCCGGGCTGTATCTCAACCACCCTGGAGGCGCTGTCGTGACCGCTGTAGGTGACGCTGATGCTGTGACGACCGGCGGGCAGCAGGCGCTCAAAGGGGGTAATCCCGAGTGAGCGGCCGTTGATCTGCACGGACGCCCCTTCGGGGTCGCTCTGGACGATCAGCGTGCCCAGCTCCGCCGTGTTCCGCGCGGTGATGTTCAGCTTGGGCAGCGCCCGCGGCTCCTCGACTCGTGAAAGCAGGGTCGAGACCTCCCGCGCCAGCTCGGCGTGCAGTCGCTCCTCGTCTCTCCAGTTTTCTGCGAGCACGGCCTCGTGGATGAGCGCGTTGGACTCGATGAGCGGCCCATACAGCCGCATGCTCGCCCAGTAGCGACCGGAGGCGCCCATGTCGATCAGCTTGACACAGAGCACCATGTCCGCCCCAGCGTAGCGAACCCGCTGGTTGCTCTGCGAGGCGTCGCAATACCCTCGTGGGTCCACTTCTGCTGCTGTAGCGACGGTGCGCATCGCCTCGCCGTGTAGGGGCTGCATGCCAGGACCTTTGCCTTGAAACGTAGCGACAGCCTTGGCAACCGCGGCTTCAACGCCTGCCTCCAGCTCGGCTCGTCGCACCGGGGTTTGTCCGTGGTTCCCCAGGACCGTAACCCCAGGCACCAGCACCACCGCTGGCTCCTTGCCTTCCTGGGAGCCGAGCGGGCGCGCAGGATCTTGTGCTGCTGCGATCCCAGCGACACCGCAGAGGGCGGCTATCACGAGCGTGCACAGAGCAGCTCGCAAGCTATTTTTCGAGGTCATGGGTCTATTCACCTGTTGATGCATTGTCGGAACAAGGGAATCCTAAGATGGCTTCCGATGTGCCGTCAATCATCGTATTGGGTGTGAGGGGAGCACAGGTGAAGGGGCGAGGTTTGAGGGGTTGGCCTGGGGTTTGCTATGCCCGGGCAGAAGTTGTCTCTGAACCTCGGGGTTGCTCGGGGCGGCTACGCGCCGCGCTCGAAGAGGCCGCCGATCAGCTGCCCGAGCCACACCATGCCGAGGCCCGCGACGACCTGCACGAGGACGTTGGCGAGCGCGGCCTGGGGGCGCCCCTCCTGAAACAGCCCGAGGCTGTCGCTGCTGAAGGTCGAGAAGGTCGTGAACGAGCCGAGCACCCCGGTGAAGATCAGCGCCCGGGTCTGCGGGGTGAAGATCTCGTGCAGCTCCCCGAGGCGAGCGAGGAGCCCGATGACCAGGCAGCCGATGAGGTTGGCGGCGAGGATCCCCCAGGGGAAGTCGTCGGTCTGGGTGAGCTTCTGGACGCCTTCGGCGACGCCGTAGCGCAGCGTGGCGCCGATGAAGCCGCCGAGGCCGACCATGAGGATGAGCTTGAGCACGGCGAGGCTCCGTGGTGTGGTCGTCGAGGCGTGTGTTCGATGTTCGCGCCCGCGGTGGGGGCGAGTCGTATGGTCTCACCTCCTGGGGGGTCGTCAAGCGGTTGGCTCACCACCAGCCGAGGAGGAGGCCGGTGAGCGCGAGGGCGCCCGCGCCGAGCACGACCGCCAGGCCGAGGAGGACCTGGAGGCCGAGGCGGAGGGAGCCCATCAGCGCGCAGATGAAGGTCTTGGAGAGGCTGTTGGCGAGCAGGGCGAAGGTGACGCCCTGGGCGGCCTTGAGGGGGGTGATGGCGTCGGACCCCGTCATGCGCGCGAGGGTGATGCTGATGGCGTCGGCGTCGGCGAGCCCGCTGATGAACGCGGCGGTGAGGAGGCCGGTGTCCCCGAACGCCTCCTTGGCGGCGTGGACCGCGCCGATGATGATCACGAACAGCACCCCGAACTTGAGGGCGGGCTTGAGCTGGAACGGGTTGTTCATCGAGGCGCCGACGTCGTGGGGGTGGTCGCCCTCGTCGTCGTCCGGGGGGGCGGCCTCGGGGGCGCGGCGCAGCCAGATCAGGGCGGCGCCGCTCACGACGGCGCCCGCGGTGAGCATCGCGGCGACCGGGATCCAGAGGATGGCGAGCAGGGCGTGGTGGACGGCGGCGACCGCGAGCGTGGTGCGGGCGATCATGATCGTGTTGGCGGCGATGATGGAGAAGACGGCGGCCCGCTGGGTGCCCTCGTCGCTCTCCTCCTGGGCGACCCGCTGGCTCATGGCCATGGTCACGGCGGTGCTCGACGCCAGGCCGCCGAGCGCCCCGGTGACGGCGATGCCCCGACGGCGACCGAGGATGCGGATGGCGAAGTAGCCGACGTAGCCGATGCCGCTCACGAGGATGACCAGGAGCCACAGCGAGCGCGGCTCGTAGATGCCCCAGGGATCGACGGCCTCGCTGGGGAGCAGCGGCAGCAGCACCACCGTCAGGAGGAGGAACTTGACGGTGGCCAGCAGCTCGTCGCGGCTGAGCTTGGCGACGGCGCGCTCCAGCAGCTCCTTGATGGCCAGGATCGCGAACACGACCACGGCCACCGCCGAGGCGAGCAGCGGGTGCTCGGGGACGAAGGCGCCGAGCACGAACGCGAGCAGCGCGGCGACCTCGCTGGTGATCCCGAGGTCGTGCTCGCGCTTGCGCGCGACGGCGTAGCGGACCACGAGGAGCAGGGGGACGGCGGCGCCGATGAGGTAGGGGAGCGCCGGAGAGAAGTGGCGCCCCAGGGCGGACAGCGTCCCCAGGAGGCTGATCAAGGCGAAGGTGCGGACCCCCATGATGCCGACGTCCGACTCGTCCTGCTGTTGGCGCTCCAGGCCGAGGAGGCCGCCGAGGCCGATGCTCAGCGCGAGCGTCGAGGCGAAGTCCCAGTCTAGCTCGGGGAAGGGTTCCATGGTGGGTCAGCTCGGGTTCCACGTTCCAACGGGGACCACTGTAGCTGAATTCGGGGGGGAGGCAACCTCGCGGCGTCTACTCGGCGAGCTTGTCCTGGGTGCGCAGCTCGAAGTCGCTGGCGTCGTGGCGCTCGTGGAGCTGTTGGGAGGGGTCGCCCCAGGCGCGGTTGACGATGCGGCCGCGCTGGACGGCGGGGCGGTCGGCGATGGCGTCGGTCCAGCGCTGGACGTGGGTGTACTCGTGGACCGCGAGGAACTCGGCGGCGCCGTAGACCTTGCCCTTGACCAGGGCGCCGTACCAGGGCCACACCGCCATGTCGGCGATGGTGTACTCCTCTCCGGCGAGGTAGGCGTGGTCGGCGAGTCGGCGGTCGAGGACGTCGAGCTGGCGCTTGGTCTCCATGGCGTAGCGGTTGATGGGGTACTCCATCTTGGTGGGGGCGTAGGCGTAGAAGTGCCCGAAGCCGCCGCCGAGGTAGGGGGCGCTGCCCATCTGCCAGAACAGCCAGCTGAGCGCCTCAGCGCGCCCGTGGTGGTCGGTGGGGAGGAAGGCGCCGAACTTCTCGGCGAGGTAGAGGAGGATCGCGCCTGACTCGAAGACGCGGGTGGGCGGGTCGGTGCTGTGATCCATCAGCGCCGGGATCTTGGAGTTGGGGTTGACGTCCACGAAGCCGCTGCCGAACTGGTCGCCCTCGTTGATCTTGATGAGCCAGGCGTCGTACTCGGCGCCGCTGTGGCCCGCCGCGAGCAGCTCCTCCAGCAGGATCGTCACCTTGACCCCGTTGGGCGTCGCCAGCGAGTAGAGCTGCAAGGGGTGCTCGCCGATCGGCAGCTCCTTGTCGTGGGTCGGCCCGGCGATCGGGCGGTTGATGTTGGCGAACTGCCCGCCGCTCTCCTTGTCCCAGGTCCAGACCTTCGGGGGGGTGTACTCGCTCATGGCTCTCTCCTCGTGGGTGTGGGGCGTCGTCGCCCGTGGCTGCTTGCGAGGAAGTGTTACCACATTGGTTGCAGAGTCAAGGTGGGCGAGCGGGGTTGGGGCTCAGCGTGGCGCGTCGCAGAAAAATTATCGACGGGTGCGCAACATCGAGGTGAACCTGGCGATAACCCTTCATGAACCCGAGGTCGTGGAGGGCCACCGTGGACGATCCCGAGAACATCGACGAGCCATGCGAGGGTGAGGCGCCAGCACAGTATGACACGTTCGCGAAGGTCGCGTTCGGGGATGTGTTACGGCGGTTCGGGCGGGTTGATCCGCAACACCTGGTCGCGGCGAGGCAGCAGCACGTGGACTTGTGGTTCACGCCTCACGCGGGGCGTCGGAGGGTGTTGGATCCGTTGCTGACGTTGGTCGCGCGGATGGCTGAGGGGCCAGCGTTGTTTGAGCCGTTCAGCACCAACCCATCGGGGGACGACCTGCTCGACATCCTGGACAAGGCGGCGACGTTGCACCGTCAGCAGCGGCCAGCGCCGCGCGTGAAGGCGCGGCCTGCGTACACGAGGGCGCGGGTGTGGGTGCTGTCGCCAGGCGAGCCGCGGCGGCTGCTTGCGAACATCCGAGCCGAGCCCGATACTCAGAGGTGGATGAGGGGCTTCTACACGTTGCCTCCGCTCCTCAACGGTCACCTCGTGGCGCTGCGGCTGCTGCCGAGGACCCCGCAGACGCTGCTGCTGCGCCTGTTGGGGCGTGGCCCGACGCTGGCCCAGGCGAGAGAGGAGCTTGAGGGGCACCTGCCAGGCGACGTGGCGACCATGGTCGCCGACGCTGCGCAGCAGTGGCTCAACGCCGTGACGCTCAACCGGAGCGAGGACAAGGAGTTCGACATGATCACCCAGGAGCAGTTGGAGCACAGCCGTCGCCTCGTCGCGCGGCACAACGCGCGCATTCGCGACGAAGGCCGTCAAGAGGGCCGTCAAGAGGGCCGTCAAGAAGGGAACCTGGAGGGGCGCCGCGCGACGTTCGTCGCCTACCTTGAGGAGCGCTTCGGGGCGTCTTCAGCGGAGTGGCGCGAACGGTTGGATGTCGTGACGGCGGGGGAGGAGCTGGATGCGTTGTTTCGGGCGGCGATGCGCGCTGAGACCCTCGACGAGGTCGCGCGGGCGCTGCCCGAGGGGTGAGGCCGCGCTCGTGGCCTCGTCAAGCTCCTGTTGAGGGGAGCTGTGCGCGGCGTTGGGCGCGCCTGCTGCGACGGAGGCTCACTCGCTGGGGAGACAGCCGTGCTCCTCCCGCCAGTGGTTCTTAATATTCACGAAGGTCATGAACCCGGCGCGGATCTGGGTGGTGGCGTAGGGGCAGTCGGGGCAGGCGTCGAGCCCGAGGAAGGTCTGGGTGGTGGCGCGGTCGGTGGGGGGGAGGTTGATCACGGCGGCGATGCCAGAGCGATCGGTCGTCGAGACGGAGGGGTCGGGGATTCCCTCTCCGCGGGTGTAGAGGTAGGCGCTGCAGCCGTCCGCGGCGTCCACCTGGATGCTGGCGCCCGCCACAGGGCCTCCGTCGCAGTCGAGGGTCGTGGTGATGAGGTGGCCCCGCTCTGGCAGGAGCTCGGCGTCGTCGATGTTGGCCAGGATCTGAGGGGTGCCGGGGTCGAGGAGGCCGACCTCGATGTCCGCGTTGGAGCTGATGTGGCGTGGGTAGTGCAGCAGCGACGGGAAGACGCTGTCGCCGGTGACCTCCAGGTAGCCGTCGAAGCCGCCGCAGTCGGCGGGCATGGGGAGGGTGAGGGTCACCTGGCTGTTGGTCGTGGTCATCTCGTCGATGGGGTCGTCGCAGGCGAGGTCCTCCTTCTCGCAGGCGCGCACGGTGATCTCGCCGGGGAAGGCGCGGCCGTCGAGGAAGTTGGTGAGCGTGACCTTGAACTCGATCATCTCCGCAATAGGGTGGGGCGCGCCGAGGATGGCGTCGTTGATGAAGCAGACGTCCCCGATCATCGCCTCAGCGGGGCCTTCGCGGACCGGATCACCCATGCACGACGCGGCGGCGTCCTCCTCGGCGACGTCGGCCGTCGCGGTGTCCGCCTCCCGGGACGTGTCCTCGGGTGGGGAGGTCGTGTCCTCGGCGGTGTCCGCTTCGGCGGTGTCCGCTTCGGCGGTGTCGGTAGCCTCGGCGTCGGCCTCGCTGGAGGCGTCCGCCGCCTTGTTGGACTCCACCCCGGCGTCTGTCACGCCTTCGCCGTCCTCGGACGCGTCGCACGCCGTGAGCGTGAGCGCGGCGCCCACGAGGAGGACCATCCATGCTCGTCGTACCATAGGGATCTCGCTGTGTGTCTTGTGTGGTGTCATGAGCGACCTTGTTTGTCCTGAATGTATCATATTCCAAAAGAAGTCTGGTCTGATTTGTTGAGGTATTGACGTCATCTAAGCTGAAGCTGAGCGGAGTAGGCCGTGGCGGTCGCGCTGAAGTCGTCGGTGGAGACGTGCAGGGCGAGGTAGCGGCCGTCGTACTCGGGGGGGACGGTGTACGCCACGGTCCACACCCCGAGGTCGCCCCGGTCGTCTCTGACCAGCGGCAGTCGGGCGCGGAAGGCGCGCAGCTCCGATCTGGAGCGCGGAGCCGGGCGCCGCCGTGACGGTCACGGTGAGGGTGTCTCCCGCGGCGAAGGCGCCGCCGAGGCGTCCCGGGAGGACGAAGGTGTCCTCGTCTTCAAAGCCGCTCACTTCGGCTTCGAGGCGCCCCTGGAGGCGGCAGGCGCAGGTCGGCGCCGCGGGTTGATCGACCCCTTCGGCGCAGATCTGCGGCAGCTCGGCCGGGCAGCGGCCCTCGGGCCAGGGCTGGAACGGATCGGGGGGGTAGGTTTTCACCACCAGCGCGGTGGTCGGAGGCGGCAGCCGCGACTCCAGGCGCCACCGTCCCCCAAGCGGGTGTTGATGAAGCCTCGCCAGCGCCGGGGTCGTCTCGGGGCGAGGGCGGACGTCGGCGTAGTAGGGGGTGGGGGGGGGCGGGG
>PBBL01000020.1 GCA_002716585.1 Myxococcales bacterium | reverse complement strand
GGAGAAGGACAAGCATATGACATCCGACCAAAAGGACGCGAAGGCGCGTTGGCAGGAACTGGCTACCGGCGAATTGCGTGGGCGCAGCCTTGACGATCTGACGTGGAAGACGCTGGAGGGGATCGACGTCCAGCCGCTCTACACCGCCGAGGATGTGGACGGGCTTGAGCATCTCGGCAGCATCCCCGGCGAGGCGCCCTTTACACGCGGCGTGAAGGCGACGATGTATGCGGGCCGCCCTTGGACGATCCGGCAGTATGCGGGTTTCTCCACGGCCGAGGAATCCAACGCCTTCTACCGCCGCGCGCTCGATGCGGGGCAGCAGGGCGTCTCGGTCGCTTTCGATCTGGCCACGCATCGCGGCTACGACTCGGACCACCAGCGCGTCGAGGGGGACGTGGGCAAGGCCGGTGTCGCCATCGACTCGGTCGAGGACATGAAGGTGCTTTTCGACGGCATCCCGCTTCAGGACGTCTCGGTCTCCATGACCATGAACGGGGCCGTCATTCCTATACTCGCCAATTTCATCGTGACGGGCGAGGAGCAGGGGGTGGAGCGCGCCAAGCTCTCGGGGACGATCCAGAACGACATCCTCAAGGAGTTCATGGTCCGCAACACCTACATCTACCCCCCCGGGCCCTCCATGCGGATCATCGCGGACATCTTCGGCTACACCGCCGAGCACATGCCGCGGTTCAACTCCATCAGCATCTCCGGCTACCACATGCAGGAGGCGGGCGCGACCGCCGACCTGGAGCTGGCCTACACCCTCGCAGACGGCCTCCAGTACGTCAGGACCGGCATCGAGGCCGGGCTCGACATCGACGCCTTCGCCCCGCGCCTCTCCTTCTTCTTCGCGATCGGGATGAACTTCTTCATGGAGGTCGCCAAGCTGCGCGCCGCGCGTACGCTCTGGGCGAGGCTGATCAAGCCCTTCAACCCGAAGAAGGCCAAGGCGATGGCGCTGCGCACCCACTGCCAGACCTCCGGCTGGAGCCTCACCGCGCAGGACGTCTACAACAACGTCGCTCGCACCTGCATCGAGGCCATGGCCGCGACCCAGGGGCACACCCAGTCGCTCCACACCAACAGCCTCGACGAGGCGCTGGCGCTGCCGACCGACTTCAGCGCCCGCATCGCCCGCAACACCCAGCTCTTTCTCCAGATGGAGACGGGCACCTGCGAGATCATCGACCCCTGGGGCGGCAGCTACTACGTCGAGCGCCTCACCCACGACCTCATGGAGCGCGCCTGGACCCACATCCTTGAGATCGAGGAGCTGGGCGGCATGGCCCGCGCCATCGAGAGCGGCCTGCCCAAGCTCCGCATCGAGGAGGCCGCGGCCCGCGCCCAGGCGCGCATCGACTCCGGGCGGCAGACCATCGTAGGCGTCAACCGCTACACCCCAAACACCCCCGACGACATCCCCATCCTCCAGGTCGACAACTCCGCCGTCCGCCAGGCCCAGCTGGAGCGCCTCGCCCAGCTCCGCGCCGAGCGCGACGACGCCGCGGTCCAGACCGCCCTCGCTGCCCTGACGCGCTGCGCCGAGAGCGGCGACGGCAACCTCCTCGCGCTGGCGGTGGACGCCGCCCGCGCCCGCGCCACGGTGGGTGAGATCAGCCAGGCGCTGGAGCAGGCGTGGGGGCGGCACCAGGCCAGCGTCCAGACCGTCACCGGCGTCTACCGCGACGAGGGCGGCGTCAGCGAGGACAACATGACCGACCTCAACCAGCGCATCGCCGCTTTCGAAGCCGAGGAGGGGCGGCGCCCCCGCATCCTCGTCGCCAAGATGGGGCAGGACGGCCACGACCGCGGCCAGAAGGTGATCGCCACCGCGTTCGCCGACATCGGCTTCGACGTCGACATCGGCCCCCTCTTCCAGACCCCCGACGAGACCGCCGGCCAGGCCGTTGAGAACGACGTCCACGTCGTTGGGGTCAGCTCGCTCGCCGCGGGGCACCTCACCCTCGTCCCCCAGCTCCGCGACGCACTGGCTCGCCACGGCCGCGACGACATCCTCATCGTCGTCGGCGGCGTCATCCCCCCGCAGGATTACGACGCCCTCTACGCCTCCGGCGCCGCCGCCATCTTCGGACCGGGCACGGTCATCGCGGAGGCCGCCAGCGAGCTGCTCGAACAGCTCGGCTTGGCGCTCGGGATCGACCTCCAGGGGGCCTCGTGAGCGCACCGGCCACACCGCCGCGTCGCCGCCAGCTCTCGATCCAGGAGCACGTCCAGGGGGTCCTGGATCACGACCGCGCCGTGCTCGCGCGCACCATCACCCTCATCGAGTCCAACAACCCCAGGCACCGCCGCAAGGCCCAGCAGGTCCTCGTCGAGCTGCTCCCTCACACTGGCCAGGCGCACCGCGTCGGCGTCACCGGCGTCCCTGGCGTGGGCAAGAGCACCCTCATCGAGAACCTCGGCCTCCTCCTCCTTGAACAGGGGCGCCGCCTCGCGGTGCTCGCCATCGACCCGACCAGCTCTCTGCGCGGCGGCAGCATCCTCGGCGACAAGACCCGCATGTCCCGGCTCGCCGCCGACGACCGGGCCTTCATCCGACCATCGCCCACCCAGGGCTCGCTCGGCGGCGTCCACCGCAAGACGCGCGAGACCATGCTCATCTGCGAGGCCGCGGGCTACGACGTCGTCCTCGTGGAGACCGTCGGCGTCGGCCAATCGGAGATCGAGGTCGCCGACATGGTCGACACCTACCTCGTCCTCATGTTGGCCGGGGCGGGCGATGAGCTGCAAGGCATCAAGAAGGGGATCCTGGAGGTCGCCGACCTGATCGCCGTCAACAAGGCCGACGGTGAAAACGTCCCGGCGGCGCGGCGCGCCCGCCGCGACTACGCCAACGCGCTCCGGCTCATCCACCCCCGCAGCGAGCACTGGTCCCCGCCCGTCCTGACGTGCAGCGGGCTGAGCGGGCGTCACCTCGATCGCCTCTGGGAGACCGTCCAGTCGCACCGCGACGCGCTCCAACAGAGCGGCGAGTTCACCGCCCGCCGACAACAACAGCGGCTCAAGTGGATGTGGGCCCTCGTGGAGCAGGAGCTGATGGCGAGGTTGAGGCAACACCCCGACGTCCAACAGCGCCTGCCTGAGCTGGAGGACGGCGTCCTCCAGGATCGCATCACCCCAACGCTGGCCGCCGAGCGCCTCCTGAGCGCCTTCGGGTTGACCCCATAAGGATCGTCGCCATGCCCACCCTGCTCGCCTCACACGACGTCGCGTCAAGAGCCCGCCTCCTCGCCGCGGCTTGCCTCCTGTTCGCGCTCGGCGCCTGCTCGTCGGACCCTGCCCCTGAAGAGGAGCCTCCGCCGCCCACCACCGAGGCCAGCGAGGCGCCCGTCGAGCCCGACACCTCCAGGCCAGCCGCCGAGCCCGCCCACACCACGGCGAGCGAGGAGCCCGCCGCCCCCGTCGCCCCCACCCAACGGTTCGAGACCCGCCAGGAGAAGCTCCAACGCCTCGTCACCGGACCTGTGCGACGGGACGGCTTCGACGTCGTGGTCCAGAGCCTCACCGTGAGCGAAGGGGTCAGCCTCGACCCCTTGACCCGCAGGAGGCGCCGAGGCGTCCAGCTGGAGCTCAAAGGGCTGATCACGAACGAGACCGGGAAGACGCTGACCGGGGGGGCGTTGCGCGGCGCGCTGGTGCTCCGCTTCGGTGGGGACGCGATCAAGGTGGCGCTGGGCCCGGACGCGCTCGCCGAGCCCGCGGACCCGGACACCCCGTGGCGCTCCAACGCCGTGCGAGAGTTCACCGCGCGCACCGAGGTGCTGCCGAAGATCTTGCTGGAGTACACGCCCGACGTCGCCCAGGCGAGGCTGCTCGCCAGCTTCGACGACCCGATCAGCTACCACACCGAGGGGGTGGTCTGGTCGCTCAACGTCGCCTGGCTCGCCGCGCGAGGCACCCCGGTCAAGGGCAAGGCGACCGCCATCAAGGCCGAGGGGCTCCGCGTGGGGCCGCGCGGCAGGATCCACGGGCAGGTGCAGAGCGGTGAGGCGGTCGACCTCCTCTACCAACAAGGCGACGCGTTCAAGGTCCAGGCCAACAGCGGCGTGGGCTGGATCAGCAACGCGGCGCTGCGCCTCAAGGATCTGAGCATCTACAAGGGCGCCGAGCCACACGGCGGCGAGCGCACGGCGCAGGACGAGTTCGTCGCGCTGAAGATCGAGGGACTCACCGAGGCGCCCACCCCCGACGGGGCCAGGCTCAAGTCAGGCGAGCGCTTTTTGGTGGTGACGGTCGAGCTGACCAACAAGAGCGACAAGGACATCCGCTGCTCGGACTTCTTCATGGACTTTGGCCCGGGGGCGACCCAGCAGCCCCAGGTCAGCCGCGACACGCGCCTCTTTGAGGGGGCGATCGCCTGCGAGCGTGATCGCTTGCCGCCTCAAGCCTCGGTCACCGGGAAGCTGGCCTTCGTGCGCGACCGCTATCAGATCCCGTTCGCGCTGGGGTACGTCTCCCCCTCCAGGCGCCCTCTCATCATCGACCTGTACGACAAGAAGCTCACCCGGGTCGACCCGACCCCGTAAGCGGGTCAGACCTCACCCTCCACGATCGGCTCCGGCGCCGCGTCGTCGTCCGGCTCATCGACCACGATGTCGAAGCCCAGCCCGCCGTCCTCAGACGCGGGCGGCTCGTCGCCGAAGGGCAGCGCATGCAAGCCGATCGCCGGGGTCTCCCGGCTCACAGGGCGGCTCCTGAGGTGGTCGCGCTCGCGAGGCTCCACCGGCTTGCCCGTGAGCGTGCCGGAGTCGACCGAGGCCGACTCTTCGAGGAGGATCATCGGCTCATCGCTCAGCCCTGGCGCGCGCGCCTCATTCAAGAGCGCCTCCACCTCGTCGTAGACCACCTGAAGGCTCTGGAAGCGATCTTCGGGCGCCTTCGCCATCATCCGGTGGATGAGCGCGTTGAGCTTGTCGCGCAGCGACCGCTCGGCGACGTACTCGCCGAGGAGCGGGATCGGGTTGTAGAGCTGCGCCCCCAGCAGCTCGTTGAGGTCGGTGTGCTCGTAGGGCGGGCTGCCGTGGAGCATGTGGTAGAGCATCGCGCCCATGGAGTAGATGTCGGCGCGGTGATCCAGCCCGGCCCCGTCGGGGCGAATCTGCTCGGGCGACGCGTAGTGCGGCGTCCCGTAGAAGCCCGAGTCCTCGCGCATGTGGCCGCGCACCTGCGCGATCCCGAAGTCGAGGATCTTGACCATGTAGCCCCCGACCGGGAGAGCCTCCAGCATGATGTTGTCTGGCTTGATGTCCCGGTGCACCAGCCCGAGCTGGTGCGCCTCGTGGAGCCCCTGGGCGATCTGCCGGGTGAGCCGCAGCGCCAGCTCCACGTCCAGGCAGCCGCGCTCCTGAAGCAGGTGGTCGAGGTCCGTCCCGCGCACCATGTCCATGACCAGCGCGACCGCCCCGCCGTCCAGCTCGATCACCTCGTGCAGCTTGACCACGTGCGAGTTCTGGAGGCGCGACATCGCCGCGATCTCAACCTGGAGGGCGTGGTAACGGTTCTCGGAGGCGTCCAGCACCCCCTCGATCACCTTGACCGCGTACATGCGCCCCAGCTTCTGATCGAAGGCGCTGTACACCACCCCGCCCGATCCGATCCCCAATGGCCGCTTGAGCGTGTAGCGCCCCGACAGCGTCCGCCCCAGATCGCGGTGATCGGAGCGCGCCACCAGCGGCCACCCCCGCGGCGGCTGGCTCTGACCACAGTCCGGGCAGCTCCGCTCGCTGTGAAACAACGCCAGGAGGCACCGCGGGCAGTAACCGTCGGGCTCGGGCGCCGCGAGCCCCTCGTCGTCCTCCAGGATCGCGTCGCGCATGCGGAGCTGGTTCTCCACCCGCACCAGCACCACGTCGAAGTCGTCCACCGGCTTCGTGATGTAGTCGTTCGCGCCCGCCTTGAGCGCCCGGATGATCGAGCCGCTGTCGGTCTTGCCGGTGATCATGATCACCGGCAGCACGTGCTGCGGGTGCTGCTCGCGGACCCGCAGCAGGACATCCATGCCGCCCATCTCGGGCATGATGATGTCCAACAGGAGGAGATCGACCTTCTCCCGCTTGAGCAGCTCCAGCGCCTCCGCTCCATCGCGGGCCTGGATGGTCGCGAGGCCAGAGGACTCCAACAGATAACTCAACAGCTTGCTGCTGATCTCATCATCATCTGCAATGAGGACATGATGTTGGGCGGTCTTCATCACAAACTACAGGTGCTCCGGTGAAACACGCGCTGGGCTTCACGCCACCGATCCCAGGTGAGCGTCCAATGTACCACGACAACGCACCGACGCGCACCCGATTTTGAATCACGAGCGCAGGCGCGCCGGGCGCGCCTGGACCAGGCGCGCCACCGGCCTGTCCGACAGCGGCTCGTCGCACACCTGGCTCAGCAGCTCGGGCCACGCGTTGCGCGACGTCGCGCTGGCGTCGCGCAGCGCCCTCACGAAGCGGCGAAAAGACGCCCACTCCAACAACACCGCGTCGCCCTCCAGGCGCGGCAGGCGCCGCCACGCCTCCCGACAGCTCGCCGACAGCGGCTCGGGCAACGCCGCGCAGACCACCAGCGGGCGCTGCCGCGCCGTCCCCACCAGCAGCCTCAACCGCGGCTCGGGCTCCTCCGATCGCTCCAGCGCGATCGTGCACACCTCGGACACGTCCAGCGCGCGCGCTCCCACGCGCAACACCCCGCGCTCCGCGTCCAGCTCCACCGTGACCGGGCAGGCGCGCTCCACCCGGCGACGCTCGATCACGAACTTGAGGCGCCCCGGGTTGCGGTGCAGCAGCCACCACCTGTGCACGGGCCACCAGCCCCAACACATCAGCCTCACCAGCGGACGCTCCAGCGCCCCCAGCAGCCCCAGCAGCATCATCAACAGCAGCACATGCACCAGCGAGAAGGCGCTCATCACGAGCACCCCGGCGATGCCGGTCGCCACATAGACCAGCCCCAGGATCAGCAACCCGATCGGCACCAGCAGCAGAACACCCAAGACCCGCACCACCTGACGATAGACCATCACCAGGTTGCACGGCTGCTCCACCTTGATCCGCTCCGAGGTCCCCACCTCAAGCTGTTTCGCGAGAAACTGCATCCCCTTCCACTGCCCTGGACTGACATGACGCGCCCCCTCATGGTAGCTCCATGACCCAACCCAGGCAAACCACCCCACCGCCGCGGCGTCTCTCACAGCGCGAGGCGCGCCTGCATCCCCACCCGGGTCGTGTACCCGACCATCGTGTCCTCCACCTCCCCAGACGCCGAGATGACGTAGGCCGTCGGGAAGCTGTTGACCTGATACGCCCGCTGCACGTCCCGGTTCCCCAACAACACCGGGTAGGTGACGTCGTGCTCGGCCACGAACCGCTTCACCGAGTCCACGCCCTCGTACCCCAGCGCCACCGAGATCACCTCCACCCCGTCGTCATCGGCGTAGGCCTCGTGCACCGCCGCGACGTTGTCCGACTCCGCGCCGCACACCCCACACCAGGGCGCCCAGAACACCAACAGCACCTTCTTGCCCTTGAGCGCGGCGAGGTGCACCGGATCACCCTGGAGGGCGCTGAGCTTGAAGTCGGGCGCGGGCTCGCCGGAGCCCAGCAGCCCCCGCGCCTGGAACGCCGTCACCCCCAGGAACACCACCGCCACCAGGAGCAGATCGACCGCCCACCTCCCCGCCCAGTGGTTGCGAAACCGCCCCCATCGCTCGCGCCACGTCACCTGATCGTCTTCCATGGAACCTCCTCCCATCACCTCCCAAAGAACAAACCCACGCCCAGCGCTGTTCCTCACCCGAGGTCAGGCTGCTAGACTACCTTGAACCCAAGAGCCCGGGACGCCATGCTTCGTTACACCCTCCCAGCCCTCACCGTCGCCCTGGCGCTCATCGCCGGGTCCGGGTGCTCCGACACGGTGACGTTCACGACCCCCGCCGAAGACGCCGCAGGCGCAGCGACGCCCGACGCCTCCCTCGGCGACGCCCTCTCCTCCGACACCTCATCCGGCGCAGACGCCGCGCCCACCCCGGACGCCGCCGACGCCGCCGACATCGCGCACGACGCCGCCGCGGACACCGCCCCCGACGTCGAAGCCGACGCCGAACCCGACGCCCCCACCCCGGACACCGACGCGCACCCCGCCCACTACCCGCCCGATCGCACCCACTCCCCGATCACCCCATTCGTCGCGACCCACCTGCGCGACATCGCAGCCCGCGATCCTGGCCTGAACGACCACGCCTTCGCCAAGGTCGGCGACTCGATCACGGTCAGCACCCACTTCCTGACCTGCTTCGCGGGCGACCACGTCAACCTCGGCGACCACAACGACCTCAGCCCCACCCTCGACCACTTCCTCGCCGGGTGGGCCGACGGCGCCACCCCGTTCGATCGTGAGAGCCTCGCGGCGACCGGCGGCTGGCCCGCGTTTCGCGCCCTGGACGGCGACCCCTCCCCGCTGGCTCAGGAGATCACCGCGATCCAACCCCGCTTCGCGGTGGTCATGTTCGGCACCAACGACATCGGCTGGGATAACATCGACCGCTACGCCGACAACATGCTCACCCTCACCGACACCCTGACGCAGCGCGGCGTCGTCCCGCTCCTGATGACCATCCCGCCCCGGGAGGACACCCGCGTCGACGGCGCGCTCCAGGTGCCCCGCTACAACGCGGTCGTCCGCGCCGTCGCCCAGGCGCGGCAGGTCCCCCTCATCGACTACCACCGCGAGCTGCTCCCGCTGCCCGACCGCGGCCTCGGGACCGACGGGGTCCACCCCAACGTCTTCCGCGACGGCGGCGCGCGCGGCTGCGACCTCACCGCCGCCGGGCTCCGGTTCGGGTACAACGTCCGCAACCTCGTCGCCCTCCAGGGCCTGCGCCGCGCCCGCGAGGCGGTCCTCGAACCCACCCCCGCCCCCGACTCCCCCGACGCCCCGCTGCGAGGCGACGGCTCCCCGCAGACCCCCTTCGTCATCGACCAGCTCCCGTTCAGCGACCTCCGCGACACCTCCCGATCGCCCCACCGCGCCCTGGACACCTACACCGGCTGCGGCGCCACCCAGGACGAGTCCGGCCCGGAGATCTACTACCGCCTCTCGCTCAGCCGCCGCGCCACCGTCCGCGCCATGGTCCTCGACCGCGGAGACGTCGACATCGACCTCCACCTCCTGACCGGGCTCTCCGCCGACAGCTGCCTTGAGCGCGCCCACACCGCGCTCTCGGCCACGCTGGAGCCCGGCGACTACACCTTCGTGCTCGACACCTGGGTTGGCGCCGAGGAGCGCAGCGGGGAGTTTCTGTTCGTGGTGCTTGAGGAGTAGGTGAGCGGATCTCAAAACGAGAAAAAGGCCCCTGTTCAAGGGGCCTTTTTCTCGTTTTGAGACCGCGGAGGCGTCTCGGCAGAGAGCCTCGTGTCAGAATGAGACGCTGAGCGTGCCCATGGTGGACCAGGCGGACTCCAGCGGATCGGCGTCGATCGCGCCCGGGTCGTTCGCGTCGAGCCAGAACCCGTGGTGCGTGTAGCGCCCGCCGAGGCGAATCCCGTCGCTCACCTTGACGTCCGCCCCGAGGCCGAGGTTGACCGCGGGCTTCATCTCATCGCGGCCATCCTGGTGATCCAGGTCGTAGACACCCACACCGGCCAGCGCGTAGGGCTCGACCGGGCCAACGGGCAGCATCAGCCTGGCGTCTGCGGAGACGCCGCCGACCTTGAGCTGCTGGCTGCCGTCCGTCCCGGCGCTGTCCGGCGAGTCATCGACGACCCCGAGGAGCCCCAGCTCGACGCCGAGGTTGCGGCCGCGCATGCCGAGCTGAACGCTCACCCCGGTGCTGGCGTCCTCCGAGGTGGTCGCGCGCTCAGCACCCACCACGCCCAACCCCACGCCGATGTAGGGATCGACGCTGGAGCTGGACGAGCGCGCCGTGGTGCGCCGCGCCGTGCCCCCACTGCCGTTGCCGCTGTCGTGGTAATGGTGGACGGTGGTGTGGCTATGGGACGGTCTGGAGCGGACCACCGTGGTGCGGCGCGTCTTCTTTCGCCTGACCTTGGTCCGCGTGGTGCGCACCTTGGTCGCCGTGCGCTTGCGACGCACCTTGGTCCGACGGGTCTTCTTCGTGCGCTTCTTGCGCACAACGCGCTTCTTGGTGCGACGTGTCCGCGTGGCCTCGTCCCGATCGCCCGGATCGGCGGCGGCTTCACGCTCAAAGGCGACAAGAGGAGCCGCCAGGCTTAACGCGACCGCCGCGATGAGCGCGACCCGCGCGAAGCCTTGTGCGGCGAGTGATCCAAGAAGCGCGACGAAGGGGTGGGGGGATGGGTGTGTCATGTGTACAACCTGCGTCTGGAACAACCGCGTCTCTCGCAAAGCGCCGCCCAATCGGCGGCGTGTCTGCGGTCATAGACGGCAGCGCAGGCTGTTTATTCAGCGGCCGCGGCGCTCAAGGCTCCTCGTCCTGCTGCGCCTGCCAGACCGTGAAGGCGAGCCGCGCGTCGCGGTAGCAGTCGGTCCCGCGGAAGATGATGATCACCCGCTGGTAGGGCTCGCACAGCTCAAGCAGCTCCTCCATGTCGAAGTCGTCGAACCGCGACCGCAGCCCCCGCCGCTGGTAGAGCACGAAGTAGGCCGTCCCCTTCCCAGCCGGGATCGGCTCGTCGATGAAGGGGTCGTACACCGGGATCAGCCCGATCTCATGGCACAGCTCCACGAACCCGGGCACCTCCCACAGCCCGTGGGGCTGCCACGCCACCCGGACCTTGCCCGCCATCGGCGCCAGCTCCTCGGCGAACCACCGGATCCGCGCGACGCTCGCGCTGCCTGGCGAGAACTCCAGCGGCGTCTGAAGCAGGATTGCCTTCGGCGAGAGCTGCTCGGCGAGATCCAGCGTCTCCTGCCACGCCGCCCTCACCGCGGGCGTGTCGCGCAGCAGCCCGAAGTCGCCCAGCGGGAAGCTCTGCAGCGACTCGGGGAGCTGCTCACTTGAGGTCACCGCGTGGGTCACCCCGCACGACGCCTTCATCGTGAAGGCGAACCCCTTGCGCGACTCCGTGCGCCACTGACCCAGGCGCTTGCCCGACACCTCGTCGTCGAAGGTCGCGTTGACCTCCAGCGCGCTCAACTTGTTGAAGTAGGCCTGCCGACGGCCCACGATGCGATTACAGCCGATGAAGATGTGCGTCATGATCCCTGTTGCCTTGCGAGGGCGCGAGGGGCGCCCAGGGTGCTCAAGGTGTTGATTCGCACACTCATCGCCCCAGCGCAAGGCCACAGCGAGCACAGAAGCGTGGGCTTTTCTTTGACGACCCCGGGATGTCGGCCGACACTGCCCGCGATACACCGCACTGCGCGGTGGATCACCGCGGTCCACCGTGCTCGTTACGAGGTCAACACACCATGGCGATGTTTGAAGCGCTCCACGACATACGCAGGTTCGTCACCGGTAAGCCCGGCGGCTCCCCCCAGAACGGCCACCGCCGCGCCGAGGTGATCGCCATCTCGGCCCAGAAGGGCGGCGTCGGTAAGACCACCACCGCGGTTCACCTCGCCGCCGGGCTCGCCCGCTTCCAACACAAGCGCGTCCTCCTCATCGACATGGACGCCCAGGGGCACGTCGACACCAGCATCCTCCATCACATCGACGGCGACGCGAGCGAGAGCCTCGGGGCGATCCTCCTCGGCAAGCGCCGCGACGTCCACGAGATCGCCGTCCCGACGCAGCTCGATGGCCTGTGGCGCGTCCCCAGCGACCGCGACCTCAACACCGTCGAAGCCCAGATGGCGTCGCGCATCGGCCGCGAGCTGATCCTCAAGCGGGCGATGCGCGTCGCCCGCACCCACTTCGACGTCATCATCATCGACTGCCCGCCCAACCTCGGCTCCCTCACGGTCAACGCCCTGGTCGCCGCGGACAGCGTCCTCATCCCCTGCGACCTCAGCCTCCTGAGCCTCGACGGGGTCCAGAACATCTACGAGACCATCGAGACCATCCGCGACACCCTCAACCCCGATCTGCGGCTGCTTGGCCTCCTGCGCACCCGCGTCGACCGTCGCAACCAGAAGGTCAACGGCGCCATCGAGAACACCCTCACCGAGGCCTACGGCCCCTGGGTGCTGGAGACCGACATCGGCGTCTGCACCGCCATCGCCAAGGCCCAGCTCTCCGGGCAGACCGTCTTCTCCTACGACCCGCGCTGCCGCGCCGCGGAGAACTACCAGGCGCTCTCCGCCGAGGTCACCCGTCGCTTCGCCCACTGACCTCCTCAAACGTCACAAACCCCACCAACCTCACCGCCCCCGGCTCCTTCGGCCTCGACCCCTCCTCGACGTACGCCGACAGGCGCTCAAGCCACCGCGCCGGGTCCACCTCCTCCTCGCGCTCCAGCCCCTCCTCGATCTGCGTCACCGCCCCCATCGGCAGCGGGCTGGCCAACAGCCCCATCAGCCGCTCGTGCGCTTGCAGCGCCTCCGGCTCCTCGGACGCAGGTGGGGACACCGCGCTCAGCCGCCGCAGCAGCCGCGCCGCCGCCGACGCAGGCGGGGGCACGATCGGCTGCAAGCAGGCGCTCCAGAGGCGCTCCTGGTGACCGAGCGCGTCCATCAACCCCAGGCGCTGCGCCCGCGGCGGCGGCCGCTCCAGCGGCCATGTGGGGCGCCGCAGCACCCCCCGCACCCGCGGGTAGAGCACCGCGCGGTCGCGCTGCACCGCTCCCTCATCGGGCACGAAGACCCAATGGAGCGGCGCACCGGGGAGCATCAGGTCGAAGACCAGCACCGTCCCCGCCGGTGAGCGCGGCCCCGCCCGCATCCCCCACCCCAGCGGCGGGGCGCCGACCCCCTGTGACGCCCCGAAGGACAGCAGATCCGAGCGCATCATGAACTCCACGTCGAACCGCCGATCGCGCGGCAACGCCCACAGCTCCGCGGGAGGCGCCTCGACCGGCTCCCCGAGCCACGGGTCCAGCCCCCCGACCAGCTCCGCGGCCTCCCCCAGCCGCCGTTGGAGCGTGCGCATCGCGCCGAGCAGCTCCTCCAGCTCCCGCTCGGGGCGCACCAGGACCGTCTCGATCGTCCGGCGGGTCGGCCCGAGCCGATCCAGGCGCCCGAAGCGCTGCACCAGCCGTCGCGGGTTCCAGGGCAGATCGTAGCTCACCACCGCGCCCCCCACCTGGAGATCGAGCCCCTCCGACAGCACATCGGTCGCCACCAGGATCCGCAGCCGCGCCCGCGCGTCGCCTCCCCCCATGAACCGCTCCAGCACCATCCTCCTCGGCACCCCCTTCCCTGGCCCCTGACCGGTGTGCCGCGCCCCCGGGCCGCACACCAGCCCCACCCCACGACCCGGGAACGCCGCCACCAGGCGACGGTAGAGCGCTTCGGCGGTCTCCACGAAGCGCGTGAAGATCAACACCCGCGCCTCATCGCCCAACCCCCGCGCGTACGACACCAGCGCCTACGCCTTCGGATCCCGGGTCACCAGCGGCTGAAGCCTCCGCCTCAGCCGCTGGACCCGAGCCCGCTCCGCGTCGAGCAGCTCCGCGGTCACCGGGCCGACGCCTTGCTCGAACGCGTCGAACACGAACGGGAGCACCTGCTGCCGATCCTGATCCGCGGTCAACCCGCCGAACATCTGCTGCCAGGCCTGCCGGGAGAGCCTCCGACCACGCCGCGCCGCCTCCGCGCGCCGCTCCAGGTAACCCTCCAGCCTCCCCAGCGACTGGCTCAGCGCCGTCGGGCTCGACTCCAGGCGGCTGAGCAACATCGTCCGCAGCAAGCCGGGCGGCGAGCCGATCGCCCGCTCGTCCAACGCCTCCAGCTCACCCATGATCGACCTCATCCCCCCCTCCAGCGCCTCCTCCACGCGGTAGCTCAGGCCCACCGTCGTCCGCTCGGGGAACGTCAGGAGCGTCTCCCCCCCGTCACCGTCCGGCAGCAGCAGCCCCCCCGGCCAGTGGCGACGCAGGAAGCCCCGCGACCTCCGAATGACGACGCGCCTCAACACCGACGACCACGCCCCACCGGCCTGCTCCAGCCACGCCTCCAGCGACATCCCGAACATCCCCCGGCAGCTCCCCATCGGCATGAACAGGCGCAGCAGGTGCAACAGGTCGAACGCCTCCAGCCCAAACGGCGTCGCCGTCATCAACAGCAGCGGGGCCTTCGCGGCGAGCCGCGCCAGCGCCTGATAGCGGTGCGTGTCCGGGTGGACGAAGGCGTGCTCCTCATCGACCACCACCACGTCAAACGCCCTCGACCCCGCCAGCCGCCCGAGCGCCAACCCCGTGTGGCTCATCAACTCCACTCGCCCCGCGACGCCCCAGTCGCGCAAGCGCCGCTCCCACATCCCCAACAGGCTCGCCGGGGCCAGCACCAGCCCGCGGCTGCGGCGACGGAGCACCGCGCACGCCACGTGCGTCTTGCCCAGCCCCACCTCGTCCGCCAGCACGGCGCCGCCGTAGCGGGCGAGCGCCGCCTCCACCGCCAACAGGCCCGTCTGCTGGAACATCGCCAGTCGCGCCTGCTCCCCCTCCACCGGGTGGGTCAGCCCCAGCTCGGCCGACAACAGCTCCCACAGCCACCACCGCTTGATCGCTTGCCCGTCGCTCATCGCCCACCTCCATAGAGCCGCCCGACCAGGCGATCGATCTCGCCCTGCCCCCCGGTCAGCTCCGGCTCCTCGTGCAGCGCGCGGCTCACCTCCAGCAGCTCCGCGACGGCGGGCACGCGCGCCGCCTCCGCCCACGCATCGACCTCCGGGCGGAGCGCCCGGTCGAGCGCGTCTGGCAGCGGCAGGAGCGCGATCACCCAGCTGAAGAAGCGCCGGTACCCGCTCGCCGCCCGCTCCGCCAGCCCGCTCACCAGCTCGCGCGCCGGGGTCGCGTTGAGCCACGCCGCCAACACCAGCGCCTGCTCGTAGGTCGCGGTCGGGATGTAGTAGACCGTGTTCAGCGGGATGATCGGCCGCTCCTGACCATCCACCACCGCCCGCCCCGGGATCGCGACCGCCTCCAACTGAGTCCCCAGGTCGCTCCAGACCACCTTCGGCGACAGCACGTGCGCGCCCGCCCGAAAGATCCGCCACCAGGGGCCGCCGCGAAAATCGGAGCGCCGCTCCAGCCGCGCGCGATACGGGCTCAGCGCCTGGTGCAGGCTCGGCGGCAGCTCGCTCAGCGGCGCCCCCTCCGCCTCGTCGTGCGTCCAGATGATGCGATCGCGCGCCTGCCACCTCCACGCCGACACCTGACCGCCGCGCAGCAGCGGCATCAGCCGCTCCTGCGACACCCCCCGCGCGCGGTCGTCCGCGACGATGAACGCCTCGTTCAACCCGGTCATCACCCCCCGGCACACCCGCAGCCCCGGGTGATGGCCCACCCGCCGCCCCCGCAGCCGCGCCCGACCGTGACCCGCGGCCACGACCCACGGCGACCCCGGGTCGCGCGCGTCCCACCGCAACCGCTCCAGCGGCACCTCTCGCCCCTCGTCCTCCGCGCTCACCGCCACCCGAACCCGCTGATGTGGCCCCGGCAGCGGCCTCCCGCGCACCGCCACCAGCGCACACGGGTACGTCTTCGCGCCCGCGAACAGCCCCTCCCCCAGCTCCGTCAACCGCACAGGCCGCGCCCGGGTCATCAACAGCCGCCTGACGCCGCCGCCATAGAGCGCCCGCATGAACTTGGACGGGAGCCACAGCCCCATCACCCCGCCGTCGCGCAGCAGCTCCAACGAGCGCTCCACAAAACACACCGACAGGTCCACCTGGCCGCCGAACCCCTTGAGGTGCCTCAACATCCCGCCCGCCGTCCAGCTCGGCGCCTGCATGACGCGGTAGCGCCGCTTCAGCCGCTCCCGCTGCGCCGCCGGGATCGCGTGGAGGCGCACCCAGGGCGGGTTGCCGATCACCACGTCGAACCCGCCGCGCGCCACCACCTCCGGGAAGTGGATCGGCGGCAGGAAGCCCGGCGAGCGCTCCTCCCGCTCGATCCCCCGCGCGCTCACCCGCAGCTCCTTCGCCCGCCGCTTCAGCGCCTTGAGCTCCTCGCGCAGCCCCTTCGGGGCGCTCCGCCGCTCACCCCACAGATCCGGCGCCTCCTGCGCCGCCTCGATCTGCTCGATCCTCGCCGTGACGCGCCGCAGCTGACAGTCCACCAGCTCCGAGAACAGCTCCCGCTCCGCCTCCTGGAGCGCCGCCCGCGCGTAGACCTTCTCGCTCGCCGACGCCGCGGCGTAGCACCCCTTGATCGCCTCGATCTCACGCGCCGCCTCGCGGACCACCTCCAGGTCCGCCGGGGCGGTCGTCCAGTCGCCCGGCTCCAGCAGCGCGTCACCCTGGCGCACGCGGTGATCGAGGTTGGGCAGCGGCTCGATGGCCACCCCGCCTGGGGCCTCATCCAGGATCGCCAGCCACAGCCGCAGCTCGCACAGCCGCACCGCCGCTGGGCTGACGTCGACCCCGTACAGGTTCCGACACACGATCCGCCGCCTCAGCTTCGCGTCGACCGGCTCCCCCGCGATCCACCCCAGCCGCCGCCGCAACCCCTCCAGGCGCCCCAGCATGCCCACCAGGAACGCGCCCGACCCGCACGCCGGATCCAGGATCGCCAGATCGTCCAGCCTCACGAGCAGCCGCCGCGCCTCCATCGGGCTCATCACGAGCGACTCGCCCTCCCCCAGGAGCGCCTCGACCTGAACGTCGCGCAGCCCCTCGGGCCCGAGCCACTCGGCGAGCGTCTGATCCACCAGCGTGTCCACCAGCTCCCTGGGCGTGAAGAACGTCCCGCTGGCCCCGCGCTCCCCCTCCCCCATCAGCCCCTCGAAGACGCGCCCCAGCATCTCGGGATCCACGCCCACCCCGTCGCCGTCCTCCCGGATCGTGAACGTGTAGCGCTCCAGCAGCTCGTGGAGCACCTCCCGCACGATCCCGTCCGGCAGGTCGAGGCTCGGGTGCTCGCGCTCCAGCGCGATCGGCTCGAACAACCCACCGTTCAGGTAGGGCACCTCGCCCAGCCGCCTCGCGGCCGCCTCGCGGCGCGGCTCGGGCGTGTTGAGCAGGCCGAAGAACAGCGGCTTGAGCAGATCGCGGTAGAGGCGACGCTCCGGGTCCAGCGCGACCCGCTGCGCGGCTCGCCGCACGAAGTCCTCACGCCCATCGAGCAGCCCCTTGCGCTGGAGGAAGTAGACAAACAGCAGGCGGCTCAGCGTCAACAGCGCCAGCTCCCGGCGCTCCTCCGGGGTGGCGCCCTCCGCCCCGACCCACCCCTCGGCGACCCGGTCGCGCGCCTGCTTGAAGCGCTCGTAGAAGGCGCGGGTGACGTGGATCAGGTCCAACTCATCGGTCAACCTCCGCGTCAGCCGCCCCGGGCTCGTGTCCACGCGCAGCACCGCCAGCCGCTTGAGCCGCTCAACCGTGTCAGCCCGAAGCGCCTCGGCCTGCAACCGCACGTGCCGCAGCCCCGGGCGCGACACCTGCCCGTCCGGGTAGACCACCGACACCAGGCACTCCCCCCAGCGCTCGGCGCCCGCGCACACCAGCACCCCCTGGAACGTCCGGTTGGCTCGCCAGAGGCGCCCCGCCCAGCGCGTCATCCACGCCACGTGCTCCTCGGCGGCGACGTTCGCGCGCTCCGCCAGCAGGATCTGGAAGCCGCGCCGCTCCGTCAGGCTCCCGATCCAGGTCAGCCGCGTCACCTCCTCCCCCTCCAACGCCCAGGCGGCCTGGTGCTCCGGGGGCACGGCGATCGGGTTGACCCGATAGCCCAGCCGCTCGAACAACGCGCACAGCGCGTCGCGATCGGCGGGCCCCTGCTCGATGGGTGGCGAAGATGGCTCAGAGGCTCGAACGAGCGTGGCGGTCGATGGCGTCATGACGTCTCCTCTTGAAACGGGAACATGGGACCGATCAGGTGAACACGAGGTCACTGATCGGATGTCTCAAGAGGGGTTATCGCCCCTGGAGGCGCGATGTTGCGGATCGAGGTGATTTTTTTCTGAAGAGGGCGCGCACAACGGCAGGATGGGCGCCCACGCCCACCTCACACCGGTGAGGCGAGCCGTCAACGCCCGCGACGGGTGGTCAACGGGCGGCTTTACGCCGGGAGCGGACGAGGTGGGCGTGCAGGTTGTGCTTCTTGAGGCGGTACGCCAGGATCCGCGGGGTGGTCTGGAGCGCCTCCGCGGCGTGGGTCAGGATCCCACCCGAGTTGTGCATGGCGTCGATGAGGATCTCGCGCTCAAACGCGGTCAGCCGCCCCTCCAAAGAGTCGTCCCAGTGCGCCGAGGTGTCCTGAAGCGCCTCGGGGAGGTGGTGGAGCTGGATCGTGCCGGAGCCGGCGAGCAGGACCGCCCGGGCGACGCAGTTCTCCAGCTGCCGCACGTTGCCGGGCCAGTCAAACGAGCACAGCGCCCGCGCCGCCGCCTCATCGATCCCCTCCACGGAGCGTCGGTGGGCCTCGGCGTAGCGCATCAGGAAGCGCTTCGCGAGCGGGCGGATGTCGTCGCGGCGCTCGCGCAGCGGCGGCAGATCGATCGGGAAGACGTTGAGCCGGTAATACAGGTCCTCTCGAAACGTCCCCTGCTCCATCGCGTCTTCCAGGTTGACGTGGGTCGCCGCGATCACCCGAACGTCCACCCGGGACGGGGACTCGTCGCCGACCCGATGGATCTCGCCGTCCTGGATCGCCCGCAGCAGCTTGACCTGGAGGCTCAACGGCAGGTCGCCGATCTCGTCGAGGAACAGCGTCCCCCCGTCCGCCTGCTCGAAGCGACCCTTCCGCGCGCTCGTCGCGCCTGTGTAGGCCCCCCGGACGTGACCGAACAGCTCACTCTCGACCAGCGTCTCGGGCAACGCGCCGCAGTTGACGCTGATGAACGCACGCTCGGCGCGGGGGCTCGCCTCGTGGATCGCCTGGGCCACCAGCTCCTTGCCGGTGCCGCTCTCGCCGCGCAGCAGCACCGTCGCGTCCGCTGGCGCGACCTGCGCGATCATGCCGTAGACCTGACGCATCGCGCGGCTTGAGCCGATGATCCGCCTCGGCCGCGGAGCGTCGAGCGGCGCCGCCACCGGCGGCGCCTCCTCCTCATGGAGCCGCTCTCGCCAGACGCCGATCACGTCGCTCAAGAGCCCCGCCGCCGCGGTCATCGTCTGGAGCTTGTCCTCCAGATCGTCCACCTCCGCCGCGTCGCTCTCCTCCGACAGCGCCTTCGCGGTGTCGTACAGCAGCTCTTCCAGTTCGCTCGAGTTGTCCGGTTTGTCTGTCATGCCTGGGTGGTTGGCTGGCTCTTCCCCTGCGTTCGATCGCCCCATCCATCATCCACGCCTTAGACGATATGGGCCACCCACACCGATGTCAAGGGGATTTGACGCACCGCGTCAAGAGCAGCCGGGGCGCTCGCGGCGCCTCACTCGCCCTCCAGCGCGAAGACCGCCTCCAGATCCTCACGGGTGAGCTGCTCAACCAGGGTCTGATCCGCGTCCAACGCCGACTCCATCAGCTGGAGCTTGCGCTGCTGCAGCTCAAGCAGCTTCTCCTCCACCGTCCCACGCGCGACGAGCTTGTAGGAGTTCACCGACCGCGTCTGCCCGATGCGGTGGGCGCGCGCCGTGGCCTGCGCCTCCACCGCGGGGTTCCACCACGGATCGAGGTGCACCACGCAGTCCGCCCCCGTGAGGTTCATCCCGGAGCCCCCCGCCTTGAGGCTGATCAGGAACACGGGCGGGCCGTCCGCGGCGTTCCAGGCCTCGACCAGCTCCTGCCGCCCCCGCGTCTGACCGTCCAAATAGAGGTGCCCGATCCCACGCGCCTCCAACTCGGCGCGCACAAGCTTGAGGAGCGTCGGCCACTGCGAAAACACCAACGCCCGATGCCCGCCTGCGATCATCTCGTCCACCAGCTCCAGGAGCTGCTCGATCTTGGCCGACCCCTCCACCCCGCGCGCCTCGTCCAATGGCACCAGCCGCGCGTCGCAGCAGGTCTGGCGCAGCCGGGTGAGCGCCTCCAACACCGTCAGCGTCGCCCCGCCGACCCCCTTCTCCTCCACCTCATCGAGCACCACGCTCCGCCACGTCGCCCGAATCTGCTCGTAGAGCCTCCGCTGATCCGGCCCCAGGTCGCAGTAGAGGATCTGCTCCTGCCGCGGGGGCAGCTCGATCGCCACGTCGCGCTTGAGGCGCCTCAGGACAAACGGGCGGATCCTCGCCTTCAACCTCGCCAGCGCCTCCTCGTCGCCGTCGAGCTGGATCGGGCGCGCGTACCGACGCCGGAAGCTCGCCTCGCTCCCGAAGAAGCCCGGCATGACGAACTGAAACAGGCTCCACAGATCGTGGAGGTTGTTCTCCAACGGCGTCCCGCTCAACGCCAGGCGGTGCTCGACCCGCAGCCGCCGCGCCGCCTGGGCGACCTGGCTGCGGGCGTTCTTGATGTGCTGCGCCTCATCGAGCACCACGTAGCGGTAGCGCGTCTGCGAGAAGCGCTCCAGCTCCAACCTCAGCAGCGCGTAGCTGGTGATGATCACGTCCGTCCCGGGCGGGATCACCTCCTGGCGATCCCGCCCGTGGTGGACGTACGTCTTCAAGCTCGGCACAAACCGCCGCGCCTCGGCCGCCCAGTTGTAGAGCACCGACACCGGCGCCCCCACGAGCGACACCATCCCGCTCGCCGCGCCGTGCGTGTCGGCCAGCGTCACCAACACCTGGAGGGTCTTGCCCAACCCCATGTCGTCCGCCAACACCCCGCCCAACCCCGTGTCGCGCAAAAACGACAGCCACCGCACGCCGTCCCGCTGGTAGGCGCGCAGCGTCGCCTCCACCGGGACGCAGGGCTCCACCTCCGGGATCGCCTCAAACGACGTCAGCAGCTCCGCCAGCCGTCGCCACGTCGCGCGCCCCTCGCCGCCCTCCGACGCCTCCATCAACCCCTGGGCCATCGGCGCAGCCCAGGCGCCCAACCTCCCGCTCGCCGCGCGCCGCACGTCCCGCAGCTCGATCAACGCCTGACCGTGACGCTCCAACCACTGTTCGGGCAACCTCGCCACGCTCCCATCCCGCAGCCGGTGGTAGCGCCTCCCCGACACCCAGGCCGCGATCACCTCGTCCACCGACACCTGCACCTCGTCGGCGTTGAACTCCACCTTCAGATCAAACCAGTCCGTGCCCGATGACATCGACACCGACGGCTTCATCGCGCGCACCCGGTGCGCCCTCAGCCGCGAGCCCCCGAACACGACCCAGCCCTGCTCCACCAACCCCGGCAGCGCCTCCTCCAGAAAGTCGTACGCCTCCACCCCGCGCAACCTCAGCGGCCACCGACCGACCTCCAGCCCCGCCGCCGCCAGGAGCGCCCCGAGCGCCTCCCCCTCCGCCTCCTCGTCACGCTCCACCAGCTGCGGCTCGCCCTCACCGTCGCGCACCACCACCAGGCTGCTCGGATCACCCACCTCCACCTCCGAAACCCACTCGCCCGCCGTGTACCCGAAGCGCGGGGTGACCAGCAGCTCGTCCTCCTCCTCCGACAGCAGCACCTGCCGCTCAAACCGCCCCAACCGGCGCGACCCCCACGCCGAGCTGCGCCGCAGCCTCACCGGGACCGGGCTGCGCACCACGAACCGCTCCACGAACCGCTCCACCTCCTTGACCGGGACCGACGGCAGCGGCTCCATCATGAGCGGCTTCATGCTCGGCGGCACGCTCGCGTCCAGCGGCCTCAGCGCCCCGGTCGCGTCCAACACGAAGCCGCGCCCCACGTCCAGCAGCTCCTCCACCGGCGGCTGCCAGGTCAACCTCACCGTCGCCGCGGCGTCTTCGTCAGCCCCCACGTGGATCTCGGGCCGAAGCGGCTTCGTCACGATCCGCACCGCCCGCTCGCCGAGCCTCACGTCGCGCACCCGCGCGAGGCTCATCAGCGCGTCGGTCGCCGCGTGATCCACCAGCGACCGCGCCGCCTCGTAGCGCTCCGCCCCGTAGGTGTTCCGCAGCATCGCGTAGAGGCTCCCCAACCGCTCCAGGGCGCGCTCCACCTCGCGATCCGCCTCGGTCACACCCCGCACCCGCTGCGCCACCTCGTCCACCGAGCGCGACCCGAGCGCCTGCGGCTTGAGCTCACGCCCATCGCGTCGCCCCAGGCGCACCACCTCCCGCTCCACCAGCGCGCGGTAATCCGGCGCGTTGAACGCCACCGCGTCCTCCCCGCTCGGCGCGTGGATGATGTACCGGATCCACCCGTCGTGCTGCGCCTCCTCGTCCGACGCCTCACCCGCCGCGCCCTCCTCGCTCGGCAGGCGCGCGAGGAGCTGCAGCTCCCACAGCGACCCCAGCATCACCTCGCGCGCCTCCGGGGTTCGGAAGCCCAACGCCAGATAGAGCGCCAGGACGTGGCGACACGCCAACGGATCGTGCCAGCACCGGTTGCAGCGCAGCACCTTCAACATCCCGGCCGGGTTCCAGCTCTTGAACATCGCGTCGCCGACCTCGATCCAGAGGGTCTCGCGGCGCTGCCCCTCCCAGCTCGCCGCGACCTCCTGCGCCAGCTCCCCGAGCCCCTCCAGCCGCTCCTCGGCGACCTCCCCGAGCCCCAACCTCGCGAAGAACATCCTCGCCCGCTCCCGCGGCAGCCTGAACTCCTCCGGCACCCCGAGCGCCACGCCCTCGCGAGCGTCTACGCCCGGAGCCGACATCCACTCGATCAACGCACGGTTCATCGTATCCAGCAGCACGGCCCCACCTCCCAGGCCCTCAAGGCGCCCACCATCGACCCGCTCAAAACCTATCACTGAACATTTATCAAGCCAACCAAACAACGAGCGCGCCAACATCAACCCGGCGATCATCAACAGGCCGTACACCAGCGCCTTGAACGCGGAGCCGTTGAGGGCCGCGTGGGCGCGGTTGCCCAGGAACAGGCCGAGCGGCACGGCGGGAGACAGCGTACCGGACATCTGGAGGGTGTCGAGGCGGATGTCCCCGGCAAAGAGGAAGGAGATCGCGAGCATGGTCTGGGTGACCGCCCACAGCGTGCACAGGGTGGCGCGGAAGCTGTGCTTGTCCTTGAGTTCGTGTCCGGCGGCGTAGACCACGAGCGGGCCTCCCGTCATCCAGGCCCCCTGGGTGATCCCGCCGCCGATCAGCGCGGCGGCGCGCTGAAACCGCTCCATCCGGGTGGGAGGTCGGGGCGGCTCGTCGGCCTCGGTCGTGCGCGCGATCCGAACCAGCTCGATGACGGACAGGATCGCGACCCCGACGCCAAACAGGCCCTTCATCAGATCCTCGGGGGCGACGCGAAAGAGGAGCATGCCGAAGGGGAAGCCGATCGCCATCAGCGGCATGATCCGCTTGAGGAGCATCGCCCAGTTGATGTGCTCCCGCTCGCTCCAGACGATGTACCCTGCGTTCGCGATGCCGAGCGGGACGAACACCGGCAGGAGCAACGACAGGGGGATGACCAGCGCCCCGAGCGCGACCGTCACGAGCGCCGCTCCGAAGCCGAGGGTGGTCTGGACAAAGAACGCCGACGTGACCACGAGGAACAGCAACACCAGGTCCATCGCGCACCTCTGCGGTGGAGGTCGGGCTGCTCGGTGCGTCAGCCCGCCTGGGCGACCGCCTGGCCCCATGGCAGGGAGGAGGCGGACAGGTGGGTGGGTGGGCTCAACCGTCGGAGTCGCGGTACGGGTTGAGCTGCGCGTCGAGCGCCTCCTTGATGTCGGTTTCGATTTCGACGAGGTCGAGGCCGATGATCGCGAGCCGGGTCGGCCCCTCGACCTGCTGGTTCTCCCAGTCGAGCTGGCCGGGGACGCCGTTGATGGCGTAGGCCCGATCGTAGCAGGCGAGCACCCCCTTGAAGCGCGCGATGCGACCCGAGAGGTTGAGGAGCGCGTGGCCAAAGCGGACGCGGTCCACGCACAGCTCATCGGTGCGGTAGACGAACGACTCGAACTCGCGCGGGGTGCCGCGCTCGTTGGTCCAGGTGACCAGGCGCGAGCGCTTCCCCTCGGGGAGCGGCCCGACGACCGACAGGCGGCTGACCTGGCCCATGTAGGCCATCTCGATCTCCGCGTCGGGGTTGAGCGCGCGGACGGAGTCGCGGACCTGCTCGCGCGCCTCCAGGGTCTTGAGCTTGTCGATCTTGTTGAGGACGACCAGGTCGGCGTAGCCGATCTGGGCGGTGAGCTGATCGGGGAAGTGCTCCATGTAGTGATCGTAATCGGCGGCGGAGACCACCGTGACGGTCTTGCCGAACTCGACCTTCTCGGCGAGCACGGCGTCGCGGTTGAGCGCCTCGGCCAGCTCGGTCGCCTCGGTGGCGCCCGAGGTCTCCAGGAAGATCCGGCGGAAGCTGCCCGCCTCGACCATCTGGCGGAGCGCCCCGAGGTAGGAGGCGATCTGCTCGCGGCGCCCCATGCCGGAGATCATCGTCACCGGGTAACCCGCCTCGCAGAGGCTGGGTCCGTCGTAGCCCTCGTCCGCGAACTCACCGACGACCACGCCGAGCTTCTCGAACCGGGTCGAGTTGTGCAGCACGTGGAGCAGCGTGCTCGTCTTGCCCGAGCCCAGAAGACCTATTACGATATGAACGGTAACCATCGCCCTTCTCTCCTGATTTGTGACAGGGCTCCCACGCATGGACTTCAACGAGCGGCTCGCACACCTGAGACATATTCTGCACGGCGAGCCGGACGTGGAGGCGTGGGGGCGTCTGTGCGAGCTGGTGGATCAGTGGCCAGCCGACCAGGACCCCCGGCTCGCGTCGGCCTACCTGGACAGTCACCTTGAGCGCTGGCGACCGCTTCTGGACACCCACAACCTGGGTTTGGAGCCGGTCCTCTCCCCATCTGCCCGAGAGAGCCTGCGCCGCTCGGGTTACCTCAACCTGGAGTCCCTCTCCCTCGGCCCGGAGGCGATCCGGATCATCGGGCGGCTCCCCACCATGGAGCGGCTGAGGTCGCTCAACCTCAGCCACAACACCATCGGCCCTGAAGGGGCGAGCGCGCTCGCCCGCTCGGTGTACCTCAAGAACCTCCATCGACTCAACCTCACGGGGAACGCGATCGGCCCGGGAGGGATCGAAGCGCTGGCGCGCTCACCGAACGTCGCGTCGCTCACGGAGCTGATCATCGCCGACAATGATATCATGTACACGGGCGCCTCGGCCATCGCGCGTTCGCGCCACCTGCACCAGCTGCGGCGGCTCTCGCTCGGCTCAAACCGGGTCGGCACCTCGGGGGCGGTGGTCCTGAGCCAGTCGCCGCTGACCCACCTGGAGGCGCTGCACTGGGATCATGACCCGATCGGCACCGCCGGGGTGACGACCCTGCTGCGCGCCAGGCGCTGGGGCCGGCTGGCGGAGCTGTCCCTGACCCACACCCAGCTCGACGGCGACGCGGCGACGCACATCGCGCGCTCCAGCCGCTCGGAGCGGCTGGAGACCTTGATCCTGTCCCACAACCACATCGACGACGACGGCGCCCTCGCGCTGGCACGCTCCCACCACCTCCGCCAGCTGCGGACGCTGCACCTGAGCAGCAACGCGCTCACGGCCCGAGGGGCCACCGCGCTCCTCCGCTCGCGACACCTGCGGCACCTGGTCAACCTCGACCTGAGCGGCAACGCCCTCGGCGATACGATGCTCGACGCCCTGTCCAACGGGGTGAGCCCGCCCCGGCTCAGGAGGCTCTACATGCGCGAGGTGAAGCTGTCCGAGGGGGCGCGCGAGGCGATACGGCGCCTGCCCGCGTTGGGGCACCTGCTGTACCTGGGCGTGTGACCCGGCTCAGCCCTTGATCGCCTGCTCGGCGAGGTAGAGGATCTCGACCCCGGCGCGGACGAGGGCGTCGTCGCTGGGGTTGATGGTCTCCGAGCCGGAGTCACGAAGGCCGATGATCAGCGCGCCGTGCTCCCGCTTGTACGCCGCCGCGACCTCGGCGAAGGAGGCGGGGTCACCGTCGAAGGTGCGGATGTAGAGGCTGTGCGCCCCGAACGAGGCGACCTGGCTGACGACCGACGCGGTGCCCGGCATGGAGACGGCGTGGGCGAGGAGCGAGAAGCCGAGCCGGGTCGTCTCGATGACCTCGTCGGCGCCCGCCGCCTTGGCGTGCTCGACGTTTTCGGCGTCGAGCACCTCGGCGACCAGGTAGAGGGGGGCGTGGCGCTTCTGGGTCTCCGGGCGCCCCTTGAGGAAGGAGCGGATGGTGAACGCGGTGAGGATGGTGATCGCGTCGGCCTGCTGCGGGGTGACGGTGCGCGACCCGACGATGATCCCAGCCGACGCGTGGGTGAGGCGGATCTTGTCCAGCTCGCTCTCCTTGGTGGGGTCGCCCTGGATCCACATGAAGCGCGGCGGGACGTCTTGAGGGCGAGGGCTGTTGGCGAAGATGAGCACCTCGCGGTCGTCGCCCTCCAGCTCCTTGAGGACTTCATCGAGGAGCATCCGAGCCCCGGGATCGTAACCGCAGACGACGATGTGGTTGATGTAGGCGCTCATCCGAAACTGCTCCTCGCGAATGCTCAGGACCACGTTGAGAAGGGCGTGACCGACGATACCGGCGAACACGGCCAGGGTAAACATCCCCGCGAGCATCAGCACCACGCCGACGGCCCGCCCCAGCATGGTGACCGGCGAGATGTCACCATAGCCGACCGTGGTGAGGGTCACCAGCGCCCACCAGAAGCCATCGGAGAGCGTCTGTATCGAGGAGTTGTGGCCACGCTCGACGAGGAAGATGCTGAACCCACCGACCAGCGTGGCGACGCCGAGCAGCGAGATCCCGAAGGCGAACAGCACGGTGTTCTCGGCGAACGCCCGCAGCAACCCCTCAAAGGGTTGGCTGTAGCGGAAGATCTTGGAGGTCCGCACGAGGCGCAGGAGGCGAAACGCCCGCAGCCCTCGGAGGGCGGGGACCAGCGCCAGGACCGTGATCAGATCCACGAGGTTGAGGGGGCGCAGGCAATAGAGCAGGCGCCCCACCACGTGCACCTGGAGCCGCTGCAGGGGGGAGTAGTCGAAGAAGTCGAGGCGAGGGGGTCGGTAGGTCGCGACCCGGAGGACGATCTCCAGGACGAACACCACGAGGACGACCCAATCCAGCCACCGGACCCAGGCCGACTCGACGCTCTCGGTCCCGAACACCATCTCCACACCGAACAGCCCGATCGAGAAGACGATCAGCACCCAGATGATGGGCTGAACGATCCGGTAGCTCTGGCTCTCAGGCTTATGGAAGGTGTCGTGGAGCAGTCTCCAAAAAGTCTTCAGGCTCTCCAAAGCAGGCCTCACGATCATGGTCCAATCGAAGGACTACCCTAATGGACAATGGGAGCGGTTACCAGAACCGCGACGACGTGAAGACCAGCGCGCGACGTCACCGGCTGGACACAGAGAAGGGGAAATCGGGGGGTTATCCACAGCTTATCCACACGAGCGGAGGTTCTTGTGAAGGGCCACGAGCCCGACAAAAACATCCCCAGGCGTGCACCTTTCCACAAGTTGTCCACACGTTTTCCACACCGTGTGGACAGACGTATATCGCCGTCATGACTTTGTAAAATAGTTCAAAGCCACTGGATTGCGCTGCGGGCCGCGCTTTGGCAAGCCGCGCACACGTGCTCCTGAGCAGGAGGGCTCAAGCAGGTGGGGTGGAATCTGTGGTGTCAGCTCAGCGCTTCTTTCCCTTCCCCTTGGACTTCTTCTTGTCCTTTTCCTTGGACTTGCTCGCTGCGCGGGACGCAGCCTTGAGCTTCGCTTTGAGCTTATCACGCTTTCGGGTGAGCTTGGCAACCTGTTTCTTGAGCGCCTTGTTCTCCGAGGTCAGCGCCTTGAGCTGATCCTCAAGCCCCTCGCGCTCCTCGCCCAGCGCCTTCGAGCGGGCCTTGTGCTTGTCGACCTTCTTCGCCGCCTTCTCGGCGCTCCGGGTCGCCTTCTTGACCTTCTTCTTGAGCTTCTCAACCTTCTTGAGCGCCTTGTCGGCCTTCTTCCCGGCCTTGTTCAGGCGCCGGATCAGCTCAGCGACGTCGGTGTCGTCGTCGTCGTCGTCATCGTCATCGTCGTCGTCATCGTCG
>PBBL01000019.1 GCA_002716585.1 Myxococcales bacterium | reverse complement strand
TCACCGCCGTCAGCTCCACCTGCCGCACCGCCCGAGGTTCGACCTTTGCCGGCATCAGAAGCTGCGAGAACACATCCAGCCGCGCCCGGTCCACCGGATAGGTGATCAGCAGCTCGTCGCGGAAATCCTCGGCCGCGATCCAGGGCTTCGCCGCCAGCGGGTGCTGCGACTCCTTGTTGAGCACCACCCCGGTGAACTGCACCGGCTTGGAGAACTGGAAGTCGGGCAGCGCCTCGCCCTGCTCGAACTCGACCTGGGGGAACTGCTCGCGGACCAGGTTCGCCTCCGGCGGCGCGGTGAGCTGAACCGCCAGCGCCTCCATCTGCTCGCTCGGCACGACGCAGTAGCCCGCCTCGCAGGTCTCGTCCGCGGGGCAGTCGCTCGACGCGTTGCAGAGGATCGGCTCGCTCTCGGCCTCCTCCTCCGGCAGCTCCAGCGCGCAGCCGCTCCAGCACGTGGCCGCCAGCAACAGCAGCAGCGGCGTGGTCCAGCGAGGTGTGTTGTGACCGATCGGGTCTGTCACAGGCACTCTCCATCAAAGGCGACCGTCCAGGTGTAGGTGTCGAAGTAGCGACCCTCCACCGTGGTGTACTCGCCCTGCTCAAAGAAGATGTCACCGTCGCTGACCAGCAGGGTGAACGACTGCTCCGGGCGGTCCGCCCAGCGCACGTCGCACGGATCCAGCTCCAGCCGATACCCCTCGTAGGCGAGGAAGACGTCGTCGATCGGCTCGGTGACCGAGAGGGCGCGGGCGACGACGGTGTTCACGAGCTGGTTGCCAGGCTGGTCAGATAAGAACAAGAGCACGTCCAGGCTCTCCTCATCGTTCGGGTCCAGAAAGCGGCTCACCTCCAGGGTGAGCACCTCCGAGCGGCGGACCGTCAGCGCCAGCGTCCGCGGCGAGACGTCCTCCGGGTCGATGAACGGCGGGTAGTTGGGGTCCTCGGCGACCGGGAGCGCAGGCCCGAAGGGACACCCCGACGCCATCAGCGCGATCCACGCCACCAGGGCGGCGCGTCGCTGCGGTTGTCGTGAGGGGCGTCTTGCGTTCGTCGTCTGCTGCGTCATGGGTCCATCCGAGGGTCCCCAGGCTGAACGGTCGCCCCTGGCGATGTCCAGCCCGTGCTGATGGTTTTGCAAGCTGTGTGCCACGATCGGAGGGGCCACCCCCGGGAGGCGGCTTCAGGCCGACGAGCGCGGCGCCCCGAGCGTCGGGGCCTGGGCGCGGCGCGGCGCTCAAGCCCGGCGAGGAGGGGAGGAGGGGCGTTTGGGTGTGACCTGAATGTCATAGCGGCCGGTGGGGTTTGACATCAGGGCTTGTCATAGGCGCCGCTGGCCTCTTTCTCCAGGTGGCGGAAGATGGTCCGTGGGTCGACGCCGAGATCGCGGGCGGTCTTGGTGCGGTTGCCGTTGTTTCGGGCGAGCACCTCGTTGATGTAGTTGCGCTGGAAGCGCTCCTTGGCCTCGGCGAGGTCGAGGATCGTCTCCAGGTCCTCAGCGTGCAGGTCGAGGTCGTCGGGCTCCAGCATGGCGCGGTCCGCGAGGATGACCGCCTTCTTGAGGCGGTTCTCCAGCTGTCGGATGTTGCCGGGCCAGGAGTACTTCTTCATGGCGATCTGGCTGTCGTTGCTCAGCGCCTTGTTCCCGACCCCGAACTGCTCGCAGAAGCGGGACAGGAAGTAGTTGGCGATCAGGATGACATCCTCGTCGCGGTTGCGCAGCGGCGGCAGGTGCAGGGTGACGACGTTGAGGCGGTAGAACAGATCCTCGCGGAAGCGCCCCTCGCGGACCTCCTCGTCGAGGTCCTTGTTGGTCGCCGCGACGACGCGGATGTCCACCGTCTCGTTGCGGGTGTCGCCGACCTTGCTGACGACGCGCTCCTGGAGCACGCGCAGCAGCTTGACCTGGAGGTTGAGCGGCATCTCGCCCAGCTCGTCGAGGAAGATCGTGCCGCCGTCGGCGAGGTGGAACTTGCCGGGCTTGGTCTGGGTGGCGCCGGTGAAGGCGCCGCGGACGTGGCCGAACAGCTCGCTCTCCAGCAGGTTCTCGGGGATCGCCCCGCAGTTGATCGTGATGAACGGCCCCTTGGCCCGGTGCGAGCGGTTGTGCAGTTCGCGCGCGATCAGCTCCTTGCCGGTCCCTGTCTCCCCCTGGATCAGCACCGTGACGTCGGTGTGTGCGACCTTCTCGACCTTGCGGAAGATCTCGCGCATCGCGTCCGAGGCGCCGATGATCTGCCCGAAGCTCAGCGCCTCGACCTTCTCGGCGAGCGCCTCGTTGTCGAGCTTCAGCTCGTTGACGAGCATCGCGTTGGTGAGGATCAGGCTCGCCTGGGCGGCGAAGATCGTGAGCAGCTCCAGGTGCTCCTGGGTGAACAGGTTGGCGACGTTGTCGTTGCCCACCACCAGCAGCCCGATCAGCGAGCCGCGGTCGAGCAGCGGCACGCACATGACGCTGCACAGGTTGAGGTTGACCACCGACTGGGAGTTGCTGAACTCGCTGTCGCCCTGGGCGTCGCTCACGATGAGCGGCTGCTTGGTGCGCAGCACCTTGCTCATGATCGAGTCCGAGACCAGCTCGTCCGACGCCGACAGGCTGGTCCGGCTCGCGTCGCGCGCGGCCTGCACCCGGGGCTCGCCGTCGTTGTTCATGAGCACCAGGATCCCCTTGTCGGCGCCGCTGACGTCGATCGTGCTGTCGAGCAGCAGCTCCACGAGCGCCGTCAGCTCATACTCGCCCAGGAGCTGCTTGCTGAACTGGTGCAGCTTGCGCAGCTCATGGAGGCGGCGCGAGGCGCTCTCGTCGGCGTCGCGGCTGCGACGGCGGCGCGGCTCGTCCACGAGCAGGAAGCTCAGCGTGGTCCGCCCCATCTTGAACTCGTCGCCGTGGGTGAGGACCTTCTTCTTGACCCGCTTGCCGCTCTGCTGGATGAGGCTGTGGCGATCGACGGCTTGCAGCGTAAAGCTCGACCCGTCGAAGTGGATCAGCGCGTGGCTCGGGCGCAGGTCGCTGTCGTCGATGACCAGATCGTTGTCGGGGTCGCGGCCGATGCTGGTGACCGGCTTGTAGAGCGGGAAGCTCGCGAACTTCGGTTGTCCCGGGCGGCGGTAGACGAGGTTGGGCATATGCGTGCTCAGGTGAAGGGCCACCCGGAGCCCCCGGCGCCGCAGGCGACGAGGCTCCTGTTCGGGTGGTGGGATCGAGCCCCCGCGTCCTGCACTCTCAGAACGGGAGGGCGACGCCCAACGTTATACCAGAACTTCCCGCGTCCGAACACCCGCCCAGCGCCCCGAACCCCTGACAGAACGACGGCGGCGCGCCCGGGGTCGGCGCGATCAGCGGCACGAGCGGGGCGCGCGGCCGTTGGCGCCGCGCCGTGACGTCCAGCGCCGCGCGCCTCGGCGCCCCCGGCGCCCGCAAGGTCAGCTCGGGCGGCGGCTGATCGAGGGTGCGGATGCGGACTGTCTCCGGCTCGTACCCGACCCAGGCGTCGATCACCCCGGCGAGCACCAGCGCCCCGAAGATCCCCAGCGACAGGAACTGCGCCTGCTGCCAGTCCTCGGCCTTCTCCTTGTTCTCGGGGGTGTAGAGGCCGTTCGGGCTCCGCAGCCCCTCGGCGCGGGTGAAGCTGAACACGTTGACGCTCAGCGCCGCGACCTCCAGGCTGCAAAAGAGCCAGAACTTGAACATGTCGTCGTTCTGGTACTGCCCCGTCCCAAAGGGCACGAACACCAACCACAGCTCGTTGCGCTCCACCTCGCGCTGGATGTAGATCAGCCGCTCGCCGCTGTTGGGGTCGGTCTCCCGGGGCCTGGGCAGCTCGTCGGCGTACTTGCGGCGGACCAGCGCCAGGAGGTCGATCGCCTCCTGGGGGTGGAGGCCCTGCACGAACTGGAAGTCGGGCTGGCGCTTGAGCAGCGTCACGAACACCCGCTCCGCCGCCTCTTGCGAGGGGGGGTTGCGCAGCAGCAGCGCCACCCCCAGCAACCGCAGCACCTCGACCTGCGCCTCCGCCTCCAGCTCGTCCAGCGGCGCGGGCTCCCCGTCGCGCGCCTCGACCAGCGGCCCGAGCAGCTCCACGACCCGCTCGTAGTCGCCGTCCACGGTGGCGATCTTGGCGCGGTCGAGGGTTGCCTCCAGGGTGAGCGGCTCCTCCGCTTCGTCGGGGCTCACCTCACGGACCTCGTCGGGCTGCGCGTGGACTCGTCGGGGGGGCGCGGCGGACAGCGCGAGGCAGAGCGCGAGCAGGAGCGCCGCGGCCCGGTGGGTGGTGGTGTGGCGGTGATGTGAGGTCATTGCCTGTCGTGCGTTCCCGGCGAGGTACCCCTGGCGTCCTTTCTCTGCGCTCACGGTATAACAGGTTTGTCGGCTGACCGAAAAGAGGTTGCTGCACATCCCGCCGCAAAGGACGCCCGGTCAGCGCAGCTCGACGGTGAACTCGCGGCCCTTGCCGGCGTAGGCGACGAAGCTGCTCTTGTGGGTGCGCGCCCGGGTGCTGCTGGGGACGACCGTGTAGCGGACCTTCCGGGAGGCGGTGGTGGGGTCGAGGATGGGGATGCTGATCCAGGAGCCGACCGAGCCCTGGCCGATGGGCGCGTTGCTGTCGGCGTTGAACAGGAGCACCCGGGCGCGCGGGTCGTTGACACAGATGACCCGGATGCGGGCGTCCTTGAGGTTGCTCAGCTCCACGCGCCGGGAGATGGCGTTGGTCGTCGCCGGGACCGACTTGAAGTTCCAGGTCCCCCGCAGGGTCTTGAAGAGGGGGTTGGTGGCGTTGAAGTGGACGAGCCGGTCCCGAGGGACCTCAATCCCGCGCTTGAGGTCGTTGAGGCTGTAGGAGCGCCCCTCGATGCTGACCTGGGTCGCGGAGCTGGGCGGGTAGACCGAGACCTGCACCGTGATCATCGTCGGGCGGTCGTCGGTCTCGCCGTCGCCTTGGGAGGAGGCCGCGGCGACGGCGTCTCCCTCCTCCTCGGGGTCGCCCGCGTCGGAGGCGTTGGTGGCGTCGTCCTCGGGGTCCTGGCGAGCGGGGACGCGCCCCACGCGCAGCGGCCGCTTGTCCGGCGTCGGCGAGGTCGTGTCGTCCTCGGGGGCTTCGATCGGGGCGGCGGCGCGCGCCTTGAAGACGTAGGAGGAGGCGGTGGTGACGGCGATGCGGACGCGGCGCCTCTCCAGCATCTGCTCCACGATGGCGTTGCCGCGCGCGTTGACGTCCCCGGCCAGCTCCGGGCCGAGTTTTTCGGCCTCGGCCTCGCTCAGGCCGTCGGCGGCCTCGGCGGCGAGCGCGGTGTTGGGGTCGGCCTCGGTCGGCGCAGGATCAGCGCCCTGGTCGCCGGGGCCGACCAGGGCGCTGATCCCGAGGACGGCGAGCACGCAGGCGGCGAAGGCGGCCGCCGCCCCGAGGTAGACCTTGTTGCGGCGGCGCCGGTCGATGTTGCGGATGTGGTTGAGCACCCGCGCGTGGCCGGGCTCGATGGCGAGCACGCGGTTGAAGTACTCCAGCGCGACGGTGATGCTGTTGTCGGTCAGGGACTGGAGGCCGCGCGCCTCCAGCGCCTCGATGAGCCGAGGGCCGATCGCCTCCTGGTAGCCCTCCGGGTCCAGCAGGAACGCCTCGATCTCCTTGTCCGGGTCGCCGATCCCGCTGTCGGCGAGGAAGGCGGTGAGGTCCTGCTCCAGGGCGGCCACCGACGGGTAGCGGTCGGCGGGGTCGTGCGCCATGCAGCGGTCGATGATCCGGGAGAGGCGCCGCCCGATGCGGGGGTTGATCATCTCGGCGCTGAGGTAGTCGCCCTCCAGGATCGCCTTGAGCACCAGCGGGGCGTTGCGCCCGGTGAAGGGCAGCTCGCCGGTCGTGATGAAGTACAGCACCGTCCCCAGGCTGAACAGGTCGGCGCGGTAGTCCAGCTCGTGGCCCTCGATCATCTCCGGGCTCATGTGGGCCGGGGAGCCGAGCAGGGTGCCGGTGGCGGTCATCGTCTGGGCGTCCACGATCTCGGCGATGCCGAAGTCCATCAGCTTGACCGCGCCCTCGGTGATCATGACGTTCTCGGGCTTGATGTCCCGATGGATGATCCCCAGCTCGTGGGCGTGCTCCAGCGCCCGGCACAGGTGGATCCCGAGCAGCGCGCCCACCTCGGGGTGCTCGATCGGGTGGCGCTCGACGAACTGCCGCAGGGTGCAGCCGTCGAGGAACTCCATGACGATGTAGCTCGCCTTGGCGTCGCCCTCGCTGAAGTCGAAGACCTGGAGGATGTTCGGGTGGGAGAGCTTGGCGATGGCGCGGGCTTCGCGCTCAAAGCGCTTCTTCGACTCCTCTCGCCGCGACAGGTGCGGGTGCAGCACCTTGATCGCGACGCACCGGTCGAGCACGGTGTCGTGGGCGCGGTAGACGACCGACATCCCACCTTGACCGACCTCATCGAGGATCTGGTACTTTCCGAGCTTCTCTCCGAGCATGGCGATGACGAACAGGTCTCCTCACCGCCGTATCGACCCTCGGCCCGCGTCGAGGGGTGGCGGCGGTCGCGCTCACGCCAGCGCCGGTTCAGGCCCGGCGCCGCTGATCTGAGACGTTGTCAAGCGCGGCCGCTGTGTCTGCTTGGCCGCGCGTTGTGCTGAATCTGGCCCCAGGTTGTCCGACACAACCCCATCAAAGTTGCACATCCCCACAGGCAACGCAAGGTGTCCGGTTGGGGGCGTGGCCTGGCTCACGGACAAAAAACGCGCGCCACCCCGCTTTGGATTCCGACCTGCGGTATAGTCACCGCGGATCAGCCCACGGAGGTGCCCATGTCTCGACCCGCAACGCGCCGCTCGGCCCACCGCCCGCTCGTCATCGCCCACCGGGGCGCGTCGGGGCTCGTGGACTCGGAGAACTCACTCGAAGCGTTTGAGCTGGCGATTGAGCTGGGCGCCGACATGGTGGAGTTCGACGTCAGGAAGACCCGCGACGGCGTCCTGGTCTGCATCCACGACGCCGAGCTGTCCGGCCACCCCATCGCCCAGATGGACTACGGCGAGCTGCGCGAGCGCACCGAGGCGACGGGCGCCGCCGCCCCGACCCTGGAGGAGGTCGTCCGGCTGTGCCGCGGTCGGATCCGGCTCGACGTCGAACTCAAGGAGTACGGCGACGAGCGCCAGGTGCTGGCGATCCTCACCCGCGAGCTGTCCCGCGCGGACTTCGTCGTCAAGTCCTTCCTCGACCGCACCGTGAAGGCGCTCAAGCAGGCAGACCCCCGCGTCACCGCGGGCCTCCTGCTCGGCCTGGAGCACCCCGAGCGCGTCGTCGCGACCCGCGCCTCGGAGCTGTTCCCCGGGCGCAGGCTCCGCGCCTGCTCCGCGGACTTCGTCTCGCCCAACCATCAGCTCCTGCGCCTCGGCTTCGTCCCCCGGATGCGCCGCGGCGGCCTCCCGGTCTTCGTCTGGACCGTGAACGACGTTCGGATCATGGAGCGCGTCGCCCGCCTCGGGGCGGACGCCATCATCACCGACCGGCCCGACCTGGCGCTGATGCTCTTCTCCTGAAACGACCACCGAGAGCCTGAGGTTGCCAGAGTTTGGTGGACACCTTGAAGAAGGGTCAATCGATGCAAGGAGTCCAATCGATGAGCGCCAGGAGCAAGACCTTCCTGATGGTGACCACTGCCTCTGTCTTGTCAGCAGAAGACTTGACCTCGAACGCTGGAGTGTTACTTTTTAGCAGCACTTGTTTATAAGTGGTCTTGATTTCTAACACCAAGGGCGACCGATGGAGACAAGCAACACAAGTCTGGTCCTCTCTCTTGCACAAGAACAGGGTCTGGTTCGCACCCGGGACGTCAGGGCGAGGGGGATCCCACACACAACCCTGGGGCGCCTTGTCGAACGGGGTGACCTGATCCGGGTTGCCCGGGGTCTGTACATGCACCCAGATGCGGACGTCACCGAGCACCACAGCCTCGCCCAGGCTTCGGCCAGGTTCCCTGATGGTGTCATCTGTCTGCTGTCGGCCCTGGTCTTTCATGGCCTCTCGGACGAAGCCCCCTTTGAGGTTTGGATGGCTTATGAACGTGGCAGGACGCGCCCTCAGGTCAATGAACTCCCAATCAGGAGAGTCGCGTTCTCCTCCAAGCACTTCCACTTCGGTGTCCAGATCCATCGCATCGAGGGAGTGGATGTTCCCATCACGACCGCCGCAAAGACAGTGGCGGACTGCTTCAAGTTCAGGGGGAGAGTCGGTCTGGAGCCCTGTCTTGCAGCCCTCAAGGACTATAGACGCCAGCAGGCAGGAACCCTTGGCGAGCTTCTGAAGGCCGCTGAGGTGTGTCGGGTGGCCAATGTGATAAAACCCTATCTGGAGGTTGTGTGGTGACCGGCAAGAAGAACATGGCCGCTTCGGTCAGACAACGCCTGCTCAATCGATCCAAAGCCAACCATGAGGACTTCAACCTGGTGCTGCTCCGCTACGGCATGGAGCGCTTGCTGTACCGGATCGGAGCATCGTCTTACGCCGACGACTTCGTCCTCAAGGGGGCTGCCCTGTTTTTCTTGTGGGAGCCCAACTTGCGTCACCGGCCCACCAAAGACATCGACCTTCTGTCATCTGGCTCTCCTGATCTGGACCGGTTGAAGGATGTCTTCGCGGAACTGTGCACCACCCCAGTCCCTGACGATGGCCTTATCTTGGATCCGAAGGCAATCACCGTCAGCCGGATCAAGGAGGACATGGAGTATGAGGGGGTCAGGGTCAAACTCAAAGCAGCGTTGGGCAAGATCCCCATCGCCCTCTCCGTTGACGTGGGCTTCGGTGACGCCGTCACACCAGGGCCCGAGTCCGCCTCGTATCCGACTCTGCTTGAGGACTCTCCTGCTCCGTCAGTGCAAACATACCCCCGGGCGACGGTAGTGGCCGAGAAGTTCCAGGCGATGGTGGATCTCGGGATGGTCAACACCTGCCTCAAGGACTTCTTTGATGTCCTCTTCCTCTCCAATAACTTCCCTTTCGACGGCCAGGAACTCGTCCTCGCCATCCAGCGTACCTTCGAACGTCGTCGAACGCCGCTGCCCACCAGGCCACCGCCTGCGCTGACGTTGGAGTTCTCCTCGGATGCAGGTAAGGTGAAGCAATGGAAGGCGTTCCTCAACAAGAACAAACTCGATGAAGACGGCCTGGAACCTGTCGTGGAGACCCTACATGCCTTTCTATGGCCCGTCGTCGAAGCGGCAAGGGATGACGTCCCCTGGCTCCTGTTTTGGCCTCCTGAAGGGCCGTGGGGACCGTCTCCAACCTCAGGGTGAGAATTGGCAGTGGCTGTCGTTTGGTGGGTGTGGAGCACCCTGCCTCCACAGAGGCGTGAACGACACGTGTTCTGCCCCTATCCCTCCAAACCTCCCTGATGGTGTCGGGAGCATTTGAGGCGAAGCGGGCAGGTTCAGGGCACGCGAAGTTCGAACACCACAACTCGCCCAACCTCACACCGTCTATGATCCAACGTCCCAGACGCCTCCGCCCACGTGACAGGTGGGAAGGCGAACATCGCTCAGGATGACCCCCCATGCGCTACGAAGGCAAGCTGTTCCGACCCCCCTCCGAGGCCGACGCCTACATCCTCCAGGCGACGATCGGCTGCTCCCACAACCTCTGCCTCTACTGCGCCATGTACCGCGACAAGACCTTCCGGGTCCGCCCCCTGGAAGACAACCTCGCCGACCTGCGCGAGGCGGGCAGGCGCCTGGGCGGGCGAGTCGAGAAGGTGTTCGTCGCCGACGGCGACGCGCTGATCATGGAGATGGACGACTGGCGCGCGATCCTGTCGGTGGCCCGCGAGGCGTTCCCGAGGCTGCGCCGGGTGTCCTGCTACGCCATGGCGCGCAACGTCCTCGGCAAGAGCGACGCCGAGCTGGCCGAGCTGGCTGAGCTGGGGCTGACGCTCCTCTACCTCGGCCCGGAGTCGGGCGACCCGGAGACGCTGCGCCGCATCGTCAAGGGTGGGACCTTTGAGGAGCACGTGGAGGCGGCCGAGCGGGCGCACGCGGCGGGTATGGCGCTGAGCGTGATCGCGCTGCTCGGCGCGGGCGGGACGGCGAGGTCGGAGGCCCACGCCGAGGGGACCGCGCGCCTGGTGACGGCGATGGACCCGGAGTTCTTCTCGGCGCTGACCTTGACGGTGATCCCGGGGACGCCGATGGCGAGGATGCAGGAGAAGGGGTTGTTCGAGCTGCCGGACATGGCGGGGCTGCTGCGGGAGCTGCGGTGCGTGGTCGCCGAGGCCAGGCCGACCGATGCGCTGTTTCGCACCAACCACGCCTCGAACTACCTCCCGATCGGGGGGCGGCTGCCGCGGGACCGGGGCGCCATCCTGGAGGTGATCGACGCCGCGCTGGAGGGGCGGATCCCGCTGCGCCCGGAGTGGGCGCGGGGGCTGTAGGGGCGCTCACCAGCCCGGGCAGGCCTCGTGTGGGGCGCTGGAGCCGAGGAAGCGGCTGCCGGGCGTGAGGTCGAGGTGGAAGTGGTTGCGGTGGGCGGCGTTGTAGTCCGGCGTCAGGATGACGTTGAACAGCTGCGCCTCGTACAGCTCCGAGATGATCGCCTTGAGCCGCCGCCCGCGCTCGCCCTCGGGCTCCTCCGCGTCGATCTCCCAGTCGTCCTCGACCACGAGCGGCTTGCCCTCGTCGGTCACGAACCCCCAGATGTCGATCGCCTTGCCGTGGGCGTGCTGCGAGAGGCGCCCGGTCCCGGAGACGGTCCGGCAGTTGAAGGTCCCCATGTGGATCACCTCGCGGATCCCGTGGCGGGCGAGCAGGGCGCCGAACTCCTCCAACACGAGCGCCAGCTCGCAGCTGACCGCCATGGTCGGGGAGGCCCCGGACCAGGTCCGGTAGCGCACCCCGGCGATCGGGCTCTGGAGCCAGATCGGGTCGCCGACGGTGCATCGCAGGGCGTCGCCGCCGACGTTGACCGACTGGGTGTCGTAGTCCCAGGGGGACCAGGTGGCGTCGATCGCGTCCAGATCGTCCTGGCAGGTGGTGGTCGTGGGGACGCGGGTGATCCGCGCGTCGGGGAGGCAGACGCCGGTGGCGGTGCCGGGCTCCCCGTGGCGTGGGGTGATCTGGCAGGTGTAGCCGTCGCGGCACCCCGTCGCGGGGTAGAGGTCGCGGTCGCAGCGCGACACGCACTGCCCATCGCCGTCCAGCCCCGAGACGCAGAAGGTGACGCTGTTGGCGCCGTCCCGATCCGGGCAGATGCGATCACACCCCAGGCTGCACTGCCCCTCCGGGTAGCCCTCGCCGAGGCAGACGGCGTCGTCGTAGTGGCAGTCGAGTGTGTCGCCGCAGGGGCCTCCGATCCACCCGGCGTTGATCAGCCCGTCGCCGATCGTCGGGGAGCCGCCCGCGTCGGCCTCGTCGCTCCCCGCGTCGGGATCCCAGGCGCCGGGGATCCCGCCGCCGCAGGCGATCAGCGTGAGCCCCAGCGCGGCGCTCAGCGCCCAGGGGGCCAGCGCGAGGCCGGGGCGAAGGGGGGAGGGGAGGGGTGTGGATCGCATGGCTGTGTGGTGGCTTGAGGCGGTGGGCGGCGCGACGCGGCCCGAAACGCCTGCGTGTTCCGTTCTGGCTCCTCTGGGACGGAGCGCGTGGGGTTGAAATTCACACGTCAGGGCGCCCTGGCGACTTTTTTGAGAGAATGGGTTTCATTTTTGCACCCGAGTTGTAAGCTATGGGCGGCAGTCGCGAGCGGTGTGTGGAGTGGTGTGGGATGGGAGACCAGGAGACAGAGGCTCAGCCGGTCATCGTCGTCGTGGACGACACCAGGGAGCTGGGGGCGCTGGTTGAGGGGCTCGGCGTCGGGTTGGACGTGTGGGTGTCTGGCTCGGAGCGCGAGCTGCGGCGGTGGTTCGAGCACACCGCCCCGGCGATGCTCATGGTGAACCTCGATCTGCACAGCCACGTCGGGCTCAAGGCGATGACCCGGGTTCACAACAGCTACCGGGGGACGCCGGTGCTCGGCGTGTCGGCGCACGCCTGGGTGCAGGAGATGCTCTCGATCCCCTGCGTCCCGCGCGCCGCGGACGAGGCCGATCTGGCGGACGCGGTCGGGGACGCGCTGGCGAGCGCGGGGCAGAGCAACGTCGCCCGCGATCTGCTGGTGCTCTATCTCGTGCACGGCAAGACCGGGTCGCTCTACTGGACGATGGACGGCGAGGAGGCGTCGCTCTACCTCAGCGAGGGGTTCATCACCTCGGCGCGGGTGGGCGACGCGCTGGAGGGTGAGGAGGCGCTCAAGGCCCTCCTCCAGTGGACTCGCCCCGAGCTGTCCGTCATGTTGGCCGAGCCTCGCCCCGAGAGCAACCTGAAGCTGGACGTGCTCGGCCTGGTGGAGCTGCCCTGGGATCCGTCGGAGCGCGCTCTGCTGGAGGGGGACGGCGAGGGCGGGCTGTTGGCCCGAGCGAGCTGGGTGTCCCCCGATCAGATCCCGACCGGCCGCTACCTGGTTCAGCCCGGCGGCGGCCCGGAGAGCAGCGGGGTCGCGCTGAGCCTCCTTCGGGAGGAGGCGATCACGATCGACGGCGAGGAGGGGGCGGACGCGCTTGAGGAGGAGGCGATCACGATCGACGGCGACGAGGCGGCGGACGATCTCCTGGACGCGACGTTCACGGCGCCGCTGACGGAGGCGCCCGTGGTCGCGACCCACCGCGCCAGCGACGCGGTGCATTCGGAGCCCACCCGCCCCGTTGGGCTGCGAGGTGCGCCGCGCTCGGAGTCCACCCGCCCTGTTGAGCTGCGAGCTGCGCCCCACGAGCCATCCGGGGGCGGCGAGAGCCTCTTTGACGCCGAGCTGGAGGCGATCTTCGATCAGGTGACGGCGACCGCCCTTGGGGACGCGATGGGGGAGGAGCTGGGGGTGGGGTTGATGACGCCCGAGCCCGCGATGACCCCGGATCCGCAGCCCTCGGCGGCGAGCCACGCGGTCGCGGTGAGGGGCGTGCCCAGCTCGGACGAGGGGATGTTGGTGCTGTCGTCGACGGACGACGAATCGGACGACGAGGACAAGCTGAAGGTCGGGGACGCGACGCTCGACCAGGCGCTTCAGCTGTTGGACGACATCGCCAGCGAGGAGGCCCAGTCCAGCAGCGGCCTGGAGGCCGCCGCGATCGGGCCGGGGCCGATGAGCTTCGACAGGGTCCGGGTGGAGATCCTGGGGGCGATGACCCCGCTGACGGTCTTGTCGGGCTTTCACGGCTGCATGATGGTGTCCCCGAAGGGGCCGGAGGTGGTCGCCTCGCACGGGTTCATCGGCGAGTCGCTCGGCGGGCTCGCCCGGATGGTGGTGCACGCCTGGTCCGAGGCGCGGCAGAGCGCCGAGGCGCTCTTTGAGGAGATCCTGGTCGAGACCGACACCAGCCAGGTCCACCTGATCCGCCCGCTGAGCGGCGGGCGGCTCTACTACCTGAACCTCCCCCGCGCGAAGATGGGCAACCTCTCCTTCGCCCGCCGCGCCCTCTCCGACGTGCAGGATCCGCTCAACGCGAGCCGGATCGCCCGCTCCGAGTGACCCCTTCGAGCCGCGCCGCCCGCCTGTTTATCTTCCTGTCTAGCGTTTGAGACGTGTGTATCAGCCCTGATCCTGTCAGGCGACCGCTGCGCGACCTCGTCGTGTCGCGTCGTGTGGGGTGTGTCGCGCTTCGATGTCGGATGCGACGACGTCGGTGTCGTTTGCCTGGTTTTTAATGGCGTCGTCAGGCCGTGTTGGCACGTGGGCTGCATTGCTAGCCAGGCAGCTACGCCGGTGTAGCCAAGTGGTAAGGCGCCGTCTTGGTAGGACGGTCATCGTGGGTTCGATTCCCACCTCCGGCTCTCAGCGGGCGCGACAGCACCCGCGACGCGGTGGAAGCCAATCGGTCAGGCACCAGCCTTCCAAGCTGACAACAGCGGGTTCGAATCCCGTCCACCGCTCTACAGGCCCCGCACGCGTGGGGCCTCGCGCCAGAGTAGCCTAGTGGCCAGGCGACTGGTTTGTACCCAGTTGACGGGGGTTCGATTCCCTCCTCTGGCTTGAGGCGAGCCCTCAGGGGCGCGCGCGACGCGGTGGAGGCCAACCGGTAAGGCATCAGCTTCCCATGCTGACATCAGCGGGTTCGATTCCCGTCCACCGCTCTCAGGCCCCACGATGGTGGGGCCTTCGCCAGAGTAGCCAAGTGGTAAGGCGCCTGTTTCGTAATCAGGTCAACGTGGGTTCGATTCCCACCTC
>PBBL01000018.1 GCA_002716585.1 Myxococcales bacterium | reverse complement strand
GTCGGCCCCCCCTGGGAGCCGCCCGAGGCGACCGACGGCGTGGAGGCGATCCTCATCGAGCCGGGGCTCGCGTTTGGCACCGGGACCCACGCCACCACCCGCCTCTGCCTCGGCTGGATCGACGACCTGCTCGCGGACGCCGCGGGCGCGCCGGGCTCGATTCTTGACGTGGGCTGCGGCTCGGGGATCCTGTCGATCGCCGCGGCCCGGCTCGCCGCCCCGAGCACCACGATCGACGCGCTCGACGTCGATCCCGAGGCGCTCCGGGTCAGCCGCGAAAACCTTGAGATCAACCGCGTCCCCGCCGACCGGGTGCAGATCATGACCCGACCCCTCAACCAGGTGACCGGCGCCTACCAGCTCGTGGTGGCCAACATCCTGTCGCACATCCTGATCCTGCTGTCGGCCGACCTGGTGCGCTGCGCCGCGCCGCAGGGGCGCCTGCTCCTGTGCGGGATCGGCCTCGACAGCGAAGCGGAGGTCACCGAGGCGTTCCAGGCGCTCGGCATGCGCCTGAGCGCGCGCCGCGAGCTGGAGGGCTGGGTGGCGCTGTTGCTGAACCACGGTGAGGAGGCCGCCACCTGATCATGCGCCGCGTCGTCGTCCCACCCGAGCTGCTCCGCGACCAGACCGCCCCGACGGAGATCCGCCTGACCGGCCCGGCCGCCCATTACGCCTCGCGCGTGCTCCGCCTCGGTCCGGGGGACCCCGTGCAGCTCATCGACAGCGACGGCCTGGTCGCCACCGGGACCCTCGGCCCGGATCTCGTGGTGCGCGTCACCGGGTTGTCCCGCTCCGAGGCCGGTGAGTCGCCGCTGGAGATCGGGATCCTCGTCGGGCTCCCCAAGGGGGAGCGCTGGGAGTGGATCGTGCAGAAGTGCACCGAGCTGGGCGCCTCCTGGGTGCAGCCGGTCTACACGGCGCGCGGCGACGTGGTCATCCCCGACAAGCGGCTGGAGCGTCGCCTGGAGCGGTGGCGCCGCATCGCCGCCGAGGCCACCCGGCAGTGCCGCCGCAGCCTGGCCTGCGACGTCGTCCCCCCGGAGCCGCTCGCCGAAGCCCTCCAGGGCCTCCAGAGCTGCGCGGAGGGCGAACTCCGGGTCGTCGCCGCCCTATCAGACGACGAGGGCTCCTGTGGCCTCCTGGGCGCTCCTGGGGGGCAGGGGCGGGTGTCCCGCGCCCTGGCGCTGATCGGGCCGGAGGGGGGGCTGACCGACGCCGAGGTGCGGCTCGCCCGGGAGGCCGGGTTCGCGCCGATCGGGCTGGGGCCGCGGGTGCTCCGCACCGAGACGGCGGCGGTCGCGGTGTGCGCGCTGCTCCAGGCGCGGTGGGGGGACATGCGATGATCGAGAGCGCGAGGCGGCTTCAGCTGGAGGGGGCGAGGACGTGGCGGCGCGCCATCGCCACCGGGGTGGACGCGCTGGCCTGCGCGACGATCGCGATCGCGCCCTACGCGTCGGGGGTGATCTCCATCGACCTGCTGCTGCCGCCGCCGGATCGCTTCTGGCCCGACCACCTGCTGGAGCTGGTCGCGACCAACCCCGGGGCGCTGCTGCTGCCGCCGGTGTGGTTCGTGAGCGTCCTCTGCCTGTGGCACTTCTGCTGGCTCTACTTCGACGCCGGGAGGACGCCGGGGCTTCGGCTCGGCGGGCTGCGTGTGGTGGATCGGTACGGCGATCCGCTCGGCTGGGCCGGGTGCGCCGCGCGGGTGCTCGGTCACCTGCTCTCGGCGCTCACGTTGGGGCTGGGGTGGCTGTGGGTGCTGGTTGGCGCCGACCGGCGCTCGTGGCCCGATCTCATCTCGCGCAGCTACGTCGTCCGCTACTGAGCCGACCGCACCGGGCTGCGCAGCACGCCGACCTCCGAGACCTCGACCTCGACGACGTCGCCATCGGTCAGCTCGCCGACGCCGCTCGGCGTGCCGGTCGAGATCAGGTCGCCGGGCATCAGGGTCATGATCGACGAGATGAACGCGATCACCTCGGGCACCGGGAAGATCATGTCGCTGGTCACCGACCGCTGCCGCACCGCGCCGTTCACCCGGCAGGTGACCTCCAGCGCGCCCGGGTCGACGCCGACGCGCAGCGACGGCCCGCACGGCGCGAAGGTGTCGAACCCCTTGGCGCGGGTGTAGCGGCCGCCCTCGCGGCGCTGGATGTCGCGCGCGGTGACGTCGTTCATGCAGGTCACGCCGAGGACGTGCTCCATGGCGCGCTCCGGCGAGACGTGGCGGGCGCGGCGGCCGATGACCACCGCCAGCTCGCCCTCGTGGTGGACCAGCTCGGACTGCGCGGGCAGCTCGATCGGCGCGCCGGGCGCCTGGAGCGCCGTCGGCGCCTTGAGGAAGATGAGCGGCTCGGCCGGGATCGGCTTGTTCATCTCCTCGGCGTGGTGCCGGTAGTTGAGCCCGACGCAGATGATCTTCGTGGGGACGGTCGGCGGCAGCAGCCGCACGTCGGCGCGCTTGAGCGGCTCGCCGCGGCGCTCCAGGGCGTCGCCCGCGCGGAGCGCCGCGTCGATCTCGGCGATGGTCTGAGGCGCGATGGGGTGGACGGCGTCGCCCTCAAGGAGGGCGAAGCGCGCGTCGGGGGAGGAGGGGTCGGCGCTCGGGGCGCCGACGGGGGCGAAACGGATGAGGTGCATGGTTCAGCTCGCGGTCGCTCGCCCGGAGGCGGTGGAGATCAGCCCGCCTTGGCGGCGTCCTCGGCCTCCTTCTGGATCTTCTCCATCTCCTCCTTCTGCTTCTGAAGCTCCTCCTCGATCTTCTTCTGCCGCGCGATCTCGGCGCGGATGGCGTTGAAGTCGGCGTCCACGGCGTACTCGTAGTCGCACTTGAGGACGGGCCGCGCGTCCTTCGGGAGGCGGCTGAGCTCCCTCTCGTCCTTGGTCTTGCAGAGCCACAGGGAGCGCTGGATGGCGGTCACGTACTGCGGGGTGTTCGGGTCGTCGAAGAAGACCTCGATCTTGTGGCCCTGGCCCGGGGGGGTGTTGATGTTGATCGGGTCGGGCTTGTCGGCCTTCTTGCCGTCTTCGGGCGGCTTGGCGGGGATCTCGGTCAGCTCCGCGGGGGTGACGACCGGCTTGCCCTCCTTATCGACCACGAGGCGGCCGTTGAGCTTGATCTTGGCGCCGGGCGGGTTGGAGGTCACCTTGACCACGCCGGTGATGTCCTCCTCGATCTCCTCGAACGAGGCCATCCGGTCGGCGGTCTCCTCGCGGGTCCAGGCGTTGGCGGGCTGGAGGTAGGCGTTCAGCTCGTAGAGGAAGTCGCCGGTGGCGGTCCCCGTCCACATGTCCTTGTTGATCGAGACCGTCTGCGACTGGTACCCGGGCGCCTCGACCACGACCAGCAGCGGCTGCTTGATCTTGAGGTTGCGGATGATCGTGTTGGTCGACAGCCGCATCTCGCGGTACTGCTCCGTGGAGGTCTGCGCGTAGATGACGTGCGGCGAGGTCTCGCCCTCGAACTGGAACTTGATCAGGGCGTTGTTGGGGGAGCCCGCGATCCGCAGGTCGCCGTACTTCTCCATGGCGTCGAGCTGCTTCTGGCGGTGCTCCTCCTCGATGCGGCGCTTCTCGGCGTCCTTCTTGTCGCGGTACTCGCCGGTGAAGACGTCCTTGATGTCGCCGAGCCGGGGCCCGGCGAAGACGCCGCCCAGCGCCAGCGCCAGCAGGGCGATGATGCCGATCATCAGCTTGTTCGTGCCGCCGCCCGCGCGCTTCTCGAACCGATCGAGGTCGGCGTCGTCGAAGCCGCCGCCCAGATCCAGCTCATCCGGGGTCGGATCCGGGGCGTTCTTGCTGACGTTGAACAGGGTGTCGATGGCGTCCACGCCCGCCGAGGCGCTCTCCGTGCTGGAGTCCTTGCCCTTCTTGCCGCCCTTCTTGGCCTTCTTGCCCTTCTTGGGGGAGGAGGGGACGTCGAAGATGTCGCCGAGGCCCGCGGTCGGATCGCTGCCCTTGGCCTCGTCCTTGGCGTCGCTGTCCTCCTTCGCGGGCTCCTCCTTTGCGTCGGAGTCCTCCTCGTCCACGCCCATCTCCAGGGCGAGCGCCTCGATGATTTCATCTGCCGAGGGCGTCTTCTCGCCCTTGTCCTTGTCCTTCTTCGCCATGGATTGTTCGGCTCCTTCGTGCTTGGCTCGCGGTATTGGCCTGGTCTGTCGTCGTATCGTTCAGGCTGGTTGTCCCTGAAAGTGGTCGCGCCTGCGTCACCCGCGCGTGGGGTGCTCTCCTCGACTGGCCGGGACGCTCGGGGAGGGGTCCACCACGGGGTGGGGCCGGGTTTTATGGAATGCTTTCACCGACTTACGGGTGACTCCCCAAAGAGGCGGGAGGTAATGTAAACCAGCGACGGGAGGGGTGTCAAGGGCGTGGGGCTGGGGGTCTACGGATCAGAACTGGAAGGCGAGCCCGGAGGACCAGGTGAAGATGGTGGTCTCCTCGACGCGGAAGCGGTTGCCGACGGAGTCGAGGGTGGGGTTGTAGTAGGGGTTGCGCTCGTCGGGGTTGTCGAAGCGGACGGTGTCGTTGTCGTCCGCCGAGTCCTTGCCGGTGCGCGCCGCGGTGATGAAGTGCTCCTGCTGGTGCTGGAGCGACAGGCGCGTCTTGAGCTGCACGTAGCGGGCGACCTGGAGGTAGAGGTTGAGGTGGAGGCCGAAGGTGGCGAACCCCTCGTAGTCGGTGATGCCGTTGTGGGCGAACTCGATGTCGTCGTTGGCGCCGCTGGTGAGGTCGAACTTCGGGGTGGTGTTCTGGGCGTTGGCTGGCTGGTCGAGGATCCACTTGCAGGCGGCGGTGCGCACCGTGCTGTTCTCGACGACGCCGTTCTGGACCGCCTCGATCGCCTCGCGCACCTCGCGCGGGGTCACCCCGTTGCAGGAGGAGCCCGCGAGGGCGTCGAACATCAGGCTGTAGTCGCGCCCCTCGGCGGTGTAGCCGAAGTCGAAGCCGAGGTCGATCTTGAAGAAGTTGCCCTTCTCCAGGTCCTCGTAGGGGATGAACTCGCTGCCGAAGGTGATCTCCGCGCGCCAGCCCGGCTGGGTCAGCGTCTGCCCCGGGGCCGCCTCCTGAAACAGCGACTCGCCGCCCGCCAGCGGCAGCACCCCGGTGATCCCGAAGTAGGGGTCGATGTACTTGAAGCGCTTGCTCGCCGCGATCGTCGCCTGAAGCTCGTGCACGCCGCGGCCGACCCCCTCGTTGCCCCCCTTGGCCACCGTCCCGGTCGGGATCAGGTAGTCGAAGCCGAGCTTGAGGGTCGCCTTGGTGTCGTCCCGCTCCTGGTTGAAGGGGTTCCAGGCCAGCCCGATCGACATGTCGCCGAACCCCGAGCGCGTCGGCCCTTCGTTGCCGTTGCGCGCGTCGAACAGGCGGTAGGTCGTGAAGTCCTCGCCGTTGCGCTCGATGTCCTCGATGATCCGCTGCTCGCTCGGATCGACCGAGGAGTTGTCCGTGTCCACCACCGGTTCGGTCGGGTCGCCGCCGTTGCCCGCGAAGTGAACGCCGCGCACGTCCCGCAGGATGAACGGCAGCGTGAAGTGCAGCTCCACGTCCTTGTAGAGGCCGATCTCGCCGAGCACGTCGATCTGATCGGTCCGCCGCCAGCCGCGCAGCTCCTTGTTGTAGACCACCTCCGGCTCGGCGCAGCGGCCCGCCTCCACCAGGCGCGGGTAGCGCAGGCGGCTGTTGCGGTCCACGGTCTGATCGCCGGTCAACGGGTCGGTCGTGACGTTGGGGTTGCAGGGCGCCTCGCGCGTGATCTTGGCGCGCTTGAGCGTGCTCTTGAAGCGAGGCTCGATGTGGATGTCGAACGGGTCGTCTTCCTCGGCGGCGTCCACGACGTCGGTCAGATCCGCCGCCCAGGCGGGCGCCGCGACGGCCAGGAGCGCGGCCACGGTCGTCAGGCCGAGCGCCCACAGCAGGGAGGGACGGCGAGTGCTGGTTGAGCGCGTGTCGACACAGGTTGTGGCCATCGCTGGCTCCATGTTGCTCGTCGGGGAGGGGTGGCCTCGTGGCTCGAGGGCCCCGGACCAATCGACCTTATCTGGCCTCGTAAGCCTTGTGGACGCTAGCAGTCAGGATGGTGCGAGTCAAGTTTTACCGGCGCCCCCACTCGCCGCCACCGGGCCGTTTGAACTCCCCTCCGACCTCCTGCATACTCCGCCCCATGGACACCCGACTCCCCAGACGCCTCGACAAGTTCCTCGCCGACGCCCGCGTCGCCTCCCGCTCGCGCATCGAGGCGCTGTGGCGCGGCGGCCACGTCACCGTCAACGGCGACCCCGAGCACCTCCTCTACCACCTCGTCGATCCCCTGCGCGACGACATCCGCATCGACCAGGAGCGCCTCCACCTGCGCCCCCCCGAGATCTACGCCCTCCTCCACAAGCCCGCGGGCCTGCTCACCGCCATGCGCGACCCTCGCCCCCGCCAGCTCATCGCCTCGCTCCTGCCCGACGCCTGGCTCGCCACCGTCGGCCCGGTCGGCCGCCTCGACCGCGCCACCACCGGCGCCCTCATCCTCACCGACGACGGCGACCTCAGCTACCTCCTCACCCACCCCGACCACCACGTCTGGAAGCGCTACCTGCTCACCGTCCGCGGCCACGTCGCCGACGACGACCCCCGGCTCGCCGCCATGCGCCAGGGCGTCGTGCTCAAGGGCGAGCCGACCCTCCCCGCCCGCTGCGGCGTCGTCCCCGAGAGCCACCGCGAGCACGTCCGCTATGGCCCCATGTGTGAGCTGTGGGTCGAGATCCGCGAAGGGCGCAACCGCCAGGTCCGCAAGATGGCCAGCAAGACCGGCTTCAAGCTCCGCCACCTCCACCGCGCCCGCGTCGGCCCCGTCTCGCTCGGTGACCTGGAGGTCGGCCACCACCGCCCCCTCACCCCGGAGGAGGTGGACGCCCTGTACGAGGACGCGGGCGGCCGCGCGCTGCCCGCCGAGCGGGCGCTGGCCGCGCTGCTCCGCCGCCTTGAGGAGGGCCACCTTGAACCCCGCGGCGTCCAGCTCGTCGAGCGCTACCTGGCCGAGGACGCCCCGACGTGAGCCGCGGTCAGCGCAGCTGCGCCACGAACTCCTCCAGCTGCCCCAATGTCGTGCAGGCGCGAAACTCCGTGCAGAACGGCCTGTAGGCGCTCGCCTCGCTGTCGCCCGTGTCCCAGGCGGTGGCGGGCTCCGGGTTGAGCCACAGCACCCGCCGCGCCCGCCGCTGCCACCCCTCGACCAGGTGGTGCTCGGTCAGGTGCCCGTTGTTGCGTGCGTCGCCGAGGACCATCAGCGTCGTCCGTGACCCCAAAAGCCGCCCGTACCGCTGCTCGAAGCGCCGAAACGCCCGCCCGTAGTTCGACGGCCTCGGCGCGCTGAACAGCGGCGCCTCCATCACCCACCGCAGCACCTCCTCCGGGTCGTGGTGCGCGAAGCGCTCCGAGATCTCCTCGACGTCGTCGGTGAACGCGAACACCCGGATGTGGTCCCACAGCCCCGCGAGCGCGTGGATCATCGCCAGCGTCGCCTGCGCCATCGCCCGCACCGACCCCGAGACGTCGCACAGGATCACCAGGTCGCCCTTGCGCCGCTTCGGGCGTCGGTGCTCCAGCCGCACCGGCGCCCCGCCCGTCCGCAGGCTGGCGCGCAGCGTCCGCTTGATGTCCAGCTGACCTCGCCGACGTCGCCGCAGCCGACGGCTGTGCACGGTCGCCAGCTTGCGCACGAAGCGCTGCATCACCTCCACCAGCAGCTCCCGGTCGCGGAGGTACAGCTCCACGATGTTCCGACCCCGCAGCCCCTGGCGCTCGGCGGCGGTGAAGGTCCGCGTCGCCCGCGCCCGCACGTCGTCCACCAGCAGCGCCTCCGCCTCATCCAGGCGCCGCTCCCGGGCCGCGAGCCACCGCTGCGCGTCCTCCTCCAGCGCGGGCCGCTCCGCCGCGGTCGCCTCGGCGAAGCGCCTCAGCGCCTCGCGCAGGCGCCCCACCGCGCGCGCCGCCTGGAGCCGCCTGCCCAGCAGGAGCAGCCCGGTGAACGCCCCCTCGCGCGCCTCCTGAGGCACGTCCCGCAGCGCCCCGGTCGCCAGGCCCCGGATCAGCTCCAGCGCCCGGGGGTCGCCCCGATCCAGCATCTCCCGGAGCGCCTCTTGAAGCTGCTCCTCGGCGGCGTCGGCCCCTTCGCTGAGCACCTCCTGCTGTCGCCAGCGGCGCTCCAGCTCCTCGGGGGGTGACGGCGGCGCGTCGTCGGGCGCCTGCGCGGGCGCGTCGATGGCGACCGCGGGGGCGCCCTCCGGGTCGAAGAACAGCGCGAAGCAGCGCTCGAACACCGCGTGGTGCCGCTGCGACTTGATCAGGGTGGCGCGGAGCGTGATTCGGAAGAGGTCGCGCTGGAGCGGATCGAGCGTCTCCACGGCGCGGGCGGCGTCGAGCACCTCGGCGGTGCTGACGGGGACCTCCGCGCTGCGCAGCGTCGCGGCGAAGTCGGCCATCAGTCGCTTCATGGCGCGGGGGTCAGGGCGTCGATCGCCCGGCGCAGGTCGCCGTGGTGCTTCAGCAGCGCCGAGAGGGTGTAGCGGAGCCTCGGGCCAGCGAGCGTCTCCAGCTTGAGCGCCCCGAGGCTCCGCACCCAGTCGATGCTCTCCGAGATGCCCGGCGGCTTGCGCAGATCCAGGGCGCGGACCTCACGGATGAACGCCATCGCCTCCCGGCGCAGCGACTCCCCCGCCTCGGGGACCCGGGCGGCGATGATCGACTCCTCCAGCTCCGGCGCCGGGTAATCGATGTAGAGGTAGAGGCAGCGGCGCTTGAGCGCGTCGCTCAGGTCGCGCTGGTCGTTCGAGGTCAGGACCACGACGGGCGGGGTGGCCGCGCGCACGGTCCCCAGCTCGGGGATGGTCACCGCGAAGTCGGCCAGGAACTCCAGCAGGAAGGCTTCAAACTCGGGGTCGGACTTGTCGACCTCGTCGATCAGGAGCACCGCCCCCTCCGGGGTCTGGAGCGCCTGGAGGAGCGGGCGGTGGAGCAGGAAGCGCTCCGAGAAGAAGGCGTCCTCGTGGCGCGCCAGCGCCTCGATCGCCTCGCGCAGGCCGGTGGCGCCGTCCGTCAGGGCGTCCACCTTCTCCTTGAGGAGCTGGATGTAGAGGAGCTGCCGGGCGTAGGCCCACTCGTAGAGCGCCTTGGACTCGTCGAGCCCCTCGTAGCACTGGAGCCGGATCAGCGGCAGCTCACACGCCGCCGCGAGCTGCCTGGCCAGCTCCGTCTTGCCGACGCCCGCGGGGCCTTCGATCAGGAGCGGGCGCCGCATCGCGATCGCCAGGAAGGCGACGGTCGCGACCGTGTCATCGGCGATGTAGCGCTGCTCGGCGAGTTGACGCTGCAGCGTGTCGGGGGAGTCGGGCTGTGTCATGTCCTGAGGGGGCTGGAGGGCGCGAGCAGGGCCGCGCGTGGATGGGAGGGGTTCACGAGTCCTCGCGCAGGTTGAACTCCTTCATCTTGTTCTGAAGCGACTTGCGGCTGATCTTGAGGCGCTTGGCGGCCTGGGTGACGTTGCCGCCGGTCTCTTCGAGGGCGCGGATGATGTACTCGCGCTCGATGCGGCTGGTGGTCTCCTTGACCACCTCCTTGAGGCCGGTGTCCCCCCCGGCGGGGATGTGGAGCGAGGGGATGGGCAGCTCGCTGGAGCGCTCGACCAGATCGGTGGGCAGATCGTCGGCTTCGATCACCTCGCCGTCGCTGAACAGCATGGTCCGCTCCAGGACGTTCTCCAGCTCGCGGATGTTGCCCGGCCAGGCGTAGCCCTTGAGCACCTCGACGGCCTCGTCGGAGAGGCTCTCGACCTCCTTCTGGAGGCGGTCGTTGTACTTCTGGATGAAGTGCTCGACGAGCAGGGGGATGTCGTCGGCGCGATCGCACAGGGGCGGCAGGTGGATGGGGACGACGTTGAGGCGGTAGTAGAGGTCCTCGCGGAACTCCCCCTGCTTGATCGCCTCCTGGAGGTCGCGGTTGGTGGCGGCGACGAGGCGGACGTTGACCCGGATCGTCTTGAGCCCGCCGACCCGCTCGAACTCCGACTCCTGAAGCGCCCGCAGCAGCTTGACCTGCATCTCCATGGAGATCTCGCCGATCTCGTCGAGGAACAGGGTGCCGCCGTCGGCCAGCTCGAAGCGCCCCGGCTTGGCGTGGTCGGCCCCGGTGAAGGCGCCCTTCTCGTAGCCGAACAGCTCGCTCTCCATGAGGTTGGTCGGGATCGCCGCGCAGTTGATGCGGATGAAGGGCTTGCCGCTGCGGTCGCTGCTGTGGTGCAGCGCCTTGGCGACCAGCTCCTTGCCGGTCCCGGACTCCCCGGTGATGAGGACGGTCGAGGGCTGCCCGGCGACCCGGTCGATGATCGTGAACACCTCCTGCATCTGGGTCGAGCGCCCGATGATGCCGAAGCGCCCGGTGGCCGGGTCGTCACCGAGGGGGCCGCTCTGGGAGCTGTGGACGGCGCCCTCGTTCAGCTCGCGCATCCGGATCGCCTTGCGGAGGCTGTTCTGGATGTCCTCCTGCTCGAAGGGCTTGGTGATGTAGTCGAAGGCGCCGACCTTGAGCGCGTCCACCGCGCCGCCGATGCTGCCGTGGGCGGTGATGATGACGACCGGGGTGTCGGGGTAGTGCTCGATGACGTGCTGGAGCAGCTGCATGCCGTCGACGCGCGGCATCTTGAGGTCGGTGATGACGGCGCTCCAGGGCTTGAGCTTGAGCTCGGCCATCGCCTCGGCGCCGTCCGAGACGGCGCGGACCTTGTAACCCTCGCGCTTGAGCATGGCCGCCAGGACCCGGCGGATGTTGGGCTCGTCGTCTGCCAACAGGATGTGATGCTGCATAGACAAAGTCCCTCTTGAGGCGGAGCGTCCATCAACGGCCTGGCCTTCAGGTTCTACCAGCGTACGGGGCCGGTGACCAGGGTTCTTGCGCCGCACCCTGGCGGGGCGTAGGATGGAGGCAACACCAACGCTCACCGCCGGAGGCACGCGGCATATGGGTGCACGCCCACGTTTGTTCGATTTCAATCAGGAGCGCGATCGGATCATCCGAGACGCGACCGAACGGGTCTTCCAGATCCACGTCGCCCGGGCGGAGGCCAACCCCTCGCAGGGGTTGGAGTATCTGCTCAACGAGGCGGCGTTCCGCGAGCTGGAGCGGCTCACCCGGTTCGGGCCCGACGACGAGATCGGGGAGGTGGGCAGCTTCGGCTTCTGGCGCGGGCTGGCGCGGCGAGTCGGCTCGGCGGGGGAGGGCGAGAAGCGCCGGGTGCTCAAGCGCCTGGTGCGCTCCTACCTGACGGACATCGCGGGCAACTTCGACCCGCGCGTCTACCAGTTCGCCAACCAGGTGCTGCCGGTCGGGCTGTCGCTGCTGTTCAACGCGCAGGGGGGCGGGGTGCCGGGGAGCCGCTTTCGGAGGCTCCGGGACCGGATCCAGATCGAGGGCGACCTCGACACGCTGCGGGCGCTGGCGCAGCGGGGGACGATGATCGTCGCCCCGACGCACCTGAGCAACCTCGACAGCCCGGTGATCGGCTGGGCGCTCAAGGAGGCGGGGCTGCCGCCGGTGACGTACGGCGCGGGCAAGAACCTGTTCACGAACCGGCTGCTCAGCTACTTCATGCACAACCTCGGCGCGTACCGGGTGGATCGGCGGATCAGCCACGGGATCTACAAGTCGTGCCTGAAGGCCTACAGCGAGGTGCTGCTGGAGCGCGGCTTTCGCTCGCTGTTCTTCCCGGGCGGGACCCGGAGCCGGTCGGGCGAGGTGGAGCGCCACCTCAAGCTGGGGCTCCTGGGGACGGGGCTGACGGCCTACGCGCGGGGGCTGGAGGCGGGGCGCCCGGACAAGAAGCTGTTCGTGGTGCCGATGACCCTCAACTGCAGCCTGGTGCTGGAGGCGGAGGGGCTGATCAACGACTACCTGCGGGCCGTGGGGCGCGAGGACTTCCTGCTGCCCAACGACCCCTTCGACTCCCCGGCGGAGGTGGCGCGCTTCGTGACGAAGATCGCGACGATGCAGACGTCGATGGTGATCCGCCTCGGTGAGCCGATGGACATCCTCGGGCACCGGGTGGACGCCGAGGGGGTCTCCTACGACGGCCAGGGGCGCCCGGTGCGGCTGGAGACCTTCTTCGAGGGGCCGGACGGCTCCTACGGGCTGTCCCCGGAGCGCGACCGCATCTACACGCGGCAGACCGGCGAGGCGCTGGTGGAGGCCTACGTGCGGGAGACGGTGATCCTGCCGACGCAGTTCCTGGCGTACGTCCTGTTCGAGGCGGCGCGGCGCCACTTCCCGGAGCTGGATCTGGTGCGGGTGCTGCGCTTCGGTCAGGATCTGCACATCCCCTGGGACGAGGTGAACGCCGAGGCGGGGCGGCTCCAGGCGATCTTGCGGGAGGCGGTGCGGGCGGGGCGGATCCGGGCGCTGGCGTCGGTGCTGGAGAAGAGCGTGCCGGAGCTGATCGACGAGGCGCTGGTGGGGCTGAACGTCTACCACGCGAAGGCGCCGGTCGAGGCGACCGGCCAGGGGATCCGGCTCGGGAACATGGAATTGCTGTGTTACTACGGCAACCGCCTCAGGGCGTTGGAGGAGCTGGCATGAGCGAGTCGAGCGAGCGCGCGATAGGGGTCGTCGGTCAGGGGCCCTGGATGAAGATGCTGGTCGATCTGGCGCGGACCCACGGTCGGCGGGTCGTCCTGTGGGCGGCGGGCGACGTGGAGGCGGACGACCTCGGCGATCTCTCCGGGGTGACGGTGGCGGCGGACGCGGAGCTGCTGTGCGAGTCGAGCCGGACGATCCTGATGGCGACGACCTTCCCGGAGCTGCCTTCGATCTGCGAGCGGCTCGGGGAGCACGTCCAGGGGCACCACCAGGTGGTGCACACGCTTCAAGGGATGGAGCCGGGCACGGGGCGGTTCGCGACGGAGATCATCACGGAGCTGACCTGCGTGCGCCAGGTGGGGGCGCTGGTGGGGCCGATCTACCCGGACATGTACCTGGAGGGGAAGCCGTGCGGGGCGATCATCGGCAGCGAGTTCCCGCAGGTGATCGATCACCTCCAGGGGTGGCTGACGAGCCCGCGGCTGCGGCTCTACGGGAGCCGCGATCTGGCCGGGGTGGAGACGGCGGCGGCGGCGGTGAGGCCGATCGCGGCGGCGTTCGGGCTGGCGAGCGTGCTGGAGCTGGGGCCGAGCGCCCGGGGGATGCTGATGGCGCGCGGCGTGGCGGAGGTCGCCCGGCTGGTGGAGGCGTTCGGCGGGAACGCCCGGACCGCCTTCGGGATGGCGGGGCTGGGGAGCCTGGCCACGCAGGTCGAGCCGCCGGGGGCCTCGGCCTACCAGATCGGGGAGATGCTGGCGCGCGGCGAGTCGCTGGAGGCGATCGTGGAGGCCCACGGGGCGCGGGCGCGGGACCTGATCGAGACGAGCCGTCAGCTGTCGGCGAGGGCGGAGGAGGACGGGGTGGCGTCCCACATCGTGGGGGCGCTGGCGCGGATGTTCTCGGGCGAGCTGAGCGCCCCGGCGGCGATGCGCGAGCTGTTCGCGCTGCGCCAGATGATGGAGTAGCCCCGGGCGCTGGACGGTGCGGGGTGTCGGGGCTATGATTTCAGCAGGGACGCGAGCCGACCAACCTCCTGCTGGAGCAACACGACGATGCGCTTACATCCATCACGCTGGCTCACCGGGTTGGTCGGGGCGATCGTGCTCCTGGCGCTGCCAGGTGGCTGCGCTCTGACGGACGGCATCCTCGTCGACGATCGCCTGGCCCGATCGCCTGAACAGGCGGTGGTTCATATCTTCTATATAAACAACCCGGACACGCCAGACATCCGCCAACCGAGCGGGACCGGCTTCCTGATCTCTCCGGAGGGGGTGATCGCGACGGCGGCGCACGTGGTGGAGGACGAGGGGCTGATCGACGTGAAGTTCAGCCGTGTGGACGGCAGCGAGGCGATCTACATGCCCGCGCAGGTGGTGACGCTCGATCGGGATCGGGACGTGGCGCTGTTGAAGATCGATCATGAGGAGGGGGTGGGGCCGCTGAAGGTGGCGCCGCTGTCGGAGGAGGTCCCCCGGATGGGCGATCCGATCGCGATCTACGGGTTCCCGGAGTCGGAGATCGTGGGCTTCGAGATGAGGCGCTCCTCGGGGACGGTGTCGGCGCTGCGCAGCAACCCGCTGGATCGGAGCGGGAGCCACGACACGCGGATGTTGGAGATCGAGGCGCGGATCGAGCCGGGCAACTCGGGGTCGCCGGTGTTCGGCGAGGACGGCGAGGTGGTGGGGCTGGTGTCGAGCCGGTGGAAGACGACGGACGCGTACGCGCTGGCGGCGCCGATCGCGGTGGTGCGCGATCTGTTGAGGGAGCGCTACCCGGAGGATCTGGAGAAGGCGCTGGGGGACATCCAGAGCATCCCGGAGCAGTACCTGGAGGAGGTGAAGCGTGGGCACGAGCTGGCGAGGTCGATGCGGGCGCTCTTTCCGGCGGGGAGTGAGGGGGAGCGGCTGGTGGCGCAGCTGGAGTTCTGCATGCAGCGGGCGGAGGAGGCGGGCGAGCAGGGGATGGAGGCGCTCAGCGCGGGGCGCCCGGTGGAGGCGTGGCGGCACCTCCAGATTTTGCGTCACGAGGCGAGGGCGCACCAGCAGGACATCGCGTTTCTGAAGGCGACGCGGAGGACGTTGGACGTGAGTCGTTCCTCGAACGTGACGCCTGTTTTGAGGACCGGATCCCCATGAATACGGGATGAAAGCGGCCGCGGTCAGGTTTCGTGATTTTTATTTCAAAAAGGTCTTGACCCTCGCGCCGTGGCTCTCTATATTCCCGCTCCGCCGCAAGGAAACGCGACGCCCCCGGGGCGAAGCGAAGCCGAGCGGCAGCGGGTTCAAGAGCCGCTTCGAAAAAAGATTCGAAAAAGCTCTTGACGGCAAGCGAAGCAAACGCTAGATTGCTTCTCCCGCTGCAAGGCCTCGCGAGCTGAGGCATCAAGCGGCGGATGACTTCGGTCTTTGAAAACTGAATAGAAGTGATGAGAGAGGTATGTGATTCATTCATTGAATATGGATGATTTGCATCAATCAGTAGAAGCGCAGTCCTGATGGACAGTTCAACTGTCGATGTGGATGCGCAGACGGGTCTTTTATAAAAGTCGCGTCCGACCTGCAGCGGTGTAGGGCGGAGGAAACGTGACACCCCGACCTGGCTTTAAGTAGTCGGGTCACAATTCAACTCGTCAACTG
>PBBL01000017.1 GCA_002716585.1 Myxococcales bacterium | reverse complement strand
CGCCGCGAGGGGCGCGGCGGCTCCAACAGCTCGCCCGTCGCGGACTTGAGGCTCCCGGTCGTCGACTTGAAGTTGCGGCGCGCCTTCCGCGCTCGGGTGATGCCGCTCAGCGGCGCCGCGGGGCGCGCGTCCTCCGACTCACCCAACGTCGAGACGGCCAGATCGGGGGAGCGCCCGGGGATCTTCGGGTTGCGGGTGATGCCGCTCAGCGGCGCCCTGCCCTCCTCCGCGCTGGTCGCGAGGTCGGGGTTCCGCGAGTCGATGGAGTCCGGCTCGTCGGTGACCGACGCCACCATCGAGCGGCTCAGCGCGTCTTCGAGCGCGCCCGCCAGCTCCAGGTCGAAGTTGTCCCCCAGGAGATCCTCACCCTCCGCGAACGACGCCGACGAGGAGTTGTTGAACAGGTCCTCGTCGCCGGAGAGCGAGCCGGAGCGGCTCGGGGTCTCCGCGACGCGCTGCAGGTCCGGCTTGCTCTGGGTGACCGGCTGAAGCCCGGGCCCCGAGCTGGGGGTGCGCCCCCGCGGGTTCGGCGGGCGAGTCCGCGACCGCGGGTCGGGGCTCGACGGGCGCTCCCGGCCGCGCGGCGCCTGCCCTTCGGGCGCAGGGCCCGGCATGACCGGCAGGCCGATGTGGGTGCTGCGCAGCGAGGACGGCTCCGCGCCCCGCGGCCGCGCCGGGGTCCGGCTTGAGCTGCGCGCCGCGGGCGGGCGATGGGACTCGCCGCTGCGGCGACCGCGGCGCACCGTCGCCGCCTGTTCGCGGGCGTCGCCCTCGGGGCGACGGACCTCACCGCTGCGGCGACCGCGGCGGGCCGTCGCTGGCTGGTCGCGGGCCTCGTCTTCGGGGCGGTACACCGGCAGGTTGTCGTGCGAGCGCATCCCCATCAGGGTGCGGCGGTTGCTCTGGAGCGACGAGCGGGCCGAGCCGCCCTGCGGGCGGCCCGATTGGGATCGGGTCGAGCGGTTGGGCACGCGGAACAGGCCCGACGGGGGCGCGGCCCCCTCGCCGCTGCTGCTCCGCGACTCCCCTGCCTCGCTTCGGGCGAGCGAGGGGTTGCGCGCGGGTACGTTGGACGCCGAGCGCATTTTTGGCATGGGCTGGGTGATGTTCCTGTCGCGCGGCTCGTCGTGGCCCCACCCGATCCCCACGGAGGTCTTGGAGCGGTCCGGGCGGACGCTCCTCTCGGAGTGCCTCACCTGCCCGGCGTCAGACGGCGACTGCGCCGGGTCGACCGCCGGGAAGCTGAACGCCGTGTGGCGACCGTCGCCCGCCGTGGTTGGGTCGGGCATCCTCCGAAGCCGGCTGCTCGGCTGCTCGTCCGGCTCGTCACCGAAGCGCAGCGGCAGCGTCTGACGCTTGGGGCGCTGCGGCCTGGGGTTTGAAGCGCTCGACGCCGCCGAGCGGCGCCGCCCTCGCCCGAACGAGCTCTCGCTGGGGTCGCGCCACCCAAAGGAGCCGCTCCCGGTCGCGCGGCTTCGACCGAAGGAGCTGCTGTCGCCCGAGGTCACGCGTCGCCCTCGCCCAAACGAGCTTTCATTGGGGTCACGCCGCCCAAGAGAGCTCTCGCTGGGGTCGCGCCGCCCGAAGGAGCCGCTCCCGGTCGCGCGGCTTCGACCGAAGGAGCTGCTGTCACCCGAGGTCGCCCGACGCCCGCGCCCGAACGAGCTCTCATTCGGGTCGCGCCGCCGGAACGCGTCGCTCCCCGAGGCGCGACCGCGCCCGAAGGAGCTGTCGTTGGAGTTTCGAGCCTGGGCGCTGTCGCTCGTCGGAGCCCGCCCCGGGGCCTCGGGTTGGGGGCCAAAGCTGAACTGGGTGCTCGTCCTGGCGGGTCGATCGCCGCGCACACGGGGTTGGTCGTCGGTCTGCCCGACGTAGGGGCGACGGGACTGGACCGTGTTCCATCGACCATCGCCCGCGCCGCTGCCCATCCCCCCGCGGCGAGGCAGGGTGGGTGTCGTGGGCCGGAGCCGCTCCCCCGAGGAGGTCGAGCGTCGTCCGCGGCGAGGCCCCATCGAGACGCCTGAGCGGCTGCTGGCGTCCTCGGCGGCGGCGTCGGAGGCCTCCTGGAACGAGGGCAGCCCCATGAGGGTCGCCGACGTGGAGGTGGAGTTCCACCCGTCTCCGCCGCGTGGGGCGCGGTGGCTCGGGGCTTTGAGATCGTGGCCGGAGCGCTCGGTCGGGGCGCCCTCGTCGATGCGTGGGAGGCCAACGAAGGTGGAGCTCATCGCGCGGCGAGAGCCCTTGGGTTGGCTGGCGGAGGAGGAAGACGAGTCCCGCGCGGGCATGCTGGATTTGGAGCGCTCCGCGCCCGCCCACAGCCCTCCGGGGCGTGACCTGGGCGACGGCGGCATCCACCCCGACTCCTCGCTGCTCGCGAGGGGGTGGCCGCAGGCGTCGCAGCGCCTCAGGCCATCGGGGTTGCGCTCACCGCAGTTGGAACATGTCTTCACACGACACCTCGGTCCGAAGATTCGGTCCTGACCGACCCGGCGTCCATCAGCGCTCGGGCCAGGCTGTGACGGGCTCCTCGCCCCTCACCCCCACCGGACGTTGAGCAGCGCAGGAGGCCCTCACCACACCATCCAAGAAGCTGCGCTGTGGGGTCGTCTCCTACGTGTCAACTATAGAGGCCGTTTGGACCCGGTGTCAACGTAACGGGTGACGGCTGGATGTCAACTCAAGGACGCCGCTCTGACGCGCGCGCCTGCGCTCTGCCTGACAGGACAACGGGCGACGGGCCGGGAACCATCCCTCCCGCACTTGACGCGGCGCCAGAGTGTGGCACCACGGCGGTGGTTGATGTTTTCAGGCGCGAGTGCGATAGTTGTGTCGGCTTTGGCCTGTGCGAATGACCCCACGCCGTGAGCTTCGGCGACGCCGAGCGCTCCCCAAGATAGGACTGCCGATGGCGACCACGCCCTTGCGTCAACTCCTGACCGTGCTGCACAGCTGCATCAAAGGAGGCAACCCGGGCCGGGCTCTCCGGCTGCTGATCACCAACATGCCCCGGACCGAGGGGGACTTCCTGCTGCGCCGCTACGCCGCCGAGATCCTCCTCGGCCTCGATCGCCGCGACGAGGCGGTCGCGATCTTCGAGCTGCTGGTGCGGCACTTCACCAACGCCGGGCAGCCGCTGCTGGCGCTCGCCGTGGCGCGGGTGCTGGTCAACCTCGATCGGGAGAACGCGGGGAGCCAGCTGGACCACATCGCCTCCATCTACGCGCAGGGGTCGCCCTTCATCGACCCGGAGGCGACGCTGCGCGACCCCCTGGACCAGACCCGGCTGGTCAACGGCGCGACCCTCGATCTGTCGGGCACGGAGCCCGACCTGTCTTTGGACGACCTGATCGCGAAGGTCCACGAGATGTCCACCCAGAAGGAGGGGCTGGCCTCCAACGCCGACGCCGTCCCCCCGGTGCCGCTGCTCAGCCTGCTCGACTCGGCGACCCTCCGCACCGTCCTCGACCAGATCGAGCTGCGCACCATGGCGCCGGACACGGTGATCTGCGCGCCGGGCGAGCCGATCGAGGAGACGCTGTGGCTGCTGATGGGGGAGCTGAAGGTCACGCTGAGCGACGACCGCTCCGGGAAGCTCGGCCCCGGCGCGCTCATCGGCCACCGGAGCCTGCTGGCGGCGACCCCGGCGCTGGCCACGGTCGCCGCGCGCACGCAGGGCACCGCCGAGGTCCTGGCGCTGAGCAACAAGGCGCTCCAGGCGCTCCGCCGGGACACCCAGTTCATGAAGGCGTCGGCGCGCTTCAACACGGCCTGCCGCACCGAGCACGTGTTGACGACCTGCCCGATGTTCTCTCCGGTCCCCCAGGAGGAGCGCCGCGAGCTGCTGGACTACATGGAGCCGCTCCGCCTCGCGGACGACACCGTCCTGATCGAGCAGGGCGAGTTCAGCCCCGGCCTCTTCCTGATCGTGGACGGGCACGTGGACATCAACAAGCAGAGCGCCGGCGAGGAGATCGGGATGACCATCAAGACGATGGGGTCGGGGGACGTGGTCGGCGAGATCAGCGTCGTCACCGACAGCGCCGCCGTGGCGACGGTCGTCACCGACGGCACCGCCCGGGTGCTGTTCGTCAACCGGACCCACTTCTACCAGCTGACGACGCGCTACCCGGCGGTCCTCGACCGCCTGCGCGAGTCCGCCGCGTCCCGCCTCCTCGGAGAGTGACGCCCGCGGACACACTCGATGGAACAATCGCCTGGGCGCCCCTGTTGTCTCAGGGAAACGCCGCCGTCACCCACTCGCGTCCGAGGGTGACCCTGGCGCGGCGCCCCTACCCTTCGGAGGAACACAGATGATCGAGTCTCCCAAGCACTCCCGCCGCCTGACGGCGAGCATGGCCTTGATGGCGGCGCTGCTGACGTCGGGCGCGATGCTCCCCGGCCAGGCGCAGGCCGACGAGGCGATCCCGGTCACCCGCGGCGATCAGATCCAGCTCGTCGTGGATGTCGCCGACAGCCTCTCCGACGCCGAGGCGAAGGCGATCGGGCGGCTCGCGGGCCTGAACCTTGAGCTGAACAGCGTCCACGCCGACGACGCCAACCTCTACATCGGCTGGATCGCGGCGAACCGCGTCGAGCGCGCCCTGAAGGTCCTCCGCGACGTGGACGGGGTCGAGGCCGCCGAGGTCAACAACCAGCTCAGCCTCATCCGCCCGCCGGGCGCCGCCAACGACGGCGCCGTCACCGTGAGCGACGCCGAGCCCGCCGGGTTCCCCAACGACCCGCTCTACCAGTACCAGTGGCACTTCGACCAGATCAACATGAAGCAGGCCTGGGCGACCGCCGCGGGCAAGGACGTCGTGGTCGCGGTCATCGACACCGGCGTCGCCTTCGCGGACAGCAACGACGGCCGCTTCAAGATGGCCCCCGATCTCAAGGGCAACGACTTCGCCTCGGGCTACGACTTCGTCTCCGACGACGACAAGCCCTACGACGAGCACGGCCACGGCACCCACGTCGCCGGGACGATCGCCCAGACCACGAACAACGCCTACGGCGTCGCGGGCGTCGCCTACAAGTCGCGGATCATGCCGCTGCGCGTCCTCAACGCCCAGGGCTACGGCTCGGTCGGTGACATCGCCGACTCGATCCGCTTCGCCGCCGACAACGGCGCCAAGGTGATCAACATGAGCCTCGGCGGGCCGCTGCCGAGCTTCGTCATGGCCGCCGCCGTGCGCTACGCCCACAGCAAGGGCGTCACGATCGTCGCCGCCGCTGGCAACAGCGGCCGCCGCATGAAGTCCTACCCGGCCGCCTACAAGCACGTCATCGCCGTCGCCGCCACCCAGTACGACCGCAAGACCACCTTCTACAGCCAGTGGGGCTCCTTCGTGGACATCGCCGCCCCCGGCGGCAACACCCGCGAGGACCAGAACGGCGACGGCCGCCCCGACGGCGTCCTCCAGCAGACCATCAAGACCGGCGACCCCACCTCCCATGACTTCTCCCTCTTCATGGGCACCTCCATGGCCGCGCCGCACGTCGCGGGCGTCGCCGCCCTCGTCATCGGACTCGGCACCAACCACCCCGATCAGGTCGAGGCGATCCTCACCCAGACCGCCAACGACGAGGGCAAGGACGGCAGCAGCGAGTGGCGCGAGCGCTTCGGCGCCGGGCTCCTCGACGCCCAGGCCGCCGTCAACCCCACCGCGGGCTGCACCGGCGTCGGTCGCTTCGGCTCCGCCCTCCTGCTCGGCCTCATCCTCCTGCTCGGCGTTCGCCGCCGTGACCCCCTCGGCAAGACCGAGGAGATCTCCCGGCTGCCCCTCGCCGTCGGCCTCGTCGCCGCCTCCAGCGGCCTCTTCTTCCTCCCGATGCTCCTCGGCGGCCTCGTCCCCGAGAGCGCCGAGTTCGCGCTGAGCGCCCTCAGCGCCCCGCTCGCGCAGCTCGACTCGGCCATCTTCGGCCCCGGGCTCCACCAGAACGCCCTGCTCGCCTCCGCCCTGATCCCGTTCGGTGTCCTCACCGTCGGCCTCGGCAACGTTCACCTGCGCAGCCTCGGCACCGGCCTCGCCATCGGCTTCGGCGCCTTCCTGCTCGGCGAGGCCTTCCTCCAGACCTCCGACGTGCAGCTCATCCCCGGCGTGGGGACGCTCGACCAGGCCTGGCTCCTCGTCAACGGCCTCATCTGTGTCGGCCTCGCCGCGCTCAGCCTCAAGCGCAGCTGACCCCCCACCATCCGACCACGGAGGGCGAGTGGCGCGACGGGTTTTCTGTCGCGCCACACGCTCGACTTGGGTTATACTCCCCGCGTCAGTGTTCGACGCGACAGAGTCCAACCACCCAAGGCGAGCCCATGATCACCTGCCCTCGATGCAGCCACCAGAACCCCGACGAGGCCCCCAACTGCGAGCTGTGCGGCGCGGAGCTTCAAGGCTCCACCATGGACGCCACCCTCGCGCTGGACGTCGAGGAGCTTGAGTCGGTCTCCATTGATCTGGACGGGAGCATCAAATCCAGCGCCTCCGACCTGGAGGAGCTGGATCTCGTCGAGGGCGATCTGTTCGAGCTGGGCGACATGCCCGAGTCCGGCCCCTCCAGTCGCTCCTCCGCTGGCCTCCAGCGCCCCTCGCTGCGCCTGCCTGGCATCACCTCCAGCGTCGGCCCCTCCCGTGACTCCTCGCGCAACACCAGCGGCCTGCCTGGCCGCAGCTCGGCCACCAAGAAGGGGCCGCAAGGGCTCGCCAAGCTCCTTCAGGCCGCCCTCGACACCTCCAACGACCCCTCGCCGCCGCCCCCCTCCGCGCCCCTCCCCGAGAACCCGAGGACCCTCACCAACGACAACCTCCCCGGCATCGACGCGAACATCCCCACCGGGAACTTCGACGCCGATGAGGCGTTCTCCGACGCCCTCGTCGGCGCCCTCAACCAGTCGGTCGATGAGGGGATGTTCGCAGGCGGCGACTTCGCCGAGGGCAACGAGAGCCGCAACAACATCCCCGGCGCGGGCACCCAGCGCGTCGGCTCCCAGCAGCAGGCGCAGCCCGCGCCCCTCCCCGGACAGGGCGCCGAGCCCCCGACCGCTGAGGTCAGCAAGATCCCCTGCCCCTCCTGCGACTACCCCAACCCGCCCGGCATGTACTACTGCATCAACTGCGGGAACAACATCCAGGACGCCGCCGAGCCCGCGGATGAGCACCTCGTCAAGTGCCCCTCCTGTGGCCACAACAACGCCCCCGACAACCACTTCTGCGGCACCTGCGGCTACCCCATGAGCCCGGCCCTGCCCGAGCCGACACCCGCGATCGCCGAGTCCAGCTCCGAGCGGGCGCGGGTCCCGGCCCAGTGGGACGTCAAGCTCGTCTCCATCAACGAGGACGGCAGCGACGGGGTCGAGATCCCGCTCAACTACTCCAAGACCGTCATCGGTCGCTCGGGCGACACCCGCTTCCCCACCGACGCCTTCCTCTCACCCAAACACGCCAGCCTCACCATCGAGCACGGCGACCTGTTCATCGAAGACCTCTACTCGCTCAACGGCACCTTCGTGAAGATCCGCGACGAGGTCGAGCTGTCGGCGGGCGACCTCTTCCTCATGGGGCGTCAGGTGCTCCGCTTCGAGAAGTTCGAGCAGACCATCACCCCCAAGGCCCGCGCCTCCGACGGCACCCGCTACATGGGCTCCCCACCCCCCGGTGGACAATACAAGCTCCTCCAGGTCGGCATTGGCGGTGTCGTCCAGAACGTCTACTGCATCCCCGAGTCTGGCGTCGTCCTTGGCCGCGAGAAGGGCGAGATCATCTTCCCCCGTGACAAGTTCATGTCCGGCCGCCACGCCCAGATCTACCTCCGCGAGGACGACCGCTACTGCCTCGTGGACCTCAACTCCAGCAACGGCACATGGATCAAGATCTGGGAGAAGACCCAGCTCCACGACACCGACTTCATCTTCCTCGGACAACAGCTCTTTCGGGTCGAGCACAACGGATGACCACCCACGACACCCACCGACGCCCCCTCGCCCCCACCGCCGCGCTCCTGATCGCCGCGCTGGCGACGCTGAGCGCCTGCGAGGCGCCCACGCGCCGCAACAACGAGCTCAAGCCCCAGGACATCCAGGCGCTCCGCGACAAGGCCAACGAGAAGGCCTCGCTCCGCTCCCAGAGCGCCAACTCCCGGCTCTCCCCCGAGCAGCAGCGGCAGGTCATCGCGCTCGTCAACGGCGACCCCATCACCCTCGGCGAGTTCGAGCAGCGCCTCAACGACCAACCCCCCTTCGTGCGCGCCCGCTACAACACCGTCCCCCGCAAGCGCGAGTTCCTCGACAACATGATCCAGTTCGAGATCCTCGCCGACCACGCCCGCAAGCTCGGATACGACAAGCACCCCGACGTCCTCCTCAACCTCAAGCAGGCGATGGTCCGCAAGATGCGCGCCGATGAGCTGGACGAGCGCGTCGCGCTGCGCGACGTCTCCGAGGAGGCGATCCGCGCCTGGTACGACGGCCACAAGAGCGACTACGTCCGCCCCGAGCAGGTCCGCGTCAGCCAGATCGTCCTCCCCACCCGCGACGAGATGGACGCGACCATCAAGGAGCTGGAGGCCGGGTTCGCCGAGGACCCCACCCACAAGCGGCGCACCTTCGGCGCCATGGCCCGCAAGCGCTCCATCGACGGCCCCACCGCCAACCAGGGCGGCGACATGGGGTTCTTCCCGCGCCCGGAGGACGGCGGCACCGTCACCCCCGTCCTCAGCGAGGCCGCCTTCGCCCTGGAGAAGGTCAGCCAGATGAGCGCGCCCATCCAGACCCCGGACGGCCACTGGCACCTGCTCATGCTCACCGGTCGCAAGCAGGCCTACGTCCGCACCTTCGAGGACGCCCGCCGCAGCATCGCCCAGCGCCTCTACCGCGAAAAACGCGCCCTCGCCGAAAAAGACCTCATCGCCACCGCCCGCGCCGACGCCAAGATCACCGTCGACGAGGAGCTACTCAAGTCCATCCCCGACCCCGAGCCCGACCCCGAGCAGCCCAAGGCCCACGACCACAGCGACGAGACCCCGCGCGACCCCACCCCCTCCCCCGACGAGGCGACCGACGACGAGGACCCCTGAGGCCCCCTTAACCACCACGAACGCACAGCTCCAAGGGCGACGCGAGAATAGCTTGTCTTCGCCCCGCTGTTACGTGATAGACTCCGCGCCGCAGGAGGCCTGACGTGGCCCCCTGGCGCAACGCGCGCCGTCCTGACCGAACTCGCGGCCAGGTGACCCGACTCTGGAATGACGCCATGACGCCTTCCCATCACCCCACCGCCGTGGCGACGCGGCTGCTGACCGCGCTGATCGTGGCGCTGGCCGCGCTGACCGTGACCCCTGCCGCGCAGGCGCCGCGCGCCGAGGTGATCGACCGGATCGTCGCCAAGATCAACGGCGACATCATCACCCTCCACGACCTGCGGCGCGCCGCCGGGCCCTACGTGCTGAGCCTCAACCGCGACCCCGACGAGCTGAACAACCCGGAGTTCGCGCGCACGATCTACGGCGACGTGCTCGACGACATGATCAACACCCGCCTCCTCTTGCAGCAGGCCCGCGAGCTTCAGCTGGAGATCTCCGACGACGACGTCACCCGCTGGATCGGGAGCATCGCGTCGCGGCAGCAGCTCAAGGTCGAGCAGTTCCGCGACGCGCTCAAGTCCAAGGGGGTGAGCTGGCAGGACTACCGCCGCTTCGTCCACGACAACCTGCTCAAGTTCCGGGTCATCCAGATCAAGCTCGGCTCGCGCATCAAGATCACCGACGACGAGCTGAGCAAGGCCTACGCCGATCGGTTCGGGCAGGAGCCCAAGCGGGTCAAGACGGTCCGCCTCAGCCAGATCCTGATCCGCACCCCCGAGGACGACCCCGATCTCGCGAAGCGCGGCGAGCAGCTCGTCAAGGACACCTACCAGCGGCTCCAGAGCGGCGAGGACTTCGGCGACGTCGCGCGCGAGGTGAGCATGGGGAGCACGGCGGAGAACGGCGGGATCCTGCCCGACCCGTTCCAGCCCGGCGCGCTCCCTCCGGCGTTTGAGGAGGCGGTCTTCGCGACGAAGGAGGGCGAGTTCACCGCGCCGATCTACGGCCGCAGCGGGTACAGCATCTTCCTGGTCCGCCAAATCGAGTTTCAGCTCGACGACAAGGTCCAGCAGCAGCTCGATCAGCTCCGCAACGTCCTCTACGAGGCCGAGCTGAACAAGAGCCTCACCAGCTGGATCGACACGCTGCGCAAGCGGGCCTACATCGAGACCATGTTCGACAAGAAGCCGTGAGCCACGACACCTCCCCCCCACCCATCGCCATCACCCTCGGGGACGGCGCGGGCATCGGCCCCGAGATCCTCCTCCAGCTCATGCGCCGCGCCGACAACCGCGCCGACGCGGTCATCTACGGCTCCGGGCACGTGATGCGCCTCGCCGCAGCCCAGCTGACCCCCGACGACCCCCTGCCCCTACAGCTCATCCCACTGGACCAGTGGCGCGCGGGCGCGCCGCCGCCTCAACCTGGTGCGGCGCGGATCGTGGACGTCACCAGCGAGATGCCGCCCGACGCCCGCCTCCAGCTCGCCCGGATGGACGCGATCCCGTTCGGCGAGGAGGTGGCGGCGTTCGGGCACCTCCAGCGCCACGCGCTGCTGGCGGCGATCGACGACGCGCTCGCGGGGCGGGTGCGGGCGATCTGCACGGCGCCGCTCACCAAGGCGCTGTTCGCCCGCGCCGGGCTGCCGGTCACGGGGCACACGGAGCTGCTGTCCGAGCGCACCCGGACCCCCGACGCGGTCATGATGCTCGCCGGGGAGCGCCTGCGGGTGGCGCTGGTGACCACCCACCTGCCGGTGAGCGCCATCTCCAGCCACCTCACCCAGGAGGCGATCGAGAGCACCCTGCGGGTCACCTGGCGCGACCTCTCGACCCGGTGGGGCATCGCGAACCCCCGGATCGCGGTCGCCGCCCTCAACCCCCACGCGGGCGAGCAGGGCAACATGGGGCACGAAGAAGACGCCGTGATCCGCCCCGCCATCGAAGCCGCGCGCGCCGACGGCGTCCTCGCCGAAGGCCCCTTCCCCGCGGACACGCTGTTCGCGCGCCTGCGGGGCGACTGGCCGTTCGACGCGGTGGTCTGCATGTACCACGATCAGGGGCTGATCCCGCTCAAGCTGACCCACTTCGGGGCCTCGGCCAACATCACCCTGGGGCTGCCCATCGTGCGCACCAGCGTCGATCACGGCACGGCGTACGACATCGCCGGGCGTGGGGTCGCCGACGCAGGCTCGATGCAGTACGCGCTGGATCTGGCGAGGCGGCTGGCGAGTGGCTGACGCGGCGAGTGGCTGAACGCGGCGGAGCGCGGGGCGACCTGACCCAGAAACACAACGGCCCCCCTGGCTTCTGCCAGGGGGGCCGTTGTGCTCTGACGGCGGCCACGGTTACGCGGGCGGCGTCAGGAAGGTGCGGGGTCGCTCAGTGGCTCAGACGGCGCCGAGCTTGGTGAGCATGCCGCCGAGGTGACCGTTCAGGAAGAACGCCACGAGCAGCGAGTAGATGACCAGGGACTCGATGAGGGCGAGGCCGAGGATCATCGGGGTGAAGATCTTGCCCGAGGCGCCCGGGTTGCGGGCGATGCCCTCCAGGGCGGCCTTGGCGGCGGTGCCCTGCCCGAGGGCGCCACCGAACGCGGCGATGGCCAGGCCGAAGCCCTCAGCGATGGCGGTCGCCATGGCGACCGAGTGGATGTTGTCCGGCGCGTCCTGTGCGAAGGCAACGTTGCAGGCGAGGAGCGCGGTGAAAACGGTCAGGGTGACGAGCAAAGCCTTGCGCTTGGTCATCGGAATCCTCCCAGGTGTATGGCCGAGGTGCAGTGGGCGGCGGTCCGTTCCACGGCAAAGCGGCTTTTCGACGAAACAGGTTGATGGAAGCGGCCCGCGCTGCACTCACGAGAGCGGACCGACGATACGACGGTTGAAGCCACCGCCAGGAGCGGCATCAGTGATGCCCCTCCTCGCCGTGGCCATGGCTGAGATCCTCAAGGGCCAGGTTGATGTACACCATCGACAGCAGGCAGAAGACCGCGGTCTGCACGACGCACACAACGAAGCCCAGGATCATGATTGGCATCGGGTAGATGAGCGGGATGGCGATCAGGCCGAGGAAGATGGCCAGGACCTGGTGGTCGCCGATCATGTTGCACATCAAGCGAAGCGAGAGGCTGACGGGGCGCACGACGTGACCGATCATCTCGATGGGGAGCATGAGCGGCGCCAGGAACCAGCCCCACCACTCGCCGGTGGGGTTGGCCATATGCGAGAAGTGCGCGATCCCGCTGGTCCGAAAGCCGACCACGTGCGTCGCGATGAAGATGACGCTGGCCATGGCGGCGTTCAGGTTGAGGTTGTCGGTCGGCGGCGCCATGCCCGGCATCAGGCCGAGCAGGTTGCTGAACAGGATCACCATCGCGCAGGTGGCGATGAGCGGGAAGAAGCGCCGCGCGTTGTCTCGGCCCATCATGTCCGACATCAGGCCGAAGACGGTGTCGAACAACAACTCGACGAAGGTCCTCGGCGTCAACGTCTCATCCGGGACGATCGCCTTGTCGGTCTCGGTGATCTTGGACCGGGCCAGGAAGGTCATGGTGAGCACAAACCCGATGACGATCGCGAGCAGCACCATCGTCTGGGTGTTGAGCGGGTGGAGGTGCTCCCCCGCCGCCAGCTCCTTCCCCATGATCTGGGCGTTGATGTGCGCCAGCGACTCGCCGGCGCTCTTCATCGCCTCATCGAAGCCAGGTATCAATGACAGGATTGTCTTATCCGACATGGAGCCTATCCGTCCTGTGCCAGTGAGGCCAGCGCCGCCTGATTGTGGGCGGGCCGCCTCGGGGTCTTCTGGGTCGCGTCACGCCCTGGCGTTGGGTGGGTCGAGCGCTGCTGCTCGGCCCCCCTGTCACCCTGACGAGGCGCCCATACCACGCTCCCAATCACAAGTCCAGTCAGGACCGTGGTGAAGCCCAGTAAAAATCCAACAGGGCTGATCGGGAGGAACCGCAGCGCCCCCCAGATCATCCCCAACAAAACAAGCATCTTCAGGCTCAACGCCACGGTCGCGAGCCGGTGGTGGGTGCCACCCGCGAGCACGACCCGCATGAGCCGCCGAACAACGGCGATGTTGAGCTGGAACGTCAGCCAGCCGACGAGCCAGCCCGTCGACAGCTCCAGGTCCCAGAAGGCCATGGTGGCGGCGGTGCTGGACGCGCCCACGAGCGCCATCCACCCCTCCAGCAGATCCAGCAGGCGGCTGCCGATCGGATCGCGGTCGAGGACCGCCTCAAACCCGTTCTCCTCGGGCCTGGGCTCCTCGTCGCGCCGTCTGTCCTCCGCCTGCGTCACCACTCCTCCTTGTGCTCGTCCAACAGGACGTGTGCCTCGTCCTCGCCCTCTTCCATCTCCCGCTGCGCCTTGCGCACCAGGCGAACCAGGTCGCGCACCGCCGCCGCGAAGCCGAAGCCGATCCAGAGGATCAACATCCAGGGGTCCGTCCCCAGCCACGCGTCCAGGCGTGAGCCGATGAACCACCCGAGCAGCAACGCCAGGCCGAACTCGATGCCGATGTAGCTGAAGCTCATCCCGGTGCGGTACATCGCGATCCGCTCATCGCGGTCTTGACGCTTACGCTCCGCCTCGGAGAGGTCGGTCCCCGGGGGGGCTTCAGGTGGCTCGCCCATGGTGTTCGCTCACGGCTCAGGTGCGTCGGAGGAGCCCGACCCAAAAGGAGGTGCGCACGCCGTGTGCGCCGACTCTCCCTTGAGTCGGGTCGGGTGTTATCACAGCGTTCGACGAAACGTCAATCGCTTTTGCCCCACAACCGGACCCCTACCCCATCGACGCCAGCGCGTCGTCGGCCGCCGCGAGCACCTCGGCCACCACCTCGGGGGTGTGCGCCGTGGACACGAAGCCCGCCTCGTAGGCGCTCGGCGCCATGTAGACGCCCCGGTCGAGCATCGCCCAGAAGAAGCGGTTGAAGGCCTCGATGTCGGCCTGCTTGACCTCGGCGTAGCAGGTCGGCGCCGGGTCCTTGAAGAACAGGCTGAACATCCCCCCCACGTGGGTGCAGCTCGCCGCGAAGCCCGCCGCCTTCACCCGCTCGCACAGCCCCTCGGCCACCGCCCGAGCCGCCTCGCCGAGCCGCTCATAGAGCCCCTCGGTGTCCCGCAGCTCGCGCAGCTGCGCCATCCCCGCCGACACCGCCAGCGGGTTCCCCGACAGCGTCCCGGCCTGGTACACCGGCCCCGACGGGGCGATGTGCGCCATGATGTCCGCCCGACCGCCGTACGCCCCCACCGGCAGCCCGCCGCCGATCACCTTGCCCAGCGTCGTCAGGTCCGGCGTCACCCCGTAGAGCCCCTGCGCGCCGCCCAGCGCGACCCGAAACCCGGTCATCACCTCGTCGAAGATCAGCAGCGCCCCGTTCGCCGTGCACAGCTCGCGGACGTGCTCCAGGTACCCCACCGCGGGCGGGATGCACCCCATGTTCCCGGTCACCGGCTCGATGATGCAGCAGGCGATCTCCGAGCCGTGCCGCGCGAACACCTCCGTCAGCCCCTCGAAGTCGTTGAAGGGCGCCGTGATCGTCTCGCGCGCCACCTCCGCCAGCACCCCCGGCGTCCCCGGGATCCCGAGCGTCGCCACGCCGCTGCCCGCCTCGACCAGCATGCTGTCCTCGTGGCCGTGGTAGCACCCGCGGAACTTCACGATCTTCGGCCGCCCGGTGAACCCGCGCGCCAGCCGCAGCGCGCTCATCGTCGCCTCGGTGCCGCTGTTCACCAGCCGCACCACCTCCACCGACGGCACCAGCTCGCACACCAGCTCCGCGAACTCGTTCTCCAGCCGCGTCGGCGCCCCGTAGCTCGTCCCCCGCGCCGCCGCCTCCTGCACCGCCTGGATCACCTTCGGGTGCGCGTGGCCCAGGATCATCGGCCCCCAGCTCCCCACGAAGTCGATGTATTTGTTGCCGTCCGCGTCCCAGAAGTGCGCCCCCTTGGCCCGATCGACGAACACAGGCGTCCCGCCCACGCTCTTGAAGGCGCGCACCGGCGAGTTGACCCCGCCTGGCATCAACTCACAGGCGCGGGCGTAGAGCTTCTGGCTTGTGCTGTAGCGTTCGGTCGTCATGGTGGTCCCCTCGTACAGGTGTCAGGTTGTGGGCGTGTCGGCCGATGATCACGTCGTCGGACAGGTCGATTGGATAGCGCGTCGGGTGCCGGGTGGCAAGGGCGAGGCTTGGATCGAGACGCGCCGCGTCGTCACCCCATCAACCATCGCTCCGGGGCGGGCCTTCCCGACCGCTGCCCTCCTCGGGCTCGCGGTTCGCCTCCTCCACCAGCCACCGCACCGCCCGCGCGTAATTCGCGCGGAACGCTGGATCGGTCGCGGAGACCCCCGTCAACAGGCGTGGCAGCTGGCTCACCAGGTGCGGCATCACCCCGACGCCAAACAACACCGACGCGACGTAGGGGCGCAGCTCGTCGTCCTCCACCTCCTCCAGCGCGCTCGCGATGAACGGCGCCATCCGCTCGCGGCGCTCCTCCGCGTCCACCACCTCGTCGCCAAACTCCAACCGCTCCCAGAGCGCCAGTCGGTTGAACTCGGCCTTCGTGCAGTACTTGTCAAAGACCGACATGATGAACTCCACCAGCCCCTCCTGCGAGTTCTGCAGCCGGAACAGCGACGTGATCTGCTCGGCGTCCTTGAGCATCTGCTTGCTCAGGACCTCCCTCCACAGCTCCTCCTTGCCCCCGTAGTGGTAGTACAGGAGCTGCTTGTTGCACTCCGCGCGCTTCGCGATGCGATCCACGCGCGCGCCAGCGAAGCCGTGCTCAGCGAACTCCTGCAACGCGGCGTCCATGATCCGCTCGGCGGTCGATTGGGGGTTCGATTTGTCACTCATGCTCTCAACACCTGATGTGGGTCCGGGACCCTGGCCTCGTTGCAGAGTAGCGCGTCTGAGGACGCGCGCCAACATCCGCGCCACACCTCTCTCACCACCGCGCGACCTCGACGCCAGCCCTCGCCACTCCTTGCTTATCAACCAACCGGTTGATTTTCCGATTGACAATGACCCTTGGCCTGGCTAGTTATTCAACCAGTTGGTTGAATGGTTGATTCAACCAACTGGTTGACTACCAACGCACCACCATGTGCACCAGCACACCAGGGTCCTCATGATACACACGCCACCCACCTCCCAGGCCGCCCTCACCGCAGCGCTCACCGCGCTCGCGGTCGTCCTCACCGGCTCACTCGCTGGCGCGCAGCCACTCTCCATGGACGCCGCCATCGACGCCGCGCTCCTGCGCAACCTCCAGGATCGCCAACAGCTCCTCCGCATCGATGAAGCGCTCGCCACCAGCGAACGCTCCGGCGCTCGCTACCTCCCTCAGCTCCAGGTTGAGGGCAACGCCGTCGTCTGGGACGACGAGCTGACCCTCAGCCTCGGCGGCGCCTCCCCCGCTCTCCCCGCCCCTCAAACCCCCTACGAGGAGGCTGTCGCAGGCCTCTTCTCCGCCCTCTCCACACCAAGCACCATCCGTGATCAAGTCACCGCGGACCTTCAAGTCGCGCTCGTCCAGCCTCTCGTCCAGCTCTACCCCATCCACCTCGCCCACCAACTCGACGAAACCAACGTGGAGGTCGCCAGGCTCGAACGCCGCGCCCTCCGTCAGGCCATCACCCTCAACACCGCCGTCGTCTGGCTCCAGCTCCAGCTCACCGACCAGCTCATCGCCAACGCCCAACTCTCGCTCGACACCCTCGACGCCCAGACCCGACGCGTCGAGGCCCTCGTCCGTGCGGGCGCGGCGGTCCGCGCTGATGCCCTCCGCGTCAAGGTCGCCCGGGCCAACTCCCAGAGCGAGCTGATCCGCCTCGGCAACGCCCGCGCCATGGCGCTCGCCCAGCTCGCGTTGCTCATGGATCAGGACCTCGGCGACGCCCTCACCCTCACCCCGATCGACTCCACCGGTGCCCCCCCCAAGCCACCGGTCCCCCTCTCCGAGGCGATCGACCAGGCCCACGCCAACCGAGTCCAGCTCGACCTGTTCGACCTCCAGCGTCGGCGCGCGGGCCTCGGTGAGGACCTCGCGCGGGCCGAGTACCTGCCCGAAGTCGCGCTGATCGGGGCGTACCAGCACACCCAGGGGCAGGGGCTCGCCAACCCCAACCAGTTCTACGCCGGGGTCTCGCTGCGCTGGACCGCCTTCGAGTGGGGCGCCACCCGCCACGGCGTCGAGGTCGCGCAGCTCCGGGCGCAGAACGTGGAGCTGGCGCGTCAGTACCGGCGTCAGCAGATCGAGCTGGAGGTCCGCGACGCCTGGCTCGACCTCGACACCGCCCGCGCCGCCTGGGCGGTCGCTGACTCCTCCATCGCCGAAGCCGAGGAGGTCTACCAGAACGAACAGGCCCGGCTCGCTCAAGGTGCGACGACGACCGTCGACCTCGTCGCCAGCGAGGCCGCCCTCAACAGCGCCCGCAACGCCCGGAGCATCGCCTGGACCAACGCCGCCATCGCCACGGCGCAGCTCCGCTTCGCCATGGGCGACACCGTCCGCGCCAACACCGTCCTCCTCCGCTGACACCAACACAGGAGACACGCACATGAACTGGGAACACGTCCGCAGCCTGCTCGCCCTCGTCCAACACGGCTCGACCCACCGCGCCGCGCGGGTCCTCGGCGTCAATCGCACAACGGTCTCGCGCCACATCACGCGCCTGGAGGCCAACCTCAACCTCCCCCTGATCCACCACACCGACGACGGCTGGGAACTCACCGAGTTCGGCGGCGCCCTTGTCGGCGTCGCCGACCGGTTCCAGCTCGCCCTGTTCGACCTCCAGGCGGAGGCCTCCGCCGAGCAGCAGCAGCTCGCCGGGCGAGTCCGCCTCTCCCTGCCACAGCCGATGCTCCCGATCGTCATGCCCGCGCTCCGACAGCTCGCCGAGCGCTTCCCCCTGATTCAGGTCGAGCTTCAGGAGCAGGCCTCGCTCGCTGGCACGCTCGCCCCCGACACCCCGCTCGCCCTGATCGTCTCCGACGCCCCTGACCCGAACCTCGTCGGCCGCCGGGTCGGTCCGGTCCAGTGCGGGCTCTACGCACACGAGGAGGCGCTCGCTCGCCCCTCACCGGGGTGGATCGGGCTTGATCAGGAGCTTCGCGAGCTGACGCTGAACCGCTGGTTGGAGCAGCGGATCGCCCCCGAAGACATCCGCATCCGGGTTGGCTCAGCCGCCGCCATGCTCGAAGCGGTCATGTGTGGCCTCGGCATCGGCGCCCTCCCCTGCTTCATGGCCGACCCGGTGGCGGAGCTGCGCCGCGTCCACCTGCCGCTGCCCGCCCCCGAAGCCAACTTGTGGCTCCTGACTCACCCGCACGCGCTCAAGCACGCGAGGGTTCGGGCCATCTACGACGGCCTCCTCGACCTCCTGATCGAACTTCGCCCAATCTTCAAGGGCGCCCAGGAGCCTACCACCCCCTTTGAGCTTGCTCCTGTCACCACCACCCAGGAACTTTACGCATGAACACCTCAACCAGACCGCTGCTCCTCCTATTCGCCGCAGGCGCCCCACTCTGGGCCACCGCTTGTGTCCCCAACACCCCTTCCAACGCGACACCCTCCTCGGAGGCCACCCCTCGCCCGGCGAGCACCTTCACGGTCCCCATGGCGAACGCCTCCGCCGACGTCACCTACCCTGCTCAAGCCGAGGCGCTCGCGACCGTCGAGCTGGCGCTGAGGGTCGGCGGCCCGCTGGTCGATCTCCCCATCAAAGAGGGGGACATCGTTCAAGAGGGGGACACCCTCGCCCGGGTCGATCCGCGCGACTACCAGGTCCAGGTCAGAGCGCTCCGCTCCCAGGCCGCCGCCGCGCGGGCTCAGCGCAACAAGGCCCGCCTCGACCTTGAGCGCGCCCAGAAGCTCGTCGCCACCCACGCCGTCCCTGAGGCCCAGCTTGACGCGACCCAGGCTGGCTTCCAGATCGCCACCGCACAGCTCGCGCAGGTCACCCGCTCCGTCGAAGCAGCCCGCCTCTCCCTCCAGGACACGACCCTCGGCGCCCCCTTCTCAGGCCGCGTCGCCCGCGTCCTGGTCGAAAACCACCAGACCGTCGCCCCCGGCCAGCCCATCCTCCGCCTTCAGGACACGCGCCGGGTCATGGTCCGCCTCAACGTGCCCGAGCGGGACATGCTCGCCCTCACCAACGAGCCCGACCCGAAGCTGTCGGTCCGCTTCAGCGCCCACGGCGGCGAGTCGTTTCCGGCGGAGGTGCGCGAGTATGGGACCGACATCAACCCCGACACCCGCACCTACGAACTCGCCCTCACCGTGGACACCGGCGACCTCGCCATCCTGCCTGGCATGACCGCCACGGTCACGTGGGAGCGCACGCGCCGCGCCACCCCCGTCATCCCACTGGCGACGCTCACGACGACCTCCGATGGGAGGTCGATGGTCTGGCGCGTGTCCCCGAAGAACACACTGAGCCGCGTCGTCGTCGAGGTCGGCCAGGTTCAAAACGACGGGGTCGAGATCGTCGCCGGGCTCCGCCCGGGCGACACCCTCCTCGCCGCGGGGCTCAGCTCCGCGTCGGAGGGCCTTGAGATCGTCCCCCGCGGCGACGCCATCAACCTGTTCGGAGGTGCTCGATGATGAACCTCACCCGCATGGCGCTGGAGCGGCGCACCTTGATGCTCGTCCTGACCATTGGCCTGGCGATCGCGGGGGTCAAGGCCTTCTTCGGCATCGGCCAGCTCGAAGACCCCGCGTTCACCATCAAGACCGCGATCGTCGCGACCGGCTACCCCGGGGCCTCCCCCGAGGAGGTCGAGCAGGAGGTGACCGAACGGCTTGAGAGCGCGATCCAGACCATGGGTCAGATCGATCAGGTCCGCTCGATGTCGCGGGCCGGATCGTCGATCATCATCGTAGACATCAAGGACACCGTCCAGGGCGACGACATCCCCCAGACCTGGGACGAGCTGCGCCGCAAGGTCAGCGACGCCCAGCTGGCCCTCCCGCCCGGAGCAGGGCCGACTCAGGTCAACGACGACTGGGGAGACGTCTACGGCATCTACTTCTCCATCAGCGGCGACGGCTACACCCCACAGCAGCTCGAACAGATCGCCATCGACCTCCGCCGGGAGCTGCTCCTGGTCGAAGGGGTCGGCTCGGTGCAGATCAACGGCGTCCAGCGCGAGGCGATCACGATCGAGATGTCCCGCTCCGCCATGGCCCAGCAGGGCGTCACCCCGCAGACCATCGCCCAGACCCTCCGCTACCAGGGAGAGGCCACCGACTCGGGTCGAGTCCACCTCGATCGTCAGGATGTCCGGATCAACCCGACCGGCGCGCTCTCATCGGTGGACGCCATCGGCGCCACCCTCCTCCGTGGCCGTTCTGACGGCGTGCCCCGCCTCGACGACCTCGCCGACATCAAGCGCGAGGTCGTGGACGCCCCGATGTCGCTGATGCTCTACAACGGGCGGCCCGCCATCGGGCTCGGCGTCTCCACCGTCGACGGTGGCAACGTGGTCAAGACCGGCGAGGCCGTTCAAGCGAGGCTGGCGGAGTTGGAGGGGGGGTTACCGCTCGGGGTGGAGCTTGGGGTGATCTCTGACCAGCCCGAGGTGGTGGAGGAGGCCGTCTCCGGGTTCGTGATCAACCTCGTCGAGGCGGTGGTGATCGTGGCCGTGCTGCTGTTCCTGTTCATGGGGCTGCGCAGCGGGCTGATCATCGGCTCGGTGCTGTTGCTGACGATCCTTGGGACGTTCATCTTCATGGACGCCCTGGACATCACCTTGCAACGCATCTCGCTCGGGGCGCTGGTGATCGCGCTGGGGATGCTGGTCGACAACGCCATCGTGGTCACGGAGGGGATCTTGATCCGCCTCCAGCGCGGGACCCCCCGGGTGAAGGCGGCGATCGAGAGCGTCAACGAGACGATCTGGCCGCTGCTGGGGGCGACGCTGATCGCGATCCTGGCCTTCGCCGCGATCAGCTTGTCGCCGGACAGCGTGGGCGAGTTCCTGGGATCGCTGTTTCAAGTGATCGCCATCTCGCTGATGCTGTCGTGGGTGCTGGCGATCACGATCACCCCGCTGCTGGCGGTCCTCTTCCTCAAGGTCCCCAACGAAGACCCGGACGCGGACCCCTACGACACAGCCTTCTTCCGGTTCTACCGCGGGACGCTCAATCGGCTGATCAAGCACCGCTGGGCGACGCTCGTGGGCGTCGGGGTGGCGCTGGCGATCGCGGTCGTGGCCTTCGGGTTGGTCAAGCAGAACTTCTTCCCCGAGTCGGCGCGCCCGCAGTTCTTCGTCAACGTCTGGAACCCCGAGGGGACGCACATCCGCGACACCGAGCGGGACATGCGCGAGCTGTCCAGGTTCGCCATGGAGATGGAGGGGGTCGAGTCGGTGACCGCCTTCATTGGTCAGGGTGGTCAGCGCTTCATCCTCACCTACGAAGGCGAAATGCCCAACAGCGCCTATGGGCAGCTCCTGGTGACGGTGCGCGATTACAACCGCATCGACGCCATGCGCGCCGAGATCGAGGCGCACATCAAGGCCACCCACCCCCAGGCGCAGCCCTTCACGAGGCGCTTCGCGCTCGGCCCGGGGGGCGGCGCCAAGATTGAGGCGCGTTTTCAGGGGCCCGACCCGGAGGTGCTGCGCGACCTCTCCGAGCAGGCACAGGCGATCATGCGCGCCGAGCCCTCCGCCGTGGACGTCCGCGACGACTGGCGAGGACGCGTCCCCGTGCTGCGGCCGCGCTTCGCCGAAGCTCAGGCCAGGAGCGCCGGGGTGAGCCGAAAGGACCTCAGCGACGTGCTCGCGCTCTCGACCACCGGGCTCACCGTTGGCCTCTACCGCGAAGGGGACCGCATGCTCCCGGTCACGGTTCGGCTCCCCGAGGCGGAGCGCGTCGGCGTTGACCCGCTCCAGGACGCCCAGGTCTGGTCGCGCCTGACGGGCCGGGCGCTCCCAGTCAACCAGGTGATCGCCGGGGTGGCGCTGGAGTTCGAGGATCCGGTCATCCGCCGCCGTGACCGTCAGCGGACGATCACGGCTCAGTGCGAGCCCCGCGACGGCATCGCCAGCGCGGTCTTCACGACGCTGCGGCCACAGGTCGAGGCGATCGACCTGCCACCGGGCTACACTCTGGAGTGGGGCGGCGAGCACGAGAACTCGACCGAGGCCAACGCGACGCTGATGTCCAACGTCCCACTGTGCTTCGCGCTGATGATCGTGATCGTGATCGGCCTCTTCAACGCCCTGCGACCGGCGGTGATCGTCTTCCTCACGCTCCCGCTGGCGATCACCGGCGTGACGGCGGGCCTGCTCATCTTCGATCAGCCGTTCGGCTTCGTCGCGCTGCTCGGCTTCCTGAGCTTGTCGGGGATGTTGATCAAGAACGCGATCGTGCTCCTTGAGCAGATCGAGATCTACATGCGTGATGGCATGCAGCCCTACACAGCGATCGTCGAGGCGGGCACGAGCCGCGTCCGACCCGTGGCGATGGCGGCCTTCACCACCGTGCTGGGCATGATCCCGCTGGCCTTCGACGTCTTCTTCGGGGCGATGGCGGTGACCATCATGGGGGGTCTGACCGTGGCCACCCTGCTGACGCTGCTGGTCGTGCCGGTGCTCTACGCGACGCTCTACAACATCCATGAGCCCGCGGCCTGAGCGAGTCAGCGGACACCTCCAACGCCGCAATCGGCTTCCGCTGCGCCCTGCTCGTCTGACGTCTCCCTCCGAAAGAACGGGCAACACGCCCAACCCCTCACAGAAGCACCTGAAAACTCAACCCAACGACGCCATAAAATCACGAATATCCCGATTCTCCAGGATCGGCCCACTGTGACTCGGCGTCCCTCCCAGCCCGCCCCCCACCATCGCCCGCGCCAGCTCGTCGGAGCGCACCCCGATGTTCGGATAGACTCGTCGCGCCACAGGCCTTTACATTCACCTGGGAAGCCCTCACCCTCAAGCCACGTTCTCCCCGCCGAGCCGCCCTCAGGGCAAGCGCGACCAGGAGCCATCATGCCACGCACCCGAGATCGTCGATACCTCGCCCGCACCCTCACCTCAAGCGCCTTTGGAGGAGCGCGCCGCCTGCGCCGCACCAACCCCTTCACCCAGGTCGAGGTCAACCACCACACCTTCACCCACCCCCGCATCGACGCGCGCACCCAGGGGCTGCGCCTGGCGCACCTGACCGACATTCACTATGGGCCGTGGATCCGCGGGCCGGAGCTGGAGGCGCTCGTGCGCTTCGTCAACGCCCAGGAGGTCGACCTCGTGGTCCTCACCGGCGACTACGTCGGCCACCGCCGCAGCGACATCGCCCCCTGCGTCGAGCCGATGGCCGGGTTCAACGCGCCCACCTTCGCCACGCTCGGCAACCACGACTACAAGGCGTGCCACGAGGAGACCCAGCGCGCCTTCGACGCCATCGGGGTCCCGGTCCTGGTCAACGCCTCCACCCGCGTCACGACCGCCCGAGGGCACCAGCTCACGGTGGTCGGCGTCGATGACGCGGTCACCCGACACCACGACGTCCCCGAGGCGTTCCGCGACGCCGACCCCGAGGCCCACTTCTGCCTCACCCTCTCCCACATGCCCGAGATCGCCCCCGAGATCGCCGAACACGGCGGGCACCTGATCCTCTCGGGCCACACCCACGGCCTCCAGTTCGACACGCCCATCATGCGCCGCCTGGCGCGGCGCATCGGCATGAGCCTGGTCATGGGGGCGTACCCGCTCGACAACGGGCTGCTCTACGTCTCGCAAGGGCTCGGCAGCGACCTGTTCCCGTGGCGCTACCGCACCCGGCCCGAGATCGCCCTGTTTGAGCTGAGCGCCGGACCCGCGCCCGAGCTGACCCTGGAGCGCCAGGGCGTGCTGGACATCGTGACACGGTGAGTTGAGCCCACCGAACGCCGCGGCGCAAGGCCCCAGACGACAAAAAGCGAAGGCCGTGGATCACCCACGGCCTTCGCTTGTTCGCTTGGGTCGCACGCCGCGCCAGGTTGGCGCAGACCTGCGGCAGGCTACGATCAGGCGTCGTCGCCCTCGGCGGCGTCTTCGGCGACGTCGTCGCTGGCGCCTTCGCCCTCGTCGCCCTCACCGGCGTCGCCCTCACCAGCATCGCCCGCGGCCTCCAGGCCCTCGCCGTCCTCGCCCTCTTCGGCCTCCTCGTCTTCATCGACGACGCGCGCGACGCCGACGATCTGCTCCTCATCGCCGAGCGAGAAGAGCTTGACGCCCTGGGTGTTGCGCCCGAGGACGGGGATGCTGGCCATGCCGGTGCGGATGATCTGCCCGGCGTTGGAGATCATGATCAGCTCGTCGTCATCGAGGACCTGACGGATGGCGACGACGGGGCCGTTGCGGTCGGAGGTCTTGATGGTGATGACCCCCTGGCCGCCGCGGCGCTGCTCGGGGTACTCGCTGGTCTGGGTGCGCTTGCCGTAGCCGTTCTCGCAGACGGTGAGGATGTTGGCGTCGTTGTCCTTGAGGACGACCATGCCGACGACCTCGTCCTTCTCGACGAGCTTGAGCCCACGCACGCCCTGGGTGTTGCGGCCCATGGGGCGGACGTCGGCGACGGAGAACCGGATCGCCTTGCCGTCGCGGCTGGCGAGGAAGACGTCCTGGTCCTCTTCGACGAGGCGGACATCGATGAGGTCGTCCTTGTCGCGGAGGTTGATGGCGATGAGGCCACCGGCGTGGATGTTGGAGTACTCGCTGAGGGCGGTGCGCTTGACCTGCCCGGAGCGGGTCGAGAAGATCAGGTACTCGTGGTCGCTGAACTCCTGGATGGGGAGGATGGCGCGGACCTTCTCGTCGGGGTCGAAGCGCAGCAGGTTGATGATCGCCTTGCCGCGGGCGGTGCGGCTGGCCTGCGGGACGTCGTGGACGCCGAGCTTGAAGACTCGCCCGAAGGAGGTGAAGACGAGGATGGAGTCGTGGGTGCTGGCCACGAAGATGTCCTCGACGAAGTCCTCGTCGCGGGTGGACATGCCGCGCTTGCCCTTGCCGCCGCGGATCTGCTTGCGGTAGTCGCTCAGGGGGTTGCGTTTGATGTAGCCGGCGTGGCTGACGGTGACGACCATGTCCTCGTCGGCGATGAGCGCGAGGGGGTCGAAGTCGGGCGACTCGTTGAGGATCTCGGTGAGCCGGTCGGTGCCGTACTGGTCGCGGACCGCCTCCAGCTCCTCGACGATCACCTCGTTGAGGCGGTTGTCGTCGGTGAGGATCCGCTTCAGCTCGCTGATCTCGTTGCGCAGCTCCTCCAGCTCGGTGAGCAGCTTGTCGCGCTCGAGGCCGGTGAGCTTCTGGAGGCGCATGTCGAGGATCGCCTGGGCCTGCCGCTCGGAGAGCAGGAACTGGTCCATGAGGCGCTCGCGGGCGGTCTGGGTGTCGGGACTGGCGCGGATGGTGCTGATCACCTGGTCGATGTGATCGAGCGCCGTGACCAGGCCCTCGACGATGTGCTCGCGGGCCTGCGCCTGGCGGAGCAGGTAGAGCGTGCGCCGGGTGACCACGTCGCGGCGGAAGTCGTAGAAGTGGCTCAGCACCTCCTTGAGGTCCATCACCTGCGGCTGACCGGCGACGATCGCCAGCATGATCACCCCGAAGGTCTGCTGCATCGGGGTCATCTTGTAGAGGTTGTTGAGCACGACCATCGGCACCGAGCCGGTCTTCAGCTCGATCACGACCCGCATCCCGCGGCGGTCGGACTCGTCGCGCAGATCGGAGATGTCCTCGATCTTCTTGTCGCGGACCAGATCGGCGATCTTCTCGACCAGCTTGGCCTTGTTCACCTGGAACGGCAGCTCGGTGATGATCAGCGCCTCGCGGCCGCGGGCGCGCTCCTCGACCTCGACCCGGGCGCGCATGATGACCTTGCCGCGCCCGGTCGTGAACGCCTCCTCGATCCCCTCGCGGCCGCAGATGAAGCCGCCGGTCGGGAAGTCCGGGCCGCGCACGTAGCCCATCAGGTCCTGCACGGTCAGCTCGGGGTCCTGGATGAGCGCGATCGTCGCGTCCACCACCTCCCGCAGGTTGTGGGGCGGGATCTTGGTGGCCATGCCGACCGCGATCCCCTCCGAGCCGTTCACCAGCAGGTTCGGGATCCGCGTCGGCAGCACGAGCGGCTCAAACAGCGAGTCGTCGTAGTTCGGCCCGTAGTCCACCGTCTCGCTGCCGATGTCGGCCAGCAGCTCGCTGGCCGCCCTCGCCATCCGCACCTCGGTGTAGCGCATCGCCGCCGCCGGGTCGCCGTCCACGGACCCGAAGTTGCCCTGGCCGTCCACCAGCGGCACCCGCATGTTGAAGTCCTGCGCCAGCCGCACCAACGCGTCGTACACCGCGCTGTCGCCGTGGGGGTGGTACTTACCGATCACGTCACCCACGACGCGCGCCGACTTCTTGTAGGACGCGTTCCACCGGTTGCCCAGCTCGTGCATCGCGTACAGGATGCGTCGGTGCACCGGCTTGAGGCCGTCCCGCACGTCCGGCAGCGCACGCCCGATGATCACGCTCATCGCGTAATCCATGTAGGAGTGCTTGATCTCGTCTTCGATGTTGACGGGGATGATGTTCGACTCAACCGTCATGTGGCTCGTCCTCTCGCTCAGGTCCGCGCCGACCTGTCGTCGCGGCGCACCTGGTCCTCTTCACTGACGCGAGGGTGGCTCGGGAGGCTTCGGCTCGGCGTCTCCGCCCGAACCCGACCCACGACCGGGCCGACCCCCACCAACACACACACCTTCGCGCATCGACTCCTCTTGCCCTCACCCGCTCCGCCGCCAGGCTGTCCAACGTGACACCTCAGCCGCCTGAAGCAGGCACGGGCCAATCTGCACTTCCAGCCCGTCCAATACGAAGCCCATTCTACACCACCGCCTACGGCGGGTCAAGCCGAACGCCCCAGACAACCGAAAAAATATTCAGTGGTTTACGTCTGTAACGCCCGACGCCCCCGACGCACCACGATCCCACCCCCGGAGCGCACCCCGGTTGGCCCGAGGGGACCTGTCAAGAGGCCCTTGAGCTTTTACTCAAGCCCGATGGTTACGATACCGAAAAGGTTAGGAGGACGTTCACGTTGCGACACCCCCAGGACGTGTTTAGCTTATGGAGTGTGCAGATGAGTGGGAGCGGGGCCAACCGGGCTCTCCCTCTCTCCATGTGACGTAGAACGATTTATTCTGTATCGTGCACCCATTGGAACAATATGGGCGTATGATCAGGCAGGAGCTGATCGCCGCGCATCGAACCCAATTCGCACGGGCGTAAGATGGCAGCGGCCTTATATAGGACACACCGATGCTCAAGATCAACGAAAATCGACTGTCGCGAGGCGCGCCAGACACCCGCTCGGACATCGCCGAGTTTGAGGAGACGGCGCTGGTGTACACCGACGAGCTGTACGCCACGGCGCTGCGCCTGACCAAGAACGAGCGCGACGCCGAGGACCTTGTTCAAGAGACCTACCTCAAGGGGTTCACCTTCTTCCACCGGTTTGAGAAGAACACCAACTGCCGGGCCTGGCTCTTCAAGATCCTCACCAACACCTTCATCAACAACTACCGCCGCAAGGTCAAAGAGCGCGAGATACTCGGCGCCGACGACCTGCGCCCCGTGGAAGAGAACCTCCACAGCCGCAACAAGGTGCGCAACAACCCCGAGCGTGGCCTCTTTCACAAGCTCTTCAGTGAGGATATCCGCTCAGCCCTGGAGAACATTCCCATCGAGTTCAGGATGGTGGTCGTCCTCGCGGACCTCCAGGGCTTCTCCTACAAGGAGATCGCCCACATCCTCGAGTGCCCCGTCGGCACCGTCATGAGCCGCCTCTTCCGTGGCCGCAAGCTCATGCGCAAGCAGCTCGCCCACTTCGCCGCCTCCGAGGGCATCATCCGTCAGCCCGAACTCTACATGCACGACGAGACCAACCGCACCCGGGTCGCCAAGAAGAGCCGCGCCACGAGCCGCTCCAAGAAGAAGGCCAAGGGCAAGGAGGCTTCGGCCGCCTGAGCCCCCACGCCCTGACCTCACACAGCGCCCCACCTCACCGGGGCCGCGCCGACCTGGCGCGGCCTCACCCCTCTACTCCCCGGTGTACCGGGGCTCGCGCTTCTCAAAGAAGGACGCCATCGCCTCCCCGAGGTCGAGCGACGCCAGGAACGCGCTGTTCCACAGCGCCACGTACTCCAGGCCGTCGTCGATCGACTTCCCGGAGGTCGCGTCGAGGACCTGCTTGACCCCCTGAACGACGAGCGGGGAGAGCCCGGCGATCGCCTCCGCCTCCGCCAGCGCCCGCGCCCGTAGGGCCTCGGCCCCCTCCACCACGTCGGAGACGAGCCCCATGCGCAGCGCCCGCTCGGCGCCGATGTCCTTGGCCGTCAGCGCCAGCTCGCGGGTCGCCGCGTCGCCGATGATCCGCGGCAACCGCTGCAAGCTGCCGATGTCGGCCACGATCCCGATCCGGGCCTCGCGGACGCTGAACTTCGCCCCCACCTCACACAGCCGGACGTCGCAGGCCGAGATCAGGTCCACCCCGCCGCCGATGCACCAGCCGTGCACCGCCGCCACCACCGGCTTGCGGCACCGCGCCGGGCTCCCGGTCTGGTGCTGCAGCTCCTTGATCAGCGCGTACAGCCGCTTGCGCTGCCCGCCGAGCCCGCCCTGGAGGTGCGGCCCCAGCATCCCCATCGCCTCCTGGAGGTCGAGCCCGTAGCTGAACGCCCTCCCCTCCCCCCGCAGCACGATCGCCCGCACCGCGTCGTCGGCGTCCAGCGCGTCGAACACCTCGGCGATCTCGCGGAACATCGCCGGGTTCATCGCGTTGCCCTTGTCCGGGCGGTTCAGGATCACCTCGGCCACGTGCTCGCCGTGCCGCTCCACCTTCAACGTCGTCCACTCGCTCATCGGTCGCCCTCCGCTCCGTTGGTCCTTGCGTCAACCGCGTCAACCGCGTCAACCGCGTCCCGGTCGATTAAAGCCCATGCCCCCCGCAAACACAACGCTCCGCCGCAGCGCCGCTTGACAACCCCCACCGCCCCACCCATCGTCGCCCTCGTCACCGACAGGGAGCGACGGCATGACCCTCATCCTCACCACATCCCGGAGCAACCGCCGCGCGCTGGAGCCGACGGCTCGGGCGCTGGCGGAGGCGCTCCAGCTCCCGTTCGTCACCCGCTCCGTCGGGCTGGCTCGCCTGATGGACGCGCACGGCGCGTGGGGGGCGTACGTGGTGAGCCAGGCCCATCATACGATTGAGGCGGCGTCGGGGGAGCAGCTGGTGGTTGGGCCGGGGATGTTCTACCTCAAGCGCCTGGATGGGCGCGACCACCCGCTGATCCGCGCCATCGCGCCTGCGGAGGGGCGACCGGTTCGGGAGGTGTGGGACGGGACGCTGGGGCTGGCGGGGGACGCGCTGCACATCGCCCACGCGCTCCAGGTCGCTGTGTTCGGGGTGGAGGCGAGCCCGGTGCTCGCTGCGCTGGTCGGTGAGGGGCTGGCCCGGATGAGCGAGGAGGGGCGGGCGTGGTCGGAGGCCGCGGGGCGGGTGCGGGTGATGGAGGGTCGGGCGCAGGAGCGGCTGGCGGGGGTGGAGGCGGACGTGGTGTACCTCGACCCGATGTTCACGGAGCCCGCGGCGGCCGCGTCGGGGTTCGGGATCGTGCGGCGGCTGGCGGTCGGCGCGCCGCTCGGCGAGGCGTTGCTGGAGGCGGCGTGTGGCGCGGCGAGGCGGCGGGTGGTGGTGAAGTGGCCAGGGGGCGTGGAGGCGCCGGAGGTGGCGCCGTCGGGGTTGGGGGGGTGGAACCGGCGGGTCCGGGGTCGAGCGGTCGATTATCTGGTGGCGGAGTACGAGCTGGAGGATCCGGTGTATGAGGCGCCCGATCATGGTTGTGGGGCGGGATCGTGAGGTGGGCTTCGGGTGGGGTCGAGCGGCCCCCCCTGAGATCACACACAAACCGCGTCATGGCCCGACCAACCGAGCCGCGTGACAGGTCAGTTCCGCCTTGACACCTTTTTGGGGCTGTGCTACGCCATCGCCGAACCTTCGGGGGGCGCTCGCCTGGGCAGCGAGACCGCTCAAGAGGCCAACACGGCGACCCCCATCACGTCGGCTGATTCACCCTCCCGGGTCGGGTCAGCCCCTCACGCCACGCAGGGTTTCGATGGATCAGATCAACCTCAGCGACATCCTGAACCAACAGCTCCCCGAGGAAGCCCTCGAGCTGGGGGTCAACATGATGGCGGGCGGAAGCCCGGTCAGCCTGGACATCACCTACCTGATCTATCTGGTGATCTTCATCGTGTGCTGGCTCGGCCTCAAGGCGCTCATCTTCGATCCCTATCTGAAGGTCAGCGACAAGCGTCAGCAGGCGACGGTGGGCACGCGGGACGAAGCCCGCACCCTGCGCCACGACGCGGAGGAGGCGATCGCCAGCTACGAGGCGAAGCTGTCCCAGGCCCGCGAGGAGGCCAACGCGCTGCGGCAGGAGTTGAAGGACGAGTCGGCCAGGCGCCAGCAGGAGATCCTGACGGAGGCGCAGCAGGAGGCCAACGCGAAGCTCGCCGAGCACCGCGAGAAGCTCCAGGGGCAGGTCGAGGAGGCGCGCACGGAGATGAGGGAGGAGGCCAAGGTGCTCTCCCGCCTGATCGTGAATCGCCTGGTGCCGTCGGCGTGACGCCGAGAGGCGGCGCGCGGCGCGCCGTCAGACGAATGCAACCCGACGTTGGAGGGGACGCGGATATGATGAGAGCAGCAGCAACGGTGCGCAGGCGGGCGGCGGCGGCGATGATCGCCGGGGCCGTGGTCGTGGCGCCGACGGTGGCGATGGCGGCGGGTGGTGGCGACGAAGGCCACATCATCCACATGTTCATCTTTCACTTCATCAACATGGCGCTGCTGATCGGCGCGGCGATCTACTTCGCGCGCAAGCCGTTCCAGAAGTTCCTGGCCGACCGCAAGACGCGGGTGACGGCGGAGCTGGAGGAGGCGCGCAAGCTCCACGAGGAGGCGCGCGCGATGTTGGACACGTACCAGGCGAAGCTCAGCGGCCTGGCGGACGAGCGCGACGAGCTGATCGCCGAGTACCGCTCGCTGGGCGAGGCGGAGCGCGACCGGATCATCGCGGAGGCGGAGGCGCGGGCGCGCCGCATCCGGGACGAGGCGGAGCTGACCGTGACGCAGGAGATCGCCAGCGCCAAGGCGGCGCTGGAGGCCGAGGTGCTGACGCTGGCCAGCGAGCTGGCGGAGAAGGCGATGCGCAAGGAGCTGACGGCGTCGCAGCACACGGCGCTGGTCGATGGTTTCCTGAGCGACCTGGACGAGCAGGCGTCAGCCTGAGGCGGTGGGCGCGGGCCTGACGAGGGGCCGCGCCGACGATGACGAGACGACACCCGACGAGGTGGCCCGGCGAGGGCCGCCCGGAGCGGACGAGGAGAGAGAGGCCATGGCAGGTGGAGGGATCGCGCTTCGGTACGCGAAGGCGTTGTTCGAGCTGGGCGTCGAGGAGGGCAACGCCCGGGTCCTGTACAAGGATCTGGAGACGTTGACGGAGGCCTACCGCCAGAGCGACGAGCTGCGGACGATCGTGTCGGCGCCGTCGCTGCGGGTGGAGCAGCGCAAGGAGGTGCTCCGGGCCGTGGCGCAGTCGCTGAAGCTGGGGGTGCTGGTGACGAACTTCGCGCAGCTCCTGGTGGACAAGGGGCGGCTGTCGGCGCTGGAGGGGATCTTCACGTCGTTCCAGCGGCTGCTGGATGAGAAAGAGGGGATCGTGCGGGCGCAGGTGACGAGCGCCCAGAAGCTCGCCCCTGCTCAGCTGGGCCGGGTCAAGCAGGTGCTGGCGCGGCTGACCGGCAAGAAGGTGGAGCTGGAGACGGACACCGACCCCGACCTGATCGGCGGGATGGTGGCGCGGATCGGCGACAAGGTCTACGACGGGAGCCTGCGCAACCAGCTGCGCCGGCTGCGGGACGCTGCGATGCAAGAGGCTTGAGGCGCCCGAGCGCCGCTAAGGGACACGGGACATCTTACCTGCGCGTGGTGGTGGGTGAGCACGGATAGAGGATGAACAAGGGACAATGCAGATCAACATTGCCGAAATCAGCTCGATCATCAAGAAGCAGATCAAGGACTACGACAAGCACGTCGAGATCTCCGAGACGGGTAGCGTGATCAGCGTCGGCGACGGCATCGCGCGCGTCTACGGCCTGGAGAACGCGATGGCCGGCGAGCTGCTCCAGTTCCCGAACGACGCCTTCGGGATGGTGCTCAACCTGGAGGACGACAACGTCGGGGCGGCGCTCCTCGGTGAGGGTCACCTGGTGCACGAGGGCGACGAGGTCAAGCGGACCGGCCAGGTCGTCGAGGTGCCGGTGGGCAAGGGGCTGCTGGGGCGGGTGGTCGATCCGCTGGGTCAGACGCTGGACGGCAACGGCCCGATCGAGTCGGACGAGAAGCGCCGGGTCGAGGTGAAGGCGCCGGGGATCATCGCCCGTAAGTCGGTGCACGAGCCGATGCAGACAGGGCTCAAGGCGCTGGACGCGCTGGTGCCGGTCGGCCGCGGGCAGCGCGAGCTGATCATCGGCGACCGCCAGACGGGCAAGACCGCGGTGGCGATCGACGCGATCATCAACCAGAAGCAGACCCACGAGGCGGGCAGCGACCAGAACCCGCTGTTCTGCATCTACGTGGCGGTCGGCCAGAAGCAGTCCACGGTGGCGCAGGTCGTCGATAAGCTCAAGCAGCACGGCGCGATGGAGTACACCATCGTCGTGGCGGCGAACGCCTCGGACATGGCGCCGCTGCAGTACCTGGCGCCCTACGCCGGGGTCGCGATGGGCGAGTTCTTCCGCGACAACGGGATGCACGCGCTGATCATCTACGACGACCTCTCGAAGCAGGCGGTGGCCTACCGCCAGCTGGCGCTGCTGCTCCGTCGCCCGCCCGGGCGCGAGGCGTACCCCGGGGACGTCTTCTACGTCCACAGCCGGCTGCTGGAGCGCGCCGCGAAGATGTCCGACCGCGAGGGCGCCGGGTCGCTGACGGCGCTGCCGATCATCGAGACCCAGGCGGGCGACGTCTCGGCGTACATCCCGACCAACGTCATCAGCATCACCGACGGCCAGATCTTCCTGGAGACCGACCTCTTCTTCTCGGGCGTCCGCCCGGCGATCAACGCCGGTCTGTCGGTGTCCCGGGTCGGCGGGTCGGCCCAGATCAAGGCGATGAAGAACGTCGCCGGGACGATGCGCCTCGACCTGGCGCAGTACCGCGAGCTGGCGGCGTTCGCCCAGTTCGCCTCGGATCTGGACAAGACCACCCAGGCGCAGCTCGCCCGCGGTGAGCGGCTGGTCGAGATCCTCAAGCAGGCGCAGTACTCGCCGCTGCCGGTGGCCAAGCAGATCCTGATCATCACGGCGGCCAACGCGGGCCTGCTCAACGACATCTCGGTCTCCGAGATCGGTCGTTACGAGGAGGAGCTGTACGCCTACTTCGACGCCAAGCACAGCGAGCTGTACGACGCCATCATCAAGGACGGCAAGTTCGGCAAGAACCTGAACAAGGCGGACAAGCGCTCGGAGACCACCGGCAAGGTGATGACGGCGCTCGAGGCGTTCACCAGCCAGTTCAAGTAATTCGCCGCACGGGAGAGTCGCGATGGCAAACCTGAAGGACATCCGCAAGCGGATCCGCACCGTCAAGAACACGCAGAAGATCACCAGCGCCATGAAGATGGTCGCCGCCGCCAAGCTCAACCGGGCCAAGGACGCGATCACCAGGGCGCGCCCCTACGGGCAGAAGATCGACGAGGTGACCAGCCAGCTCGGCGCCCTCGTGGACGAGGACGCCCACCCGCTGCTCCGTCAGCACGACGAGGCCGAGGGGGGCACGGCGCTGCTGGTCGTCCTGACCAGCGATCGCGGCCTCTGCGGCGGCTTCAACGCGACGCTCCTGCGCCGCGTGGACAGCTTCCGAAAGCACCACGCCAAGACCTTCGACGCCCTCCACCTCAAGGTGATCGGCAAGAAGGGGCGCGACTGGATCCGGCGCTCGGAGCCCGAGCACGTGAAGTACCACCCCGACCTGCTGATCGGGGGGGTGTCGTTCGCGATCGCCAAGGAGATCGCCCAGGAGCTGATCCAGGGGTTCACCGACGGCACCTACGACCACGTCTACATCGCCTACAACGAGTTCAAGTCGGCGATCACCCAGGAGCAGCGCGTCGATCGCCTCCTGCCCATCGGCCAGGTGGGTGACGAGGACGCCAGCGACGACAACCGCGAGGCGATCTTCGAGCCGGGCCGGGACGCCCTGCTGGAGGTGATCCTCCCGAAGTACATCGAGGTGCTGGTGCACCAGGCGATGTTGGACTCGGTGGCCAGCGAGCAGGGCTCGCGGATGACCGCGATGGACAACGCCACGAACAACGCCAAGGACATGATCGCCAGCCTGACCCTCAAGTACAACCGGGCGCGTCAGGCGGCGATCACCAGAGAACTCGTCGAGATTACAAGCGGCGCCGAAGCCCTGCACGGCTGATGGCCCCGAGGACGACTTAGATCAAGGAGAAGCAATCCATGTCCGACGTCAACGGAGCGGGGAAGATTGTCCAGGTCATGGGGCCCGTCGTGGACGTGGCCTTTGAGCCCGGTCACGTGCCCGAGATCAACACGGCGCTCAAGACGACCAACCCGAACATCGACGAGCACGAGGACAACCTCGTGCTTGAGGTCGCCCAGCACCTGGGCCAGAACATGGTCCGCGCCGTCGCGATGGACTCCACCGAGGGTCTGGTGCGCGGCACCAACGTGACCAACACCGGCAACCCGATCATGATGCCGGTCGGCCGCGAGGTGTTGGGGCGGATCCTCAACGTCGTCGGCGAGCCGGTGGACGAGCTGAAGATCTTCAAGCTCATGGACGGCGAGACGCTCCGGGCGTCGATCACCGGCGAGACCGACACCAGCTACGAGCTGCGCGAGCGGTACATGCACGACGGTCACGTCAAGTACCGCGAGCACACGCTGGAGAAGGCGAAGATCGAGTCGGTGAGCGACCTCGAGGTCAAGCACCACCTCCCGATCCACCGCACCCCGCCCGAGTTCACCGAGCAGTCCACCCAGGTCGACGTGTTCGAGACCGGGATCAAGGTCATCGACCTGCTCGCCCCCTACTCGCGCGGTGGTAAGACCGGCCTGTTCGGCGGCGCCGGGGTCGGCAAGACCGTCATCATCATGGAGCTGATCAACAACGTCGCCCTCGGGCACGGTGGTTACTCCGTGTTCGCGGGCGTCGGCGAGCGCACCCGCGAGGGCAACGACCTCTTCTTCGAGATGGTCGAGTCCAACGTCATCGACGCTGGCCAGGACTGGGAGAAGTCCAAGGCGGCGCTCGTCTACGGGCAGATGAACGAGCCCCCCGGGGCCCGCGCCCGCGTCGCGCTCAGCGCCCTGACGCTGACCGAGTACTTCCGCGACGAGCTGGGCCAGGACGTGCTCCTGTTCGTCGATAACATCTTCCGCTTCACCCAGGCGGGCTCGGAGGTGTCGGCGCTCCTCGGTCGTATCCCCAGCGCCGTCGGCTACCAGCCCACCCTCGCCACCGAGATGGGCGCCCTCCAGGAGCGGATCACGACCACCTCCAAGGGCTCGATCACCTCCATCCAGGCCGTCTACGTGCCCGCGGATGACTTGACCGACCCCGCCCCGGCCACCACCTTCGCTCACCTTGACGCGACGACCGTTCTGTCGCGCGCCATCTCCGAGCTGGGCATCTACCCGGCGGTTGACCCGCTCGACTCGTCGAGCCGGATCCTCGACCCCCAGGTCCTCGGTCAGGAGCACTACGAGGTCGCCCGCGGCGTGCAGACCATCCTGCAGCGCTACAAGGAGCTTCAGGACATCATCGCCATCCTCGGTATGGACGAGCTGAGCGAGGAGGACCGCCGCACCGTCGAGCGCGCCCGGAAGGTCCAGAAGTTCCTCAGCCAGCCCTTCCACGTCGCCGAGCAGTTCACCGGCCGCCCTGGCATCTACGTCAAGGTCGAGGACACCGTCGCCAGCTTCAAGGCGCTCATCAACGGCGAGGTCGATGACCTGCCCGAGGACGCCTTCTACATGGTCGGTGACCTGGAGAGCGCTCGCGCCAAGGCCAAAGAGCTGCAGGCCTGATCCTGACCCGCGCCGCCCCCCTGGGGGCGGCCGGGATCACCCGGATCAGCCGCGCGCCCCTGGCGCGCCTGCTTCACCACGGCGCCCCGAGGCGCCGCCCACGCCCCAAGGAGGCCACCGACCATGTCACTGAAGGTCGAGATCATCACCCCCGAGGCGATCGCCTACGCCAGCGGCGACTCCCCCATCGAGGAGGTCGTCCTGCCCGGGCTCAACGGCGAGCTGGGCATCCTGGAGGGCCACCTCCCGCTGATGACCACCCTGCGCTCCGGCCGCGTCGTCATCCGTCACAAGGACGGCAAGGCGACCCGGTTCGCGATCCACGGCGGCTTCGCTCAGATCATGCCCGCCGAGGTCAACATCCTCACCGACGAGGCCGAGTCGGCCGACGCGATCGACCCCGACCGCGCCCGCGCCGCCCTGGAGGCCGCCGAGAAGAAGCTCCAGGAGGAGATGGGCCGCGACCACGTCGAGGACGACGCCGCCAAGCTCCACCGCGCCGCGCTTGACCGCGCCCGCGCTCGCCTCTTTGTCGCTGAAGAGGATAAGAACAGCTGATCCGCCATGCCACCTCCCCCGTCGCTCCTGTCCCTGAGCGTCGTCTCGGGCCGCGTCGTCCGTCACCACGGCGTCGCGGTCGTCTTTGTTGAGTTCGAGGCCGACGCCCTCCCCTCCCCCGGCGCGCTCCTGCGCGACCCAGACACCCTCGCCCTCGTCGAAGTCATCGGCCCCGACAACCCCACCGAGGTCCGCGCCGTCACCCGCCGCGGCCCACAGCCTGGCGTCGGCGTCTGCCTCGACCTCGCACCAGACCCTCCCGACGACAGCCTCACCGACCTCGACCACGTCGAGCCCGGCCACCACGCGCTCCTCGCCCCCCAGCCTACGCCCAACCCGGTGGCCCCCCCCACGCTGCGCCACCTCGCCACCGGACACCCCGGCCTCGACGTGCTCGCCCCCTGCGCCCAGGGCCTCGCCACCGCATGGCGCGGCGATGACCTCGCCGCCCTCCGACGCCTCGCCCGGCAGCTCGCGCCGACCCTCCTCGACCAGCTCGGCCCCGACGCCCGCGGCCTCTGGGTCAGCGCCGCGCCGCTCCCCGCGCCGCTCCCCGACCGGTGGACCGCGCTCACCCCGACCGCCTCCAACCAGCCAGGCGCCGCGGCCATCGCCCTGCGCAGCGCCAACCGCTGGGCCGCCTCAATCCCTGGCCCGTGCCTCGTCGTCTGGGACGACCCAGAGGCCGCCCTGGAGGCCTGGATGGCCACCGACGCCACCCTCGTCGGCCCCGCCGCCGGGACGCTCGCCATGCGCCACGCCAGCGACCTGCTCGCCAACCTGCTCACCGCCTCAAGCGCCCCGCGCGCCCTCCTCGGGCTGCTCCCTGGCCCCGAGACCGGGCGGCACCTGCCCGGGACCATCGATCTCGGCGTCGAGCGCCTGTTCACCGTGATCGCCGAGTTCAGCGGCGACCGCCTCCAGCTCCGCGAGGTGGTCGGCGTCGAGGCCCTCCCCGAGACCTGCGTCTCGCGCCGCCACCTCCAGACCGTCCGCGCGCTCCAGGACGTCCTCGGCGTCGCGCTTGAGGTCGGTGACCACGCCCGCATCTTTGGGGAGATTGAGTTGACGGAGGCGCAGCGCGAGATACTCGCCGTCGCCGCAGGGCTGGAGGCGTACCTCAGCGCCGCGCCGGAGGAGGCCGTGGGGTTGGCCGAGGCGCTGGAACGGTGCAGGGCGCTGATTCAAGGGGAGTGAGCTGACTCAGGGGGACAATTGAATTCCCAGAGGCACCCGTGCAGAGAAGGCTTGAGCGT
>PBBL01000016.1 GCA_002716585.1 Myxococcales bacterium | reverse complement strand
CGCCTGGAACACGACCCCGGCGACGGCGAGCGCGCCGCCGACCAGCGCCGCGAGCAGCACCCGCGGCAGGCGGAGCGTCCAGAAGATGCGCGACGTCGGCTCGACTCCCTCCATGACATCGCCCGGCGCGAGCGACACCGCCCCCACCAGCGGCGTCAGCGCGAGCGCCGCGATGAAGCAGGCGAGCGCTCCTGCGTGGGCGAGGGCGGTTGAGCGTGGGCGCTCGCTCATGACGGCTCCTCTCGCGGGCTCGGGCGCTGTGGGAGCACCCACGGCCCAGGCCACTTCGGGTGGCGGACCACGTCGGCCTCGATGCCGTAGACCTGTTGGAGCAGCGCGGGCGTCAAGACATCGTCCGGTGAGCCGTCCGCGACCAGCCGCCCCTCGTGGAGGACGACCAGCCGGGTGCAGAAGCGGGCCGCCATGTGGAGGTCGTGGCTCGCCATGAGCACGGCGGCCTGCTGGTCGGCGACCAGCTCGCCCAGGATCGCGTGGATCTGGAGGGCGTAGCGCAGGTCGAGCGCGCTCGTGGGTTCATCCAGGAGCAACGTCCGGGGCTGCTGCGCAAGGACCGACGCGAGCAGCGCCCGCTGCCGCTCGCCGCCCGACAGCTCCGCGCAGGGGCGGTGGCGCATCGGCCACACGTCGCAGCGGCGCATCGCGTCCTCCACCACGGCGTCGCCTGCAGCGTCGGGCTCGCCCCACAAGGAGCGCGAGCGGTGGGGGTAGCGCCCGAGGCGCGCCAGCTCCTCGACGGTGAACGGCGGCGCCCCGAGGAGCTGTTGGGGGAGGTAGGCGAGCTGCCTGGCGCGCCACCGCGGCGACGCGGCGCGGGCGTCCTGGCCGTGGATCGTGATCTGGCCCGAGGAGGCCGCGTGGCCGAGCGCCTCAGGGCCCACCACGAGCTTGAGGAGCGTGGACTTGCCCGAGCCGTTTGGGCCGAGCAGCCCCACCAGCTCACCGCCCTGGACGGTGAGCGAGACGTCGTCGAGCGCCGAGCGCGGTTGACGTGGGTAGGTGAAGCTGAGTTGGTGGAGGGTGAGGTGCGTGGTCATCAAACAAGGTGACGCCGAGCGGCGCGTGGGCGCGCCGCCCAGGTCAGCGGTCCGTCACTGGTTGCCCGGCCCGGTGAAGTTGGTGTAGGGGCGACCGAACTGCACGAGGAAGTCGAACTCGCCGCGCATGTTGACCCCGAGGATGTCCCCGGTGCGGGCGTCGACGACCGTCGGGGCTTCGATGAAGGCGCTGATCTGGCCATCCTCGTCGAAGCTCGTGAAGCGGATGGTCCCGATCATCTCAGGGACCGCCTCGGAGCTGGGGCAGGTCTTGTAGAAGCCCATCAGCGCGCGAGCGCGCACCGTGCCGCTCGCGTCGGGCAGGCCGAGCAGGATGTCCTGTTGGAGGTTCTCCTTGATGTACTCGCGGTCGATGCGGATGAAGATCCCGTCGACCTGCGCGTCGGTCGGGCGCCCGGTGTCCTGGAGGCGGATCCTGGCCGTCCCCTCGAACTTCTCAAGGGTGAAGAACCCCGGCTCCCAGGGCAGGATCTGGGCGTCGCACTGCCCATAGCTGAACCGCTCGGCTTCAAAGTACCCCTCGCCGGGGGTCGGGTTGCACGCCGTCGTGATCAGGAGCGTCAGTCCGACGAGCAGGGCCGCGCGTCGGGCTGTCAGGCGTTGGGGTCGCATGTCGCCTCCGTTGGGTGTCACGCCAGGATCTCCAGGGTGAAGGTGGTCGCGCGCCCCAGCCCCAGCAATCTGGAGGCGGAGCCGTTGCCCACCGCGATCTCAAGGTAGCCCGACGAGCCGATCAGCAGCACCGGGGTGCGCGCCGGGGCGTCTTCGTAATTCGTGTAGAGGCCGTTGACCTCGGCGTCGCCGTCCTGGAGCCTCAGCGTGAGCCGCGTCGCCCCGGCCAACTCGGCGCGGGTGACGTTGGTGACCATGTTGCCGAAGTGATCCACCGTGACCACCTCGCCGCGGAGCGACGCCCCCTCCCGCACAGGCCGGGGCGTCGGGTGCTCCTTGAGGTCGGTCACCTCGGGGCCCAGCTCCTCGAAGGGGAAGCCGCGGGCGAGCCAGGCGCCCGCCGGGCCAAAGACGTCGCGCCCGTCGAAGGTGGTGGCCGGGTCGTCGCGGCGGACGGCGGGGTTGGTGATCTCCCGGCACCGGAGCCCGTCGCGCCCGAGATCGTCGAGCGCCAGGCTGAACAGGCCGTTGTCCGGGCCGATCAGGGTCATCCCCGCGACCTTGATCGCCACGGCGCGCCGCGCCGTGCCCACGCCGGGGTCCACGACGACGACGTGGATCGTCCCCGGCGGGTAGAAGGGGAGGGCGCGGCGCAGGGTCCAGGCCGCGCCCGTGAGGTCCTGCGGGGGGACGTCGTGGGCGACGTCGATGAGCCGCGCGCTCGGGCAGATGGAGAGGATCGCGCCCTTGACGGCGCCGACGTAGCCGTCACGCGTTCCAAAGTCGGTTGTCAGTGTGATCAGCGGCTGCTCGGTCATCGTCGCGCGTCCCTTTCCTGTGTGGCGCCTGGCATAACGGGCGAGGCGAGCCCTCCCTTCCTGCGCCGCAGGGCGAGGCTATGTTGTCGTGTCGCAGGATCGGAGTCAATCCCATCCCGAGATCTTGCGCCTGGCGAGCGGGAGCGACATGAGATGAAGATCCAAGAAGCTGACACCGTCTGTGGATGTGCGAGGTTGTGCTGGACGCCTCTCTGGTGTGGTTCAAGTGCGAGGTAGAGATGACCCTCGATATTGTGTGCGTTGTAATCGCGATCATCCTGACGGGCTTCGGGTACTTCACGGGGGCGCTGACCCAGGTGACCCGGCTCGTGGCGCTGCTGCTGACCTTCATCGCGGCGCCGATCCTGGCGCGCGTCTACAAGGAGATCATCTTCGCCGACGCCTGGCCGGGCGGCGCGACGCTGGAGTGGGGGATGCTGCTGCTGGCGGGCGTCTCGATCTACGGCGGGGTGTCGCTGCTCGGCTTCCTGCTCACGCGCCTGCTCCACACGGCGAGCGAGGACATGAGCGAGACGGACAAGAACGCCGGGGCGGCGATCGGGTTCGTCAAGTCGGTGGGGGTGATCTACCTGGTGGTCAGCAGCCTGCTCCTGGTGCAGGCGCCGCTGGAGCGGGCCGACCCCGACGACCACCTCCACCTGCGGGACTCGGTCCTGCTGGCGCTGGTGGAGCACAACCCGATCGTGATCGACTGGTCGATGCCCGACGTGGCGCACCTGCTGGAGCTGCTCGCGGTGCCTCGGGAGCACCTGGAGAAGACGCTGGAGGAGGATCCGGCGGGGCGCAAGCTGTTGAGCGACGCCCGCTTCCAGCGCCTCATGGACGACCCGGAGGCGCGCAAGGCGGCTCAAGACGGGGACATCTCGGAGCTGATGGAGCACCCGGACGTGCGGAAGCTGCTCGCGGATCGCTCCACGCGCGAGCGGCTGCGCAGCGCCCCCTGACGAGACTCAAGCGAGGACGCCGTAGCCGCCGTCGATGGTGATGGTCTGGCCCTGGATCATGGCCGCCATGGGGCTGGCGAGCAGGATGGCGACGTCGGCGACGTCGGCGGGGGTGGCGATGCGCCCGTTGGGGGTGCGGAACCGGGCGACCTCCAGCATCTTCTCGCGCATGGGGAAGTGGTCGAGCGCCTGAGTGTCGACGACCCCGGGGCAGAGCACGTTGACGGTGATCCCGCGGGGGCCCAGCTCCATGGCGAGGTGCCGGGCGGTGCTCTCCAGGGCGGCCTTGCTGGCGCCGATGGCGGCGTAATGGTCGAGGGCGCGGACCGCGCCGACCGAGCTGATCGCCATGATGCGCCCGCCCTCGGGCATGGTGGGGGCGAGGCGGTTGGTGAGCAGCAGCATGGACCGGGCGTTGACGTTCATGGTCCAGTCCCAGTGCTTGGCCGTCAGCTCCAGGGCGGGTCTCAGCACGCCGGTGGCGGCGTTGCTGATGAAGACGTCGATCGCCCCGAACGCTTCGAGGGCGGCGTCGGCGATCTCGTCCGGCCCCGACTTGTCGCGGAGGTTGCCGCGGATGGCGACCGGCTCCTGATCGGAGACGGCGGCGATCGCCTCTTCGGTGCGGGCGCGGCCGTCGTGGCTGGAGAAGTAGGTGAACGCGACGCGCGCGCCTCGGCGAGCGAACGCCACGCACAGCGCCCGCCCGATGTCTCCCGAGCCGCCTGTGATCAGCACCCGTTTTCCTTGCAGCGACAGCTCGTTCTCACTCATGCTCGTCTCCCTACGTGTCACGTCAACCCATGTGGTCGGGTTCGTCCTGGTGGCGGTTCGACCTGGAGGTCTGTCCTTGCGGGCGTCCAGGTGACCTGCGGGCGCGGCCCTCTCCCCACGTTCAAAGGCAGCGGCTTCGTTGTACCCCAGGTGGGGTGACTTGTCAGGTCCGTGGCGGGGATAAGGGTCGCAGCAGGTCGCGGCAGACGCGCCACGCGGAGGGGAGCAGCGGGAGCAGCGACAGCGCGTAGGCGAACTCCACCAGGTGGATGACGCGGGTCCGCCGCAGCTCCAGCCGGGCGTCCTGGACCTTGAGGACCCGGATGTCGTAGTGGCCCTGGAAGGTCGCGCACCACTGGGCGATCAGGAAGAGGCAGAGGAGGGCGAGCCAGAGGAAGCCGATCCACTTCGGGGGGCCGCCCTGCGGGTCGCGCCGCGTGAGGAACTGGAGCGACGCCGCGAGCAGGATCATGAAGATCGCCGGCGCCCCCTGGTTGGGGTCGAAGCCGATGCGGTGGAACAGGTGGCGGTGCTCGCTGGACCACGACGGGGCGTAGTCGGGGAGCAGCGACATGAACATCAGGAACAGGCCGACGACCACCAGCGCGTGCGTCGCGCGGGCGTCCGGGGTCGCCTGGACGAGGAGGCGCGCGCCGACCGCGAGCATCACGAGGATGTTGGCCATGAACGCGAAGACGGTGATGTAGTACATCGCGCGGATCACGTAGGGCTCGCCGTCGGTGTACATCAAGGCGATCAGGTAGGGGGCGCCGAGCATGACGAGGAACGCCCCGAGCAGGGTGCCTCGGTTGGCGATGGGGCTGGGGGCGGCGCTGTCGCGGTGCCAGATGGTCCAGGCGAGCCCGAAGCATGCGGGGAAGCCCGCCACGAGGAGCCGCCCCTGTGTGCCGAGGATGTCGCCGCCCAGCGTGTCCGCGATCAGCAGCGCCGCGATGAACAGGAGCGCGATCGCGGTCCAGATCCACGACGGCCAGCGCGTGGCCTCCTGCCAGGAGACGTTGACGCCGATCACCAGGAGCAGCAGGAGCGCCGCCAGCGCGTCGAGGCTGTAGATGAGGCGCTGCGCCTCCGCTTGCGCCTCGGTCGGCAACCACAGCGCGGCGACCGTGACCGCGACCGTGACCGCGAGCACGGTCGTGGCGCCCGCCAACCCGAACAGCCAGCCCCGATGGCGGAGGGCCGCTCCGCGGCGAACCCACAGCTCCACGGTCATCAGCCCGAGGACGGTCACGATCGCGATCGAGCCCATGCCGATCTTGACGTAGCGGGCGAGGTGGATGGGCGCCTCCAGGTCGTCAAACAGCTTGACGACGTGCGACTCCAGGAAGCCTTGGGCGAGCAGGCCACAGAGCGAGGCGCCGAGCGTCACGAGCAGGAGCGCGAGGAGGCCCACCTGGGTCAGCCGCAGGAGGCCATCCTCGGAGGGCGAGCCGGTGGGGGAGGGGTCCATGGGCGTCCTGCTCAGCGCGACCCCCACTCACCGACCGGGCCGAGGCCGACGGCCATCAACTCCTGGAGAGCGATGAAGCCGTCCTTGTGAGGGGCGACCAGGTCGCAGCCGTTCTTGAGTCGAACCGAGCGCTCCGTGGGCTTGCGGTCTTCGTAGATCCGCACGTCGGACCTGCTGCACCCGATGATGGTCCCGTTGGGGCCTGCGGCGACGGAGTGGATCGCGTCGGAGTCGCGCCCGTCGAGGGTGCCCTCCTCGAGGTTGACGAAGCGCAGCTCCTCACCGAGGAGGACGCCGTGCTCACCGGCGCGCGTGAGCTGATGAAACGCCGGGGAGGTGCCGAGCCGCAGCTTCCAGCGCGCCTTCCCCCGGGCGTCGATCCGATACGCCGTGCGGACCTCGCCGCGCGCGCCGTCGAGGATGAGCAGGCCGCCCGCGCCGTCCGAGGTGACGTGGGGGAGGTGGTCGTTGAAGGTGGGGCTCGCCCCACCAGGCCACCGCCAGAGGTTGCCGACCCGGGCGCGGGGGTTGGCGGTGTCCACCGCCAGGATCGCGTCGCCGCCCTCGGGCAGGATCGCGACGTGGGTCGCGTCCAACAGGATCAGGTCGTATTCGTTGCGGACCTCCCCGGGGAGCCGCCACGTGCCGAGCACCTCACCCTTGGGGCTGGCCTTGACCAGCTCCATCTCGCGGACGCCCCACGCCGCGACGTAGAAGTTGCCGTCGGCGTCGGTGATCGCGGGGCTGTGGGGGTAGAAGTCCGGGACGATCGCCGCGACCCCAAGCTCACCCGAGGTGGAGAGCGAGACGATCCAGACGTTCTGCTTGCTCTCGGGCAGCGGAGGGGCGGGGGCCTCGCCTTTGGCGGGCGTGTACGCCTCGCCGACGAACAGGAGGCGGTCGCGGGTGGGGTCGGCGCGCATCCAGGTCTTCGTGGCGCGCCGCTCGTGCTCGCCGAGCTTGCCCATGTGGAAGCGGTGGGCCTTCCCCGACTCGCCGGTGGGCGAGATGATCTTGCAGCTGTGCCCCGCCTCGGTGAACCCGAGGCAGATGACGGTGTGGCCGTTGATGACGCGGCGCGTGGTGTAGCGCGGCGCCTCATCGGGGGCGGTGACGTTCTCCGAGATGGAGGACACCCAGGCGATCGCCGGGGACGGCTTGAGGGTGCGCTCGCCGCGCTCAAGCCGCTCGGTGAGCCGGGTGATCCACTCCTCGGCGAGGTGGCTGCCGAGGCTCTTGTACCAGCCGGCCTTCTTGGTCGGGGCGGGCGAGGTGGCGCGGAACTTGAGCTTGAAGCGGAAGTGCTCCCACCCCTCGTTGAGGCCGAGCGTGCCTTCGATGGCGACGTTGGCCGCCGAGGCGACCTTGGCCGTCTTGTTCTGCTTGCCGGGCTGCTTCTTCTCGCCCTTGACCGGAGCCGCCTTGAGCGCGACCGGGTCGGTGAGGACGCTCGCGCTCAGGGTGACGGTGTCGAGCCCCTCCGGGCGCTCCCCCTCGGCGGGGCAGGTGGCCTGCTTCGCGGCGTTCTCGGCGAGCCAGGCGCAGAACCCCTCCTTGTAGGCGTCGGCGTCCTTGGCCTCCTCCTCGGTGAACCCTTCCACCACGGGGACGATGACCTTCGGCGGGTCGAGCTTCTGACGGCCGATGCCCGACTTCTTGCGGGGGAAGAAGACCATCCGGTTGCTGATGTGATCGCCTTCGCCGCGGTAGGTCTCTCCGGTCCATTGGAGCGAGAACGCGACGGGGCGCGTGGCGCCCTTGCCCTTGGCGCCCTTGCCTTTGGCGCCCTGACCGGGTTGGCCCGCCGCCTTGCCAGGCTGGCCCGCCGCGGGCTTCTTCTTGACCTGGATCGTCGTGGGTTGTGGGGCGGGTTCGTCATCGCAGCCGACCCCTCCGAGCAGGAGGAGGAGCGCGGCGACGCACAGCCGACCGCTCCAGAGGGTGGCCGAGGTGTGGTGCGAGGTGTGGTTCACAGGGGCTTCCTCGATCGCTATGGTTGATTCCAGGGCGTCACACCATGCGTTGGGTTGGTGTCGATGTATGGTGTCTGTTCCCACCGGTATTCAAAGCACACCTCACGCCTTGCGCGCAAGGGGCCAATCCAGGCCAAGCTGGAAACCTGTTGCGTCTCGCGGGGGTGTGTGCTAGGGATCCGGTACACGTCATGGGCGCCTTGACAGGATGCCCGGACTGTCCGGGCCACCAAATAAAATGTGACCCTGGGGGTGTTGAGGGAGGGCCGATGACGGAGCGACGCCATGGCCCCCACATATCAACGAGTCAACACCCCAACCCCTCGCAACGCGAGCAACCCACGACCAACCTGCATGCCATCAGCCCGAGCGACACGACCGCCCCAGAACATCCGAGCACGCCGCCTGATCCTGATCGCGCTCCTCGCGCTGTGCGGTGTCCTGGCGCTCCCTGTCGACGTGGGGCTGGGCGATCTGGCTTCAGGGCGGCTGGAGGCGTCCCCGCGCGGGCTCAAGAAGCACACCTTCAAGCTGGGCCTCAAGGATCCGCGGCTGCGGAACAAGGACGGGATTGAGGCGCTCCAGGCGCGGCTGCGAGCGCGGCTGCGGGCGGCGCAGCTCACCGACTACACGATGTCGCTCGACGTCCCTCACAGCGAGCTTGAGGTCGCCGTGACGACTCGGGTGAGCAACGCGCGGCTTCGGGAGCTGCTGTTGTCGCGGGGCGACGTGGTGTTGATGCCGATCAGCCCGAGCGGTGACACGCTGGCGGGGCTGGACGGGCTGCTGCCCGCCGGGGTGGAGTTCGCCGATGAGGTGTTCAGCGACAAGGCCGCCCCGAGCGTCTTCCTGCACAGCGCAGACCGAGACGCGCTCAAGCGGTTCATCAGCTCCATCGTGCTCCCCGAGTACAACGTGTTCGTGGCGCCGACCTACATCAACAGCGCGGTGGCGGGCTACCGCACCTACTTCGTCCGCAAGGACGCCCCGGTGCTGGGCAGCGACGGGTTGATCGAGGTCTCGACCCACGCCCACACCTACCCGAACTACTACTTCATCCGCGCCTACTGGAGCGACGACGAGGTGAAGGCGTCCCAGGCCGCCTCGGGGCGCGCCACGGGCGCCGCCGGGTTGCTCAAGATCAGCCGCGCCGCGGCGACCACGGGTCGGGCGCTGCTGCTGATCGACGGACAGCCCAGGAGCGTGGTGAGCGTGCCGGAGCCCATTGAGGACGGCTCCCTCGTGATTCGCCTCCCCGTCGCCGACCAGACCAGTCAACGCGAGGCGGCGCGCTTCCTCGCCGGGCAGATGGCCTCAGGGCCTCACCCGTGTGAGATCGCGATCATCCGCGCCGACGTGGAGCGCCTTTGAGCGATGGCGCAGGCCCGAGCCCGCAGGCGCACACGTCTCTCGCGACCCACCTGAGCGCGCGACACCAGAACCCTCGACGGGCGCGGCGTGGACGTGGTTCCCGCGCCCGACATCAACTGCTGTACAAACACAGAACGATTCAGTTCAAACGAAAGGAAGGATATTTGTGATGAGTCAAAACAACAAGAAGAGCGATAACAGCGAATACAAGGTCCGCTTCATGCCCATCGGGGGCCTCGGCGAGGTGGGGATGAACTGCATGATCGTCGACCTCAACGGCGAGCGGATCATGATCGACTGCGGCGTGACGTTCCCCGACGTGGACGCGTTCGGGGTGGACCTGTTCATGGCCGACTGGGTCGATGAGCTGCAGCACGGGCTGAGCGGGGTGTTCATCACCCACGGCCACGAGGATCACATCGGCGCCGTCCCCTACCTGGTGCGTGACTTCATCGAGCGTGGCATGCAGGTCCCGATCTACGGGACGCCGCTGGCGCTGTCGATGATTGAGCACAAGCTGCGCGAGCACAACCTGCTCAAGCGGGCGGAGCTGTTTGAGGTGAAGCCGCGGCAGGAGTACCAGCACGGGAGCTTCACCTTTGAGCTGATCAACGTCAACCACTCCATCCCGGACGCGGTGGCGCTGGTCTTCAACACCCCGCTTGGGGCGATCATCCACACAGGCGACTGGCGCATCGACCACACGCCGATCGGCGGCGAGCCCATCGACCTGGCGCGGTTCTCGGAGTATGGCGACGAGGGGGTGTTCTGTATGTTGGGTGACAGCACCAACGTGATGACCCCCGGCACCTCCATGAGCGAGTCCGAGGTGGCGGGGCACCTGCGCCGCGCCATCGACGAGGCGCCCGGGCGCGTGGTGGTGTCGATGTTTTCGAGCAACCTCTGGCGCGTTCAGGCGCTGCTCGACATCGCCCATGGGTTGGGGCGCAAGGTGATGACCATGGGTCGGAGCCTGAGCAACAACATCGCGATGGGGCGACAGAACGGGTACCTGAAGCTCGGCTCGGACGATCTCATCATCGAGCCCTACGACCTGGACAACTACCCGCCGGAGGAGATCCTGGTGATCTGCACCGGCAGCCAGGGGGAGACGCGGGCGGCGCTGACCCAGATGGCCTACGGCGAGCGGCGGCAGATGCAGCTGGAGCCCGGGGATCGGGTCATCCTGTCGGCGCGGGTGATCCCGGGCAACGAGATCAAGATCGGGCGCATGATCGACGCCATGAGGCGCCTCGGCGTGGAGATCATCACCCCGAAGGACGCCCCGATCCACACGACCGGCCACGCCTATCGCGAGGAGATGAGGACGCTGCTGGCGTTGGTCCGACCGACCTACTTCGTGCCGGTCCACGGGACCTCACGGATGATGCTCGCTCACGCCAAGCTCGCTCAGGACGCAGGCGCGCGCGACACGCGGGTGCTCCACAACGGCGACGTCCTGGAGGTGAGCGAGGCCGGTATGGAGGTCGTGGATCAGCGCGTGCTGGGGCGGCAGTTCGTGGACGGCTCCTCGGTCTGCTCGGCGGCCAACTCGGTGTTGCGAGCGAGGCGCCGGTTGGCGCGCGCGGGCGTCGTCGTCGTGGCGCTGGAGCTGGACGTGGTCGCCGGGGAGCTGCTGGCGGATCCCGAGATCGTGCAGATCGGGGCCTGGGACGCGGACGAGGAGCCCGGGGTGCACGAGCAGGTGTTCGACGGGGTGGTCGCGGCGCTGGAGAAGCTCTCCCGCAAGGAGATGAAGGACACGGAGCAGGTGCGTGAGGCGGCGCGGCTGTCGGTGCGGCGCCTCATCCGCAAGGAGCACGACCGCAAGCCGATCATCGAGGTGGTCGTGATCGAAGTGGACGAGAGCTGAGCCACGAAACAAGACAACCCCTGGCTCGTGTGAGCCAGGGGTTGTCTTGTCGGGTGGGGCGTGGGCGTTCGGGGTTACTTCGGGCAGGTGACCTGGGAGGCGTAGGTGCTCACCTCGGCGGTCACCTCGGAGGAGACCCCGCTGAGGCCCTTGGCGGCCTGGATCGCCACGCACTCGCGCTTGAGCAGCTCCTTGGCGACCTTGCCCATGACCTCGGCGTCCTTGACGCGCTTGACGGCGTTCTCCTCCATCTCCTTCTCACGGGTGGCGATCTCGGCGATCGCGTTCTCGTAAGCCGGGGTGTCGCCCTTCTTCTTGGCCTCGTCGGCCTCGTTCTGGACGGCTTTGATGGCGGCGCGCTCCTTCTCGGCGTTGTCGTCGCTGACGACGCTGGCGTCCTCGGCGAGCTGTCGGTAGCGGTCGAGGTAGCCGATGACCAGGAGGTGGAGCTGGGCGGCGAGGTTGTTCTGGCCGTTCTCGACGGCGGCCTTGACCGACGCGTCGTAGGGGGCCTGGGCGGTGCCGAGGCCCGCGCGCTGCTCGTTGGTCTCGCCCTGCTTGTTGAACCGCTTGCGCTGGAGCAGGTGCAGCTCCATGAGGCTCAGGCGGGCGTACTCCATCTTGGGCGCCTCCTTGAGCACGGCGTTCAGCAGCGTGATCCCCTTGGTGATGTCGGTGTCGGCCTTGTTCTCGGTCTCCATGATGGAGCGCGCCTGGTCCAGCTCGGGCCAGGTGACGCGGGTGACGTGCCAGCGCCCGTCGCTGGTGTCCTTGCGCATGTTGAAGGTGTAGGGGCCGACCTTGGCGTTCGCGTTGATGTCGTTGTCGAGGGTGATCTCCTTGACGGGGACATCGCAGGCGAACGTCTCGATGGCGTAGGGGGCGCCGACCTCGAACTTGATCTCGTAGGTCGAGCCTTCGGCCTTCTGGCAGGCCTCCAGCTCGAACTTGATCTTGGACTCGATCTTGGAGCGGTCGTCGGCGCAGCCCGAGATGAGGGCGGTGGCGACGAGCAGCGCGGCGAGGGTCGGGGGAGAGCGCAGAGCTGAGGAGATCATGTCGTTCAGAACCAGAAGGTGAAGCCGAAGTTCCCGACGGCCTCGCCGACGCCGAAGCGCAGCACGGTGCCGTCGGCGTTGTCACCCTCGACCTCGGTGGTGGTGCCGTTGGTGACCTGGTCGATGTTGGCGCCCGCGTCGGTGTAGAGCGAGCTGATCTCGGTCAGGCGCGAGACGAACGCGAAGACGAAGCCCGCCTCACCGTGGACGGAGAACCAGTCGGTGAAGTGGTACTCGGCCTTGATCCCGGCCTCGAATGCGAAGCGGGTCTGGCTCTCGTCGATGTTCTCGACGCCAGCGGTGTTGTTGGCGGGCTCCTGGCTGAAGGAGTCGCGGAAGATGTTGGCGCCGATGACGAGTCCGAGGGAGGCCTGCCGGGTCACGGCGAGGCTGATGTCACCGCGCAGCGCGAACTGGGCGCTGTTCTGGGTCCGCGAGGCGGTGGCCGAGTCGCTCGAGTTGAGGACGTCGACGCCGATGCGGTCAAACGCGATGATGCCCTGGATGCCGAACGCCTCGGCGACCTGAAACCTGGCGCTCAACCCTCCGACGGAGGCCAGGGACTCATCGTACCCGATACCAAAACGTCCTGTCTTGTCGGTGTACTTTCCGTCCTTCGCGGCGGCCGTGGTGGGAATGGCCAGCGCAACAATGACGGCGAGGGCCATGAGGCTGTAGAACCTGCTCATGGGAGAAATCTCCTTTCGTGGGGTGCTGTCGGCACCTACGGTTGCGCGGTAGACGTGCCCTGAATCCATGTGTTCCGCATCTCGACAGCGGTAGACGGCACACGGGCTTATGCTCGGGACTAGCATGGGTTTCCGGCCCTAGCAAGGATTTATTGCCCGACATCTCCCGACCCCTCGGCCCGTATGAGGCGTCCCAGCGGCTCTGCGAGGGGGTCGAGCCCGATGTAGACGAACTGTCCAGGGGGTCGGGTTTCTTCTTCGGGGGCCTGATGACGCTCCTGAAGGGGGGCTCGCCGCGCCGCGCCCGCCGAGCGCTGCGCGCTCTTTGCTTGACCTGAGCAGGCCATCAGGATACATAGGTCCACAGGGGTTGGAGTACATATCCCACATGCATAACCCGAACGGGAGGCACCTATGAAGCTGTTCCTTTCTCGCGCTGCGCTCGCTCTGACGGCCTTCGCAGCGGCGACCGCGCTGATCGCCATGGACGCCAACGAAGCCCACGCGCAGAAGCGCAAGGGCAAGGTCAAGAAGCTGCGCCCCATGGGTGGCGTGCGCGGCGGTTTCATTTTGACCGGCAGCGGCGACGCCGAGGTTGAGGCGGGCGGTCAGACCGCGTCTGCGTCCTACGACGACAACAGCACCTACGCGCTCAACGGGTTCGCCGCCTGGCCGGTCGCCAAGAACATCCGCGTGGGTGGCAGCATCTGGTGGTTGCCCTCGCTCGATCTCCGCGACGCGGACGCTCCCGAGCCCGATGAGAAGGGGATGGAGTTCGACGTCAACCTGCTCGCCGAGTACGTCATGCCCTTCGGCTCGGTCGACGGCTTTGCCTACGGCGAGGGCGGGCTGAGCATCATGCTCCCGCCCGACGATGGCGACGGTGACTCCTCGAACGACCCGGACAACGGCTTCGGCTACAACGTCGGTGGTGGCGCGGGCGCTCAGTTCCTCGTCAGCAGCTCGCTGGCGCTCCGCGGCGACCTGCGGCTCCAGTACTACTCCGTTGACTTCACCAACGACGTCGCTGGGACCGAGGTGACCACCACCTTCGCGGGCACCCGCGTCATGCTCAACGTCGGCGTGGCCTTCGGCCTCTGAGCCTCACCCCGCCCCTCCCCTGGCTGCGACCGCGGCCAGGGGGGCCTCCTCCCATCGCGTGACTCCAGACCACATCCCCTCGGGCAGCGGCCACGGGAGCCGCGGATCCACCGCGGCCGCGAGGCTGATCGTCGCCGGGCCGTCCAGGCCGGGCGGCAGCCGCTCCACCCGGAGCGCGTCCAGCTCCACCACCAACCCGACGCGCCACGCCTTGAGCAGCGCCTCCTTCAACGTCCAGATCGCGCCAAACGTCCCGGGCCGCGCCTGGGTCCCCGCGTCGGGATCCAGGCCGTGGCGCGCTCGCTGGGTTGGGGCGCAGACGCGGCGCGCCAGGTGCACCCGGGAGTCGGCGCCGATCTCGTAGTCGATCCCCAGGAGCCAGCCGCGCGGGCAGGCGCAGGCCATCGCCCAGTCCCCGGAGTGGGTGATGGACAGGTCGAGGACCCCGCGCGGCGAGGTGAGCGTGGGCGCCCCTCCCGGGCGCGCGGTGATGGTCATCTCGGTTGGCTCCAGCGCCCAGCCCGCGGCGATCCCCGCCTCGCGCGCGGCGACGCGACCGGCGAACCAGTGGCTCCTGCGCGCCTCGGAGCGCCAGAGGTCGGGCGTGTGCCGCTCCGCGGCGCTCAGCCACCGATCGGCGAGTTCGGGGTGGGCGAGCGGGTCGCGGTTTGTGCGGACGGCGACGAGCGTCACCTCGGCCACCTCGGGCGGTGGGTTGGCGGCGCGAAACAGCTCACCCATCCGGGTTCGCCGGAGTTCCATCTCGGTCATGGTCGAAGCCTCGGTCATGTCAGCCCGCTCCGGGCCGACAGGTGGCCCAGGGGCTTGATCTGAAGGTCGGGGTTCAGCTCGGCGTAGGCCAGCGTGACCAGCCCCGGGATGTCGTCCACGAGCAACGCATGCAGGAACGGTCGCACGTCCTGCTCGGTCAGCACCAGGACGGTGGGCGACGCCCCGGCGCCCTCCGCCACCCGACGCGCCCCGGCGCGGATGGCGTCCCGCAGGCGAGGGGGGAGCTGGAGATCGGGCTGCCGCGTGTCGCGGCGGGCGACGGCGTCTCGGACGGTGCGCTCGACCTCGCGCTCCACCAGCCAGGCCTCCAGCTGGTCGCCCGAGGCGAACGCGTGGGTGATCTGGCGCCGGAGCGCGACCCGCACCTCACCGAGCAGCGCGAGCGGCTCCGAGGCGTCCTCGGCGCGCTCGGCGACCGCGGAGAGGATGATGCGGAGGTTGCGGATCGAGAGCGACTCGTCCAGGAGGCGCCTCAGCAGCCAGGTCAGCTCGGGCACGGACATCACCGCCGGGACGACCGCCTCGACGTCGGCTGGGACGCGCTCGCGGAGCTGATCGAGCAGGCGCTGCACCTCCTGGATGCCCAACAGGAGGCTCCCGTGGCGACGCACCGCCGCCGTGACCAACCTCACGAGCGCGTCAGAGGGCGTGAGCGCGTCGTCGGCGAACTCCGGCTCGTCGGCGGCCTCGACCCAGCACAGCGCGTAGCCCGGCACGGGCTCGAACGCGATCCCCAACGCGTCAAAGGGGGCGGCGTCGGCGTCGGTCAGCATGAACCCGGGCGAGACCCGGGTCTCCAGCGCCGGGATCTCGTCGATATCAACGCGCGCCTCCCAGCCCTCTCCCTCGATGGACAGCTGGACCGGGGTGGTGGGCAGCCCCAGCTCGGCGCGCAGGTCGTCGCGGGCGGCATTCAACGCGGCACGGAGGCCGTTCATATCGGGGTCGGCGAGGTGTTCGGCGAGCTGGGCGCCGATCGCGAGGCGCAGCGGCTGCACCGCGTCTTCGGCGATCGGCGCGTCGTCGTCCGCTTTGGAGGTGCGGGCGAGCCAGGCGAGCGCGCCGGTGAGGGCGGCCATCAGCAGGAACGGCAACCCCGGCAGCCCGGGCGCGAGCGCGAGCGCCACCAGGAGCATCGCGGCGACCCCGAGCGCGCTCGGGTGACGCAGGAGCTGGCGGGCGGCGTCGGCGCCGAGGTGTCCTGAGCCCGCGTCGACGCGGGTGACGATCAACCCGGCCGCCGTGGCGATCAGCAGCGCGGGGATCTGGCTCACGAGCCCGTCCCCGATGGTGAGCAGCGTGTAGGTCCTCGCCGCCTCCGAGAGCGGCAGCCCTCGCTGGAGCACGCCGATGGCCAACCCACCCGCGATGTTGATGACGGTGATCAGGAGCCCGGCGATGGCGTCGCCCTTGACGAACTTCATGGCGCCGTCCAGCGCCCCATAGAGCTGAGACTCCAGCTGGAGGCTGCGTCGCTGCGCCTGCGCCTCCTCCAGGGTGAGCGCGCCCGCGCGCAGATCCGCGTCGATCGCCATCTGGCGCCCCGGCATGGCGTCCAGCGTAAAGCGCGCCGCCACCTCGGCGACGCGCTCGGACCCCCGCGCGATGACCAGGAACTGCACCAGGGTGATGATCAGGAACACGACCGCGCCGACGACGTAATCGCCCCGCACCACGAACCGCCCGAAGGCGTCGATCACCGCACCGGCGTCGGCCTGGAGCAGGATCAGGCGCGTGCTGCTGACGTTGAGCCCCAGGCGAAACAGGGTCGTCACCAGGAGCAGCCCGGGCAGGGCGCTCAGGTTCAGGGGGCTGCTGGTCTGGAGCCCGACGAGGAGGAGCACGATCGCCGCGGTGAAGTTGACGCTCAGCAGCACGTCCAGGGCGAGCGTCGGCAGCGGCACCAGGATGACGCCGACCACCAACACGATGAGCAGCGCCAGGATGAGGTCGCCGCGTTGTGCCAGCCGTGAACCGAGCGATGAGCGATCTGTTGGGCTCATGGGTTGCGTGTCACCTTGATGCAAACTGCGTCGCGCAGTGCTCCTGTTATGCATCGGGCCTGCGCCGCAGCGCAAATCCTCGGGGTGGGCAGGCGGTGAGGCTTGTGTGTTGGGGTGGGATCACAGATAACAGCCAGGCGTCGGCGCGCTTGAGCGCGTGTTGTGCGCGGTATGATGTTGTTATGGTTTGAGAATGATGGTTCACGCCTCCAAAGGAGAGGAGATGGGTGACGCGGAGCGCAGCGGGTGGTGGGGTCGGTTCACGATCGAGGACGGGGCGATCCTGAGGTGGTCGATCGGGCCGCTCCAGATGTGGATCGAGCGAGCGGGGCCTGAGCTTCGCGTGAAGTGGTCCCACACCGGTGAGGCCAACGAGGCGCGCGAGGAGGTGGGGGTGACGGAGGAGGAGGAGCTGGAGCGGTCCGATTGGACGCGCTACGCCTTCTCCGAGTCGCCCGACGTCTTGACCCTGATCCCGTCGATGGCCGATCGGTCGATGGTGCTGCGCCCTCAGGAGCCGATGGTGATCCCCAGCCTGGAGCGGGCGACGCTCTACGTGAGCACGCCGACGTGGATCGTGCTCCAGGGGGGGCGCGCGGAGCGCTTCATGGCGGAGATCCCGACCTGGAGGCCATCGGACACCTGGTTTGGCAACTTCCAGGAGGGGGAGGTGTGCTACGCCGGGACGACCCGGGGGAGGCGGACCCTGGAGGAGCTGCTGGTGGTGCCCCATCGCGCGACGACCGCCGTGCTGTTGAACAACGCCTCAAGCGAGCCGCTCCCCGTGGAGCGCTTCAGCCTGCCGGTCAAGAGCCTGTCGCTCTACACCGACGCGGCGGGGCGCCTGTGGACCAACGGGATGGAGGTCACCTACGCGACCGCCGGGTTGGAGCATGCGGAGGTGAAGATCGACGCCGGGGCGCCGGTGGACGCCGGGCCAGGGTGCGCGCTGGTGTCAACGCCTCGGGAGAAGACGAACCAGACGTTGATGCATCGGATGTTTGCCCGATTCTGGAGGTGACGTGGAGTGGTTGAATGAGGTGTGGGGCTGGCTGATGACGCAGCTGAAGTCGCCTGGGGTGCAGATCGCGCTCCGGGTGGTGGCGGTGTCGATCGGCGGGCTGGTCATGTCGAAGCTGTTGAGCGCCGCGGCGGTGCGCGGCGCGCGCGATCTGTTCGATGAGCAGCAGCGGCTGCTGCTCCGCCGCGCGGTGTCCTACGGGGTGCTCATCCTGGCCGGGCTCACGGTCATGCGCGAGCTGGGCTTCGATCTCAACGTCCTGCTCGGCACGGCGGGGATCCTGACGGTGGCGGTCGGCTTCGCCTCCCAGACCTCGGCCTCGAACGTCATCAGCGGCCTCTTCTTGATCACCGAGCGGCCGTTCTCGATCGGGGACGTCATCAAGATCGGTGAGACCACCGGGGTGGTGTTGTCGATCGACATGATCTCGGTCAAGCTGCGGACGTTCGACAACATCTTCGTGCGGGTCCCCAACGAGTCGGTCCTCAAGGGGCAGGTGATCAACTACAGCCGCTTCCCGATCCGCCGCTTTGATCTCATGCTGAACCTGGACTACGGCGAGGATCTGGGGCGAGTGCGGGCGATCCTGCTGGAGATCGCGGAGAAGGAGCCGCTGTGCCTGATCGATCCTCCCCCGGAGGTGGCGTTCGTGGGGTTCGGCGAGTCGGCGATGCAGCTGCGCTTCTCGGTGTGGCTGGTGCGCCAGAACTACGTCAAGGTGCGCGACACGCTGCCCGAGGTGGTCAAGCTGCGCTTTGACCAGGAGAAGATCCTGATCCCGTTCCCGCAGCGGGTGATCTCGGTGCGGGCCGGAGAGGCGCTTGAGGTGACGTCGCAGCCGGAGGCGCTCGAAGGTGACGCGCAGGCGTCGGACGAGCCGAGCGACGCTTGACGCGCCCCCTGCGTCCCACTAGTACTGCGTTCGGTCTCCGGGGTTGCCCGGTGCGGCGCGCACACGACAGGCCGAGCGAGCCTGCCGGGTTCGGAGATCGACCATTCAACACGATTCAATCATGAGGTGACCGTGACCGAGCATCAATACACCCCTCGCGTGTGGAAGGATCAATTCGCCAAGGCGCTCATCCTGGAGCGACCCCACGCGACGTTGGATGGCTACCTGCGCTCGATCGGGATCGAGCCCGATCGGCGCGACGAGGCTCCGAAGGATGAGGACGAGCTGATCGGGGGGTTGCAGGAGGGCGGGCACAACCTGATCTTCAAGCGGAGCCGGATCCCGATCACGCGGCGCGTGATCGAGGCGTCGCCGAACCTGATGGGGATCCAGCTGTGCTGCATCGGGGACGACTCGATCGACAAGGAGGCGGCGGCGCGCAACGGCGTGCTGGTGATGAACGATCCGGTCTCCAACGGGCGCTCGGTGGTGGAGATGGTGCTCGGCGAGCTGATCGTCATGAGCCGTCGCATCTTCGAGGCCGAGCAGGACATGCTCCAGCACCGCTGGACCAAGTCGAACAAGGCGCGCTACGAGCTGCTCGGCAAGACGCTCGGGGTGATCGGCCTGGGGAACATCGGCAAGCAGGTCGCGAGCACGGCGGAAGCCTTTGGCATGAAGATCGTCTTCTACGACAACCGCGAGGTGGCGCAGGAGGTCGGTGAGACGCTGGGGTGGACCCAGCTGGGGTCGATCAAGGACGTGTTCGCGCGCTCCCACGCGGTGACGGTGCACGTCTCCGCCGAGGATTACCGGGGTCAGACCAACGAGGGGATGATCACCCGGGAGATGTTCCTGGCGATGGGGTCGGAGCAGGAGGTGCCCGGCCCGAGGCTCTTCGTGAACGCGGCGCGCGGGTTCATCTACCGCCCTGAGGATCTGATCGAGGCGGTGACCGAGGGCGCGATCCACTACGCGTCCGTCGACGTCTTCCCTGAGGAGCCCGACGGGGCGCATCAGGCGTGGAAGAACCCCTACGCGGAGGTGCCGCAGATCTACACGACCCCGCACATCGGGGCGGCGACCCAGGAGGCGCAGCCCCGTATCGCCAAGCGCGTGGCGCGCACGGTGCGGCTGTTCAACGATTACGGCTCGGTGCGCGACTGCGTCTACTTCCCCAAGCACCCGATCGGGCTCCACCAGGGGGAGCGGCCGAAGTACATCCTCAGCGTCGTCCACTCGGACACGCGAGGGACCAAGAAGGCGGTGGATGAGACGATCTACGACGCGGGCCTGTCGAACCTGTCGAGTGTTCACCGGGACGTGCCGAAGTACGGGATCGCCTACGACCTCAACGCGCTGAACGGCCCGTTGACGGACGAGCAGATCGAGGGGCTGATCGAGCGGGCGATCAAGGCGTCGGGTGACGCGGCGCCGGTGCGGGCGATCCGCATGATCGAGGTGCCTGGGTTGAGGTCGTGATGTCCGCTCCCCTGGCGTGTGTGAGTCACGTGGGGGTGGGCGTCGGTGAGCGCAAAGAGGTGGGCGGCGAGGGCAGGCGAGGCGCCTGCCCTCGTCGGTGCGTGACGCTGCGGTTCAGATCAGGGAGATCTCAACCGCCTCGGTGAGCTTATCGATGCCGTCGCTCTGGCGCACGAAGTAGTTCGCCAGCGGCTGACCGGAGCTGCTCCGCTCCTCTTTGACGCGGGCCTCAAGATCTGCGTCGTCGGTGTCGGAGTAGACGATGAGCCGGGTGTTGTTGAACTTGGTGTTCTTGCGGATCAGCTTCAGGAAGCGCTCGCCGTCGAAGCCATCCATGAGGATGTCGACGACCACGCAGTCGGGGCGGCGCTCGCCGACCATCAGCGCAGCCTCCATCCCGTCGTCGGTGCCCTCGACCTCGTGGTCGCGGCCAACGGCGCGGCGCACCAGCTCCACGTCCCCGGGGTTGGTGCCGATGATCAGGACCCGCTTGCGATCGCGGGCGGTGAACGGGTTGGGCATCCCGTAGCGGTTGAGGAAGTCGATCAGGACGGCGCGCTCGATGCGGTAGTGTCCCCCGGGCGTGCGGAACGCACGGATCTTGCCGTCTTCGATCCAATTCTTGATCGAGGTGATGTTGGCGTTGCACACCTTGGCCACCTCGAACGTGGTGAAGACGTCCTTGTTGTAATTGATCTCTCCTGGCATCGTTCAGTATCCCCCTTTGAGTGTGTGATGCGACGGCGATCATCACCGTCGCGGTGTTTAGCCACCGCCGGGGTTGCAGCGCTCAAGTCCCACCCGGGAGCGTCCCGGGTGGGTTCGGGATCACCGAACACGCCGGGTGCGTGGGTTGGACATCTGCAACCGGTGAATCCTCACCGATCCGGCCAGATGACATGCTCCCCGTGAACAGAGGGGAGCATGACTGCTTCGGTCGATATACGGTCAACAGCGAGGCAGTCGAGTTCATGAAACGGATACCTGAGAACGATCCCTGGCGTCAAGCGCGAAAATCACAAAACTGATCCAGAAACCAAATCTAAGGGGAGGGTTAGTGTTGTCCAGTGAGGTAAAGAAAGGAGTTTACGAACGGTTGACGGCCGCGTTGGGTGATGTGGTGCTCGACAGCCGCAGGTCGTTGTGCTAGATCAAGAAGGCTGGTGGCTCATGATGTAAGGCGGGGTCAGGAGACGAGCGGTAACTGTGTTGTGTCGCATGGATAAACACCACGGATGGTGTGTATCACTCCACGACCTCGCCTGAGCGAGCGCCTCAACGACCCAGCTCAATAAAACAATACGCCCACGAGAGGAGCACATGTCAAGGATGACACCTGGGGGCACCTCAATTCCAAACCTGGCGTTTCCATACCCGTTGACCCCACCTGCCAGGTACCTGGTTGAACAAACCTACCACATCGCCACCGAGCGAGGGATGCGGCCATCCAGCGTCCACCTGCTCGTCTCCCTGCTGGAGCGGAACAGCCCCGCCTGGGAGGTGCTGCGCGAGTACGACGTCAAGCTGCCGCCGATCACGGTCGAGTACTCGGACATGAACGCGCTGGAGCCCCCCGAGGTGCTCAGCGAGATCTGGAGCACCGCCGCGGAGCTGGCCTCGCGCGGGGACGCGCGCATCACCGTGCCGCACCTGCTGACGGGGCTGCTGCGCTTCCGCACCAACTCCCTGGCGATCCTCGTGCTCCAACGGCACGGCGTCGATCCCGGTCGCCTGCGCAACCGACTCCTCAACCGCTTTACGCTGCACCCGAACTACGAGGCGATGTCCATCTCGTCCGAGATGACCGCGCTCACCCGCGCGGGCGCGCTGGTCGAGGAGCAGGTGGCGGAGCGCGTTGGTCAGGAGAGGGGCCGGGCCGCGGGTTGGCCGGGGCAGCACGCCCAGGAGGCGCCGCCGAGCCGCGGCGACGGCTGGCTCGACCCCAACCACCCGCTCAACGCGCCGAACCCCTACCTGCCGCCGGGGACGACCAGCGGGCAGCTCGTCCCCGACTGGTCTCAGCGCCAGCCGGCCCCCCCGTCGGCCTTCGCCCCACACCCGCTTGCGCCCCCGGTCACCGGGCCGTCCTCCAGCAGCCTGCTGCGAGCCCAGCCCATGCCGGGCCATGTCCCATCGCCGTCGGACAGCGCGATGCGGGTTCAGCCTCCAGCGCCCGGCTCAGGCACGCACCCGCCGCAGCGCCCCTACCCGGAGCTGCCCCGCGGCGCCGGGCAGCGCTTCAACGCGCCGCTCGGGTACCCGCCGCAGCCGCCGCGCCCCTCCCGGTCGCGGCGCCCTCGCTCGTCCGAGTCGCGCTCCCGGCGCCCGGTGCCGTCGCCTCAGCGCACCACCACGCCGCGGCGCTCCTCGTCGCGCCTCACGCCGACGACGCCGCGCCACGACGCGCGGCGCAGCAGCAAGCGCAAGAACCTGCTGGAGCGCCTCCAGGGCCGCTTTGGGAGCCGTCGCCCCCAGAGCAAGCCCCCTCAGACCCAACCCGCGTCGCTCGACGACCTCGCCGAGTCCCTGTTTGGTGACGGCAGCTCCATCGACGACATCATCCAGGGCGTCGAGCAGCCCACCGCCGATGAGGCGCACCCCCGCCGTCGCCGCACCCGCCGCGACGAGGAGGAGCCCGCCGCCCCCGAGTCGCCCCAGCAGGCCCACGGCGAGCAGCCGGAGCCCGAGGAGGAGCCCGCGGTGGCCCCCGAGGTGTCGCTGCTTGAGGTCGACAAGGACGCCGTCACCCGGATCTCCCGGGCGCCGCTCACCCCCGAGCAGGTGCAGCACCTTGAGGAGCACTACGCCCTCGACCCCGAGGTCTACCCGTTCCTCGCCGAGCTGGGCCGCAACCTCAGCCTGGAGGCGGTCCGTGGGAACATCGACGATCTGGTCGGGCGAGAGAAGGAGATCTCGCAGGTCATCGACACCCTCAACAAGCGCCGCAACAACAACCCGCTGCTCGTCGGCCCCGCCGGGGTGGGCAAGACCGCGATCGTCGAGGGGTTGGCGCTCAGCCTGATCAACCCCGAGCCCAACGGGGCCGAGCGCATCGTCGTCGAGCTGGAGATGGGCCGCCTGTTGTCGGGCACCCACCTGCGCGGCTCCTTCTCCGAGCGGCTCATCCACATCAAGGACGAGGTCAAGAAGGCCGACGGGCGCGTCGTCGTCTTCCTCGATGAGCTGCACACCTGGATGGGCGCCGGAGGCAGCGGCGACGGCGCTGACGCCGCCGGTGAACTCAAGGCGGCGCTCGCCCGCGGCGAGTTCCCCTGCGTCGGCGCCACCACCGAGGAGGAGTACAAGCGCTTCATCGAGGTCGATGGCCCCTTCGGGCGGCGCTTTCAGCTCATCTCCGTCAACGAGCCCACCCGCGAGGAGGCGATCGAGGTCATCCGCGGCATCCTCTCGAAGTACAGCAGCCACCACGACGTCGCCTACGACGATGACGCCGTCGAGGCCGCCGTGCACCTCGCGCAGCGCTACATCCCCGAGCTGCGCCTGCCCGACAAGGCGATCAACCTCATCGACCTCGGCGGGAGCTGCGCCCGCCGCATGGGCCTTGAGCGGGTCGATCGTGAGGTGATCGCCAACGTCGTCTCCTCACAGACCGGCGTCCCTGTGGACAAGCTCCTCATGCGCGACCGGGAGCGCTTCCTCCGCATGGAGGAGATCATCGGCGCCAGCCTCATCGGTCACCAGGACGTCATCCGTCGCTTGAGCGAGGTGATCCGCCGCAACTACGCGGGCTTCCACTCCGGTCGCCCGATCGGCTCGTTCCTCTTCCTCGGGCCGACCGGCGTGGGCAAGACCGAACTCGTCAAGGTGCTCGCGGACTTCCTCTTCCGCGATCGCAACGCCTTCGTCCGCCTGGACATGAGCGAGTTCACCGAGTCCCACACCGTCAGCCGCATGATCGGCGCCCCTCCCGGCTACGTCGGCTACGACCAGGGCGGGCAGCTCACCGAGGCGGTCCGCAAGCGCCCCTACCAGATCATCCTCTTTGACGAGATCGAGAAGGCCCACCCTGAGGTGCTCAACATCCTCCTGCAGCTGCTGGACGATGGCCGCCTCACCGATGGCCGCAACCGCACCGTGGACTTCTCCAACACCGTCGTCATCATGACGAGCAACCTCGGCGCCGAGCACTTCGCCGCCCGGCTCGCCGAGGTCACCCAGCCCCGGATCGGCTTCGCCCCCGACGTCGTCCAGAACGGCGCCTACCTCAGCGGCGCCCCCGCGCTCACCCCCGAGCTGATGGAGGCGGTCCTCGGCGCCGCCCGCAAGGCGCTCACCAGCGAGCTGTGGAACCGCATCAACGAGCGCCTCGTCTTCGGACCGCTGTCGCGCTACGAGGTCGCCCGGATCGCGCGCCTCCAGTTCAACGACTCCGCACGCCACATCAAGGTCGAGCGCCACATCGAGATGGTGGCCTCGGACGCCGTCTTTGAGTTCTTGATCGACCACGGTGGGTACGACCCCGAGCTGGGCGCGCGCCCCATGCGGACCACCCTCCAGCGCCTCGTCGAGACCGAGATCGCCGACATGATCCTCCGCGGCGAGATCGTTGAAGGCCAGCGCGTCCGCGTCGCGGTCGCCGAGGGGCGGCTCTCGTTCACGATCTCCCGCGAGGGCGACGCCCCCGCTTGAGGCCGCGTCAGGCCAGCGCGCCCCGGATGTTGAGGGCGGCGCTGGCCTTTGTCGCCCGTTGAGGTTATACCTGCTTGCTCTCTCCATGGTTCAGGTGCCCTCGCAGAGGAGCGACTCGCTCCCTGCCCCTGGGCGCGTGTGTTCATCGAGAACCCTTTCCAGGATGACCTCACCATGTCCGTCGAGATCCCATCGCCTCCCTGCTCGCGCTTCTTGTTGTTCATCCCCCTCGCCGCCGCGCTGTGGAGCTGCGCGACGCTCGAGCCAACCCGAACCGATCCGCCTCACGCCGCCGCACCCGAGGCGCCTGGGCGGGTTCGGAACGTCATCCTCATGATCGGTGACGGCATGGGGCCACAGCAGCTCGGGCTCCTGTTTGAGTACGCCCACCGCGCCCCGGCCTCGATCTACAAGGATCGCCCCGTCGCGCTGGAGCAGGTGATGGACGACGGCCGCGTCGGCCTCTCGCGGCACGGACCGGCGCAGCACCTCGTCGTCGACTCCGCCTGCTCGGCGACGCAGCTGGCGATCGGTCAGGAGGCGTTGCCCGAGATGATCGGGCTGAACGCCGACGGTGACCCCGTGGAGACCATCCTGGAGAAGGCGAAGCGCGCGGGCAAGGCCACCGGGCTGGTCTCCGACACCCGCCTGACCCACGCCACCCCCGCCGCCTTCGCCGCCCATCAGCCCTACCGAAACCTGGAGAACGCCATCGCGGTCGATATGCTCGCGACCGCCCCGGACGTCATGCTCTCAGGTGGCCTCCGGCACTGGGTCCCTGGCTCGGCCGCCAGGGAGGGGAGCCCCGCCCACGAGAAGCTCAGCGCCCTGGTCGGCGACGCGCTCCGCGTCACCTCCAGGCGGGAGGACGAGCGCGACCTGCTCGCCGAGGCCCGCGCCGCAGGCTACGAGGTCGTTTTTGAGCGCAGCGCGCTCGCTCAGGTGGAGGGGGGCAGGGTGCTCGGCCTGTTCGCCCACTCCGGGATGATGGACGGCCTCCGCAACACCCGCGCCAAGGCGGACCCCGAGCGCACCGAGCCGTCGCTCGCCGAGATGACCGATCAGGCGCTCGACATCCTGTCGCGCGACGAGGACGGCTTTTTCCTGATGGTCGAGGGGGGGCAGATCGACTGGGCCGGGCACAACAACGACGTCGGCCTGCTGCTCCACGAGATGATCAAGTTCGACGACGCCGTTCGCGTCGTTCACGCGTGGGCGCGTGGGCGAGAAGACACCCTGGTCATCATCACCGCCGATCACGAGACCGGCGGGCTGGGCCTCAGCTACTCGGGCGCCTCGCTGCCCGAGCCCCGCCCCCTGCCGGGAGCGGCCTTCAAGGAGCGCCCCTACAAGGCCAACTACAACTACGGGGCGCTGTCGACGCTGGACCGGCTCTACAACCAGCAGAAGCCGCTGCAAAAGATCGTGGAGGAGCACGGCGCGAGCGACGATCGCTCGCCTGAGGCTTTGGCGCGGCGCGTGCGTGAGTACACCGGCTTCTCTCTCTCCGTGGACGGCGCGCGCGCCGTGCTCGCCTCGGAGCCCAACCCCTACCTGACCCCGGGCCACCCCTACCTGCATGCCGAGACGGTGCCGCGCGTGGACGATCTGGAGGCCTTCTTCATCTTCGCCGAGGAGGTGCGCGGCAACCTGCTCGCCCGTCAGCTCGCCGCGCAGCAGAACGTCGTGTGGTCCACCGCGACCCACACCCACACCCCGGTCGCGGTCATCACCCTGGGTCCCCCGGCGGCGACGAGGCCGTTCGGCGGCTTGTTGCACCACACGGAGCTGGGGCGCTTGATGGAGCGGGCGCTCCTCGGGCCGTGACGCCGCTCAGGGGCGCTCGGCGCAGGTGAGGGCGGCGGAGATGAAGGTCGCGGGCGCGTCATCGGGGCCGACGCAGGCGAGCGTCATCGCCTGCTCGCCGCCGATCGGGAGGGCGTCGAGGATGCGAACCCGGTGCCCCTTGTCCCGCGGGAGCTGCTCCTTGAGGTACTTCTTGAGCGCGTAGCTGGGATCCGGGTCGGTTGAGATGTCCTTGACCTCTCTGGCGCTGGCCGCGCTCACCTTCAGCTCGTCGGTCAGGGAGAGGCGGATGTCGGCGAAGTCGGGGTACTCCTCGCTCTCCTCGTCAAACCCGGGCACCTCGGCGACCCCATCGGCGACCTTGGGCTCGAACGGCATGATCATCTCGCAGCGCAAGCGCGCGGACCACGCCCCCGGCGCCGTCGCGGTGAGCTTGAGGTCGTTGCAGTCGGGCATCTCCGGGAAGGTCAGCACGTCCAGGGCGACCGGCTCGCCGTCGTCGTCTCCATTCAACGACCAGGCCCGGATCGTGGTGGTCGTCGAGGTCGCGACCACGATCTGCTCAGCGGGGCCGCTCGTGGGCCAGCGCGCGACGTCGAAGTCCACGATCTCGCCGCCCGCCATCGTGCGGCGCGAGGAGGCGTCCTCGACTCGGGTCAGGGCGGTGTTGTGCTGGGTGATCAGCACCTTGTCATCCTCGGCGGAGATGAGGAGGAAGCCCCTGGTGATCTCGACGAGGTAGGGCTTGCTCGTGTGGGGGGTCTCCTGAGAGGCCGCCGTGGTGCCGTCCGGCTTGAGTGAGACGAGCGAGTAGCTCCCCTCCTTGCTCGTCTGGACCAGCCCGATGACGCTCCCCCCCAGCTCCGCGAGCATGCCCCGGCACGTGAACGGGGTCTCGGAGGTGCCGTGCTCGGTCGGGGGCGCGGCGAAGGCGCAGGCGGTGTCGGTGACCGTCGGGATGCCCCCCGGCGCCTCCACCTCCGGCCCACCACACGCCGTCATCGCCAGCGCCGCCACCAGGAGGGTGGTGCCACAAAGAGGCGCTCCGCGTCGTCGGGGCCGATGTTGGGGTTCTTTCTGCTCGGGGATGACTTTTTTTAGATCCATCGAGAACTCCATCGCGTTTTGACCTCACGTGCCGCGCTTCAGCAAGGTACCACACACAACAACACGGCGTGGCCGCATTCTACGTCCACGCGCATCCGGTTGTCCCCAACGAGGAGAGAGGTTGATCATGGCTGCTTCGCAAAAGGGTGGATCCTACGCTATCTGGACCGTCGCCGGTGTCATCGTGTTGGCCGCGGCGATCGTGGGCCTGTCGAACCAGCGCGCCACCGCCGACATCAAGACCCCCCCCGCCGATCCCCCCGTGGTCCAGCAGCAGGCCACCAAGCCTCGCCTGGACGTGGTCTTCACCATCGACGCCACCGGGAGCATGGGTGACGAGATCGAGGTCGTCAAGAAGGAGATCTGGACCATCGCCAACAGCCTCATGGAGGGCAAGCCGCGCCCTGACATCCGCTTCGGCCTGGTCTTCTACCAGGATCGCGGCGACGCGTTCCTCGTCCGCAAGACCGACCTCACCCGCGACGTGGACGCCGTCCACTCCGAGCTGATGGCGATCCGCGCCAACGGCGGCGGTGACTGGCAGGAGCACGTCGGGCGAGGGCTGCACGAGGCCCTGGACATGCAGTGGGACGCCAAGCAGGGCGTGACGCGCCTCATCTACCTCGTCGGCGACGCCCCCAGCCACGACGACTACCAGGACGGCTACAGCCTCGCGGGCGCCATCGAGAAGGCCAAGGCGAAGAAGGTCACCATCAACACCATCGGGTGCAGCGGCCTCAGCTCCGGTCGCAGCGAGTTCGAGATGCTCGCCGCGCGCACCAACGGTCAGTACAAGACCCTCACCTACGAGGCGGTCGTGACCGACGACAGCGGCGTTCAGCGCTCCGTCATCTACTACGACGGGGACATGTACGAGGCCGAAGGGGTGCTTGAGAAGAAGGACTGGGGCCGCGGCGGCGACAAGCTCATCAAGGAGGGCCGCCTCAAGAAGGCCCGCCCCTCCATGAAGTCCCGGGCCGCCGCCGCGCCGACCCGCAACAACCTCGATGACGTCGTCACCGACAGCGCCAAAGAGGCCGCTGAGGACATGGGCGTCGCCTACTGAGCCCCCCTGAGCTTCTCATGACAAAGCCCCCGGCTGTCTTCCAGTCGGGGGCTTTGTCGTGTCCAGCGGGCGTCGAGGCGAGCGCTCACCGCTTGAACTGATCGCTCCAGACCCCGTCGGGGTTGTCCAGCGTGAAGTGGATCGTCTGCTTGCGCATCTTGTTCTTCGCCTCGGCCTCCTGGCGGGCCTCCTCCTCGTTGGCGAAGCGCCCACGGACGCGCTTGATCGTGCTGGTGGGGAACCAGGTCATGTCGATCTTCGGGCGCTCCGTCTCCTGCCACCAGTTGCCCCACTGCTCGGCCCAGTCGTCGCGCATCAGGAGGTTGAGCATCTTCTCCCGCTCCTCGACGCTGACCCCGGAGCTGATCTCGAAGGTCATCTCGGGGCGGATGTAGGTCAGCACGACCTGGGTCGGGAAGTCGCGGGGGGGCACGATCGGGTCGCGCCAGATCTCGATGTGGTAGGGGGGCCGATGGGGGTTGGTCTCCAGCTCGGCGCGCTTGACGTTGCGCAGGAAGAACTGGGGCGTCACCTCCTTGACCTTCTCCTCCAGGTCGTAGGAGCGCCGCCTCTCACCGGGCTCGCTGTTGAGCCCCATGAAGACGTACAGCTCCTCGATCCGCTCGTCGCTGATGATCGGGGGCAGCTCCCGAGGCAGGGTGATCTCGCGCACGAACGTGTCGTGGTGACGGCGCGCGATCTCGCCCCCTCGCCAGAACCCGCCCAGCGGGCTGTCGACGCGCCGCCACAGCGACGTGAAGAAGTCACGCGCCGCCCGATCAAACGTGGGGCTCTCGCTGGCCGAGAAGCGCTCCTCGCCCCAGTTGGTGGGAGGGGAGAGGGTGACGATGGAGGGATCGAGCACGCCGGGCGGGATCATCCCGCCCGGGGCGTAGGCGATGTCGTGGGGGGGGGCGTCGTCGTCGGACATGGCGCCGTGGCTCAGGAGTCGTCGTCGCTGCCGCCGACGACGATGTGCTCCTCGCCCTCGGCCTGCTGGTAGAACTCGGCGGTGTGCTCACGATCGACCACCTCGCCCAGCTCCTCCTCGATGAACTTCGTGAAGTCGATGCACTCGCCCCCCGGCACGCCGGTCACCTCGATGGTGACCTTGCCGTCAGGCCCGATGTTGATCTTCATCTCGCGTTTCAGAGCCATTTGCGCACCGTGAGCTGGATGGTCTGCTCTTCCTCCTCCTCCATCTCGATGGAGAAGCCCTGAGCCTTAACCTCTTTCATGATCTTGTGGTAGGCGTACCGCTGGCTGAGCTGGTTGATGAACTCCTCCTCGGTGACGCCCTTGGTGGTCTCGACCCCCCACCAGTCGGCGAGGAACTCGACGCCCTGGTTGGTGAGGCGGAGGCCGATGTCGTAGGTCTTGCTGGCCTTGACGCACAGATCGGCGTCCGTCAGCTGACCCTGATAGCCGCGCACCTGGACCTTCTGCTCGGCCTCGGCCTCGACGAACTCGTAGCCCAGATCCTCGAGCGCCTGCTTGATGCACTGGACATCGCGGAGCTTGGTCTTGACGGTGGTGAAGTGGGACATGGTTCCTTCATCTCCTACGCCCGCGGGCCTTTGGGTGTCGGGGGTGAATCATGACCCCCCGACGACGGGCCCGCCTCATTGATTGCTCTGGAGCCTACCAGACTCCAGCGAGGATTGCTCGTGCGCCTCAGATCTCCAGGGTGCGAATCTGCTGCTCCTCGTCCGCGGCGGCGGTGGCCGACGCGAGGCGAGCGCGGGACTTGGCCCACTCGCGCAGGTAGTCGATCTTCTCCTTGGCGGTGTAGGACAGCGGGATGATCTCGCGGACCGACTGGAGGATGCCGTCGGAGTCGATGTCGCGCCCGTCCTCGTACTCGAAGGCGTCGAACAGGGCGCTGATGATCGCCTGCTCGATCTCGGAGCCGGAGAAGCCCTGGGTCGCCTTGACGATGTGCTCGATGTTGAAGCGGGTCGGGTCGCGGTTCTTGCGCTTGAGGTGGATCTCGACGATCCGGGCGCGCTCGTCCTCGTTGGGCAGGTCGACGAAGAAGATCTCGTCGAAGCGACCCTTACGCAGCAGCTCCGGCGGGAGCTGGCTGACGTCGTTGGCGGTCGCGATCACGAAGACCGGGCTGGTCTTCTCCTGGAGCCAGGTGATGAACGAGCCGAAGACGCGGCTTGACGTCCCGCCGTCGCTCTGGCCGCCGCCGCCCGCGCCCGCGAAGCCCTTCTCCAGCTCGTCCAGCCAGAGGATGCTGGGCGCGACCGCCTCGGCGGTCTTGATCGCCTTGCGGATGTTCTCCTCCGAGGAGCCGACGAGGCTCTGGAAGATCTTGCCCACGTCCAGGCGCAGCAGCGGCATCTGCCACATGGCGCCGATCGCCTTGGCGGTCAGCGACTTGCCGCAGCCCGGGATCCCGATCAGCAGGATCCCCTTCGGGGTGGGGAGGCCGAACTTGCGCGCCTCGGTCGAGAAGGCGAGCTGCCGCTTGTTGAGCCAGTCCTTGAGCACCTGGAGGCCGCCGATGTCGCTGATCGACTCCGAGGGCTGGTAGAACTCCAGGATCCCCGACTTGCGGATGATGTGCTTCTTCTCGGCGAGGATGGTGTTGACGTCGAAGTTCCGGGTGCGGACCAGCGACTTGGAGAAGACGTTCTCCGCCTCGGCGAGGATGAGGCCGAGCGCCGACTCGACGACCCGCTCGCGGTAGCGCTCGTCTTCGCGGACCCGCAGCGGCAGGTCGGGCGGCAGCGAGCGCAGGATGCTGTCGATCACCTTGCTGATGTCTTCGCGGTTGGGCAGGTCGTAGTCGACCAGCGCCACCCACGCCTCCAGCTCCGGCGGGAGCTTGAGCAGCGGTGACAGGAAGACGATGTGGCGGTAGTGCCGACCGGTCTTGAACAGGGTGACGATGTCGCGCGGCTTGCGGATCACCGTGTAGTTCCGCGAGTCGAGGAACGGGTGGTAGTCGAGGAACAGGAAGATGGCGTTGTCCTCGTACTTGGAGACCTGATCGAGGGCCTTGAGCGGGTCGATCGTGTCCGGCGGCAGCGACCCCTTGGTGGTCGTGTCCTTCTCGGCCTCGTCCACCCGGTACAGATCCTTGAAACCCTCGGTGGACGACCAGGCGATCAGGTTGCGGCCGCGGCGCTTGGCGATCTCCAGCATGGTCCTCTCGACGCGCTCCTCCTCGCTGGAGATGATGTAGAGCAGCGGGTAGCGCGCGCGGATGAGGTCCTCAATCTCCTGAGCGGAGGTGATCTTCTGATTGTCCATGCAGTCTCTCCTGCGATGAGCCCCGGCAATTCAATCCAGATCAGGGGCTATGGGTTGGTCATCAAACATGGGGAGCAGGGGCCGCCTCCGATCACCGGCGCCACCTCAGGTGACACCTGGCCAGCGATCGGGGCGACGTGGCTATTCCTGGTGCGCCTCCGTGATGGTCGCGGCGGCCTCCGTCAACGACCCGGAGCGCTCGGCGCACTCGTGGGTCAGCCGCTCAATCTCGTCGAAGACCTCGTCCGGGTCGATCCCGAGGTCACGGATGGTCTTCTCGATTCGGATCCGGTCGAGCGTCGACAGCTTCTGGAGGTCGGCCTTGCGGATCGCCTCGTAAATGCGGCGGACGGTCCCGATGTGACCGCCCAACGCGTCGAGGCTCCCCTGGACCTCCGAGGCCTGCTGATCGACCTTGAGGGCGAGCGCCGCGATCTCCTCACGCAACACCGCGATCTCGGCGCCGCTCCCCTCGCTCGCCGGGGGTTCCGGCGCGGGGGCGGTGCGGAGCGCCGCGACCTCGTCCTGGAGGATGTCCAGCTCGCGCCCAAGCTCCTTGTTGCGCGCCCTCAGCCGGTCGTACTCCTCCTGATCGACACCACCCGAGGCGGCCGCCGGGGCAACGTCGCCGCCCCCGCGTGCCTCGTCGAGCTGTTGTCGCAGCTCCTCGATCTGGTCGTCGAGCAGGCCGACCTCGTTGAACATGCGCTCGTTGTCCTTCTCCAGGCGCTGGTTGGCCTTGCGGAGCCGCTCCAGCTCCTGCTGGTCGTCGTCGCTCATCCCGCCCGGGGTCACCCCGAGCGCCTCGCCCCCGTCGATCGTCACGTCCTCGCCGCCCACCGGGGACGCGTCGAGCTGATCCTGGAGGGCGTTGATCTGGGAGGACATGCGGGCGTTCTCCTGCCGCAGCGACGCGATCTCCGCCTCCAGCTCCTCCTCGCGGCCCGCGTCCGGGGCGTCGCCCTCGTCGGAGGTCGCGTCCGGCGCCGCGTGGAGCGCCGCGCTGGCGGACGCGGCGTTGTGCAGGGCGTTGAGGTCGTCGCGCAGGTCGGTGATCTGGGCCTGGAGGTTGTCGTTCTCGCGCATCAGCGACGCGGAGCGCTCGCGCTCGATCTCCAGCTCGCGCCGCAGTGAGGCGACGGCGTCGCTGTCGGTCGCATCTGCGCCCATCGCGTCGGCGGTGAAGTCCCCGGCGCCGCCCTCCTCGCCCGTCGGGGCGTCCGGCGCGGCGGTGGCGCGGAGCGCCGAGACCTCGTCCTGGAGGATGTCCAGCTCGCGCTCAAGCTCCTTGTTGCGCGCCCTCAAACGGTCGTACTCCTCCTGATCGACACCACCCGAGGCGGCGCCCTCCACGACGGCGCCCGCTGCGGCGTCCAGGTCGGCGCCCGCTGCGGCGTCTGGCGCAGCGACCTCGGCGGCGGCCGCGGCCGCCGCGCGAGCTTCCTTCAGCTCAGCCTCGACGAAGGACAGCTCGCCGCGGACGCGCTCCAGCTGGATCGCGTCGTCGTCGCGGCCCTTGCGGAGTGTGTCCAGCTCCTCCAGGAGGGCCGGGTCGATCTTCGGGTTGGCCTCCATCTCCTCGATGGTGTCCTGGAGCCGCTGGAGGGACTCGCGGGAGGCGGACAGCTCCTCGCGGAGCCGCTCGCGCTCCTCAAAGCCGACGTCGTCCCCGGCGCGGTAGGCGTCCAGCTCGCGCTGCATCTCGTCCATCAGCGCGATCCGGTCCTCCAACTCCAGCTCCTTGGCGTCGATCACCTGGCGGAGCTGCCCCAGCTCGGTGAACGCGTCGGACGCCTCGCTGCCTTGCTGCTCCAGCATGGCGCGCAGCTCCTCGTTCTCGGTCTGGAGCTTGAGGTGCTCGTGGTTGGCGAGCTTGGTGTTTCGGGAGGACTCGCTGAGCTGACGCTCCAGCTGGTTGATGCGCACCTTGAGGTTGGCGTTGTCCTCGCGCATCTCCTCCTGCTGGCCGCGCAGCTTGTCGAGCGCCTTCTCGGTCGTCTCCAGGTCGCGCACCAGCTCCTCGATGCGCTCGCGCTTGTTCTGGACGTCCTTGCGCGCCTCGGTGAGCTTCTTGAGCTGCTCCTCGGTCTTCTCGTTGTTCTCGTCGAGGATGTCCTGGAGGCTGTCGATGGTCGTCTGCTTGCGGTCCAGCTCGCGCTCCAGGTCATCGACCCGGTCGGCGCGGGTGGCGCGGCGTTGCGCGTCCTCCAGCTCGTTGCGCATCTCGATCTTCTCGCGCCGGAGCTGCTCGTTCTCCTCCTTGAGGCGCTTGACCTCGGACTGGAGCCCGGTGTTGACGCCGAGCGCGGTGGGCGCCTCGGCGACCGAGACGCCCGAGATGGGCGGGTTGAGCGCGGTGCGATCGGCGCCGACCGCCCGTGAGATGCCCGAGATGGGCTGGGAGACGGGGGGCGGCGTGGGCGGCGCGGCGTGGCTGCTGCTGGAGCTGGGGCTCGCCGGGGTCTGAACGCCGGGGCGACCGGAGACGCCTGGACGGCCTGGCCGCGCGGGGGCGCCCACGGACGACGCCGGGGTCTGGACCCCGGGGCGGCCGCCCATGCCGGGGCGCTGGATCCCGGGGCGCCCGACCGAGCGGCCAACGCCCGAGCTGCTCGGGGTCTGGACGCCGGGGCGACCGGAGACGCCGGGGCGACCCGGGCGCGCGGGGGCGCCCACGGACGACGACGCCGGGGTCTGGACCCCGGGGCGGCCGCCCATGCCGGGGCGCTGGATCCCGGGGCGCCCGACGGGGCGCCCGTAGCTGCCCGAGGGGGGCCTCGGGGTGGGGGCGCGGTCGCTCTCGTCGAGGACAAGGCGGATCGCGAAGTCCCCGCACTTGACGTCGTCGCTCTCGGAGATGGTCTCTTGTTGGATCTCACGTCCGTTGACGAACGTGCCGTTGGAGCTGTTCAGGTCGCGGACGGTGACAACCCCGTTGGCGTAGGAGAACTCGCTGTGCTTCCGGCTGACCGACGGTCGCGTCGTCTGGATGTCACAGTCGGGGTTGCGCCCCACGTAGATTCGGGGTGAGCGGGCGTCGATGTTGACGCTCTGCTCACGACCATCTCGATCCCGATAGACAAGTCTGGCCACCGGATGGACTCCTCACTCGATGTTCATGTGGCGATGTCGCTTTGGCGTGTTCACCCTCACCCGGGGGCGAGGCGCTGCGTGCCGGGACATGGTGACGTATCAGCGGGGGTCAGTATAAAGCCCCCGGAGCGATCCTGTCCACCGCCGCTGCCGATCTTGCGCCGATCCCCATCTCTCGATACAACGAACCGGGCTCGCGACGTCAACACACGACCACGCCAAGGGGGCAACGTCTGTCGCGGCCCAAGGGGAGGAGGCGATGCACAAGGACGTTCGGACGACGATCACCCCGGGGCGGCTCATGGCGCTGCTCGCCGTCACGGCGCTGCTGCTCACCGGCGCGCCCGGCTGTGGCAAGAAGTCGGCGCCGGGCGACGGCGCCGAGGCGGGGCCGGTCACGGTGGACTTCTGGTACTCCTACGGGGGCCGCAACCGCGAGGTGACCGAGGAGCTGATCAAGCGCTTCAACGACAGCCACCCCGACATCACCATCAACGGCACCTTCCAGGGCGACTACTTCGAGAACCTCAGCAAGGTCCGCATGGCCTCCCGGACCAAGCGCGGCCCGGTGGCGACGCACATCATCGGTGAGGCGATCCCGCAGCTCCATGAGGCGGGGCTGCTGGAGGATCTCGATCCCTACGCCGACGGCCAGGTGGAGGGGGTGGAGAAGCTCGACCGCGCCGACTTCATCCCAGGGCTGTCGCAGGAGGGCTACTTCGACACCCTGGGCAAGAAGGTGCCGCTGGTGTCGCTGCCGTTCAACCGCTCGACGCCGATCGTCTATTACAACGTCAAGATGTTCAAGGACGCCGGGCTCGAACCCCCGAAGACCTGGGAGGAGCTGGTGGCGGTCAGCAAGCAGCTGACCGTCCGCGAGGGCGACGAGACGAAGGTGTGGGGCTTTGAGGTCGCGATCGACTGGTGGTTCTGGTACGCCATGCTCCACCAGGCGGGCGGCTCGCTCCTGAACCAGACGGGCGACAAGGCGCGCTTCGCCGAGGAGCCGGGGATCAAGGCGCTCGACCACCTGGTGCGCATGGTCAAGGAGCACAAGTCGATGAAGCACCCGCCCGGGCGCGACTACAACGCCTGGGAGGTGGCCAACACCGACTTCCTCAACCAGAAGGTCGCGATGATCTGGACCAGCACGGCCTACCTCAAGTACTTCAAGCTCAACGCGAAGTTCGAGGTCGGCACGGCGTTCCTCCCCAAGCAGGTCAAGCGCGCGGTGCCCACCGGGGGCACCTTCTTCGTGATCATGAAGAACAAGCCCGAGGCCGAAAAACGGGCCGCCTGGACCTTCATCCGGTGGATGAGCGAGCCCGATCAGACCGCCTACTGGTCACGCGAGACCGGCTACATGCCGGTGCGCCGCTCGGCGCTGGAGAGCGAGGAGATGAAGGCGTTCTACAAGGAGAACCCCGAGTACCGCACCACCATCGATCAGCTGGAGCACAGCGTCCCGTTCCCGTTCTCGCCGAAGCTGGTCGAGATCCAGCGCAAGATCCTCAAGCCGGTGCTGGAGCGCCCCGTGGTGGAGGACGCCGACGTCGCCGAGGTGCTCAAGAAGGCCGCCGAAGAGGCCAACAAGCTGCTGGCCAGCGACCGCTGAGCCGCTCCCAGGGAGCGTACCCATGCCCTCCGCTTCGCGCATTCGCCGTCACCTGGTTGGCTACGCCCTGGTGTTGCCCTCGATGGCGCTGTTCGCGGTGTTCTTCATCTACCCCGTCCTGCACACCCTCTACCTGAGCTTCTTCACCTGGAACCTGATCGAGGATCCCGTCTACGACGGCCTCGGGCGCTACAGCAAGCTGCTCGACGACGAGGTCTTCCGCGAGGTCCTGCTCAACACCCTGATCTACTCGCTGGCGACCGTCACGCTGACGATGCTCGGCGGCCTGGCGCTGGCCGTGCTCCTCAACCGCAAGGGGCGGATCTTCGCCGTCCTCCAGGGGGCGATCTTCACCAGCTACATCGTCTCCTGGGTCGGGGTGTCGCTGCTGTGGGTCTGGATGCTCGACCCCCAGTATGGACTGGTCAACCTCGTGCTGCGCTGGATCGGCGTCGGCGCCGTGGATTGGCTCGGCGACCCGGACATCGCGCTGTGGACCCTGGTCGGGGTCACGGTCTGGAAGACGATCGGCTACGACATGATCATCTACATGGCGGGCCTCCAGTCGATCCCCGACGATCTCTACGAGGCCGCCTCCATCGACGGGGCGAGCGCCTGGCAGCAGTTCGTCTACATCACCCTGCCGCAGCTCGGGCCGACGACCCTGTTCCTGCTCGTGACCTCGATGATCATGACCTTCCAGGGCTTCGACGTCGTCAAGGTGATGACCCAGGGCGGGCCGGTCAACTCGACCAGCATCTACGTCTACTTTGTCTATGAGCAGGCGTTCGAGCTGTTCAACGTCGGTTACGCCTCGGCCGCGGTGATGGTCTTCTTCGCGTTGGTCCTCGCGGTCACGCTGGCGCAGTTCTGGATGTTTGATCGCAGCGCGCAGGGAGGCGCCTGATGAGAGAGAGCGACGTCCACCCCACGCTGCGCGCCGGGGCGCTGGCGCTCTTGGTGCTGATCGCCCTGGTCGAGGTGACCCCCTACCTGTGGATGGTCAGCACCTCGCTCAAGTCGCTGCCGGAGGTGATCGCCTTCCCGCCGACGCTGCTCCCCTCGGAGGCGATGTGGTCCAACTACGCCGAGGTCTGGGGCAGCGCCCCGTTCGGCGACTACATCGCCAACTCGGTCATCATCGCCACGTCGATCATGATCACCCAGGGGATCCTGGCCTGTCTGGCGGGCTACGCCTTCGCCCGGATGGAGTTCCCGGGGCGAGACGCCATGTTCTACGCCGTCATCGCCTGCCTCATGATCCCACCCCAGGTCCGCTTCGTGTCGATCTTCCTGCTCCTCGACAACTTCGACCTGCTCGACACCTACGCCGCCCAGATCCTCCCCCACTCCGTCAGCGCCCTCGGGATCTTCCTGATGCGGCAGGCCTTCCTCGCCGTCCCCCAGGAGATCATCGACGCGGCGAAGGTGGACGGCGCCGGGACGCTGCGGATCATCTTCCAGATCATGCTCCCGATGGCGGCGCCGACGCTGACCGCCTTCCTGCTGTTCTCGTTCGTCTTCCACTGGAACGACTACTTCTGGCCGCTGGTCGTGACGCTGGAGGAGACGGTCCGCCCGCTGCCGCTCGGCGTGGCGATGCTGCGCGAGCAGGGCACGGGGAGCCGCTGGCACCTGATCATGGCCGGGAACGTCATCCTGGTGGCGCCGCTGCTCGTCGCGTTCGTGTTGGCTCAAAAACGCATCGTGAAGGCGTTCGTCTTCGCGTCCATCAAGTAGGTGCTGCCGTGAACCCCGAGCCCTCCTCCGCCCCGGATGACGATGAGCAGCAGGAGCGGCGCTGGTCCGAGCGGATCGGCGCCCACGCGCGGCTGTGGCTCGCGCTGGGTGTGTTGGCGACCGGGCTGGGGTTCCTGGGTGGGCTGCATTGGGCGGTGGGGTTGGCGGCCCACTTTCGGGTGCAGTACGTCCTGGCGGCGTTGATGATCGGGATCGTCGCGGCGCTCGTCCGCGACACCCGCGCGGTGGTGGTCGCCGCCGCGCTCGTGTGCGTCAACGTCGCGCCCGTGATCGGCGCGACCTTCATCGGCGTGGGGCCTGACCCAGACCACGCGCGAGCGCTCTCGGTCATGTCGATCAACGTCTACCGCGACAACCCCGACGCCGCCGCCGTGCAGGCGGCGATCCGAGAGGCGCGACCCGACGTCGTGGGGCTGATCGAGGTCAACGCCAGGTGGGGCGGCGCGCTGCTCGAGCCGCTCAAGGATCTCTACCCCCACCAGAAGGTCGCCACCGACGAGTCGATGTTCGGCCTGGCGCTGCTCAGCCGCACCCCGCTTCGTGACGCGGAGCTGATCGCGCCCGGCGGAGGAGGCTTCCCGGTGATCCGCGCTCGCGTGGAAGGGCAGGGGGGGCGTGAGGTGACGATCCTCCTGGTGCACCCGCCGCCGCCGATCATGCCGTCGCTGGCGCGGGCGCATGAAGCGCAGCTCGACGCCCTGCCTGAGGTGGTCCGAGGCGCCGGTGAGCGGGTGGTGCTCATGGGCGACCTGAACGCCACCCCGTGGTCGCACCCGTTCCAGGCGCTGCTCTCGGGCTCGGGGCTGCGCGACTCCCGGGTGGGCGTCGGGATCCACACGACCTGGCCCGCGGCGGCGCCCATCGCGGGGTTGCCGCTGGATCACGTGCTGGTCAAGGGGCTTGAGGTGGTGGCCAGGCGGATCGGGCCGGACGTCGGCTCAGATCACCTGCCGGTGCTCGTGGAGCTGGGGTGGTGAACTCGGGTTGACTCAGGAACGGGAGCGGATGGATCGGTGGCGTCGGAGGCGGGGTGAGCGCACAGGATGGAGCCTGACTCAGTCCTCAGGGGGCGGCTCCATGATGTGGGCGCCCGGCATCTTGCGGATGTGCTCCTTGGCGAGCTGCCAGGCCTGCCGCACGATCCAGCTCATCGAGCGGTCCTGGCGGTGGGCCTCGTGCTCGATCTCTTTGAGCATGGTTTGAGGTAGATAGAGGCTGACTTTTCTCGGGTCTCTGGCCATATACCCTCCGGTAGCGGGCGTTGACTCCACATTCGTGTATGAAGGTAACATCAGATTGTGCATACGCCAAATGGGGACGCGAACATTCGCAGATGGTTGGCCTCGCCCCCGCCGTGAGTCATAACGGAGATCGGCGGTCTGTCCAGCAGACGACCAAGGTTTGCGCGGAGGCGGCTTGAGCGGCGCTTTGGCGTGTGGTGTGAGAGGAGGTGTCATGGTGTCGATGCGCGGAGCGCTCAAAGAGGCGGCGCTGTTGGTGACGATCGTCCCCTGGGGCGGGAGCGAGGAGGCGCTGGCGAGCCTGGGTGAGGCGTGGCGTCAGGGGTTGGGCGGCGGCGAGGCGGTGGCGACGCTGCGGGGCGACGGGTGCTGGGGCGAGGTGTCGCGGTGGGAGCGCGGGGAGGAGGCGCGCGACGCCTGGGAGCGCTTCGTGTGCTCGGAGACGTGGCGAGCGGGGGCGACGTCGGTGACGGGCCAGCCGTCGGTCTTCGTGCTGGCCTCACAGGGGACGCCGTGGGCGGCCAGGGGGGCGTGCGTGGTGGCGTGCGTCACGCGAGACGCGACGGTGCAGACGCGCGAGGAGCGCGGCGGCGGAGGGCGGCCCAGGATGGGGCTGCCGGAGCGGTCGGAGCTGCCAGAGCTGCCCGGAGGTCGCGCCTGGCCGGTCCTGGGCCACCCTGGGAGGCTGCTCGTGGTGGGGTCCGGGGCGGAGTTTGAAGGGGCGCTGGAGGGGCTGGAGGGCCGCTGGGGGCCCTGGGTGGAGGAGGCGCGGCGCTGGAGGTTCAGCGCCCGAACGGGATCGTGACGCCGATCATGACGCCCTTGTTCTCGAAGTCGTAGCCAACGGTGACGGGGATCTGCTTGTACTGGACACCGACCTGGGGGATGACGCTGGTGCGCCCGGTGTTGGAGTTGAAGCGGGTGGAGGCGCCACCGAGCAGGGCCCAGTTGTCGTTGAGGGGGCGGGCGGCGAGGGCGCCGACGCTGAGGTCCAGCTCACGGCCACCGACGTTGTTGGTGACGGCGGCGTTCATGGTGCCGCGGATCATGAACTCGCCGAGGGTGGCCTCGAACATGGCGTTCAGCTCGGAGGTGGAGGCGTCGCCCTGGATCTTGTGGGCGAACTCGACGCTGAAGGCGCGGAACTCCTCGGGGTCGCGGAAGCCGAGCTTGGCGCTGACCTTCTCGATCTCGGAGGTGGTGAGGTTGGCGGTGACCGCGGCGGAGGCGGTCCAATTGTCGTGGTTGACCTCGCCGCCGGCGTTGACGCGGGTTTGATCGTTGCTGTGCTCGACGCCGAAGTGGCCCTTGGCGTTCTCGCCTTCGAGGTCGAGGCGCCCGGAGGCGGTGACGCCGTCCTGGTCGCGGCCGTACTTGAGGACCAGCTCGGCGAACTCGGTGGGCCGCAGCCCCAGCTCGGCGGCGACGCTGTCGAGCGAGCCGTCCATGCCGGTGTCCCGGCCGCGGAGGCTGAAGTTCATGGGGTCGGTGTTGTAGGACAGCCCCTGCTCGAAGGAGGTGGTGTTGTCCTCAAAGAGGAGGGAGCGGTCGTAGGTGAAGTTGCCGATGCGCTGGGTGCGGCCGATGCTGCTGCTGAACTGGTTGCCGTCCGGCCCCATGGAGAACTCGCCGGTGCCGCGGTACATGTCCATCTCGTCGCCGTACTGAAGCTCGGCGCCGAGGGTGCCAGTCTGGGACTCGGTGTTGTGGCTGCCCTTGACCTTGGCGCTCATGAGGTCGTTGACGGCCTGGGCGTCGATGGTGGTGACCATCTCGCCGTCGGAGTTGAGCTTGACCTGGCCGTTGGCGTTGAGCTGCTCGTCGCCGACGTTGACCTTGATGGTGCCGGTGGTGACCTCGTCGCTGAGGTTGTGATCGACGTCGAGGTTGCCGGACAGGAGCCCCTTCTGGAGGGCGGCGTCGAGGCCGATGAGGATCTTGCCGTCGGGGTCGATCTGCCCGGAGGTCTCGATGAAGGTGTTCTTGTCGCCGTAGCGGACGGAGGCTTCGCCGCTGGTCTTGCCGTCCTCGTAGGCGACGCCCGCGGTGGCCTTGAACTGACCGCTGACGTACTCCAGGTCGAGCTTGGCGGCCTCCAGCGCGATGTTGCGGAGGCTCCCGGGGTCGATCCCACCGCTGGCGGTGAGCCCCTCGGCGATCTTGAACTTCTGCTCGATCATGGGGATGTCGAGGTCCATGGCGACCGCGGTGGCGGCGCCGAGGACGGCGGCGAGGAGGATGTAGCCGGGGTTGTCATCGACCCAGCGGCTGACGCCCTGGAAGATCTTCTGGCCGCTCTCGGAGGCGAGCCACTTCTCGCCGATCGCCTGGGCCTCCTTGGCCAGCTCCTGCGCCAGCTTGGTGACCGCCTCCTGCTCCTTGCCCTCGAGGCCGGTCTCACCGACCAGGCCGACCAGCGCGTCGAGGGCGCCGTCGAGCGCCTCCTTGCCGTACTCGAGCAGCTGATCCTCGCCGGTGTGCTCGGCGATCAGGTCCCAGGCCTTGGTGCCGATCGAGTCGCCGAGGAGCTGGCGCCAGTCCTCGGAGCGCGCCGCCTGGAGGGCCTCCTTGGCCTGCTCACCGGCGCCGCGGTCCTGAAGCATCTTGGTGGCCTTCTGGATGACCACGCTGTTGGCGTCGGGGTCCTCCTTGTAGGCCTGCTCCAGCAGGGAGGCGAGCTGTTCGTTGCTCATCCCCTCAAGCGCCGTCGCCAGGGCGTCGGCTTGTTCAGGGCTCGCCTTCCCGGGGGCGTCCTGGGCGAGTATCGACTCGATACTCTGTTCGCGATCCATCTGATCGTGGGCGGGCTCCATCATGTCCTGGGCGGTGTCCGTCATCGGCTGTCTCCTTCAATGCAAGCCAGATGCTTTCAGAGCGACTCAGCTCCTAAAGATAATACGGTTCTCCGCCCGCAGCAACCCAAGGTGAGCCCGGAAACGGCCGCGCGCTCACTGGACGAAGTCGCGCACCGCCATCCCCTCCTGCAGGGCGAGGCGGCGCAGGCGAGGGTCGGGGTTGGTGGCGACGGGGTGTCCGACGCGGCGGAGCATGGGCAGATCGGTGTAGGAGTCGGTGTAGAAGTAGCTCCGATCAAGATCCACTCCCCGCTCCTGCGCCAGCCGCTCCGCCCAATGGACCTTGCCCTCGCCGTAGCAGAGAGGCTCGACGGGGCGGCCCGAGAAGCGCCCGTCGGGACGCACCTCCAGGCGGGTGCAGAGGAGGTCGTGGAGCTGGAGGTCGCGGCAGACCGGCTCGGCGATGTAGGGGCTGGCGGCGGTCAGGAGGATCAGGTGGTGGCCCTGCTCGCGGTGGCGCTCGATGAGGGCGATCGCGTCGTCGTAGAAGAGGTCCTTGATCTGCTGCTCGTACCAGGCGAGGACGTCGGCGCGCAGCTCGTCCTCGACCTGCCCGTCGAGCCCGGCGAGCGCCTTGCGGGAGATGTCGGCCATGTCGATCATGGCGAAGCGGTAGCGGAGCAGCCAGCCGAGCGATCGGACCGTGTCGCGCAGGCCGAGCTTGCCCTGCCTCCACATGTGGGTGATCCAGAGCCGGGCGGAGTTGGCGGCGATCAGCGTCTCGTCGAGGTCGAAGAAGGCCGCGATCGGCGTGTCCGGGGTTGTCTCGGTCACCGTGGTCACCTGTGTGGGCCTAGATGTAATGTTGCGCGGCCAGCTCGACCATGAGGTTGCAGGCCGCGTGGTAGACGACGCACGAGACGATCGTGCCGGTGCGATCGCGGAGCCACCCGAAGAGGAGCGAGGGGAAGAAGACGGCCATGCGCGACGGGTTGAAGTTGATGATGACGTGCCCGACGCCGAACATGAGGCTGGTGAGGACGATCGCGGGCGACAGGTGCAGCGGGGTCCCGGGGATCGCCCAGCGGCGCTCCCCGGTGAGCCCGTCGAGGGAGGTCTGGGTGTAGCCGCGGTAGAAGAACTCCTCGGGCAGCGCGATGAGCAGGAGCTGCATCAGGATGATCAGCGGCAGCCACCACAGCGAGCGGTCGAGGTCCAGGGTCTGGGTGGCGGCGTCGAAGTCGCCGACGCCGTCGTCGACGGGGGCCAGGCTGGGGCCGAGGCGGAGCAGGCGCGCGGTGGCGGGCTGCTCGTTGAGGAGGGCGCGGACCTGGAGCCGGGTGGCGTCTTCGAGGACGAACGAGGCGGCGCGCGGCGCGTTGCTGTTGGAGCGCAGGGTGATCGCGGGCTTCGGGGTGGAGTCGCGGCGGACCTCGGGGTCGTCGGACCAGGCGACCCCGGTGAGGGGGTGTATGAGGCCGTCATCGACGCGCAGCTCCAGGGTGAGGTTGTGGGCGCGATCGCCCCGGTGGCGACCCGCGCTCCACCGGGTGTGGAGGACGCGGCCCTCGCTCCAGATGAGGATCTCGGGGTCGTCGGGGCGCTCCTCCAGGTGGGGGCGCCCCTCCAGGGTGCTGGGCAGGTGCCAGTAGTGATCGACGTCGAAGGTGAACTCGTGGCCGAGCACGGCGGTGCGCCAGGCGTGGTAGCCGGCGAAGAAGGGCGCGGCGGTGAGGAGGGTGAGGAGGGCGGCGTAGCCGAGCGCGCGAGGCCAGCCGTCCCAGGTGAGGGCGTGGCGGTCGAGGGTGTCGTCGATGTGGCCGGGGCGGCGGGTGAGGACGGCGTAGGGCAGGAGGATGAAGACGGCGGAGACGAGCGCGAAGAGCTGCTCGGCGATCAGCGTGGAGATCTGGGCGAGGTCGCTGAAGAGGCGCGTCAGGACGAGGCTGACGACGAAGACGGCGGCGACCTCGGCGGCGCGCCGCCGCGGGGACACCTCGGTCGAGGCGTCCTCCTGGGGTGGGGGTTGGGGTTGCTCGCTGGTCATCGCTCGGTCACAGGCCCTCGACGCGTCACCATCGGATCTGGTATCTGGACGGTGGCCAGACACCAAGCACATAGCAGAGGTGGGGGCGCGTTGCCAACGCTGGATGGACACCGAGAGTTTGCATGAACGGATGAGGCCGGTGTAGACTGCGTCTGGCGAACGAGTTGAGTCTGGGCCATTCAGGATGACCCCAAGCGTGACACGCATGGGCTTGAAGAGAACCACCGGGGTGTGTCGGTGATGCATCCTGCAGGGATGCCAGGCTGCTCACCAGGAGAAGAACGGAAAGGAACGATGAAGGTCACCTGTCCCAAGTGCAGCGCAGAATATTCGGTGCAGCCCGATCGCATCCCCCCTTCGGGGATCGACATGAAGTGCTCGAAGTGTCTGCACACGTTTCGATTGTCCCCCGAACAGATCCGCTCGGGTCAGCAAGGCTCTCCCGAGGGGCTGAACATCCAGGGCGTGACGTTCCTGGGCGGCGAGCAGAGCAGCCCGTCGGGGCTCAGCGGCGGCGGGGGGAGCGAGCGTTACTTCATCCGGCGGCCGAGCGGCAAGGTGTTCGGGCCGTTTGAGAAGCGCCTGATCACGGAGATGCTGCGCGCCAGCAAGCTGCGTGGCGACGAGTCGCTCTCGCGCGACAAGGAGCTGTGGACGCCGCTGGCGTCGCTGCCCGAGTTCGCCGATCTGCTCGACGATCGCCCCGCGGGCGGTGGGGACGGGTTTCGGGACACGATGCAGGGCTACGGCGGCGTCGGCGGCCCTGCGCCCGGCGGGGGCGACGATCGCGACGCCTCAGGCTTTGTCCTGGGCGGTAAGCCGGGGCTCGGCGGCGGCGGCGGGGGCTTTGGCTCACGCCCGTCGTTGGGGGGGCCGGCGGAAGACAACATGCAGATGATGGGGCGCTCGGGCTTCAACCTCGATCAGGGGCCGAGCGGCGGCGACTTCGACCTGTTTGGCGGGGATGACGCGGAGCTGCCGATGCCCGCGGGCGACGCCGAGCTGCCGATGTCGGCCGGGATGGGCGCGGAGCTGCCCGCGCCGCGCGGGATGGGCGCCGAGCTGCCGATGTCAGCCGGGATGGGCGCCGAGCTGCCGATGTCGGCCGGGATGGGCGCGGAGTTGCCCGCGCCGCGTGGCATGGGCGCCGAGCTGCCCGCGCCGCGGGGGATGGGCGCGGAGCTGCCGCGCGCGGTGGGCGGCGATCTGCCGGTGCCCTTTGGAGGGGCGGAGCTGCCGATGTCGGCGAGCGCGGGGGCGGAGCTGCCCGCGCCGCTCGGAGGGGCGGAGCTGCCTGCGCCGCTTGGCGGGGCGGAGCTTCCTGCGCCGCTCGGTGAGCTGCCGGTGCCCTTCGGCGCGGACTACCCGGTGCCCGGCGGCGCGGACTACCCGGTGCCTGGCGGCTCGGACTACCCGGTGCCTGGTGGCTCGGACTACCCGGTGCCCGGCGGCGCGGACTACCCGGCGCGGGGGAACAACGCGGAGCTGCCGTCGTCGGTGGAGTCGAACCTGCCCCGCTCGGCGGGAGGTGGCTTCGGCGGCTTCGGCGATCCGTCCGGCGACGATCTGTTCAAGGACGATCTGGCGGACGCCACGTTCCAGGCGGACACCAACCGCGCGTCGGACATCCACTGGCCGGAGCTGGACAGCCAGGACGACGGCGACTTCGGGTTCGACTTCGACGAGCCGCAGCGCGCCCCGGCACCCCAGGCCAGCGCGCCGCGCCGCGATGAGATGTCGGCGCCGCTGCCGCCGCTGCCCGACGCCCCGCCCCCGCCACCCGAGCCCCCGGCGGCTCCCACCGCGCAGGCGGCGACGGCGCAGGCCCCGACCCAGGGGAAGAAGGCGGCGCGCGGCAAGAAGTCGGGCGGCGGGTCGCGGACGCTGGGGATCGCGATCGTGCTCCTGGTCGTGGCGCTGGCCGGGACGGTCGCCCTCATCGCGACCCAGACCGACCTGCTGAGCGGGCTGATGGGCGACGGCGGCGGCGGGGCGGCGGCCAACGGATCGAAGGACGGCGCGGACGACGCGATCAAGGTCGTCAAGCCGGGCAAGTCGAGCGAGCCGACCTTCGAGGCGCTCCGCGACGACACCTACGAGCCGCTGGAGTCGTTCGTCGCGAGCACCGGCGCCAAGCTCAAGAAGCGCAAGGGCGACGCGGGCCTCCAGGGGCAGCTCCTGGCGGCGACGGCGATCTTCCTGGGGCACTACCCGGACGGGTCGAAGTCGGACGAGTTCCGCAAGATGGCCGCCACGACCGGGGAGGCGCTCGCCGAGGGCGACGCGCCGGAGAGTCAGCTGGCGCGAGGCGCCTGGGCCGCGATCAAGGGCGACCGGGACGCGGCCGGCGAGCAGCTCAAGGGGCTGACAGGCGACGACGATTACGGCTACGTGGCCAACCTGCTGATGGGGCTGCGCAGCGTCCTGTCCAACGACGGCGCGACCGCCGAGCAGGCCGCGGCGCCGAAGGGCGGCGACGAGGACACGATGGACTTCGGCGAGGAGGAGGCCAGCGAGGCGGGCCACTACGCCGAGGATCTGAAGTTCCTGGTGAAGGCGGCGGAGCTGGACGGGGAGGCCCCCGCGCCGCACTACTTCATGGGCGTGCTCAAGCGCCGCTCGGGTGATTACAAGGGCGCGCGCGACTCCTTCGCGATGGCGCTCAGGCGAAACCGCTCGCACGTGCCGAGCCTGCTCGGGCAGGGGCGATTGGCCTACCTGAGCGCCGAGCTGGACGAGGCGCGCATCAACGTGATGCAGGTCATCGAGAAGCTCTCGAAGGAGGCGTCGGTGCGCGAGCGGTCGCAGGCCCACCTGATCCGCGGCCTGGTGCACGTGGCCCGGCGCGAGTCGAGCGAGGCGATCGACGCCTTGACCGAGGCGCTCAAGGTGGACCCGACGAACACCGAGGCGCTCAAGGAGCTGGGCAAGGAGTTCTTCCGCAACCGCAAGTACGCCGAGGCGCTCAACTACTTCAAGACCAACAAGAAGCTGAGCAAGGGCGACCCCGAGGTGCAGCTGAGCGTGGTCAAGAGCCACATCGGGCTGGCGCAGTACGACGAGGCGATCAAGGAGCTCAAGAAGGGGGCCAAGGCGTTCCCCTCCGACGCGCGCTTCCCCTACTACCTGGGGGTGATCGATGAGCAGGGCAGCAACTGGTTCGAGGCGCAGCAGAACTACCGCAAGGCGATCCAGATCAACCCCCGGGACATCAAGGCCCACGTGCGGTTGGCGACGCTGCTGTTGCGGGACAACAAGCCGGAGAAGGCCCGGGAGCTGCTGACGCGCGCCGAGAAGCTCGGCGCGACCCGCGACGCCGAGCTGGCGGTGGAGGTCGGGCAGGCGTACCTGATGCTCGGCGACGAGGAGAAGGCGCTGGGGCTGTTCGAGTCGGCGATCGCGCGCAACGCCAGCAACCTGGACGCGCGGATCAAGCTGGCCCGCTTCTACCTGGAGTCCAAGGACTCCGAGAAGGCGATGGAGCAGCTCAAGCAGTTCATGGACACCAACACGCAGGACGCGCAGCTGAACATGCTGCTGGCCGACGTGTTGCGCGAGCAGGGGCAGTACGAGCGGAGCATCGAGCTGCTCGACCGGCTCATCGAGGCCGACCCCAAGAACGCGCGCTACGTCTTCAAGCGCGGGCTCGCCTACTTCGAGTGGGACAACTACGAGACGGCCCGCAGCCAGTTCCTCAAGGCGTACACGATGGACACCTCGTTCCGCGAGGCCTACTTCTTTGTGGGCCGGGTGGACTTCGCCAAGCACGAGTACGATCAGGCGATGAAGGTGTTTCGCTCCGTCCTCGATGAGGACCGCTTCAACGGCGAGTTCCGCTTCTACCTGGCCTACACGCTGGAGATGAACGGCAACCTGCCGCAGGCATTGGAGGAGTACAACCAGATCGAGCGGCTGGCGCCGAGCTACGGCGACACCAACCCGGAGCTGTTCTTCCGCCGCGGTCAGATCCTGGCGCGCCAGGGGAGCTACCGCAAGGCGAAGGACGATCTGGTGATGGCCCTCAAGTCCAACCCCGAGCACCTCGGGGCGCTGTTGGCGCTCGGGGACACGTTGTTTGATGAGCGCGAGTACACGCAAGCGATCGAGCTGTACGAGCGCGCGTTGAAGATTCGCGACACCCTGCCCCGCGCGCATTATCAAGTGGGACGCGCTCACGCGTATCTCAAGAACCAGACCGAGGCGATCGAGGCGTTTGAGCGCTCGATCAAGCTCGGTCTCAAGGAAGCGCTGGCCCACGAGACCCTCGGGTTCCTCTACCGGGACACGGGCAACCCGACCAAGGCGGTCGAACACTTCAAGAAGTACCTCGAGATGGAGCCGAAGGCCTCCAACAAGAGGACGATCGTGAGGTACATCAAGAGCCTTGGCGGGACGCCCTGAGCGGTCTGGTCAGATCCACTGTTGTTTGATCGTGATGGCGCAGGTCGCGGTGAGCGCGTCTGGCGTCGCCCGATAGGAGAGGTGGCACCCCATGCCACACACCCTGCTGCTGTGCCCGGATCCCCTGGTGCTCGACGGGATCGTTCAGGTCCTCGACGAGCTTGGGGTGGATGATCTCAGGACGTTCTTTTCATGGGACGACTGCTACGCCGCTCTGCAAGAGGGAGGCCCGACTGGCTCGTGGTTGATCCTCGGCTGCCAGGGGCTCATCCCCGGAGGCTTTGAGCGGCTGATGCTCACCCACGAGGCGCTGAGTCAGGCGTCCGGGTGGTTGTCCGCGTCGTTGCTGGTCGAGCCCGAGAGCGCGGGAGAGCAGGAGAGCATCCAGCAGATGCTCGGGCTCTCGCACGTGATCGACGACCCCCTCGACACCGAAGCGTTGCAGCTGAGCGTCGCCCGGATCCTCTTTGAGGAGTTCGGGGTCGAGACCGAGCACTACCAACCGGCTGAGGATGAGGACGACGCGGCGCCGCCGCCCGAGATGGTCCGTGAGACGATTGACCCGGTGACCGAAGGGTCGCTCTCGGAGCTGTCGATGACGCGGCTGCTCTATCACCTCTACCGCCGCAACGACGCGGGCCTCCTGCAGCTTGAGTCCAACGGCCGCTACGTGCTGGTGAGCGTCCTCGGGGGGCGCGTGGGGCGCCAGAAGAACGCCGGAGGCGCCGACATGGCGCAGTTCCAGGCGGCCTTCGGGTGGTCCGACGGCAGTTATCTGTTTGCGCCGCGGAGCATCGCCAGCCACTCCTTCATGGCCTTTGGCAATGAACTCAACCCGGTCTACATGGGGCTGCGCAAGCTGTCGCTCAACGAGCTGGCGGGGCGCCTGGGTGAGTACCAGGGGCGCTACCCGGCGCTCACGTCGCTGATCAGCGAGCACGGGGCGCGGTTTGAGCGCGAGGCGTTCTTTGAGCCGTTCTGCGACGCCTGCGACGGGCGGCGTACGCTGGATGAGGTGATCGCCGCGGTGGGGTTGCCGCCGGGCGACGTCATGCCGTGGCTCTACTTCGCGATCGAGACCGATCTGATCACCTTCCTGGATGAGCCGGTCGCGGCCGATCAGCCGATCCAGCTCCGCTACCACGTCAAGGACGCCGATCCGAGCTGGAGCCCGAAGCTGCAGCTGCCGATGACGGCCGATCAGCGCGAGGTCTACCTCGAGCTGGAGTACAAGCTGGAGTATCTGGAGACCAACGACCCCTACGGGGTCTTTGAGCTGGAGCCCGGGTGCGGACCGGAGGTGATCAAGACCCAGTTCGCCGAGCTGATCAAGGAGAACCACCCCGACGTCTACGGGGGCAACGTCCATGAGGAGATCAAGTGCCTCGCGGAGGAGGTCTTCCTGCAGCTCAAGAAGGGGTATGAGAAGCTCCTCAAGGCGGAAGGTGGGAGCGGCCGGGGGGTGTCGGGCGCGCGGTCACCGAGGCCACGTCGCAGCACGTCGCAGCTCAAGGTGAAGCGGACCTCGTCCTCATCGCAGCCCGCCGTGGGTCGCGAGGGGCCACCGCCCAAGCCGAGCTTGAGCCGCCCTAGCCGCGCGGCCCGGTCCTCGGAGCCGTCGAAGCCCGCGTCCGACACCCCGTCGGGATCGCGGCCCGCGTCCAGCGTCTCCGCCTCGACGCTCGGTGGTCCGCGGCCGTCGCGGTTTCGACGGACGGCGAGGCCACCTCGGAGCGCCACCCCGATCTCGACGTCGGTCCCTGCTGTGTCGAGGCCCAGCACCCCTGCCCGCAAGGAGCCTGAGGCGCCCGCGGCGCCGCCGCCGGTGCTGACCCCGTCCCCGACGAGCGCCCCGCCGTCTGGAGCCTCCCGCGCGGCGAGGCCCGCTGAGAAGCCCTGCTCGCCAGGGCTCGCGTCTTCGGCGAGGGCGGCCTCGACCCCGGAGAAGGCGACCGGCGCTTCATCACGGACGTCGTCTCCGTCGGTGGCGTTGCCTCGCTCACAGAAGCGACCCGCGGTTGCCAACCGCCCTCCTCGCTCCCAACCCCCGTCGCGCGCGTCCGGCCCCACCCCTCGCTCCTCCGGCTCCTCCCGACGAGCCTCCTCGCCGCGCGGGAAGCGCCCACCGCCCCCTCGGCGGGGAGGGCCGTCCGCGTCACGCCCGTCGGGCGCCCGCCGGACGCCGATGACGCTGCCGGGAGGCAAGTCCCGCGATGAGTTGAGGCGGCAGTTCAAGCCCGACGACCACTTCAAGAACGGGATGAAGTACCTCCGCGCGGGTCGCCACTCCCACGCCGCCGAGGCGTTTCGGATGGCCTCGGAGATGGAGTCCGACAACGGGCGCTACAAGGCGCACTACGCCTGGGCGCGCTACCTCGTCAACGGGACCGATCGGCAGGTGATGCCGATGCTGTTGGAGTCCTCCAAGCTGGAGGGCGGCGAGCGCGACAGCTTCCTGTTCCTCGGGCAGATCTCCAAGGCCAAGGGGGACGAGGAGAAGGCGCTGCACTTCTTCAAGAAGGTCAACGAGATCGACCCGTCCTGCGTGGAGGCGGTTCGCGAGATCCGCCTGTTCAACATGCGCAACCAGAACAAGCCGAAGGCCTCCAGCGGGGGAGGTGGGGGTGACGCCTCCGGCGAGGGCTCGATCTGGTCCAAGTTCAAAGAGGCCCTCACCAAGAAGCGCTGATGCGAACTCCTGCACCGCGGCCTCTCCTCCGATATCTGCTGCTCCTCATCTGGGCTGTCGTCGCCGCGTGCGGCGATGAGGCCCCTGCCCCCGAGGCGGGTGTCTCCATTCGCGCGTTGCCGGTCGCCGAGGCGCCCCCGGAGGGGTTCGTCTGCGCGGAGTCGGTCGCGGGAGGCGGCCTCAATCGACCTGGCGGCGCCGGGGAGGAGCAGGGCGCCGGGGCGGTGCGGTTGAGCGTGGCGGCGTCGGGCGAGACGCTCTACGACAAGACCCTGGTGGTGGGCGGGGCGACCTCGACCCTCGACTTCCCTGCGGTGCCCTCCGACCGAGCGCTGGAGCTGGCCGTGTCGGTCTGCCTGGCGCCCGAGGGGCAGGCGCGGTGGTCCGCGCAAGCTCGGGTGGAGGCGTTGAGCGAAGGGGAGCGTCGCGAGGTCCCGGTGCTCTTGTTGCCGGTGGGCGCCTTCGCGTGCCCCGGGGCGTCCGGCGAAGACGCGTCGCGCTTCCCCGACGAGGCGTTGGCCTTCGCGGCGGTCGCCGAGGCGCCGGATGGAGGCGGGGCGCTGCTGCTGGGCGGCGTGAACGGCTGGACGACGCAGACGGGCGTGGCCCCGGCGTCGGATCAGGTGTGGCGCTACGACAACGCGCGGCGCGCCTTTGAGCGGTCGTCGTTGCGGTTGCCTCAGGGGCGGGCGATGGGCGCCGCGATGTGGGTGTCGCCCGCGCCGTCGGAGGCGCCGCGGATCCTGCTCCTGGGCGGGCTGACCGCGGTGGCGGAGGCGGGGCTGGACCCTGCGGTGACCAACGTGCTCGCCTTCGGCCCGGAGGCGGGCGCGCAGGTGCCGCCGCCGCTCTGGGTGGACGTGGAGGGCGGGGCGGTGGAGGAGCTGGGCGAGTCGACGAGCCGCCCGGCGCACCTGCGCGAGGCCTTCTTTGCGGGGGCGGGCTTCACGGAGACGGGTGATGGCGCGGTGGTGGCCGTGGCTGGAGGGGTCCGGCGAGTGGGGCAGGAGGCGGATCTGTCGCGGTCGCTGACGCTGCTTCGGCTTGGCGCCTCCGGGGTGCGGTACGAGAGCCTGGAGATGGCCACGGCGCGGGTCGCGCCTGCGGTCGTCTCGGTGTCCCCCGGTGTGGTGGCGATCATCGGGGGCAACATCGACACGGGGAGCGGGCTCGACGCGTTGACTCGCCTCGTGGAGGTGTTCGACGTGAGCGGCGCGACGTCCCAGCCGATGCCGCTCGTGATCGCGTCGTCTGGGAGCGCGGACGCGCAGGAGCTGGCGAGGCCGACGGCTTTTCCGCACGTGGTCGAGGACGCGAGCGGTCACCTGGTGGTGGTCGGCGGGCTCACGGTGTTTTCGTCCAAGCGGGTCGGGCAGGTCCCGACGACCCCGTCCCTCTATCGGATTTCGCTCACCGCGTCGGGGGGCAGCGCGGAGCTGGCCCTCACCTCACCGCCGAGCTACCGCACCGTCCAGGAGCTGTCGCTGCGCGGGTTCGCGGCGACGGTGCGCGCCACCACGGACAGCGTCTGGTTGGTGGGCGGCATCGCCGGGGGGGACAACACGACGCCGTTTCGGCCTCGCCGCGACGTCCTCCAGATCAACCTCCGCGACGGGAGCGTCTCGGAGGGGCCTGCGTCGATGCCGCTGTTCACCGTCGGCGGGATGGGGGCGCGCATGTGGGACGGCGTGGCGGTCGTGCTTGGGGGGGTGGTCGAGCCTCAGGAGGGGCTGTTGGACGTCACCAACGCCGCGCTGCTGTACGAGGGCAACACGGCGCGGCTTCCTTGTGGCCCGCTGGAGCCCTGATGGGCGATGAACCCAGGGGTGTGGCAGCCTCTCAAGGCCCTTCAAGGCGCTCGGGTGGTGGGTGGCGGGCGCTGCTCCTCCTCTGGTTGGCGCTGGTCGCCGGGCGGGCGACGCTCTCGACGGTCTGGATGCCGGAGGCGGGCGTTGGGCTGGGCGACACCGAGGCGTATTACACGGCGTGGTCCTACGATCTCATGTGGGGTTACCACGACCACCCGGGGGCGATCGCCTGGCTGATCGCCCTCGCGCGGCAGGTGGTGGGCGCGGGGGGCGCGCCGCGCGTCGTCGCGGCGACGGCGCAGGCTGCGACGCTGGCGCTCTTGATGGTGTACTGGCGGGGGCTCTGCGGTGAGCGGGGGGCGCTGCTGGGGGCCGCGGTGTTCATGGCGATCCCGATCTATGGGACAGGGGGGCTCCTGGCGGCGCCCGACGCGCCGCTCGCGGCGGCGTGGGCAGGGGCCGCGCTCGCGGCGTCGCGGGCGTCGTCCTGGCGAGGGTGGGCGGCGGCTGGGGGGTGCGTGGGGTTGGCGGTGCTGAGCAAGCTGTTCGGCGTGGCGCTGTGGGTGGCGATCGTGTCGGAGGCGTGGCGCTCGACCTCGGAGGTGAAGGAGCGGGTGAGGCGGGTCGGCGTGGTGACGCTGGGCGGTGTGGCGGGGCTTGTGCCGACGCTGTGGTTCGAGGCGACGCATGGGTGGACGGGGCTTCGCTACCACGCGCTGGAGCGCCACGCGGGGGCCTGGTTGGACCCGCTGCACGGGGCGGGGGTGGTGGGGGCGCACCTGTTGGTGCTGTCGCCGGTGCTGGGGGGGCTGCTGGTGTGGGCGCTGGTGGCTGGAGGGCGAAGCCAGGCGCGGCGGCTGACGCTGACGACGCTGGCGCCGCTGGGGTTGATGATGGTGATGACCCGGGAGTCCGAGCCGCACTGGGCGGCGCTGCCGTGGATGACGCTGTTGGGGCCGATGGCGGTGAGCGCCTGGGAGCGGCGACCGGGGTGGCTGTCGGCGGGGGTCGTGGTGGGCGCGGCGCTTCAGGGGTTGCTGTGGTGTCACGTCATGACGCCGCTGGGGCTGAACGTGATCCCAAAGGAGCGCTACGTGCCGCGCTACGACCTGTCGAACGATCTGTATGGGTGGGGCGAGGTCGCGGAGAGGTCGCGGCGTGCGTTGGATGATGGGTCGGTGGATCGCGTGGTGGGTTACCACTACACGGTCTGCGGGCAGCTCGCGGCGGGGCTGGGGGGGCTGGAGTCGGTGTGGTGCGCGAGCCGGAGGCGAGACGCGTTTGACGCGCTCCTGGGTGGACGCGCGGGGCGGGGGGAGGTCGGGGAGCGTTTGCTCTACGTTCGAGACAACCGCTACGATGAGCAGGGCCCGGCGCGGCTGGTGTGCGACGCCTGGGGCGACGAGGAGCGGCTCGTCGTGACCCGGGGCGGGCGCGTGAGCCATTGGTACGGGCTGCGGCGGTGCGACGGCTTTCGAGGGCTGACGCCGGGGGCGCCCTGACACCTGAGCGTGCGGAGGGTGCGCGGGTTCAAGGGGCTCAACATGGGTTCTTGTCATGATGAGGAGTGGACAACGCGTCATGTGGGAGCGCAGACACCTGGGCGTCGTAGCCATTCAGGCGCTGCTCGTGGCGGCGTGGTGTGTGGGGTGGATGTCGTGCGGTGCGTCGAGCGACGACCGCAAGCTGCCCTACAGCGCGCCGGTGTGGGGTGAGCCGCCCGCGGAGCGGCTGCTGATCCACGCGCCGGGGCTGAGCCTTCAGGGGGACGCGCGGGTGGGGCGCTTCGAGGACCGGGCGTTTCAGGGGTACCGCCTGTATGGAGGGCGGTACACGACCGTGACGCTGGAGCTGGACGTGATCGACGGTCGAGCGGACCCGGTCCTGGTGGTGTACGGGCCGCGGACGAGCGGGAGCCTGTGGGGGAGGGCGCTGATCTGGGACGACGATGGGGGGCGGGGGCGAAACGCGCGGATCGGTGGTTTGCGGCTGGACGCGCGCGGCGAGTTCCTGATCATGGTGAGCACCTACGACAACGCGGGGGCGGGCGGCTATCGGCTGCGGGTGCGGTGCAGCGAGGGGTGCAGCGTGGCGCCCTGCCCGGAGCTGGCGTGCTTCGAGGAGCTGGCGGGGCGGTGCTCGCTGGGCTACGCGAACGACGCGAGGGGCTGCCGGGCGTGTGGGTGCTTTGAGGAGTGTCAGCGGCCCGAGGACTGCGGCCCGTCGAAGATCTGCGTGCGCGGCCAGTGCCTGGACGACTGCCAGTGTCAGGATGAGCTGGCGCCGGTCTGCGGCGCCGACGGTGTCACGTACGGGAGCAGGTGCGAGGCGAGTTGCCGGGGCGTGGCGGTCGCGGGAGAGGGCGCCTGCCCGGAGGAGTGCCCGCCGTTGGAGTGCGCGCTGGAGTGCGCGCTGGGCTACGTGGTGGAGCAGGGGTGCCCGGTGTGCGCCTGCGAGGAGGAGCCGTGCGCGCTGTGTGAGGAGGGGGGCGAGCCGGTGTGCACCCGCAACGGGTTGACCTACGCGAACGCCTGCCGGGCGAGCTGCGAGGGGGAGATCCTGGCCTACGCGGGGCGCTGTGATCCGGCGTGCCCGCTGCTGGACTGCGATCTGGCGTGTGAGGCGGGGTTGGAGCGCGGCGACGACGGGTGCCCGGTGTGCGTGTGCGCGCTGCCGGTGTGCCCGGACACGCTGGAGCCGGTGTGCGGGGTGGACGGGTTGACGCGCAACAACCTCTGCGAGCTGGAGCGGGCGGGGGTGAAGGAGGCGTTCGCGGGCGCGTGCCCGCCGCTGTGTGAGGGGGACGCGGGGTGCCCTCAGGCGCTGCGGTGCAGCTCGTTGGATCCGGAGGCGGGCTGTGAGCCGGGGAGCTGCCTGGGGAGCTGCGTGTTGTCGGAGGTGGTGCCGGGGTTCTGCACCCGCTCGGACGACTGCCCGTTGGGGCTGCCGTGCCGGGACGGGGTGTGTGAGCCGATCGTGTCCTGCTCGCCGCAGTATGATCCGGTGTGCTCGCCCGAGGGGCGGACCTGGTTGAACGACTGCTACGCGCGCAACAGCGGGGTCGAGGGGTTCCGGGCGGGCGCCTGCTGTCCGGATGAATTGCTTGACGGTTGTGACGCGCGGTGCGACAACGGTTTCGTTGTCGATGGCGACGGCTGCGCGATATGTCGATGTCGAGAGGTCCCGCCCTGTGAGTGCCAGCCCGCGGACAACCCGGTGTGCGGCGTGGACGGCCGGACCTACCCCAACCCCTGCGAGGCCCGCTGTGCGGGTGTGGAGATCCGCGATCGCGGCGCGTGCGCGGCGCCTTGAGGCGCTGACCGCGCTCATCGCGCTGCTGCCCGGTTGTGACGGGGCGCTGGCGCACTTCGCGCCGGAGCAGAAGAACGCCGTGCCCATGATCCTCAGGCCCGAGAGCGGACGTCAGGGAGGGGAGCCGCTGCTGATCGCGCTGCCCGCGGTCAGCTCGGAGGGGGAGATCTTCGTCACCGAGAGCGGCTTTGAGGCGGACATCGACATCGTGCAGTTCGACACCGGCCTGGGGAGGGGGTGCCAGCTCCAGGGGGTGGACGAGCTGCTGGAGCGCGAGGGGCTGGAGCGCTCGGAGTTCTTCCCGATCTGTTACTTCATCGCCATTGATCCCAACGCCGCGGCGGGCCCCAACGAGCTGACGATGGAGCTGAAGATCGACGGGGTGCCGATCATCGCGCGCGCGTCGTTCCTCGTCCTGGAGGCGCAGCCCTCGCGTCAGAGCGAGGACGCGGGCGTGGTCGATCCATGAGACGCTCCCGCGCCGCAGGGTGCGCGGCACCCGCTCCCCCCCTTGAACCGGCTCGCCTGAGGTGGCCCGTGACGCTCATGGTGTCGCTCGGGGCGTTGGCGTGGGCGACGTCGGCGACGGCGCAGGAGCGCCCCGAGCAGCTCCCGCTGCCCCAGATCTTCAAAGCGGTGGCCTGTTACGGAAACCTGAACTACCCGTGCGTGGTGGAGCTGCTGGAGGCGATCCCGGGCTGGTACCCGGTCGAGCGCCCGGGGCGGCTGCCCGGTGGGTTGCGCGCGGTGGACGTGCCGGTGGCGCTGGAGGCGGGGCGGATCCTGGGGGTGAGCTTCCTGGCGCTGGGGGAGGAGGAGAGGGCGCGGGAGGTGTTCCGGTGGGTGCTGGGGCTGGATCCGGGGTACACGCTGGCGGGTTCGGAGATCCCCCCCAACTTCATCGGCATCTACCTGGAGGTGCGCGCCGACATGACGGGCGCGGCGGTGGCGGAGGGGGTGACGGTGCGCTCGTACGTGCGCGCGGTGACCCGGGGGCGCGTGGAGCGGGCGCAGCGGGTGGCGCGGCGGTTGGCGTCGCGGCCTCGGATCGTGGAGCCGCGAGAGCCGGTGGTGCGCGTGATGCCGCAGGTCGGCGTGGGCTGGGTGGTGTTGGGCGGCCGCGACGCCGAGGTGTACGGGGATGGCTTCGGGCTGAGGCTCGGGGTGGACGCGGCGGTGGGCGATCGGGCGTGGCGTTTCGGGGTGCAGGCGCTCTACAGCCAGCACGAGGTGACGCTCACCGATCTGCTGGATCAGGAGCAGACCAACCTGGAGATGCTGCACGTCGTCGGCGCGTTGGGCTACGAGCTGAGGCTGGAGCGCTTCGGGGTGAGGCCGATGGTGGGGGTGGGAGCGACGCTGTTCGGGGTGTCGGAGTTGACGGAGCGGGTGACCCCGGCGGGGCTGCTGGGGGTGTCGGGGCTGGCCTACATCGGGCCGAGCGTCCGGCTGCGGGTGGATCTGGAGGGGTGGGGGGTGATGGCGCGCCCGGAGGGTGAGCTGCTGGGCAGCGCGCTGCTGAGCGTGGGCGGCGGCGTGGGGTTTATCTTCTAGAGATCAGGTCGAGAGGACGTGCAGGAGCATGCCGACGACGACGTCGAGGGCGGGCTTGTTCTCGCCGCCCTCGGGGATGATCAGGTGGGCGTGGCGCTTGCTGGGGGCGACGTGGAGCTTATGCATGGGGCGCACGGTGTCGTAGTACTGCGCCCGGATGGACTCGATGCTGCGGCTGCGCTCGCGGATGTCGCGCTTGATCCGGCGCATGAGGCGGATGTCGTCGTCGGTGTCGATGAAGATGCGCAGGTCGAACATCTCGCGCAGGCCGCGGACGGCGAACAGGAGGATCCCCTCGACGACGATGATCCGGCAGGGCGAGATCGGGCGGGTGATCGCGAGGCGGCTGTGGGTGGCGAAGTCGTACTGGGGGCACTCGACGGGGAGGCCCTGCTTGAGGCGCTTGAGGTGCTGGACGAGCAGCTCGTTGTCGAGGGAGGTGGGCTCGTCGAAGTTGAGGCGGCGGCGGTGCTCCATGGGGAGCGCGGAGCTGTCGTGGTAGTACCAGTCGTGCTGGATGGCCGCGGCCTGATCGGGTGGGAGGCCGCCGATGATCTTGCGGGCGGCGGTGGTCTTGCCGCTGCCCGTCCCGCCAGCGACGCCGATGATCATGGGCTTGCGTTCGGTGTGTTCCAGCATGGACGCTCTCAAGCGATGCGCGCCGCGACCCCCACTGGGTCGGTTGGCGGCGTGACGCGTCAGGGTGTACTCAAATCATCGCTCGGGGTCAATGCCCGATGGGAGGCGGCGGCGGAGGGGAGCAGATGAGAACATCTGGACAGGGCTTCAAACCTGGGTTCGGGTGTGGTAGAGGAGGGTGCGGACGTATGTCGGAATGGATTCCGACCCGACGATGTGAAGAGTCATGGGCAAAACGATCGCCATCGCCAACCAGAAGGGGGGCGTCGGCAAGACAACAACCGCAGTCAACCTGTCAGCCTGCCTGGCCAGGGAGTCCAAGTCCACGTTGCTGGTGGACATCGACCCACAGGGCAACGCAGGCAGCGGGCTCGGCTTTTCGAAGGACGAGATCGAGGGGTCGCTCTACCACGCGCTGGTGGGAGCGGTCGAGCCTCGGGAGCTGATCCTGGAGACCGACGTGCCGAACCTGTCGCTGTTGCCGAGCAACAACGATCTGGCGGGCGCGGAGGTCGAGCTGGTCGGCTGGGCCAAGCGCGAGTTCCGGCTGCGCGAGGTGCTCGCGCCGCTCAAGGACGAGTTCGACTACATCATCATCGACTGCCCGCCGAGCCTCGGGCTGTTGACGATCAACGCGCTGGCCGCCGCGGACACGGTGCTGGTCCCGATCCAGACCGAGTATTACGCGCTCGAAGGGTTGGGCCACCTGCTCCACACCATCAACCTGATCCACGAGCACCTCAACCCGGCGCTCTCGATTGAAGGGATCTTGTTGACCATGTTCGATGCTCGGACCAACCTGTCACATCAGGTGGCGGGCGAGGTGACGGGTCACTTCGGCGATCTGGTGTTCGAGACGGTGATCCCGCGGAACGTTCGCCTGGGCGAGTCGCCCAGCTTCGGCAAGCCGGTCATCGAGTACGCGCACCTGAGCGCCGGGGCCAAGAGCTACTCAGCGCTCGCCAGCGAGTTCCTCGCCCGCAACGCAGCAGCCTGATCTTCTGAGAGGCGCGCATGAACCCCAAGAAAGGTCTGAACCTCAACACAGCAGGCGGTGCGCTCGGGGGAAGCTCCTCCAAGGGCCGAAAAGCCCTCGGCAAGGGGCTCGGCGCCCTGATCCCCAACGTCTCCTCGAAGCGCGACTACTTCGAGTGCGAGATCGAGCGGATCAAGCCCGACAGCGAGCAGCCTCGCCGCCACATGGATCCGGAGGGGATCGAGGAGCTGTCCGAGTCGATCAAGGCCTCGGGGCTGATCCAGCCGCTGATCGTCCGCCAGGACGGCGCCGACTACCGCCTCATCGCCGGGGAGCGCCGCTGGCGCGCCGCGAACAAGGCGGGCCTCAAGACGGTGCCGGTGGTCATCAAGGACGTGGACCGCGACGAGGCGTTTGAGCTGGCGCTGGTCGAGAACATCCAACGCGAAGACCTCAACCCCCTCGAAGAGGCGCAGGCCTACCAGCGCCTGATGGATCTGCGCAGCTACACCCAGGACGCGCTCGCCAAGCGCCTCGGCCGCAGCCGCCCGTCGGTGGCCAACACGCTGCGGCTGCTCAAGCTCCCGCTGCCGGTGCGCGACGCCGTCTCGGCGGGGGAGCTGAGCGAAGGCGCCGCCCGCGCCGTGCTCTCGCTCCCCGAGGCCGAGCAGCAGATCGAGCTGTCCGAGCGGGCGATGGCCGAGGGGCTCTCGGTGCGCGCCATCGAGGCGATCTCGCGCTCCGTCAAGGATGGGCTCGACCCCGAAGCGGCGATCGCCGCCGTCCTCGACCCGCCCGCCGAGCCGACGCCGCCCGCGAACGCCGAGGTCGCCGAGGCTGAGGCGCCCGCCGCGCCTGAGCCGGAGGCGATCGAGGCGCAGCAGGAGCCGTTGGCGCTGCCCATCGAGGAGGACGGCGCGCTGGGAGAGGATGAGGGCGACGATCCGTCGCTGTCATCGGAGCCGCGTCAACCTCGCCCCCAGACGCCGGGCGACCTGAAGGTGAAGATCGCTCAGCTGGAGCAGCACCTCGACGGGCGCCGCGTCACCCTCCAGGACCGCGGCGGGCGAGGGGCGTTGCTGGTTCACTTCAGCGATTACGATGAGCTGCGCGAGCTGCTCGCTGAGCTTCAGCGCGCCCTTGAGGCGTAGGCGCTGACGAGCGCTCGTGGTAGGTCGTGAATCACCCCTTCAGGCCAGGAGCCCCCATGCCCGACGACGAACAGCAGCCCCAGCCCCCCGAGACCCCGACCGAAGCCGAGGCGACGGAGGAGGACTCCTATCAGAGCCGGATCATCATCAAGCCGAACGGGGAGGTGGTGATCGAGAACCTGTCCATCGATCTGATGGAGCTGCTGGAGCGGCTCGACCCCGACGCGGAGATCGCCTGTGAGGTGCCCGAGGAGCACCCGGCGCGCGGGGATGGGGAGGCCGAGGGCGAGCCGTCGCCCTAGAGGTTCTTGAAGAGGGAGTCGAGCCGGGACTTGGCGTCCGCGATCTCGTCCGCGCGGTCGGGCGAGGACTCGCGGAAGGTGAAGGACTGGCAGAAGTTGGACCGCTCGCGATCACGCACCCACCGGGTGATGTTCTCGCGGCAGGTGTCGGCCCCTTCGTCGAAGAACTTGCAGTTGACGCAGGCGTGCAGATCGGCGCCGCAGTTGTCGCAGGTGTCGCGGCGGGCGACCTTGACCTCAAGGGCCAGCTCGTAGCCACACGCGTTGCAGTGATAGCCCTGATCCATGGATATATGCCTTTGACCGCTTCGCGCCACCCGACGATGGTGAGGTGCGCGTGGTATAAGAACGGCTCACCGCAACCTCGGTGACCTGGCGTAGAATACCAAATACAGGCCCGAGCGTTCAAGCACCACCCTGGGCGACGCCGCACACGACCGCGCTTGAGGGGCGAGGAGGTGGGGGCGCGTGCCTGGGGAGTTGAAGATCCGGGTGACGATCCCTACCTTGAAGGGTAGGGCTGTCTGGGGGCGAACGTGGAGCACTCTTCGACACAGAACATGCTGGTTATCGTGATCGCGGCGAGCGCGCTCGCTGCGGGCTGTGGCGCGTCGATGGCGCAACAGCCGACGTCCGCGGTGCAGGGCTACGTCAGCGCCGTCCAGTCGCGCGACGCCTCGGCGGTCTACGCCATGCTCGACCCGTCCATGCGGATGGAGATGAGCGAGGACGACTTCGAGGCCTGGTTCGACACCAACTACGACATGGTCCTTGAGCAGGCGAGGTCTCTTGAGGCGCGCGCTGACAACGATCACGTCGAGGTCCAGGCGGAGATCCCGCTCGACATGGGGCACCTGGCCAGGCTCTCCTGGTCGGGCTCGGACTGGCGCCTCGACAACCAGCACCTGACCCGGAGCGATCAAAAGACTCCGCGTGAGACCCTGACGGCGTTCGCGGACGCTCTCGAGCGGGGCGACTTCGAGACGATCCTCGGGTTGCTCAGCACCGAGCGCCGCAGCGCGTACATCAGCGAGATGGAGGCGCTCCGCGACCGCGTGTCGCGCGCTGACGGGGGCGGCATCGTCACCCGTGGCGAGGAGGCGATCCTCCCGTTGCCCAACGGCGATCGGATCGTGTTTGTGCGTGAGAACGGCGCCTGGAAAATCCAATCGTTTGAGCAGGCTGATTACTGAACTGGCCGCGATCAGACGATGGAGTTGAAGAGTGGGGACATGACGCCCCGATGACGGACGAGGGGGAGATGAGAGAACTTCCACCATCACACCAGGCGGGGGGATAGGACCTCGGCGCCAACCCGCCTGGATCGATGTTTGAACCGCCGAGGGAGGTGCACATGAACACGCTGGTCTCAGTACGGGGCGCCGATCCGTTGACGCCCAACCAGGTCCGCCTCTCGACCGCCTCCGAGCCGGCGACGTTCGTCATCACGCTCATGGGCCTGATCGCGACCTTCGCCCTCTCCCACTCCGCCACCCTCGGCGTCATCCTCTCACTGCTCACCGGCACCATCCTCGCCTCACCCTGGATCGGCCCGCTGCGGCGTCGCGCCAACGCGCGCCAGCGCCGCGCCCGCGATCAGCGCCGCCGCCAGGAGCAGCGCCAACGCGAGCAGAAGATCCTCCAGAGCCTGCCCCTCGGGCACCAGAACCGCTTCTGGATCATCCGCAACCGCGTCTGGTCCGTCTCCCAGAGCCTCGACCACCGACCCCAGGATCCGACCTGGCAGCAGGTCCAGGAGCAGCTCGCGCGCCTCCCCGAGACCGCCCTCCGCCTGCTGCGTGATCTCCACAACGTCGAGCGCCTCCTCGATCAGGCCGACGAGCTTCACCTCTACCGCCAGATCGACGACCTCGCCCGCGAGGTCGAGCGGGCCTCGCCGCGCCTCGGGGCGATCAAGGCGTCGCGGCAGGCCGTGCTCCGGCGACGCCAGGAGCAGCTCCAGCATGCCCACGAGGAGCGCGAGGTGATCTTCACCCAGCTGTCCATGATCGAGGACATCATCGATCTGCTGCGCGAGTCCTCGCTGCTCACCGACGACACCCGCGAGGTCAGCTGCCAGCTCGAAGACCTCATGCTCACCCTCGACGTCACCGAGGAGGCCGCCCGCGAGGCGACCGCCATCGCCACCGCCGACGAGGTCGCGGAGCTGGCGGTCTTTGAGGAGCGCATCGCCGTCTGAGGCGCTTGACGTGACAGATCCGCGTCAGGCTGTGGTACACTCACGGACCAGCGACGTAAGTGGTGTTGGGCTCGGAGCTGTGCAGGGCACGTGGTGAACGAACAGATCGCTTTTTACGAAGGCCTCATCCGAGAGGACCCCACCAACATCGACGCCCGGCTGCGGCTCGCCGCGATGTGGAAGGCCCAGGGCAAGCCGCAGCGCGCCGTGGAGCAGTACGCCCAGGCCGGGCGCCAGCTCGCGGCGGAGGGGCTGCTCATGGAGGCGATCGCCGCCTGCAAGGCGATCATCGAGCTGGATCCCCACCACACCGAGACTCTGCTGTTCATGGCGAGCCTCTACGCGCGCAAGCCCTCCGCGAGCAGCGCCGCCCGCGTCGTCGAGGTCATTGAGCGCAAGGAGCCTGAGTCGCTGGACGAGCTGATCGTCCTGGAGCCCTCGCTCGCCGTCGAGGAGCTGTCCGAGGATGATCTGATGGTCGTCATGGACGCCGACGAGCTTCGCCAGACCAACGAGCTGGATCCGCTCAAGCGAGACGCCGCGGGCTCGAACGCGGTCCCCTACCCGGAGCGGGTGCTCCGCCGCGCGCTGAACATCTCCCTGCCGGAGGAGGAGCCCGAAGGGGAGGAGTTTGAGCTGGCCCAGGTGGGCGTCCCACCCATCTCCGAGCCGGACATCCTGATCAGCGACGAGATCGAGGAGGAGGTGGCGGACGGCGAGGACGTCCGGGCGTCGCGCGCCAACACCCTGGAGCTGTCGGTCGATGAGGTGCTGAGCGCCGAGGAGGCGGAGCTGCTCAAGGGTGGGGACGCGACCTGGGGGCTCGACGACACCGTCATCCGTCCCTTCACCGAGGCGGAGATCGAGGCGGTCTTCTCGGCCATCGACGAGGCGGACTTCTTCTTGCCGGGCTCGACCGACCCCAGCGCGAAGACCCAGGAGGCCCCGTCGGTCCCTCGCCCGAAGCCCGCCCCGAGCGCTGCGGCCCAACCCGAGCGGTCGAAGCCGCTCCCTCCCCCCTCGCCGAGCGAGCCTCCCCGGGTGAAGCTCACCGACGACCTGGGGGAGGTGCTCGGCCGCTCCCGAGACGCGGGGGTGACCAGCGAGCCCCGCTACCTGGCGCCGCGCCTGCCGGAGCCGCCCACGCCCCGAGCCAAGCAGACCTTCCAACGGATGGCGCCGCCCGTGGGCCTGTCCATGAACGACCGCACGGAGGTGACCCGCGTGGAGCGCCCCCAGCCCGGCCGCCCCCCTCGGGACATGGACGTCCTCGATCGGTTCGGCGGGCCGGAGCGCCCCGAGGTGCTGCGGCCCCAGGTCATCTCGCCTGCGGCGATCTCCATCAGCCGCGCCGATCTGCCTCAGACGCCGCTGTTCTCTCGGCTCTCCCCGGCGACCTTCGTGGAGCTGCTCAAGCGGATCAACCTGCGGCGCGTCCCCTCGGGCGAGACGATCCTCTCGGATCGGGACCACAACAACCGGGCGCTGTTCTTGATCGTCAACGGCTCGGTGGACGTCCTGCGCCAGAACGACGACGGCACCCGCACCTACCTCGCCGAGCTGGGGCGAGGGGAGTTCTTCGGGGAGTTCCAGCTGTTGACGGGGAGGTCGCGCCAGGCGCTGGTGCGCGCCGCCAACACGGTCGATCTGCTTGAGCTGGAGGAGGAGGTGATCGCCGAGCTTGCGGAGGAGACCCCCGAGATCTGGAAGGTGCTGTGGGACTTCTACCACGCCCGCCTGCTCAACAACCTGCTGGCGGGGAGCCCGCTGTTTCGCAGCTTGAGCGTGCGGGAGCGCAACCGCCTCGTGCCGCTGTTTGAGCGCGTGGACGCCCTCCAGGGGCAGCTCGTGATCCGTCAGGGGGAGCTTGGGGTTGGCGTCTACCTCGTGCTCCAGGGCGAGATGGTGGTGATGGTGCAGGAGGAGGACGGGGGGACCCGGATCGTGACCACGCTCTCCAGCGGGGACTTCTTCGGGACGGTCTCGGCGATGACCGATGACCCCTGCGTCGCGGACGTCCGCGCCAACGAGGAGAGCATCCTCCTGTTTCTCAAGCGCGACGACCTCGCCAAGATCTTCCAGGTCAACCCGAAGGTGGACGAGGCGTTCACCGCGCAGGTCGCCAACCGCGACGTGCTGGTGGGGCAGACCGGTTACGGTCGCTACGGGATCATCAAGTTCACGGGGTGATCGCGCCGCGGGTCACTCGTCGCCAGGCCGGGTCCCGGAGAAGAAGAGGATCGAGCCGTGGGTCTCGTACTGGATCCCGGGGTAGCGCAGGGTCTGCTTGAGTTCGCGGATCACGAACTCGCGGCTGCGCAGCATCGGGAAGACGCCGTAGCGCTCGTACATGCCGAGGATGGTGTCCGCCATCACGCCTTGGCCGCGCACCAGGGTGCTGCCCGAGACATAACCCCCAGGCTCAAGGAGCCGATCGAACTCGCGCAGGACGCGGGTGCGGTCGTTGAAGGTGTGCATGCCGTTGGTGGACTGGAGCGAGCGGATGGTGCCGTCCTTGAAGGGGAGGTGCTCGGGGTCGCACCGCATCAGGAAGACCCGATCGGAGAGCCCGAGCGCGTCGAAGCGCTGCCGCGCTTGACGGAGCATCCCCCAGGAGGAGTCCACGCCGATGAACGGGGAGTCGACGTGCTCCTGAGGCTGGATGTGCCCCAGGAGCAGCCCGGTCCCGATGGGGCACTCCAGGTAGACGCCGCCGCGGCTGCGCCCGATCGCCTTGTGGGCCTTGTCCACGTAGCGCAGCGGCGGGCACTGCCAGCCGATCAGGCTCATGAGCGGCGCGGCGACGTTGTAGAGGGGCGCGATCAGGTTGAGGAGGGTGTCGGTGCGGTAGTAGCGTTACTGCTGGACCGTGCTCCGGGGGATCAGGTCGGGGATGCCATCCTCGAACGGGTAGCGCTCCCCGCAGGCCTCACAGACCAGATCGGGTTGGCGGCGGTTCCCGATCCCGAGATCGGGGTTGCCGCACGCCGGGCACTGCATCAGCTCAAGGATGTGTCTGGGAAACATGATCGCCTCGGGCGATGGGAGGCGAGGACCTCAGCAGCGGCGAGCGATCAGCCCTCCTCCGGGGCCTCGATCGGCTTGACGATGCGGGGCTTCTTGACCGCGGTGCGGACGAGCACGATGGCGCCGTTGGGGCCAGGGACGCCGCCCTTGACGAGGATGAGGTTGTCCTCCTCGATCACCTCGACGACGTGGATGTTCTGGACGGTGGTGCGGGCGTTGCCGTGCTGCCCGGCCATCTTGGTGCCCTTGAAGACGCGCGCGGGGTCGGCGCTGGCGCCGATGGAGCCGCCGTGGCGGAAGTACTCGTGGGTACCGTGGGAGGCCTTCATGCCCTTGAAGTTGTGGCGCTTCATGACGCCCGTGAAGCCGCGGCCCTTGGAGGTGCCGGTGACGTCCACGTACTGACCGGACTTGAACAGGGTCGCGGGCAGCTCCTGGCCGACCTCGTAGCTGTCCAGCTCCGTCTCGGAGACGCGCAGCTCGGTGAGCTTGGTGCGGGGCACCTCGATGCCGGCCTTCTGGAAGACGCCGACCATCGGCTTCGTCAGACGCCAGCGGGGCTCGGTGCCCTCCTTCTCCATCTTGTGGGCTTCGCCGAAGCCGATCTTGATGGCGGTGTAGCCGTCCTTACCCTGGGCGCTCTTCTTCTGAACGACGACGTTGGAGCTGGCGTCGAGCACCGTGACGGGGATACGACGCCCGTCCGTGGTGTAGACCTGGGTCATGCCGATCTTGCGCGCGAGCAAACCTTTCATGGTGTGGCCTCCTGATTGAGATGTGATGATGATGAGCCCGTTGCGGTCGTTCGTCGTGCGAAGAGGACCGCTCACGCCCCATGACACCGGGGTCGTGAAGGGCCGAAGCCAAGCCCCTCGTGCGAGCCGAACCTCGCCTTATCGAAGGGCCGAGGCACATTAGTGCCACCGCCTGCGGCTGTCAAGCCTGTTGACACGCTGCGGCGACCTGACTAGGCTCACGGGCCGGCCATCGCCGTGGCGATGACTCCTCAACGCATGTGGTTGGAATCATGACAGAATCTCTCGTCGCTGACACCCCCATCAACCTGCTCGATCTGGTGGACGACGGGCCGCGCCCGGACGCCGCCCCCGGCATCCGCCCTCGCCGCGTCTACATCGAGACCTATGGTTGTCAGATGAACGTCGCGGACTCGGAGCTGATGGCGGGCATCCTCACGCGCCAGGGCTACGACGCCGCGACGGGCCCTGAGGACGCGGACGTCATCCTGATCAACACCTGCGCGGTGCGCGAGCGCGCCGAGGAGCGGGTGCTGGGTCGGGCGGCGACCCTCAACGGGCACAAGAAGGAGCGCCCGGACGTCCTGCTGGGGATCTGTGGTTGCATGGCAGAGCACCTGCGGGAGACGATCCACGAGCGGGCGCCCTTCGTCGATCTGATCATCGGCCCCGACGCCTACCGGAGGCTCCCCGCGCTGATCGAGCAGGCCGCCGGGGCGGAGGAGCACGAGCTGGCGATCGACGTCCGGCTCGACAAGGCGGAGACCTACGAGGGGCTCACGCCGCTGCGCCGCGACGGCGTCAACGGCTGGATCACCATCCAGCGCGGCTGCGACAAGTTCTGCACCTTCTGCATCGTCCCGTTCACGCGCGGGCGCGAGCGCGGCGTCCCGCCGCGTGAGATCCTCCGCCAGGCCCGTGAGCTGGTGGCGCAGGGGGCGCGCTCCGTGACGCTGCTCGGCCAGACGGTCAACTCCTACCGCTACGAGGACGTGGACTTCGCCGACCTGCTCCGGGCCGTGGCGCAGGTGGAGGGGGTGGAGCGGATCCGGTTCACGAGCCCCTACCCGGTGGACTTCACCCCGAAGCTCATCGAGGTGATGGCCAGCGAGCCCAGGGTGTGCCCCTACATCCACCTGCCGGTGCAGTCGGGCTCGGATCGGATGCTCAAGGAGATGCGGCGCGGGCACACGATCGCCGAGTACCGCCAGCTCGTCGCGGATCTGCGGGCGGCGATCCCCAACCTGGCGCTCTCGACCGACATCATCGTTGGCTTCCCCGGCGAGACCGACGAGGACTACCAGCGCACCGTCGAGCTGATCGAGGAGATCCGCTACGACTTCGCCTACCTGTTCAAGTACTCGGAGCGCTCCGGCACCTACGCCCACAAGAAGCTCCCCGACGACGTCCCCGAGGCGGTCAAGGGGTCGCGCCTCAGCCGCCTGATTGAGATCCAGGAGGCGATCTGCCTGGAGAAGACCACCCCCTACGTGGGGCGCATTGTTCAGGTGCTGATCGCGGGCGAGAGCCGCAAGAGCGAGCACGACTGGGTGGGCAAGACCGACACCTTCAAGACCACGATCATGCCGAAGGTTCCGGGGAGCGAGGTCGGGCAGATCGTGTCGGTTCAGGTGGAGGAGGTCACGAGCCATACCCTGAAGGGTCACATCGTGACCCGAGACGAGTCGATCACATCGTGACCCGAGGCGAGTCGATCACATCGTGACCCGAGACGAGTCAGTCACATCGTGACCTGAGGCGGAGCGCCCGCCTGAAGTGAACGTGGTTCACTTCAGGCGCCGAGACGCCCCCTTGAGAGCAACCCATATCAGATCTTGAGCCCTTCCACCGTCACCTCGACGACGCGACGCGCCATCTCATCGAGGTAGATCCCCTTGCTGACGAGGATCTGCGGGTTGCCGAGGAGGCTGACGAAGCCAAAGTAGGAGGTGAAGGTGACCATGGCGAGCTGCGCCGGGTCGCCTTCGCGGATCTGGTTGAGCATCTGCCCTTCGGCGATGAGCCCGGCGATCGTCTTGGTGGCGCGGGTGTTGAAGGTGTCGAGGCGCGCGAGGAGGTCGCGGGGGGCGCGGGCGCGCAGCTCAGTTCGAAAGAGGAGGTCGGCGACGGCCTTGCCCAGCTCGGGATCCTGGCGGGCGCGCTCCATGTGGCGCAGGCCGAGGGCGGTGATCCGGTCGGCGACCGACGCGCCGTCCACCGCGGCCTTGGAGAGGTCGGCGAAGAGGGCGCTGTACCAGTAGCGGAGCAGCAGCTCGTTGGTCAGCTCGATGGCGTCCTTGAAGTGTCCCCGCAGCGCGTCCGCCTCGCCTTCGGAGACATCCGCGTCGCGGATGATGGACTCCAGGGTGAAGTCCTCGAAGTCCGCCCGGACCAGGCGGCCGCGGACCGCCGTGAACGCCTGTTGGAGGCTGAGGATGCTGAGCCCCTCCAGCTTCGCCTCGGCGGCGAGCTGCTCGTAGCTCTGGCTGGCCTGGTACGCCTTGAGCCACAGCGGCTCGGAGGCGCGTTGTGGCGCGGTGGGGGCTCGGTTGGGCTCGGCGGCGGGCGTCAGATCGAAGTTCTGGCCCAGGATCCGCGTCAGGCCTGGAACCCCTTCGACGATCAGCTCTCCGGTTTGATCGGCGGCGAGTACGGTCTCGCGGTCCTGGGTTCGCTTCTTCATGGGCTGCAATCCGGTTTGGGGCGACGTTGGAGGTTGCGGCGGGTTTCG
>PBBL01000015.1 GCA_002716585.1 Myxococcales bacterium | reverse complement strand
TGCGACGGGCAGGACAACGACTGCGACGGCGCCGTGGACAACGACGCGCTGGGGACGGGCTCGGAGTGCGGCGGCGGCGACAACGTCTGCGAGGTCGGCGTGACCGTGTGTGACGCGGGCGAGCTGGTGTGCGACGGGGCGGTGTTCGGCGAGGCCGAGCTGTGCGACGGCGACGACAACGACTGCGACGGCGAGATCGACGAGGACGTCGGGGGCGACCCCTGCACCGTGACGGAGCGTCAGTGCCTCGCCGGGGTGACGGTGTGCGACCGCGGCGAGCTGGTGTGTGACCCGATCAGCACGAACCCCCCGGAGGCGGGCGACGCGGACTCGATCCCGATCGTGGGGGGCGGCTTCGGGCGGGCCTACACCGGGACGGGCGCGTTCTACGAGGCGGACAACGGCAACCGCTCCTACTCGATCCTGATCTCCAGCGACGGCGAGCGCATCTACAACCTGGCGTACGGGATCGAGGGCGAGCCGTTCGCCGGGTTCCGGGTGCGGGTCTTCGAGGTGGAGCCCAACCGGCTGGTGCGCGTCAGCCAGGTGGACATCCCCATCGACTGGGAGGACGAGGGCGCCAGCGAGATCCCGATCGTCGGCCTCGCCGCCACGCCGGACGGGCTCTGGGCGAGCACGATCAACAACCAGAACTTCGGCGACGGGGTCTGGCGGATCGACCTCGGCGAGGCCGAGGCGGAGTTCGTGAGCGCCTGGGGCGGGGATCGGATCACGTTGGAGGGTGGTGCGGCCTACGACGCGCTCAACGACGTGATCTGGACCGTGCAGTTCAACACGGACAACCCGCTGCTGTTCCGCTACCCGGGGAGCGGCCTCGGGCCGAACTCCGAGGTGACGCGCTTCCAGGTCGACCTGGGCGGCGAGCCCGCGGGGGCGCTGGCCAGCGACGGCGCCAACCTCTACGCGATGGTCTACAGCAACGCGGAGGTGGCGGACATGGCGCCGGTCTGGCGGTTTGGGAGCGGCCTCGGCGGCACCCAGGCGGGCGCGGGCGTGGAGGAGCTGGGCACGATCCAGGCCGCCGCGTCGATGACCTACCACTCCAGCGGCTACCTGTTCGTGCCCCACCAGGGCAACCCCAACCGGGTGCGCCGGATGGCGACAGCGCGGATCGGGACCGAGGAGGTGTGCGACGGGACCGACAACGACTGCGACGGTGAGATTGACGAAGACGGGGTGTGCGCGGCGGTGGACCTCCAGGTCGTGTCGGTGTCGGCGTTCCAGCCGTTCGGGTCGGCGCAGCTTCAGATCAACTACAGCGTCTTCAACCAGAGCGATCAGGGCGCAGGCGCGCACCGCGATCGGATCCTGCTCCAGAACCTGGACGGGAACCTCTCGACGACGCTGGGCGAGTTCGATCGCGCGGCGCTGGGGGCGTTCCAGACCGGGGTCTACGAGGAGACGCTGTCGGTGCCGGAGCAGGTGCCGAGCGGGGAGTACCGCGTCGTGGTGGTGACGGACGTGGGCGACGCCGTCGGCGACACGAACCGCCAGAACAACCGCCGGACGACGCGGGTCGCCTACGCGTCGCCGTTTGAGTGCCAGGAGGACCGCTTCGAGCCGAACGATGAGTTCGGCGACGCCACCTCGGTCAGCCGGTTCCAGCTATACGAGGGGCTGAGCGTGTGCGGTGAGGAGGAGGACTGGTACTCCATCGAGACGCCGCCGGGGCAGGCGGCGGGGCTCGGGGTGCAGATCCTGAACGACAACGCCGATCTGGACATCTACGTCTACGGCCCGAACGGCGACGAGCTGGAGAGCGAGACGGGCGACGGCAGCAACCCCTACCTCCGGGTGGTGAACCGCAGCCGCGAGACGCAGGTCTTCCGCTTCAAGGTGATCCAGGTGAACGGCGACTTTGCGGTGGATTACAACGTCTTCACGGGCTTCTGAGGCGGCATGGGGTGGAGCGGACATGAGCTGGCGCGGCTGCACGGGCTGCGGATCCTCGGCGAGGTGATCCGGGGGCGCTTCGGGGTCTGGTGTGGGGTGCTCGGCCGCGACGGCGAGGTGTCCCCGCTGGGCGGCGAAGCGGTGAGCGCGGCGCCGGTGCTCTGTGAGGCGCTCAAGGTGCGGGCCGACGCGGTGGGCTCGTGTCGGGGCTCGGTGCGGCGGTGGGAGGAGCGGGCGCGCCAGGGAGAGCTGGAGGCGGGCCGCGCGCACCGGGTGACGTGCCACGCGGGGCTGGAGGGGCTGGTGTGGCCGGTGGTGGTCGAGGGCGAGCCGCTGTGCGCGCTTTATGTGTCCGGGTTCTGGAGCGCCGAGCGGGTGAGCGAGCAGGAGCCGGTCGCGGCGCGGCGGCTCAAGGCGTTGGGGCTGCCTTCGGTGGGCGAGCTGGGGAGGGCGCCGGTGCTGGACGCCGCGGAGCGCGGCTGGGTGGAGGAGCTGCTGGGGCTCGCGGCGCGGGAGGTGTACGCGTTTGTGCGCGGTCGGGGCGAGGCGGGTGAGGCGCCGGGGCGCTATGGGGAGATCATCGGGCGCTCGAAGCCGATGGTGGCGCTGTTTCAGGTGTTGGACAAGGTGGTGGCGTCGGACTCGACGGTGTTGATCCAGGGCGAGAACGGGACGGGCAAGGAGCTGATCGCCCGGGCGGTGCACTTCAACTCGCGGCGGGCGAGCGGGGCGGTCGTGGCGCAGAACTGCTCGGCGCTCAACGACAACCTGCTCGACAGCGAGCTGTTCGGTCACAAGCGGGGGTCGTTCACGGGCGCGGTCGTGGACAAGCAGGGGCTGTTCGATCTGGCGAACGGGGGGACCTTCTTCCTGGACGAGGTCGGCGACATGACCCCGAGCCTCCAGGTGAAGCTGCTGCGGGTGTTGCAGGAGGGCACGTTCGTGCCTGTGGGCGACACGGTGACCCGCCACGTGGACGTGCGGGTGATCGCGGCGACGAACCGTGACCTGCGCGCGATGGTGAAGGAGGGGAGCTTCCGCGAGGATCTGTATTACCGGCTCAACGTCATCAACCTCGTGGTGCCGCCGCTGCGGGAGCGGCGCCGCGACATCCCGCTGCTCGTCGAGCACTTCCTGGGGCGGGCGGCGCGGGACGTGGCTCGGGGGGCGCCGGTCAAGCGTCTGACGGAGGAGGCGCTGCGGCGCATGCTGGCCTACCGGTGGCCGGGCAACATCCGAGAGCTGGAGAACGAGGTGGAGCGCCTGGTCGTGTTGTCGGGTCGCGAGGAGGCGATCGGCGCGGAGCTGCTCTCGCCGCGGATTCGGGGCGAGGCGGGGGGCGGCGGAGACGTCCCACGGGTGGCGGAGTCGGATCTGCAGAGCGCGCTGGAGACGTTGGAGCGGCGGATGCTGCTGGAGGGGCTGCGGCGGACCGGCTGGAACAAGAGCCAGACCGCGCGCGACTTGGGGATCAGCCGCCGGAACCTCATCCGCAAGGTGGATCGCTACGATCTGGAGGCGCACCGGGAGCGGTCGTGATCAGCGCGGCGGGGGACAAACCTGAGGGGCGAGGTGAGGGCGCGCTTGATGGGGGTGGGGGGGCTGTGTTATGCGTGCTAGCGTACCGTTGTGCGCTGGCCAACCCCGTCGAACCGTCACTTCGCGGTCCCCTGCCTGCACAGCCCGACAATCAACCCTGGTGGGAACGTTATGGAAGACGCAATCTGGGTTCACCTGGTCACGGGGGTGGAGAACGGCCCTGGTGGTAAGAGCACCCTCGATCTCTTGTTGGACGCCAGCGGCGTCGTGCAGGGCGTGCTGCTGCTGCTGATCCTGGCGAGCATCGCGAGCTGGTACGTGATCGGCTACAAGTGGTTCTTCTTGTACCGCGCGCGTCGGGAGTCCGAGGCGTTTCTGGAGGCGTTCTGGGCGAGCAAGCGCCTGGACGCGGTGTACCAGTCGCTGTCGGCCTACAAGCGCAGCCCGATCAGCCACGTGTTCAAGGCGGGCTACGTCGAGCTGACGAAGCTCAAGAGCCAGGACGACGGCAAGCAGACGATGAGCGGGGCGCTGGGCGGCCTGGAGAACGTGGAGCGCGCGCTGCGCCGCTCCACGACCGCCGAGATCACGCAGCTGGAGTCGCTGGTGCCGCTGCTGGCGACCATCGGCTCGACGGCGCCGTTCATCGGCCTGTTCGGGACGGTCTGGGGCATCATGAACGCGTTCGTCAAGATCAACGAGCTGACCGGCGGGGACGCGGTCAGCATCGGGGTCGTGGCCGGGCCGATCGCCGAGGCGCTGATCGCGACCGCGATCGGGCTCTTTGCGGCGATCCCGGCGGTCGTGGCGTACAACACGTTTGTGAACAAGATCAAGGTGTTGGCTTCTGAGATGGACAACTTCTCGGCCGACTTCCTGAACATCATCAAGCGTCACTTCTTGAAATAACCTCGCCCCCCTGCGAGCGTTGCATAGGTGGGGGCGCGACGTGCATCGGACGGCGACCCCGAACGAGGGAGGAGGTCATGGGGATGAGCACAGGTGGTGGTGGCTCGAACGTCACCATCGCCGAGATCAACGTTACCCCGTTTGTCGACGTCATGCTGGTGTTGCTGATCATCTTCATGGTCGCCTCGCCTCTGATCCAGGAGGACAAGGAGGAGAACCGTGAGGTGGACATCGACCTGCCGGTGACCCAGGACAACCCGAACACGGTCAACGTCGAGGACGACACGAAGATGATCCTGACGATCGACCGCGAGCTGCGGGTGACCATGGGCGACAAGACCCTGAGCGACTGCAGCGCCCAGAAGGAGGGCGCGGCGGATCGCTTCGAGTCGTGCTTTGTGCAGGTGGAGAACGCTCTGCTCAAGGACATGACGGTGCGCGGCGACAAGACGCTCTACCTGCTGGCGGACACCGAGATCCCCTACGGCTTCGTGGTCGGGGTGATGAATCGGATCAAGAAGGCGGGTATCAGCAACGTGGGCATGGTGACCAACCCCGAATACCTGTCCGCCGAGGGCGGCAAGAAGGGGAAGAAGAAGTAGCTATGGATCAGGCCAACGCGAACCACAAGATCGGGGGCAACGACAACGCCTCCACCCAGGACCACGTGATCGGCGTCGGGATCTCGATGGGGGTCCACCTGTTGATCGCGACGGCGGTCATCGTGGGGACGATCGCCGGGGCCGAGGATCTGGAGGCGCGCACGGAGGAGGAGCTGGCGCCGTACACGCCGGTGGAGCTGGTGCGGCTGGGCGACCCAGAGAGCACCTCGCTGGAGCCGACCAACCCGGCGCCGGTCGAGGAGAAGGTCAAGCCGAAGGAGCGGCCGAAGCCTCCCGAGCCGGAGGTGAAGAAGCCGGAGATCAAGCCCGAGGAGAAGCCCGACCCGAACGCGGTGTCGCTGCGCAAGAAGCCCGACAAGGACAAGGAGCCGCCGAAGCGCGAGGCGAAGAAGCCGGACAAGAAGTCGTCGTCCGACCTGCTCAAGCAGTTCGCCTCCGACCCGGACGCGCCGGTCAACAACGAGATCCAGAAGGGCCACCGCGACGGCGTCCCCGAGGGGACGACCCTCAACGCGACCGAGCGCAACCTGTGGGTGACCCGGGTGCAGTCGGCGGTGAGGCGCCGGTGGCGCGTGCCCTCGACCATCGACCCCGAGGAGGCCAAGGCCTGCTCGGGCAAGGTGTCGTACCGGATCCGGGTCAGCGCGGAGGGCTACATCGTCTCCGCCAGCCCGGTCCGCCAGTGCGGCAACGCGGTCTTTGATGGTTCGGTGCGGCGCGCCGTGTCGGCCTTCCAGGTGGGCGGGGGCGCCAAGCTGCCGATGCCGGACGACCCCGTCCTGCGCAGGCAGGTCACGAGCATGGGCATCAGCCTCAACAACTGGCGCTACACAGGCCAATGAGCCGCACGTCGCCGATCCAGGCGCAACCTCCCAGGAGCACCCGAACCATGAGTTCGCGCATCAAGACGCTCATCGTCACATTCGCTGTCGCGCTGCTGACCCTGACCTGGGCGGCGAGCGCGGCCCTCGGTCAGGATCTGAACACCGACCAGGACATCCAGGACGGGATCGCGATCGACATCCGCGGCGGCATCCGGCGCGCGACCATCCCGCTGGCGATCTCGCCGATCGGCGGTCAGGGCGGCGACCCGTCCATCAGCCGGGAGATCATGGAGACGCTGACGCGCGACCTGATGATCAGCGGCTACTTCACGCTGATCCCGCGCGATCAGATCTTCTTCGATCTGGGCTCGGACGGGATGACGGCGTCGAGCATCAACTTCCAGAACTGGTTCAACATCGGCGCCTCGGGGCTGGTCAAGGGGACCTACCGGGAGGCCAGCGGCCAGGTAAAGCTCGATCTGCGGCTGTTCAAGGTCGAGAGCGGGGTGCAGGCGAACCTCAACTGGAAGCCGGAGTCGGTCAGCCGGATCCAGCTGCGCCAGGCGGTGCACCGCTTCGCCAACGCGGTCATTGAGCACTACACGGGCAACCGGGGTGTCTTCGGGACCAAGATCGCGTTCGCGGCGCGGACCAAGACGAACGAGAAGCACATCTACACGATGGACATGGACGGGGCGAACCTGACCCGGGTGACCCGCAACGGTGCGATCAACATCCTGCCGTCCTGGGGTCGGGGCGGGGTGTACTTCACGAGCTACCAGGACGGCAACCCGAACCTCTACTTCTGGCGGTGGGGCGGCAAGCCGCAGCTGGTGAGCGGCCACGAGGGGCTCAACGCGGGCGCCTCGCAGTGCAAGGACAAGCTGCTGGTGACGCTGTCGAAGAACGGGACCAACACGGACATCTACCAGATCCACCCGAACACGGGGGCGATCGAGGCGCGCCTGACCGACCACTGGGGCATCGACACGAGCCCGTCGTGGTCGGCGGACTGCTCGAAGGTGGCGTTTGTGTCCGACCGGGCCGGGTCGCCGCAGATCTACGTGATGGACGCCGACGGCTCCAACCAGCGGCGGCTGACCTTCGAGGGCGACTACAACACGAGCCCGGACTGGTCGCCGCGGGGCAACAGCATCCTCTACACGCGGCGCGGCGCGGGCAACAACTTCGACATCTACAGCGTCGATCTGAAGGGGTACAGCGAGCGGCTCACGGAGAACCAGGGCAGCAACAAGGACCCGAGCTGGTCGCCGAACGGGCAGTACATCGTGTTCGCCTCGACGCGCGACGGCGGCGGCGCCCGGATCTACATCATGACCGCCGACGGCCAGTTCCAGACGCTGATCACCCGCAACGGCAGCGGCTACGCCACTCCGGTCTGGAGCCGCTGAGCAGCCTCAATCGTCGCCTGCAAGGAGTCGACATGTCATCGAAGAACCTCACACGCTCGCTCGCGCGCCTGCTGGCGCTGCTGTTGGGCGTCGCCTTCCTGGCGCTGGCCTGCGGCGAGCCTCCGACCAAAGCCCTGGAGGACGCCGAGAACTCGCTGCTGGAGGCGGCCAGCGTCTCGGAGTGCGCCGAGGAGGAGTTCCGCAAGGCGGAGGAGGCGCTGGCGAAGGCCAAGCAGCTGGTCGAGGAGGGTGAGTACGACGAGGCCGCCATCCAGGCGGCCAAGGCGAAGCAGCTCGCCGACAACGCCAAGGCGGCCGGGGAGGCCAACTGGGACGACTGCCAGAAGGCGAAGAACCCGCCCGACACCGAAGGGCAGTTCGAGGTGGCGCTCGACAAGATGGAGACGGTCTACTTCGACTTCAACGAGTCGGCGCTGACCGACGAGGCGAAGAAGAAGCTGCAGAAGAACGTCGAGTGGATGAAGCGCCGCCCCGAGGCGAAGGTCCGCATCGAGGGTCACTGCGACGAGCAGGGGACCACGGATTACAACCTGGCGCTGGGCGAGCTGCGGGGGCAGACGGTGCGCAAGTACATGATGCAGCTTGGGATCAAGCCCGATCGTCTGGCGGTGGTGTCGTATGGGTCGGAGCTGCCGGTGGATCTGGGGTTGAACGCCGACGCGTACGCCAAGAACCGCCGCGCCGAGTTCAAGGTGCTCCAGTGAGCCTGCCTGCGGACACGGGGGCGCCGAGCGCGTCGTTGGGGCTGGGGCCGACCGATCGGCGCCGCGAGCTGATCCAGCGGCTGGGGGAGCTGCGCTCGGCGCGGGTGTTGGTGTGCATGGACACCTCGACCTCGGGGCCAACGCCGGGGACGACGCGGCACATCTTCGAGCACCTGCGGAGCTTGCCGGGGCGGCCGCACAACCGGGTGGCGCTGGTGCTGTTCCACGGCGAGCAGCGCCCGCGGGACCCGGAGGTGATGCACGAGGGGCTCGACCACGCGCTGCGGTGCATGAACCTGCTGCGGGAGTTCACGCGGGAGGTGGAGGTGCTGGTGCCGAGCGCGGCGTTCGGGGTGGGGACCTTCCTGGCGATCGGAGCGGATCGCCTGTTGATGCACCCGCTGGGGACGCTGGGCCGGATCGGCGCGGCGAGCGGGCTGGCGTCGGCGCGCCACTTCCTGTCGCTGCTGCGCGAGGCGGGGATCGACCCTCAGCAGATCGAGCACCGGGGGCTGGAGCGGATCGTCGAGGACATCGGCCCGGCGAGGCTGGGCGAGGCGAGGTACGCGATCGAGCGCCTCCATTATGGGGTGCGAGAGCTGGTGAACGGTCGGGCGAGGTACCGCCAGGAGGCGCAGAACGAGGCGCTGTTCGACGCGCTGATCGACGACGCCTGCCCGCTGGCGCACCCGCTGGATCGGCGGCGGGCGAAGGATCTGCTGGCGCTGCCGGTGGAGTCGATGGACGGCGAGCTGGAGACGATCCTCTGGGCGCTGTTCGCCTCCTACGAGCGGGCGCTGGGGCTGGGGGCGGCGGGTGTGAGCGCGAGCCCGGACGCGCCGGTGCGGGCGCTGATCGAGTCGAGCGGCATGTGCCACGCCTACCTGCCGGAGTCCGGCGAGCAGGTGTCGGGCTGGATGCGGATCACGGACGGCGAGCTGCATTGACGGACGCGCGCGAGCGGCCAGGGGATCAGGACGACCAGCTGGTCGGGCGGGTGGTGGTGTGGTCGCTGGTGGCGCTGGTGGCGATCCTGGCGCTCAACGGCGCGATCTTCGCCGCGGCGCGGTGGATCCCCTCCACCGCCAAGGCCAACTTCTTTCAAGACGCGGTGGTCGAGCTGAGGTCGGCCCCGTCGCCAGGAGACGGCGAGGGGTGGGCGCGCGAGGGGTACCTCGTGTTCGACGAGGGGTGGGCGGCGTACCGGATGTCGTCGAGCCGCCAGGGGTGGCCGTCGCCGGACGTCGCGGTGCTCAAGAGCCACGACGGGCGGTGGTACGTGTCGGAGCACGCCTTCGGGGACGTGGTGGTGAGGGTGCTCCCGAGCGAGGGGAGCCCGGCGAACCTGGAGGCGTACCTGGCGAGGTTCCCGCGACACGGCTGGCATGCGATCGAGGACCCGCGGTGAGCACCCCCCGGTGAGGGGCAGAGGGGCTTGACCGTCTCGGGGCTGTGTGTAGCTTCCCAAACAGCAAGGCAGTTGTCTCACGCGGAGGTCTCGGGCCTGCGGCGTCGTCCGACGCCGTGGGGCTCCACGAGGGCTGCTCGGAGGCTGAGGCGCTGGCTGTGGCGTGGTCACCCTGGAACACGGTTGACGCACCATCGCCGGTGTCTAGGTTGCGTCTCGGCTGCGGAAGCGCCGCAATAGACGGCGTTGATTCAATAGATGCAGTGGAAGATGCAGAGAGCAGCGCTGGATTCTGTGTGAGACCCTCAAGAAACAACCGGATCATGCCCTGAGAGAATGAGGGCGACGTCCAGATAGGAGAAGAAGACATGGGTAAGATCATCGGCATCGACCTGGGAACGACCAACTCCGTTGTCGCCGTCATGGAAGGCAGCGATCCGAAGGTCATCACGAACGAGGAGGGAGCGCGCACGACCCCATCGGTGGTGGCGTTCTCGAAAGACGGGGAGGTCCTGGTGGGTCAGGTCGCGCGTCGTCAGGCGGTGACCAACCCGGAGCGGACGATCTTCTCGGCCAAGCGCTTCATCGGTCACTCGCTCGACGAGATCAAGACCGAGGTGGAGCGTGTCCCCTACAAGGTTGTGACGAACAAGGGTGGGGTGGCGTTTGAGGTGGACGGTCGCAGCTACGCGCCGCCCGAGATCAGCGCGAAGGTGCTGCAGAAGCTCAAGCGGGCGGCGGAGAACTACCTCGGTGAGGACGTCACCGACGCGGTGATCACGGTGCCGGCGTACTTCAACGACTCGCAGCGGCAGGCGACCAAGGACGCCGGGCGGATCGCGGGGTTGAACGTGCGGCGGATCATCAACGAGCCGACCGCGGCGGCGCTGGCGTATGGCCTGGACAAGAAGGCGGACGAGGAGAAGGTCGCGGTCTACGACTTCGGCGGCGGCACGTTCGACATCTCGATCCTGGAGGTGAGCGAGAACACCGTCGAGGTGCTCTCCACCAACGGCGACACCCACCTCGGCGGTGACGACGTGGACCGGGTGATCATCGACCACCTGATCGACGCGTTCCGCAAGGACACCGGGCTGGACGTCTCCAGCGACCGGATGGTGCTGCAGCGGCTCAAGGACGCGGCGGAGAAGGCCAAGATCGAGCTGTCGAGCACGGTCGAGACGGAGGTCAACCTGCCGTTCCTGACGGCGGACGCCTCGGGGCCGAAGCACCTCAACGTGCGCCTGAGCCGGGCGAAGCTGGAGTCGATGGTCGGGCCGCTGATCGAGCGGACGATCGGGCCGTGCCGCAAGGCGCTGGCGGACGCGAAGCTGAGCGCGTCGGACATCGACGAGGTGATCCTGGTGGGCGGCTCGACCCGGATGCCGCTGGTGCAGGCGAAGGTCAAGGAGTTCTTCGGCAAGGAGCCGAACCGGTCGGTCAACCCGGACGAGGTCGTGGCGCTGGGCGCCTCGATCCAGGGCGGCGTGCTGGCCGGTGACGTCAAGGACATCCTCCTGCTGGACGTCACCCCGCTGTCGCTGGGCATCGAGACGCTCGGTGGCGTGACCACCGTGCTCATCCCGCGCAACACGACCATCCCGACCCGCAAGTCGGAGGTCTTCTCGACGGCGGCCGACAGCCAGACCAGCGTCGAGGTGCACGTCCTGCAGGGCGAGCGCGAGATGGCGCGCGACAACAACACGCTCGGGCGCTTCCACCTGACCGGGATCCCCCCGGCGCCCCGCGGCATGCCCCAGATCGAGGTCACCTTCGACATCGACGCGGACGGCATCGTCAACGTCTCGGCCATCGACAAGGCGACGGGCAAGAAGCAGGAGATCCGGATCACCAGCAACTCGGGCCTGGACGAGTCCCAGATCGAGAAGATGGTCCGCGAGGCGAAGGAGAACGAGGCCGAGGACAAGCGCCGCCGTGAGCGCATCGAGGCCCGCAACAACCTCGACAGCCTCGTCTACCAGACGAAGAAGCTGCTCGACGAGAACCGCGAGAAGGTCTCCGCCGGGGTCATCTCCGGCCTGGAGAGCGCGCTCAAGGGGGCCGAGGGCGCCCTGGAGTCCGACGACCTCGACACCCTCAAGAGCGCGACCGAGACGCTCAACCAGGCCGCGCAGGCGATGGGCCAGGAGCTGTACAGCCAGGCTGGCGGCGCCCCCGGTCAGGGCGCGCCGGGCGGCGACCCGGGCTTCGCCGGGGCGGGCGCTGGCGCCGCTCCGGGCGCGGGCCCGAGCGCCGCGCCGAGCGACAAGGACGACGACGTCATCGACGCCGAGTTTGAGTGACCCCACCCCGCGCGCCCACCGCGCGCCGCCCACGTGGCGGCCCGGGGTGGGCCTCAGCGGGCGTTTGAGCCCGAGAGGACCCTCGCTCCGTGTGGAGCGGGGGTTTTCTTTTGGGGGTCGGTCCGCGGTATATGATAGCTGGCTGTTGGTTCGAGGGGGTGAGCCCGCGTGGGGCTCGCGATGACGCAAGGAGGGGGCGGCTTGAAGAGCAAGGGGCGCGTACAGGCTCGGGTTGGGCGGTTGGGCGGTCAGCGACGAGCGCGCCGCGCGCAGGGGCGCGCTGGGGCACGCTGGGGCGCGCTGGGGTGTGTGGCGCTGGTGGCGGCGTTGGCGGCGTGTGGCAACACCGGGGACGGCGGTGAGGAGGGAGGCGCCCCGTCCACCGGCGCGGCGGCGACGACCGCGCCCGCCGAGCAGTCCGCGACGTCGACGGGGACGAGTGGCGCGCAGGGGCCGGAGACCAGCGCCGAGGCGACCGGTGACGTGCCGCCCTACGAGGGGCGCGAGGGCGCGGTGCAGCTCGGCGTGGAGTTTCGTGAGGCGGCGGAGGCGGGTGGGCTCAAGGCGTGGCTGACGCCGCGGGCGGTCTACCCGTTCGACGTCGATGGCAAGGTCGTGGTCAAGAGCGCGGCGGAGCTGGACGAGGCGCTGGCGCGCGAGGTGGGCGACGTCGCCGCGCAGGTGAAGCCGCACACGACGTGCGTCGCGATCACCCGGGAGGAGGTCTTGAAGGGGGCGCCGTGGCACTACCTGGACCGCTTGGGGGAGCGCCCGCCGCGCGAGGAGCTGGAGCGCGACCTGACGCGCCTGGGGGTGACCGGGGCGGACTGGTGGGTCAACTGCCACAAGGAGGGGTCGGCGGGCTACGCGCTGATCGTGACGACCTCCGGCAAGCAAGGCCCGGCGCGGATCCGCGCCTTTCGTAACTGACTTGTGCCCGACGAGGGCGGACACCCGCTCGCGGGGTGGGCGACCACCTCGCGCGCCAGGCGGTTCCCGGCGCGGGCGAACTTCACATCCAACGACAGAGGCGAGCAGGCTCGCGGGGGCTTGGAGCAAGCTCCGATCATACGAGGAGAGACGCGCATGGTGACGGTCAACCCGGCTATTTTTCGTAAGTACGACATCCGCGGCGTGGTGGACACCGACGTGACGGAGGAGCTGGTCGCGGAGCTGGGCCGCGCCATCGGGACGATGGCGCGGCGCGCCGGTCAGGAGACCTTCGCGCTGGGCTACGACGCGCGGCTGCACTCGCCGCGGCTCCACGACGCGCTGCTTGGGGGGCTGGTGTCGTGCGGCCTGGAGGTGTGGGATCTGGGCATGGCGCCGACGCCGTTGGTGTACTACGCGGTGTTCCGCTTCAAGCTGGGGGGTGGGGTGGTGATCACGGGGAGCCACAACCCGCCGGAGTTCAACGGCTTCAAGATCATGGTCGGCGAGGGCACGCTGCACGGGGAGCAGATCCAGGAGCTGCGGCGCATGATCGAGGAGGGCGACTTCGACGCGGCGTCGGGGGGCGCGGTGCGCGAGGTGGACGCGCTGACGCCCTACCTGGAGGAGGTCGCGGGCGACATGGAGCTGGGCGCGTGGCCGGAGGGGCGGGCGCTGAGGGTGGTGGTGGACGCGGGCAACGGTGCGGCCGGGGTGGTCGCGGAGCCGCTGCTGCGTCGTCTGGGGCTGGACGTGGTGGCGAAGTACATCGAGCCGGACGGCCACTTCCCCAACCACCACCCGGATCCGAGCGAGCCGGAGAACGTGGAGGCGCTCATCGAGGCGGTGCGCGAGGAGGGCGCGGATCTCGGCGTCGCCTACGATGGGGACGGGGACCGGATCGGGGTGGTGGACGAGCAGGGGCAGATCATCTGGGGGGACCGGCTGATGATCCTGTTCTCGCGGGCGCTGCTCAAGGAGGAGCCCGGGGCGACGATCGTCGGCGAGGTGAAGTGCAGCCAGACGATGTACGACGACATCCGGGCGCACGGGGGGGACGCGATCATGTGGCGGGTGGGCCACTCGTTGATCAAGAGCAAGATGAAGGAGAGCGGGGCGCTGCTCGCGGGGGAGGTGAGCGGGCACATCTTCTTCAAGCACCGCTGGTACGGCTTTGACGACGCGGTGTACGCGACGGCGCGCCTGGTGGAGCTGGTGACGCGGATGGGCGGGCCGGTGTCGTCGCTGCTGAGCGACGTCCCGGAGACGTTCGCGACGCCGGAGCTGCGGGTGGAGACGCGGGACGAGGTCAAGTTCGCGATCGCCGAGCGCGTCGCCGGGGTGTTGGAGGGGGAGGGGCACGAGGTGGTGACGATCGACGGGGTGCGGGTCATCTACGAGGACGGCTGGGGCCTGGTGAGGGCGAGCAACACGCAGCCAGCGCTCGTGTTGCGGGCGGAGGCGCAGAGCCCGGAGCGTCGGGACGCGATCGAGGCGTCGCTGCGCGCGAGGGTTCGCGAGGCGGAGGCGGCGTTGATGGATTCTTGACGGGCTGGCATAGTCATGGCATGAGGAAGTGAACACGAGTCAGCTGGGACTCGCGCCGACGGGACAGGAACTCATGAAATCCATCGCCTTTCGCCTTTCGACAGGGTCTCGCCCCGGGGCGCTCATCCCCGTGAGCCTGGTCGCGCTTGGCCTGGCCGCAGGGTGTGGGCCCGGCGGCAAGCCGGTTGAGCTGGAAGTCCCGGCTGACTGGGCCAGCGGTCCGGACAAGCTCCGGGACGGCGCCAACGAGATCACGCTGGATACGACGGTCGTGGACAATGTGTCCATTGATCGAGGAGACCGCACGGACTGGAAGTACTTCACGGTGCCGGCCAGCGGGGTCATCTCGGTGACGGTCACCTTCGACAACTCCGACGCGCTGGGCCAGATGATGGTCACGGACGACGTGGGGCAGATCATCGCCACGTTCGTCGACGAGCGGCGTCGTATGCTCGATCGGGTCACCTTCAAGGCCGATCCGGGTCGCTACTACGTGCAGATCTGGGTCGAGGAGCTGGACTCGGATTACTCGTTGCAGGCCGATTACGCCCCTCTGCTGCCTGGAGACTGAGCCATGAGTCGTCATCGACTGCGCGCCTCGCTCGCCCTCATGACGCTCGTGGCGCTCGCGGGAGCGGCCTGCGACATTCAGGGTCACCCTGAGCGCAACAGCGAAGACAGCTACCGCACGAACGCGATGGAGATGCCGCTGAACCGGGTCATCATCGACAACGTGTCCGCGTTCGGTGGCGATCAGACCGACTGGAAGTTCTTCACCGTCCCCACCGAGGGGATCGTCAAGGTGATCTTCAACTTCGACAACGAGGCCGCGGAGCCCGAGGTCTTCTTGATCGACAGCGTCGGTCGGATCGTGAGCGCGCTGGACAAGCCGGAGGCCAGCGGTCCGGTCTTGAGGCAGCTCTCCTTTGAGGCGATCCCCGCCAACTACTACCTGCAGATCGTCGCCAACAACGGCGAGACCGACTACTCGGTGGAGGTCGTGCACCTCATCCAGCCGGAGTAGGTCGGCGCTCTCTGCTCTCTGCATCAACGTTACAGATCAAACACCGCTCCCGCAGTCAGGTCGAACTGCGCCGTGCGGTCGGGTGCGACCATGGTGAGGGCGCTGGCGCCGACGCGGAAGACGCCAAGCTGAAGGGCGAGCCCGGCGGAGGGGCCAAAGAGGCCCTGGGTGGAGCGGTCGCGGTTGTCGGTGTCGGTGATGGTCTGGGTGATCTGCCCGACGGCGACGCCGCCGCGGAGGCGGAGGACGCCCGCGCGCCACTCGATGAAGGGTTCGCCGAGGAGCGCGAGCTTGGTGAGCTGAACGCGCCCGGCGACGCCGACGTCGATGCTCTCGGCGAGCGGGAACGCGATCTCGGGGCGGAGCAGGAGGGGTGTGGGCGCGAGGCCAGGTTGGCTGACCTTGGTGGCGACGCCGAGGCCGGTGCCGGCGAGGAGGCCGATCGAGGCGAAGCGCTCGCCCTCGAAGCCTTCGAGCGGGGGGCTGACGTCGTCGCTGAGGCCGAGGGACTCAAGGAGGGTCTGCGCCGCGGCCTTGTCGGGCGCGATGGCGGCGCCGGAGACCCGGACGACCTCGACGCCTGGTGTGCGCAGGGCCTTGTCGAAGAGGTTGGCGACGGCGTCGTCGGCGTTGGGGGCGGGTTGGCCCTTGGCGAAGAGGGCGACGGCGGTGAGGTCGCCGGTCTGGATCTCGATCAGGTAGAGGGCGCGATCGCGGGGGAGGCCGACCTCATCGGCGTCCGAGAGTTGCAGCGCGTAGCTCTGGCGGTCGTCGGCGAGGTCGCTGAGGATGTCGGGGGGCAGCGGCGTGCCGGCGCGAGGGAGGGCGCGGGAGGGGGCGAGGAGGTCGATGGTGACGCGCTGGTCGCCGCGGAGGGAGACGGCCTGGTCACGGACCCCGATCCCGGGGGCGCCTGCGAGGACGGTGCCTTCGGAGGGGGGGATGTTGTCGAGGGTGGCGACGCCGTTGTCGTCCGGGGTGAGGAGGACGCCGTTGAAGGCGACGCGGGCGTCGGGCGGGTTGACCTGGACGGTGAGCGTGACCGCGCCGCGGCGGCGGAGGCGGCCGCGGAGGGTCTGGACGAGTTGCCGAAAGGCTGGGGGGAAGAGGGCGGGGTCGGGCTCGGCGCCAGGGTAGCGGGTGATGATCTGGGTGATGAGCTGGTGGGCGCCGCGGCGGTCGTTGGCCTGGAGCATGACCCGGGCGCGGTAGAAGCCAGCGCGCAGGGCGCCGCGGTAGCTCTCCGTGGAGAAGGGGTGGTCCTGGAGGACGCGCTCGTACTGGGCGCGGGCGTCGGCGAGTGTGTCGGAGGCGCCGCGCAGGTCGAGGTTGAGGAAGAGGTTGAGGGCCTCGTCGTAGGTGGCGGTGGCGCGCTTGAGGGCGGCGGGGTCGGGGTCCTGCGGCCAGGGGCGGTTGCCCACGGCGGTGGTGGGGTGGCCCTTGTCGTGCAGGGCGGCGGTCCAGGAGGCGAGCCAGGGGCTGTCGGGGTCGTCCGGGGGGGTGACGAGCAGGAGGGGCTCGGCGCTCACCGCCGGGGCGAGCAGGAGGAGGACGAGGGCGCCCAGGAGGGCACCTGGAGGCAGGTGCCGCCGCCTGGGTGTCGCCGGGTTGTGGGGCAGTGGGGGTCGGGTCATGCGGCCGTCATCTTCCTGGGTTCAACACCGTAGCCTTCGGCGGACAGACGTTGCTCAAGGTCAGCGATGTGGTCGAAGCCGCGCGTCTCGAGGGTGAGGTCCACGACCGCCTTGCTGATGCGCGCGAAGGTGCGGTTGTGGTGGATCTCGATGACGTTGGCGCGAGCCTCGGCGAGTATGGCCGTGAGGCGCGCGAGGGAGCCGGGGGCGTCATCGAGGACGACCCGGACCGCCATGATGCGCCCGTCCTTGGCCAGACCGCGCTCAATGATACGGCTGATGACGTTGACGTCAATGTTGCCCCCGGACAGGATCAGCGCGGTGCGCCGCCCATCGGCCTGGGGGACGCGCCCGGCGCGGATGGCGGCGAGCGTGGTGGCGCCGGAGCCTTCGACGACCGTCTTCTCGGATTCGAGCAGGAGGAGGATGGCGTTGCTGATCTCCTCCTCGGTGACGGTGACGATGTCATCGACGTAGCGGCGCGTGACGGCGAGCGTCAGCTCCCCGACGCGGCGGACGGCGATGCCGTCGGCGATGGTGCGGCGTGTGGGGGGTTCGACGACGCGCCCGGCGGCGACGGAGGCTTGCATGGAGGGGACGGCCTCAGCTTCGACGCCGATGACCTTGATGCGGGGGTTGGTCTCCTTGAGCGCGACGGCGATCCCGCTGATGAGGCCGCCTCCGCCGATGGGGACGACGACGACCTCGATGTAGGGGTTCTGCTCAAGGATCTCAAGGCCGATGGTGCCCTGCCCGGCCATGATGGCGAGGTCGTTGAAGGGGTGGACGAAGGTGAGGTCGTCGCGCTGTGAGAGCTCAAGGGCGTGGGCGTAGGCCTCGTCGTAGTTGTTGCCGTGGAGGATGACCCGGGCGCCGAAGCCGCGTGTGCGGCTCTCCTTGGTGAGCGGGGTGCCGGTGGGCATGACGATGGTGGCGGGGACGCCGAGGCGCTGGCAGTTGTAGGCGAGCCCCTGGGCGTGGTTGCCGGCGCTGGAGGCGATGACGCCTCGGGCGCGCTGCTCGTCGGAGAGGGTGAGCAGGCGGTTGAGGGCGCCGCGCTCCTTGAAGGAGCCGGTCATCTGGAGGTTCTCGCACTTGAGGTAGAGGCGCGAGCCCATCATGGCGCTCAGCTTGGGGGACCAGGTGAGCGGCGAGGGGGTGATCTGCTGCCCGATGCGGCCGCGGGCCTGCTCGACGTCATCGAAGCTCAGCAGCGGGGTTGAGCCAGGCGGTGGTTGTGCGTGCTCTGCGGTGATGGACGTGGCCATGCGTTCCTCCCTTGGCGTGCTTTCCAGGGTGCTGCGGCCATCAGTCTAGCAGATGGGGAAGGGGTGGGGATAGGGGCGGGGGTCAGCCAAAGAGGCTGAGGGCGGGGCGCTCGATGGTGGTGTGGCTGCCGAGGCGCTCCATGTGCATCTGAGCGAGCGCGAGGTCGTTGAGGTCGTCGATGTCGATGCCTTCGGTGGGAGTCATGACGACGGCGCGCATGTCGCCGCCCATGCGGCAGCCGGTGCGCTTGAGGAAGGCGGTGTCCACGACGTAGGTGGAGCCGTTCTCGCGGTAGCGCGGGGTGATCTCCTGGGTGCGGGGGCGGTTGAGGGGGTCGTAGGCGACGGTGAGCTGGTCGCCGTCGATGGCGCCACTGAAGAAGTAATCGATGGTGGGGTGGACGCCGACGACGGAGTCGCAGCCGGTGGTGGCGCACTTCTGGACGGCGCGGTTGATCACCTCGGGGCCACGCAGCGGGCTGGTGCACTGGAGCAGGACGACGCGCTCGGGCTGGATGTGGCAGCGGGCGTCGAGCCAGTCGAGGGCGTGGAGGAGGACAGGCTCGGTGCCGGTGGTGTCGAGGGCGAGGTCGGAGGGGCGCTCGATGACCTCGGCGCCGTAGCGGCGCGCGGTGTGGGCGATCAGGCGGTCCTCGGTGGAGACAAACACGGCGTCGATGGTCCACGCATCCAGGGCGGCCTCGATGGTCCAGGCGAGCAGGGGCTTGCCGGCGAGCTCGGCCAGGTTCTTGTAGGGGATGCGCTTGGACCCGCCTCGGGCCGGGATGATCGCGACGTTCTGCATCGGGGTTCCTCCTTGATGTCTGGCCGGAGGAGAGCGCCCCCTGCGACCCGTTGCTCTGGTGTGTGGTGGGGGCGGGTTCCGCGCCCCTCATGGCTGGTGGCCCGAAGGTGATGGGCCAGGTCCTCTCTGATATCGGCAGCGTCCGGGCGACCTTGAGACGGCGTCAGGCGAAGGACTGCAGCAGCGTCCCGACGACCAGGTACCAGCCGTCGATCATGACGAACAGCAGGAGCTTAAAGGGGAGGCTGATGATGACTGGTGGGAGCATCATCATGCCCATCGACATGAGCACCGAGGCGACGAGCATGTCCACCATGAGGAAGGGGATGTAGATCAGGAAGCCGATCTGGAAGGCGGTCTTCAGCTCGCTCAAGATGAAGGCGGGGACGAGGACGGTCATGGGGACGTCTCGGGCGGTCTGCGGCTTGGGGCGCTTGGAGACCTGGAAGAAGAGCGCCAGATCTTTGTCGTAGGTGTGCTTGAGCATGAACTTCTTGAGCGGCTTCGAGCCAGCGTCGAGGGCCTCGGTGGTGGACAGCTCGCCTGCGATGTAGGGGGCGTAGGCCTCCTGCTCGATCTGGGAGAGGGTCGGCGTCATGACGAACAGGGTCATGAACAGGCTCAGGCCGATCAGGACCTGGTTGGGGGGGGACTGCTGGGTGCCGAGCGCCTGGCGCAGGAAGCCGAAGACGATGATGATGCGGGTGAAGCAGGTCATCGTCATGAGCATCGCGGGGACGAGGCTGAGGATCGTCAACAGAATGACGAGCTTGAGGACGCCGTGGGTTTGATCGCCGGCGTTGATGTTGATCTGCATGCCGTCGATCGCGGCGGCCGGGTCGGCGGCGAGCTGCGCGACGTCCTGGGCGAGCGCGGGCGTCGCGAGCCCGATCAGGGCGAGCAGGAGGGTGACGGCGCCGAGGGCGAGGAGGAGGGCGCGCGGTGATGCGAGCGCGCGCGGGCTCCACGGGTGGCGCGGGCGCTGTGAGGAGCGCGCGTGGGCGGTGCGGGTTTCTTGCGCCGCGGGGCGGTCCCCGTGCGTCGGTTGGGCTCTCATGGCTGCTCTCGGTGTGGGATCGCGGCGTGGCGGCGATCGGGTGAGGGCCGATGGGCCATCGGCGCCCGGTGGTGTCGGGCGCCGGTCTGGGGAGGTGTTCGCGCTCAGAGGCGGTTCAGGGCGCGGATGCGGTCGCGGTAGGCGCGGGTCGCTTCGAGGATGTCCTCTTCATCGAGGGCATGCTCGGCGCTGAGGTCGCCCGTGTCGCGGTTGTGGAGCGGCTTCAGGGTGCGGGCGCGGTGGGCGCTGTCGGACTGGAACATGGCCCGGTCCTGGCTGTTGACGCGGCTGAGGTGGGCGGCGAAGTCGATGGGCTCATCGTCGCTGCTCGCGGCGCCGTGCCGGGCGTCGGTGTGGATGGGCTTGAGGGACGACGACGAGGCGCGCTGCCGCCTG
>PBBL01000014.1 GCA_002716585.1 Myxococcales bacterium | reverse complement strand
GGAAGGTGGTGGCCATCGACACCGGGTCGATGTCGGTCCGCGACACCATCGAGACCGGGGGCAACCCCTTCGCGCTCGCGATCTCCAACGACGGCGACGCTGAGGACAGCGACGAGAAGGTGTACGTCACCCAGTTCTACGGTCGCCGCGTCGCCCAGGAAGGGCTGGACACCAGCGCGGTCGGGGTGGTCCAGGTCATCGACGTGGGCGCGACCTCGGTGGCCAGCGAGATCGAGCTGGCGCCGCTCGACCCCTGCTTCTCCGGCCGGATCGGTGACGACGTGGTCACCACGGCCTGTTACCCCAACCAGCTGTACGGCATCACCCTCCACACCACGCTGGGTGTGCCTCGCGCCTACGTCGTCTCGGTCGCCGCCTCCCCTGAAGGGCCGGTGTCGTTCAACCACAACGTGCAGGCGGTCGTCTCGGTCATTGACCTGACCACCGAACAGGAGGACAGCTCGCGGACCGTCAACCTCAACACGCTGGTGGCGCTTCAGGACGACGACGACGACGATGAGAGCGCCGGGCGGCGGTTCCTGAGCGTGCCCAACGCCATCGACTTCGTCAACTCCGAGGAGGTGACGATCGGGTATGTCACCTCGGCGGGCAGCGACATCATGTTTCGGGTCGTCTGGAACGAAGACGGCTCGTTGGAGGGCGGCTCCCCACAGGCCTTCAACATCGCCACGGGCCAGAACCCTCAAGGGCTGGTGGTTCAACACGGTCAGCGGGATCAGCGCGCCTACACCGGCAACCTCATCAGCCGCGATCTGTCGATCGTCTCCTTTCGGGACCAGGCGCTGGTCAAAAACGTCACCTCCACCGACGTGCCCACCGACCCTGCGTCGGACGCGTTCCGCGTCTGGAAGGGCAAGCGCTTCTTCAACACCTCCACCGGGATCTGGTCCAAGGAGGGGTGGGGGAGCTGTCAGGGCTGCCACCCCATGGGGCTGACCGACAACGTCACCTTCGCCTTCGCGGCAGGTCCTCGCCAGTCCGTCTCGCTCGATGGGCAGTTCGCCTCCAACGACCCCAGCGACATGCGCGCCCTGAACTGGACCGCCATCTTTGACGAGACCCAGGACTTCGAGCTCAACACCCGAGGCGTCTCGGGTGGCCTCGGCTCCATGCTCAACGCCGACAACACCCGAGTCGCCAGCCCGGAAGGCCCTCCCTTCGCGTCCCTCCTCGCGGAAGACGGCGACGTGATCGAGAACCACCAGGCGCTCAACGGCTCCTTGAGCTTCGTGGCGGGCAACGAGACCCTGTGCAGCAACACCAACACCTGCCCCGACTTCGCCTTGATCGACCGCTACATCCAGACCGTCCGCTCCCCGCGCGGCCGTGACGCGGACGCCGCGCTCATCGAGCAGGGCCGCGCGCTCTTTGCGGACGGTGGGTGCGACAAGTGCCACAGCGGCCCCAAGTGGACCGTCAGCAGGCTCTTCTACACCCCCGAGCGGTTCGCGGGAGCCCTGCCCAGCCGCATCTTTGAGGTCGATCAGGCCTTCGAGACCCCCATGGATCCCTCCATCCCCTCGCTGCCTCAAGACGTCAACCTGGACAGCACCCTGGTCGCGGGTGACGACTCCGACGGAGGCTCCCCGGCGCTGAAGCGCCAGGCGTGCAACATCCGCAACGTGGCCACCTTCGGGGCGCAGGGCGGAGCCGACGAAGTGCGCGCCAATGGCTCACCGGCCCAGGGGCGCAACGGGTACAACGTCCCCTCGCTGTTGGGGCTGAGCACCGGCGCCCCCTACCTCCACCACGGCGCCGCCGAGTCCCTTGACGACCTCTTCGACGCCCGCTTCGCCGGTCACACCCGCGCGGGGAACCCCAACTTCATCCTCGGCGACGAAGACCGGCGCGCCCTCGTCGCGTTCCTCTTGAGCATCGACGAAGACACGCCCACCTTCGCGATCCCCCAGGGGGTCCTGCTCTGCCCGACCGACTTCTGACGGCGGCGCGCCGCCAGAAGACCCCACCCGAGCGGCCCCAACGCACCTCCAGACAGCGAACCCCGCGTCATGTGGAGCGTCACAGGACCAGCCCACGGCCCACCCGACGGGTGGACCCCGCTTGACCGGGCCTGCTACGCTACCAGATGAGCAGGCGTGAGCTGGAGGTCGCCGTGCAGTTGATGCATCTGAGGTACTTCAAGGTGGTCGCGGAGGTCGGCAGCATGTCCGGCGCCGCCCAACGGATTGGCATCAGCCAACCCGCCGTGACGTCGGCGATGCAGCGCCTGGAGGAGCACTTCGAGACCACCCTCCTGTTCCGCAACTCGCGAGGAGTGGAGCTGACCGACACCGGCCTGGAGGTGCTTCGTTACGCCGAGGAGATGTTGGCGCTGCACGAGCAGGCCCACCAGCGGGTGTTGGGGTTGGAATCGACCGAGGTCGGCAGCTTCGTGATCGGCTGCTACGAGTCGCTGGGCGCCTACTTCCTGCCTGAGTTCCTGCCCTGGTTCCTCAACGCGTACCCGCGGATTGAGCTGACCCTCTGGAACGGCTCATCGCCGAGCGTGCGCGACGCGGTGGTGGCGCGCAAGGTGCACTTCGGGCTGATCGTCAACCCGGTCCCCCACCCCGAGCTTGTGTTCGTGGACCTGTTCACGGACGCGGTGGACTTCATCGTGCCCGCGGAGCAACGCGCCAACAGCCTTGACGAGGCCCTGGAGCGCGTCAAGAAGGGGCCGCTGGTGTTCGCTGGGCGCATTCAGCAGAGCCAACAGCTGCTCGACGCGCTGATCGCCTTCGACGCGGTCCCGGCCCGGATGCTCTCCTGCGGTGACCTGGAGATGGTCAAGAGCCTCGTCATGGCGAAGCTCGGCGTGGCGCTCTTGCCGCGTCGCGTGGCCACCTACGGTCACGACCGGATCATCGATCGCCTTCACCCGGACATGCCGTTCATCCCCGACTCCATCAAGCTGGTCTACCGGGCCGACATGCACCGCACCCGCGCCGCGCTGCTCGTCAAAGACTCCCTCATCAAGAGCGGTCGCCTGCTCGAAGCGCGCTCCTCCTGAGCGCGGCGCGCGGGCACCGACCGCGCGAGAGCACCCCACCACCACCCGAGCCCATGCGAACGAGGGTCTTCGTCACCGCATCCCCAAGAAGAAACCCCCCGCCGTTGTCCGGCAGGGGTCCTCTGCGATCGACGCGGGGCGGCGCGTGGCGCGCCGCCCCGTCACGCGATCACATGCGGCTCTCAAGCTCGTCGTAGACCGAGCACAGCGGCGCCGCCTCGGTGACCTCCAGGGTGTCCTCGGCGACATCGCGCTGGGCGCAGAACTCGTCCTCGCTCCACTTGACCCACGCGTCGCCGCGGCCGGTCGCCTCGGTGAAGTCGGCGAACAGCTGGTAGCCGTCCCCCTCGTCGTCGCGGTTCATGAAGACCAGCACCTCCTGGCACTGCCCCGTCTCGGGGTCCTCGATGCGGGTCTCGTTCAGCTCCATGATGACGTCGTACATCGTGCTGTTGGTCGAGTTCCAGCAGCAGGTCTTGGACTTGTCGTACACCAGCTCGGCGAAGACGTAATCCTCGACCTTGCGGAAGCGGCGGTCGACCTCGTCCTTGGACCAGCCGATCGCCGGGTCCGCGGCCGTCTCGTACAGGTCGTCGAACGCCTGCTCACGGCCGATCCGCGCCGAGCAGCTCGCCGGGTAGCGGCGCAGGTGCTGCCGCTTGGACTCCACCAGCTCCACCAGCGCGACGAGCTTCTCCTCCGGGCTCAGCTCCGAGAGGATCACCTCGAAGCGGTCGGGGCGCTCCGCGATGGCGTCGTAGTCGGTGTTGGAGATGAAGGCGTCGCGGTCGCCGCGGAGCACCACGTTGGTCCACCGCCCCCCCTCGTTCACCGCCGAGCGGAACCGCTTGAGCCCGCCGCCGAGCTTCTCGTACCCCTCGCCGCCCGTGTAGGACAGCGTGAACACGCGCTTGGAGGCCGCCGGGCTCTCCCACTTCGGCTGCCGACGCGGCATGGAGCCGCTCGCCAGCTCCGCCTCCAGCTGCGGCACCTCCTCACCGTCGATCTCGGTGACGCCGAGGTCGCGGGAGCGCATGACCACCAGCGCGTGCCCGATCCCGCGCCGCTGCCAGCGCTCCAGCAGGACGTCGCCGGGCTGCACCGCCTCGGGGGCGAGGTTGTAGGTGTTGGCGCTGTCGGCCAGGTTCATCGAGCCGAAGTAGGTCAGCAGCAGGCGCATGAAGTAGCCCACCCGCTTGTTGAGGTAGATGTGATCGAAGTACGCGCCCGCGTGGGCGTCCTCGCCGAGCATCGGCTGGGCGTCGTCCTGGGAGCCGGGGATCGTCAACCCAGCCAGCTTGGCGTCGGTGGGCCACTCCGCCTCACCGGCGCGGATCGCGTCGGCCTTCTCCGAGTAGTCCTCGTAGCGGCTGCGGAAGTAGGGCATGCGGCCGTAGCGGGCGGCCGCCGTGCGGATCCCGAAGTGCCCGAAGTACAGCCGGTTGCCCTCGCTGTCGCGCGCCTCCATGAAGAAGGGCAGGTTGTACCAGCTCGCGAACGTCACCCGCAGGAACATCGCCACCTCGGCGCACTCCAGCGCCGGAGCCGGCACCTCGCGCCCGAACGGCGTGGTCAGCATGAAGGTCGAGCCGTAGGACTCGGCGTCGATCTTCTTCATCGACCCGACCCAGCGCTGGAACTTCTCGTCCCAGTTCAGCCCGCTGTCCTCGCCCCAGGCGAGCCCGGCGGCCCGCGCCGCCTCGGTGTCGGTGTCGGTCCACTGGTTCTTGATCTCCCAGACCGACAGGTCCGAGCTGTCCACGTTCACCGACAGGCCGCGGCGACCCTGCAGCGAGTCCTCCTTGCCCGGGATCGGCTCCTCCCAACCCGACGCCTCAAACAGCGTCTTGCCGTTCTCGTCCGCCTCACCCACCAGCGCGCCGAACTCGTCCTCCGAGTCGCCCTCGCCCTCGCCGCCCTCTCCGCAGGCGACCAGGCCCAGCAGCGCCACCAGCGCCATCACCCACCCTGCTCGCGTCACCTTGTATCGTCTCATCACTCACTCCATCGTTGTCCGTCATCATCACGGGTCATCTTCAGGCCACACCCATGCAACACCCATGCCCACCCTGTCAAGAGATTCCGCCCCCGACGCGACCGACCTCCCTTCAACGCGGCGCGCTCGATCTGGCAACCCAGGTAGCCGCTTGCTTTTACGTTCAGTGGCGCATGGGGTTGCCAGATCGAGCGCACCGCACAGAATCGACCTCCCCATGGATGAAACGGGCCGGGTTGTGCTATTCGATAGACACAGGCTTGCCACACAACCCAAGCCACCTGAGGAAGCACCGCCGTGACATACCCCTCTGCACCTGCGATCAGCGCGCTGATCGTGGCGCTGACCTGCGCCCCCGCGTTCGCCGACGAGCCCGACCGCGCCCTCCCGCCTGAGCCCAGCCAGGACGCCGCCGCCAACCCCGCGCAGCCCGCGCGCCCACACCCGGCGCTCCAGGCCGTCACCCCGCCCTACACGCCCGACGCCGCCACCAGCTCGTGCCGCGAGCACGAGCTGGTCTTCGAGCCCATCCCCGATCAATTCACCGAGGCGGACGGCACGCTCTTTCTCTACATCCCGGTCGGCTACAACCTGCCGCCCGAGTGCCGCCAGTTCCTCAAGGTCGAGTTCCGCCGGGTCCCCAAGGGGGCGATCACCCGCGTGGACCGGGTCTCCGGCGAGATCACCATGGAGTGGTCGCCGCTGTCCCAGCGCGTCGAGCGCGGCTCCTTCAACGCGCTGATCGTGGCCACCTACATGGGCCGCGAGATCGAGCGCCCCTTCACCATCGAGGTCGAGGAGACCTGGGAGTCGTTCCTCCTCCCCGGGCTGCGCTACAACGTCCTGCTCCCGGTCGATGAGAAGCGGTTCGGCATCATCCACGGCGCCGGGTTCGAGTACGTCTTCGTCACCTGGTCCCACCAGAACGAGAACCGCGGCCCCAGCCACGGCCGCTTCCGGCTGAACGTCGATCTGCTCAACTCCACCAAGGAGGACTTCGACCAGGCGCTGTTCTACGCCCTCGGGCTCGACCTCTCCTTTGAGCGCAACCCCAAGCGCTCCTTCCTGATCCCCTTCTTTGGCCTGGAGGTCGGCGGGATCTACCAATCGGAGCTGGGGAACATGGCCCAGTTCAACCCCGAGGGGGGGCTCTACCTCTGGTCCGGCCCCAACATCTCGGCGCAGATCAAGGGCGGCTACCTCCTGCCCACGACCGCCCTGGAGGAGTTCCAGGGCTGGCGCTTCACCGCGGGCTTCGACTTCACCCTCTGGTGACCGCTCCTTCCCCGCCCTGACGGGCTCCAACAACGCCTTTTTCCGCCTCCGGGCGTTGTGCTATGCTCCTCGCACGGCACGCCAGGTTTGTGAGACCCCCTCACGACCACCAAACCGAGCACCGACGCCCGTCCGGGCGTCCACCACCGCGCAACCCCACCGCGCGCCCCGGAGAACCAGAACGTGCGATTTGAACCCCTCACCCACACCATCGGTGCGATCGTTCATGACGTCGACCTGACCCAGCCGCTCACCGACGCCACCCTCGCAGGCATTCGCGAGGGGCTGCTCATGCACGAGGTGATCTTCTTCCGCGATCAACCCCTTGAGCCCGCCCACCACCGCGCGCTCGCCGAGGCCTTCGGCCCCCCGAAGCCCCACGGCGCCTACCCCCACATCCCCGGCTACGAGGAGCTGACGATCCTCGAGAACGACCCCCGCGTCTCCCTTGAGCCGCCCCGGATCGACTCCTGGCACACCGACATGACCTTCCTGGAGCGCCCGCCGCTCGGCTCCATCCTCCACGCCGTGATCATCCCGCCCAGCGGCGGCGACACCATGTGGTCCAGCCTCTCAAGGGCCTACGACGCCCTCTCCCCCTCCATGCAGGAGTTCCTGCTCGACAAGAAGGCGATCCACGACTTCTCCTGGGGCTTCCGCCACAGCCTCGCCGCGCCCGGAGGCCGTGAGCGCCTCGCCGCCATGGTGGAGGCCAACCCGCCCCGCGAGCACCCCGTCGTCCGCACGCACCCCGAGAGCGGCAAGAAGGCGATCTACGTCAACCCCCTCTTCACCACCCGCATCGTCGGCCTCACCCAGGCCGAGAGCGACGCCCTCCTCGCCTTCCTCTACCAGCACATGATCACCCCCGAGTTCACCTGCCGCTTCCGCTGGGAGGTCAACTCCGTCGCCTTCTGGGACAACCGCATCACCCTGCACCGCCCCGTCAACGACTACTGGCCCGCCCACCGCCGCATGCAGCGCATCACCATCGAGGGAGATCGACCCTCATGATCCCCACCTCCGACCTGCGGCTCCTCGTCATCGACGCCTACGACGCCGCCGGGCGCGACGGCCTGGATCGCGCGGGCGCCACCCGCGCCGGTCTCCTCTACGACCGCATGCTCACCCGGCTCGTCCCCGACGCCCGGCTCGACCACATCTCCTTCGCCCACGCCGACCCCCACCCCCCCGAGCCGCTCGACACCTACCACGGCGTCCTCTGGACCGGCTCCAGCCTCACCCTCTACCACGACACACCGATCACCCGAACCCAGATCGCGCTCGCCCGCGCCACGTTTCAGGCAGGCGTCCCCACCTTCGGCAGCTGCTACGGCGCCCAGCTCGCCGTCACCGCCGCCGGTGGCCAGGTCGCCGCCAACCCGCGCGGCCGCGAGTTCGGGCTCGCCCGCAAGATCACCCTCACCGCCGAAGGCCGCGACCACCCCATGTACGCCGGTAAGCCCATCGCCTTCGACGCCTTCCCCTGCCACAGCGACATGGTCACCCAGCTCCCCCCCGGCGCCACCCTGCTCGCGGGCAACACCTTCACCCCCGTCCAGGCCGTCTCCGTTTTCCACGCCAACGGGCACTTCTGGGCACCTCAGTACCACCCCGAGTACGACCTCCACGAGATCGCTCGGCTCGCCGTCGCCCGCGGCGCCTCCCTGCTCGCCCAGGGCGCCTTCGCCGACCAGAGCAGCCTCAACCGCTACGCCGCCGACCTTGAGACGCTCCACGCCAGCCCCCAACCCCACATCGCCTTCACCTACGGCATCGACGACGACGTGACCGACTTCGACGCCCGAACGCGCGAAGTCCGGAACTGGCTCCAGCACCTCACCCACCAGGCCTGAAGAAGGCGGCGCGGCGCTTCTCGCTCCAGGGCCGACGGAGCCGCTCTCAACGGGGACTGTGCTGCTGCACCACCGTCAAGACGTCGAGGAAGGGGCGATCCTCCAGCGCGCCGAAGCGCTTGTCGCGGCTGAGCCCGTTGCGCCCCCCCAGGCCCGGGCTCCACAGGCCACACAGGAACCGGGTGAGGGTCCTCGGGTGCCTCAACTTCGCGTGCCCCTCGGCCACGACCGACGCGATGAGCTTCTCCTCCTCAGGCCCGATCGGAGCCGCGCTGATCGGAGGCAGCGGCTGGACCGGCTCCCCAAGGCACGGGCCGCAGTGACCACAAGGCTCGATCTCCTCGCCGAAGTAGCCCACGAGGAGCTGGGTCAGGCACTCGGGGTGGGCCGCGAAGTCGAGGATCTGCTGGGTGCGCGCGATGTCGTTGACCTCGCGGCGGGCGAACCGGGCGACGAGCCGCTCCACGACCTCAGCCTGATCCACCGGGTTCGGGCGCAGGTAACCGTGGCGAAGGCCCGACGGCTTGGTCTCGACCATCCCCTTCTGCTCCAGATAGCCCACCGCGGCGATGACGCGCTCCCGAGGCTGATTCAGCTCCGCGCTGATGGCGTCGACGTCCAGCGACAGCCAGGTTCGACCGAACGTGCCCGCCTCGAAGATGTCGGTGAGGAAGGCGCGGCGCGCGTCGTCAAAGGAGCTGAGGAGCTGCCCCTGGGGCGTGAGGAACTTGAGCTTGTAGCCCGAGTAGAAGGGGCCGGTCGCCTCCAACACCCCATCCAGCTCCAGGTAGGTGAGCACCGTGGCGACCACCAGCGAGCGGATGTCGTGCTTCTGGGAGAGCGCGTACCGGCTCACGGAGAACTCCGGGCCGGACCCCAGCAGCTCACCCACCAACCCCTCCAGCGCCTCGCGGGTGGGCGTGTCGCCGTAGGAGAAGTTGTCGAGGACCACCCGATCGTCCGGGCAGGCCAGCAGCTCGCACCGCGACGGCCTGCCGTCGCGACCCGCCCGGCCGATCTCCTGGGAGTAGTTCTCCAGGCTCTTGGGCAGGTTGACGTGGTAGACCCCCCGGATGTCGGGCTTGTCGATCCCCATGCCAAAGGCGATCGTGGCCACGACGATCGGGATCGTGTCGGCCATGAAGCCCTCCTGCACCTGGGCGCGGCGCTCGTCCTTCATCCCAGCGTGGTAGGCCGCGGCGCTGAAGCCCGCCCTGGTGAGGGCCTCCGCCACACGCTCCGCGGTGTTCTGAAGGGTCACGTAGACGATCGTCGGGCCGCCGTCCTGGTCGCGCAGGCGCTCGATCAACAGCTCCAGCCGCTCCTCCTCGGCGCCGCAGGGGTGCACCCGGAGGGTGAGGTTGGGGCGATGGAAGCCGGTCTGGACGTGATCGGCGGCCGAGATCCCGAAGGCCTCGCGGATGTCCGCGGAGACCGCCGGGGTCGCCGTCGCCGTCAACGCCAGGACCCGCTTGATGCCCAGCTCACGGGCGAAGGCGGCGATCTTCAGGTAATCGGGGCGGAAGTTGTGGCCCCACGACGAGATGCAGTGGGCCTCGTCGATGGCCATCATCGCGATCTTCGTGCGCTCCAGGCGCACCCGGAACCCCTCGTTCCCCAGCCGCTCCGGCGCGACGTAGAGCAGCTTGAGGGTGCCCCGCGCCATGCCGTCGTAGATGTCGTGCACCTCCTCCAGCGACAGGGTCGAGTCGAGGCGCGCGGCGCTCACGCCCAGCTCGCGCAGCGCGTCCACCTGATCCTTCATCAGCGCGATGAGCGGCGAGATCACCAGCGTCACCCCGTCGAGCTGGAGCGCCGGGAGCTGGTAGCAGAGGCTCTTGCCTCCCCCCGTCGGGAAGATCGCCAGCGCCGGGCGCTCCGCGAGCAGCGCCTGGACCACGGCCTCCTGGCCGGGGCGAAAGTCGGAGAAGCCGAAGACATTCTTGAGGTTGTGTCGGGCGGTCTGAATGGCTGTGTGCATGGATGTTGTGGGGGCTGCGACCTGTTGAGATCCTGGTGTAGTATCCTGAGTGGGGTCGGCCTTGAGCGCCTGGTGTGCTTGTGACTCTTGACAGCTCGACACCTCAATCGCGTCGCACCATAACAAAACCTGAACGTATGTACAACCCATTTCAATCACGCCGACTGGAACCCTGCAACGAGGTGGACGCATGACCCATCTACGCCTGCTCCTGCTCACCGTCGCCCTCGGGCTCGCCTGGCCTCTCGCCCCGGCGGAGATCTCCGCCCAACCCAACAAGACCGCCAAGGAGCGCCTCAAAGAGCGCAGAGAGCGCATCAAGGAGCGCCGCGAGGCCAACCCCGGCCGCAGTGACCGTAAGGACCTGCTCCACGAGCGCCGCTCGGCCACCCGAGAGCGCCGCGAGGATCTCAAGGAGCGCCGCGAGGAGAAGCAGAAGCTCAACGCCGAGGAGCGCGCCGCCTACCGGGAGCGCCTCCGAGCGTATCGCGAACAGCGCAAGGCCCGTCGTGAGCGAAGCCGCTCCGAGCGCATGGAGCGCCGCGAGGCGATCAAGGACGCCTGCGCCAAAGGCAAGGCCGAGAACACCGCCCAGGCCCAACAGCTCATGAGCGCCGAGCGCGCCATCCACCTCAAGCGCCTCGCCCAGATCGATCGCCTTGAGGTCGTCGCCCTCGAAGAAGACAAGAAGAACCTCCTGGAGCGCGCCGCCAGGCTGCGCACCCAGGAGCTCAAGCGGCACACCGCCCGCATGGAGCGCATCAACGCCGTCTGCGCCGATGGCGCCCCCACCAACCCCGCGGAGACCCGATGAACCGAGCCCTCGCACTCATCCTCCTCTCGATCGCCCTGCTCGCCGCCTGCGGCTCCAAAGACAGCGCCCAACCCAACAGCGAGGTCACGAAGGAGGCGAACCAGCCCACGGACAAGGCCTCGGAGCGAGCGGGCTCGGAGGCGACGAAGACCGCGCCGAAGGACGACGGCGGCCCCCCTGACATCGATGAGGTCTCCGACGCCGAGCTGGAGGCCCGCTACGACAAAGAGGCCTTCAAGGCCATCAACGCCGACAACGCCGAGAAGTTCGCCGACGTCCTCGCCAAGGAGATCGAAGCCGACCTGCTCAAGTGACAACCACAAAAAAACCCGAGCCGACGTCGTCGTCGGCTCGGGTCTCGCTCACCCAAGGGCCCGCCTGCGCGGGCCCTCTCCTGTGTTACGGGACGATGAGGGTGTTGTTGCCCATCCCACCGTAGCCGATCTCGGTGAAGCTGCCGCGGTCGGTCGAGATGGAGACGCCCACGCTGTAGGGGTCGTCGTCCCAGTTCGCCTGGCTCGGGCAGGTGGTAGGCCCCAGCTCGTACACGGTCACCGAGTCACCGCTGGTGAAGAACGCGTCCGTCTCCTCGTTGGCGAAGCCCACGATGATGTAACCGGACGCCTGCGCGCCGCCGAGGGAGACAAAGTTCTGCTTGGTGCAGCCGGAGTCTGGCGCGCCCAGGACCTCGTTGACGTTCAGGTAGTCGTTGTTCGTGTACCCCAGGTTGAAGTCCTCAACCGTCGTCGCGAAGTGCTCCACGCCATCAATGGTCACGCTCACGGCGTCCAGATCGGCGCCTGGGGAGTCCCCCGCGACCGGGTCGGTCAAGTCCTCAATCAGGACAAACGCGTACTTGTCTTCGATGTCCTCACCCAGCTCACCGCCGGTCTCGCCGTCTACGGTCTCGTCGATGTAGCCATCCTCCTCGAGGTCGCCACACGCCATGAGCTGCACGGCGCCAAAGGTCATCAGGGTCAGAAACAGGATGTTATGAAATCGCGAAGTCATCATCATGGCCTCGTGTTGTTCGGTCGCTGGCGCCCAATGAAGCGCCAGGCCTGGTTACCGGGCTGAACGCTCCCAAACTGGCGCGTTCAACCGCTTCGCCTCAAGAGCTGCCCGCTTGGCCTCTCCCGGCGTGTATGGTTCGGTGACACGACCCCTGGCGAGTCGTTAAAGTCTGAGCGGATTTTTTTTGGTAAGTTGAAGCCGATGTCGGCCAGAAGGGGATCGAAAAGTCCTGAAAAACCGCAACGGGTGACTCAGGAGCGCGTCACCCGTTGGAAAAAATCGAGCCGCGGTGGGTTCAGGCGGGGTCTGAGGGCCCGATCGTCGTCGGATCGCGCTGAAGCAGGCCCCCGAGCAGCTCACGGACCTCACCCAGCGCGACGCTGCGCACGGCGAGGTGGAGGGTCACGGCGGCGGCGTAGTCGGTCTCCGCGACGCGCACCGTGTCGAGGCCCCGGAGGGTGTGCTCCAGCTTGGCGAGCTGATCGTAGGGGACCTCCAGGGCGAAGGTCGTCTCGGGGTAGCGGGTGACGATCCCGGCGTCTTCGAGCGCGAGCCGCCCCGCGTCGCGGTAGGCGCGCGCGAGGCCGCCCATCCCGAGCTTGATCCCCCCGAAGTAGCGCACCACGATCAAGGCGGCGTCGATCACCTCCTCGCCGTCGAGGAGCTGCCACAGCGGGAAGCCGCCAGTGCGGGCGGGTTCGCCGTCGTCGTTGGAGCGGTCGATCCCCTGGGCGCCGCGCCCGAGGCGGAGGCCGTAGCAGACGTGGCGCGCGTCGTAGTGCTCGCGGCGCAGCTCGGCGACGTGCGCCATCGCCTCGTCCAGGCTGGCGATCGGGTGGGCGTAGGCGAGGAAGCGGCTGCGCTCGACGACGAGTTCGGCGTCGCCGGAGGCGGCCAGCGTGCGGTAGGGGGTGGGGTCGGTCCGGGTCATGTGGCCTTCCTGGCGCGTCAATCGAGGGGGCAGTAGTCGTCCAGCGCCATGGGGCAGCGGCGTAGCCGGTAGGTCCCGCGACGCTCATCGACGTAGCGGGTCCAGTAGCGGGTGGCCACGTGCTTGGGCCAGGTGAGGCTGCCCGGGTCGTGCTCGGTCAACCGCGCGATGGAGCGCTGGGCGTTGTAGGAGAGGTAGTCCTCGTAATTGATCGCCTCGACGAGGGCCCACAGCGCGCGCCGCTCCAGCTGCGGCACGTTGAGCCCTCGGGCGCGGAACCCGGCGCTGAGCCAGGTCTTGCGGTGATCGTCCTTGCGGCGCTCCCACCAGTCGGCCCACCCCTGCAAGCCGCGCTTGCGGCGACCGGCGGACAGCTCGGGGCGCGCCCAGGGGACGTGCTCGGTGTGGTTGGTCAGGCGTCGCAGCGCGCGGGCGGCCCGCCCACGCATCAGCGGATCCTTGTGGTCGAGCAGCGCCATGAGCGCCTCCACCGGCTCGGGCCGCTCCATGTCGGCGGCCACCTCCACGGCGGCGAGCCGCAGCGTCAGCGACCGCTTGGACAGATCGAGCACCTGACCGCAGAAGTGGGGCGCGTCCGGGGGCGCCATCGCGCGGCGCCTGGGCTTCTCCACGCCGGGCGGCGAGGTGTAGCAGGTGATGATCATCTGCGGCAGCGGCCCGGCCTGGATCGACTCGGTGGATGGGTCTTTGAGGAGGTCGCGCACGAGGTGGGCGACCTCAAAGCCGCCCAGCTCCCCCATCGCCCGCAGCAGCGCCGCCCGCACCGCACCGTCCGGGTCGGCCTTGAAGCGCTCCTCCAGGCGATCGGCGTAATCGCGGTCGCGCAGCTTGCCCAGCGCGACCGCGGCGGCGCGACGCACCTCCGGGGCCTCATCCTCCAGCGCCGCGGCGATGGCGTCGGTCCGCCGCTTCGCCAGGACGAGACGCTCGATCGCCTTCACCCGCTCCTCGGGCGCGCTGACGTCGCCGGGCTCATCGGCCTCCTCGGTCGCGGCCGCTTCGTCCACGTCACCCGCCTCGTCGATCACCGCCCCGTCCGAGGCCCCGTCGCCCTCCGCAGGCTCAGGCGACGTCGGCTCCTGGGGGAGGAGCGTCGCGGCGATGGCGTCAAAGCGGGCGTTCGCTTGCTCCTGACGCCGCTCGGCGTCCGGGTGACGCGGGCCGTCGTCCACACACCCCTGGGTGAGGTCGGTGACGCTGCAAAAGATCCGAACGTGGAGGTGATCGTCGTGGGGGGCGCTCCTGGGAGGCTCCAGCAGCCGGGCGCGCGCCTCCAGGATGAGATCGCCAGGCTCGCGCGCCTCTCGGGCGTGCTCGATGAGCAGGCGCTTGAGCGGCTCGCTGATGAAGACGTACTGCACCTCGGCGACGTCGCTCGTCAACAGCGCCTTGATGATCGACCAGGTGCAGGCCGCGTCCAACGTCTGCCCGCCGCCCCAGCTCGACTTCCCCTTGCGGTCGAGCGGCACCAGCTTCCGCGCCCTGTACCGCTTCCCCCGCGCCGTCCGGTAGCAGAACCCGAGGTCGAAGTCCCGCCCGTTGTTGTGGCTGACCGACTGCCGGATGTCGCCGCCGCCGCGGCGGCCGACGTTGCCTACGACGAGCTGCTCCTTCTGATCGGCGTGGAAGGTCGCCGCGGCGTCCTCGATCAGCGCGATCAGCTCGTCGGTGCCATAGAGGTAACCCCGCTTGGCCGTGCTCGGGAGCAGCCGGTAGGTCAAAGACGGCAGCGGCAGCAGGCGGCCGTTGACCAGCCTCCCGTCCGTGATCGTCCCCACCGACACCGACGCCTCCCGGTCCTCCCCCTTGAGGAACGGGAAGTCGGGCTCCTCCCACGCCTCGGTCAACACCAGCGTGGGCTTCTCCCGGCCTCGCCGTCGGCGACGACGGGGCGCGTCGTCTTCTTCGTCTTCTTCGTCGTCCTCGTCCGCCTCCTCGCCGCCCGCCTCCTCATCCGCGAGTTCGGCCACAGCGTCATCGTCGGCTTCGAGGCTGTCGTCAGGCGCAGGAGCGGGCGCCTCACCGCCTTCGTCAGCGCCTGATGAGGCAGCGGGCGCGGTGATGTCCGGGTCGGGTTCGTCGGGAGGGGCTTCGGTGGGGGTGCAGGCGGACAGGAGGGCGATGAGGAGCGCCGCGGTCAGCGCCAGACGGGCGCCGACGCGACCGCGGGGTGAGCGCGGCGAAGGCGCATGGGGAGGGTGGTTGGGCTTCGGCTCACGATCTCCAGCACGACCCTCAAACACACCTGCCCCCTTCCGACTTCGCCGCGTCACCTGCGGGCGCGACTCATGAGACCTCGACGACCTCCAGACGAGCGGACAGCGACCAGTCACCTCGCACCGTGGAGACGGTCTCATCGCCCTCGCCCTCCTCCACCTCGATGGAGACGGCCAGCACCTCGTCGGCGATCGCCTGGCGCTCCGCTTCGATGGCGGCGCGCAGCTCCGCGTCGGGGCTGACGAGCGTCAGCGCGATGCGGTCGGTGATCGCCAGCTCCCGGTCCTTGCGCTGCCGCTGGACCCAGCTGGTCACCTCGCGGGCCATCCCCTCGTGGAGGAGCGCCTCGGAGAGGTCGGTGTCGAAGGCGACGATCAGCCCCCCTTCGGTCTCGATCACGACGTCGCCGCGCGCCTCCCGGCGGACCTGGACGTCGTCCGCCACCAGCTCCTCGCCG
>PBBL01000013.1 GCA_002716585.1 Myxococcales bacterium | reverse complement strand
TGGCCCCGGAGGGGTTCACCAAGGTGTTCTTCACCCTGGGCGGCTCGGAGGCGACCGAGAACGCCTTGAAGATCGCCCGGATGGTGACGGGGCGGCACAAGCTCGTCAGCCGCTACCGCTCCTACCACGGCGCCACCATGGGGGCGCTGAGCCTCAGCGGCGACTGGCGCCGCCCTCCGCTGGAGCCCGGGATCGCCGGGGTGGTCCACGCGATGGACTGCTACTGCGATCGCTGCCCGTTCGGCAAGACCCTGGACACCTGCCAGCGCGAGTGCGCCCAGCACATCGGCCAGGTGCTCGATCTGGAGGGTCCGGGGACGGTGGCCGCAGTCTTCCTGGAACCGGTGCCGGGGGCCAACGGCGTCCTGGTGCCGCCGGAGGAGTATTGGCCAATGGTCCGCGAGGCGTGCGATCGGCACGGCACGATGCTGGTGGCCGACGAGGTGCTGACCGGCTTCGGGCGAACCGGGCGGTGGTTCGGCTTCCAGCACTTCGACGTGACGCCCGACCTGATCACGGTGGGCAAGGGGCTGACGGCGGGCTACGGGGCGCTGGGGGCGGTGCTGGTCCACGAGCGGCTGGCCAGCCACTTCGACGAGCACACGCTCTACGGCGGGCTGACCAACTACGCCCACCCGCTCGGGGTGGCCGCGGCGCTGGAGGCGATCGCGGTCTACGAGGAGGAGGGGCTGATCGAGCGCGCCGCGGCGATGGCGCCCGCGCTGCGCGACGGCCTGGCCGCCATCGCCGCGAAGCACCCGGGGCGGGTGCGCTGCACGCGGAGCATCGGGCTGCTGGCGGCGCTGGAGATCGAGGCCGACGCCGACGCCTGGGGCCGCCTGGGGGCGGCGCTGGAGCGGCGGCGCGTGTACATGTTCCTCAAGGGGAGGACCCGGATGGTGGTGATGGCGCCGCCGCTGTGCGTCACCGCCGAGGAGCTGGAGGCGGGCCTCGGCGCGCTGGACGAGGCGATCGCCGAGATGGACCCCGCGTGAACCAGGAGGGAGCTATGTTTCGCCGCCCAGACGGAGACCCCGTCGCCGGGAGCAGGCTGTCGCCGCTGCGGCAGATCATGCCGTTCATCATGCCCGGCCGCAACGAGGCCGCGGTCTACTTCGAGGACGTGATCGACGTCACCGACACGCTCGCGTGGCTGGAGGAGGTCAACGCCGGGCTGGCCGAGGCCCGCTGCAACTTCTTCCACGTGATCCTGACGGCGCTGGTGCGGACGATGGCGGAGCGCCCGCGGCTCAACCGCTTCATCGCCGGGCAGCGCGCCCACCAACATCGGGACATCACGCTGGCGTTCGCCGTCAAGAAGGCGTTCGCCGACAACGCCCCGATCAGCACGGTCAAGGTGACCTTCCAGCCGGACGACACCCTCGACATGGTCGCGCGGCGCGTCGTCCGCGCGGTTCACACGAGCCGCACCGGCGCGCCGAGCACCTCCGACCGGGAGGCGGCGCTGATCACGCGCCTGCCGCGCTTCGCGATCCGGGCGCTGGTCCGAGCGCAGCGCGCGCTGGACGAGCTGCACCTGCTGCCCGCGGCGCTCACCCGCGACGACCCGCTCTACGCCAGCGCCATGCTCGCCAACCTGGGGAGCATCGGCCTGGACGCCCCGTTCCACCACCTGTTCGAGTACGGGACGGTGCCGATCTTCGCGACGATCGGGCGGATCAAGCGCGTCCCGATGGTGATGGAGGGGGACGCGATCGTCGCGCGGGACGCGGTCAGCCTCAAGTTCTCCGTCGATGAGCGCATCGCCGACGGCTACTACCTCGCCAGGAGCCTGGAGCGGTTCAGGGAGTACGTGCAGCACCCGGAGCGGCTCCAACGCTCGCCGGAGCCTGACGGCGAAGGCTGATCGCGTCGCCACACGGACGAGGTTTCCATAGGATATAGCTTGACGCATCGGGTGTGTGCCTTCACCATGACGTATGCCTCCTCGGTGCGGCGGCGTTGGATGGGCGCCAACAAAGCCGCTACCCGAATCGCGAGAACACGACACATACTGCACACCGCACTCTGCCCGGGCGCGACGCGTGAGGTCAGGCGCGGCGCTTGAGGCGCTCACCCTGAGCAGGGGCGGTGAACGAACCACGTGGCTGGCGGAATGTTGGCGATGTGTTGTTGTTCTTGTCGAGCAGACGCAGGCGCAGGAGGCCCTGGCACGACGGCGTAGGGAGCCCTATCGAGGACGATGGGTATCATTCTTTTGCTGATCATGGTGTTGACCGTCGGTTACCTGACGGCGCACTTCCTGATGGATACGCTCAAGAACCGCTACCTGCTCGCGGGCGGTCTGGAGTACATGCTCCTGGGCGTCATGATGGGGCCGGTCGCGGCGGGGGGGTACAACGAGATCATCACGTGGGCCGGGCACACGCCCGACGCCCCGGTGGAGCTGATCACCGACTCCGTGCTCCAGTCCATGGCCCCGGCGATCACCCTCGGGATCGGGAGCATCGGGCTGCTCGCGGGGCTCCGCCTCAAGTTCGACACCTCGACCTTCCGCTCCGACCAGATCCAGGCCAGCATCCTGATCAACCTGGTGACCGGCCTGATGCTCGGCGTCCCGGCGCTGATCGGGATGGTGTGGTACGTCAGCGGCTCGGCGGCGTTCGCGACCACGACCCCCTTCTTCGACAACCCGATGGCGACGCTCAACGAGCTGGCGGCCTCCTTCTCGCGCGCCCCAATCGGGGAGCTGATGCCGCTGACGCTGCTGATCGTCGCGACCGGCGTGGTGTCGGCGACCCGACCGATCGAGTACACCATCGAGCGCCACGGCTCGTCGGGGCCGCTCGGGCGGTTCGCGATCAACGCCGCCGAGCTGTCCGGGGTGTTCGGGATCCTGATCTTCGGGGTGCTGTTCGGGGTCGGCCACCCGGAGCAGTCGTCGTTCCGGCAGCTGACGTCGGTCGAGTGGCTGGTGATCGAGGTGGCGGTCGGGGCGCTGTTCGGGCTGCTGTTCAGCCTCTTCATCGACCGCGACGACGAGAGCGAGAAGCTGCTGGTGGCGCTCCTGGGGATCATCGTCTTCGCGACGGGGGTCGCCTACTTCCTGAAGCTGTCGCCGATCTTCATCAACTTCTTCCTGGGGCTGACGCTGGCCAACACGAGCCGGTTCAGCGAGCGCCTGCTGGAGAAGCTGACCCAGATCGAGAAGCCCTTCTACATCGTGCTCTACTTCTTCGCCGGTGTGGCGTGGAGGCCCGCAGGCACGTGGTGGATGATGTTGGGCCTGGTGGCGCTCTACTTCGCGCTGCGCTGGAGCGGGCGGAAGCTGGGCAGCGAGGTGGCGTTCCGCGCCGTGGACAACCCGACGACCCCGGGGCTGCGCGGCCTCGGCTCGGGGCTGTTCGCCCAGGGCGGGCTGTCGGTGGCGATGGTGCTCAACTTCGCGCTGGCCTACGCCGCGCCGCGCGGCGGCACCTGGGTCTACGCCTACGCCATGGAGCCCGACATGCCAGCGGTCAAGGCGATGCTCAAGCAGGGCGTCGCGCTGTCGGAGCACAACTTGACGGCCCTGGTGTCGACGATCATCCTGGCGAACATCCTGATCAGCGAGCTGCTGGCGTTCCGCCTGACGCGCAACCTGTTGATCGACGCCAACGAGCTTGAGCCGACGGTCAAGCTCGTGCCCGAGGACATGTACGCGCATTACGAGCGCCCCTCGGAGAGCTGACCTCGCCACAGGCGACGCGGCGACGGACCATCGAGAGAGGAGGGTGAGCCAGCTACATGAACATCGTCATCATCGGCATGGGAGAGGTCGGCAAGCACATCGCCAAGGTGCTCCTGGACGAGGCCCACGACGTCGTCATCATCGACCAGGACGAGACCGCGCTCAGCAGCGCCGAGGAGCGCTTCGACGCCATGATCCTCCAGGGCCACGGCGGCAGCATCGCCACGCTCCGCGAGGCCCGGGTGGACAGCTGCGACCTGTTCATCGCCGTGACGAACAACGACGAGGTCAACCTGCTCTCGGCGATCCGCGCCAAGCAGCTCGGGGCGTCCCAGACCATCGCGCGGGTCAGCAACGAGGTCTACTTTGACGATGAGCGCGGCCTGCACCGCGACACCTTCGGGCACATCGATCTGGTCATCAACCCCAAGGTGCTCGTCGCGATCGAGATCCACAAGCTGGTGCGGACCTCCGCGGCGGTCGCCGTCGAGGACTTCGCCGACAACCGCATCGAGATGGTCCAGCTCCCCGTCGGGGAGTCCTCCGCCGCCATCAACCGCCCCCTCTTCGACCTCAGCCTCCCCAGCAACACCCTGATCGCCGCCATCGAGCGCAACGGGGAGCTGATCGTCCCGTCGGGCGCTGACAAGCTCCTCCCCGGCGATGAGGTCCTCTGCGTCGGCCGAGTCGAGCAGATCCCGAAGGTGGAGGGCCTCTTCAACCGCGAGCGCAAGCGCTTCATCCACAAGGTCTTCATCGTTGGCGGCTCCGAGATCGGCGAGTACCTCGCCAGGACCCTCGAAGAGGACGGGATCCACGTCGTGGTGGTCGAGCAGGATCGCGAGCGGTGCTACGAGCTGGTGGAGCTGCTCGGCGACAACGTGACCGTCCTCAACGGCGACGGCACCAACATGACCCTGCTCGAAGAGGAGCGCATCGACCGCGCCGACGTCTTCATCGCCGCCAGCGCCCACGATGAGGTCAACCTCATGGCCAGCCTCCTCGCCAAGGACCTCGGCGTCCGCCGCGCCATCGCGCTGGTGCACAAGCCCGACTACGCCACCGTCTGCGAGCGCCTCGGCGTCGACGCCTCGCTGTCGCCTCGCCTGACCGTCGCGCGCCAGGTGCTCAAGTACGTCCGCCATGGTAGGGTGGAGAGCATCCGCCCGGTCCTCGATGGCCGCGGCGAGTTCCTTGAGTTCATGGCCATCTCGGGGTCGCGCATCACCGACAAGCCCATCAAGGACACCCAGTTCCCCAAAAAAGCCAACATCTGCGCCGTGCTCGGCCGCGAGGGCGCATACGTGCCTCGGGGGGACGACGTCATACACGGCGGGGACCGGGTCGTTGTGTTCACGACACCAGACCTCCGCGCTCGCGTCGAGCGAGCCTTCCAACGCCCGACTCGCTTGGGCTGATGACACCGACGGACGATGAACTACCGCCAGATCAGCCGAACTTTGGGCTACATGTTGATGGTCCTCGCAGGAGCGATGTCCACCTCTCTGATCTGGGCGTTCGTCAACGGAGACTCGACCTGGACCGTCATCGCCTTCTGCGCCTCGGTCGCCATCACCTTCAGCTTCGGCCTCGGCGGCTGGTACGTCGGGCGCAAGGCCCAGGAGACGATCCAGCGCCGTGAGGCGCTGCTCGTCGTCGCGGTCTCCTGGCTGCTGCTCGGGGTCTTCGGCGGGCTGCCCTACATGCTCGACCGCGCCTTCATCAACCCGGCCGACGCCTACTTCGAGGCGATCAGCGGCTTCACCACCACCGGCTCGACCGTCCTCACCGAGATCGAGGGGCTCTCCAACGCCCTCCACTGGTGGCGCGGCATGACCCACTGGCTCGGCGGGATGGGGATCATCGTCCTCTTCGTGGCGATCTTCCCCCACCTCGGGGTGGGCGGCAAGCACCTGTTCAAGACCGAGGTGCCTGGCCCGATCACCGAAGGGCTCAAGCCCAAGATCCGCGAGACGAGCTGGGCGCTGTGGCGCATCTACGCCGGGTTCACCGCGGTGCTCGCGGCGCTGCTCTACGCGCTCGGCCCCAACGAGGCGGACGTCGTCACCCGCGGGCTCTCGCCGAACGCGGTCATGGACCTGCACAACGCCATCATCCACGCCTTCGCCACCATGGCCACCGGCGGCTTCTCGACCCTGAACGCCTCGGTGGCGGGCTTTGAGTCGGTGGCGGTGGACGTCGTGATCACGCTCTTCATGTTCCTGGCCGGGGTCAACTTCGGGCTCTACTACGCGATCCTGCGCGGCTCGGGCAAGAAGGCGCTCCGCGACCTGGAGCTGTGGGTGTACACGGCGGTGGTGCTCGTGGCGACGGCGATCATCACGATCAACATCTGGCACACCGGCCCCCCGGGCAGCGCCGAGCTGCTCAAGCACGAGAGCCTCCTGGGGAGCCTGCGCTACGCGGTCTTCCAGGTGGTCGGGGTGGTGACCACGACCGGCTTCGGGACCGACAACTTCGACGTCTGGCCGCCGCTGTCGCGCCTGACGATGGTGTCGCTGATGTTCATCGGCGGCATGGCCGGATCGACCGCGGGCGGGATGAAGGTGTTCCGCTTCGTGGTGATCTTCAAGGCGATCCGACTGAGGCTCCACGAGGTGTTCCGCCCCGCCGCGGTGCAGCTCGTCAAGGTCAGCGGGCGCACCGTGAGCCGGGACGTGGTCAACGACATCCTGGTCTTCTTCGCGCTCGGCATGTTCACGTTCATCGGCGCGAGCCTCTACATGACGTTCCTGGGGCTCGACGTCGTGACCGCGACGACCAGCGTCGCGGCGACCCTCTTCAACATCGGCCCCGGCCTGGAGCGGGTCGGCTCGGTGGAGAACTTTGCCTTCATCCCCACCAGTGGCAAGGTGGTCTTGAGTTTCTGCATGATCCTGGGGCGCTTGGAGTTCTATTCACTCCTGGTGCTGCTGTTGCCTGAGTTCTGGCGTGAATAGCTTCCTCCGCAAAGCGCTGATCATCACCCTGCTGTTCCTGGTGATGCTCGCCCTGTTGGCCTTCGACTTCGGGCAGAACATCCTGCCGTTCGAGCCGAAGACGCTCGCGGCGATGGGCTTCATCCTGCTGACGGCCTACACCATCGGCGAGCTGGTCCAGAAGCTCGGGCCGCCCAAGGTGGTGGGCTACATCCTGACCGGGATCGCCTTCGGGCCGTCGCTCACCCACGTCCTGTTCGGCCCGGAAGCCAAGGCGCTGTTCAACAACGACGTCATCCGCGACCTGAGCCTGGTCAACAAGCTGGCGCTGGGGCTGATCGGGCTGACCGCGGGCGGCGAGCTGCTCATCGGCCAACTCAAGAAGGACGCCAAGGCGATCGGTGGGGTCCTGGCGACCCAGACGGTCCTGGTCTCGCTGTGCGTCGGCGGCGCCGTGATCGCGCTGGCCTACCTGTACCCACCCGCGCTGCCCTTCCTGCCGGAGGGCGGGGGGTTCTCGGTGGTGCTCGGGGCGGCGATGATCTTCGGGTCACTCGCCGTGGGCACCAGCCCGGCGACGACCCTCGCCGTCATGTCCGAGACGCGCGCTCAGGGGCCGCTCAAGAACCTGACCCTCGGGCTCGTGATCGCCAAGGACGTCAGCACCGTCACCTTCTACCTGCTGATGCTCTCGATCGCGTTGGTGCTGACGACGGGCAAACCCTTCGAGCTGCGGGTGCTCAAGGAGATCGGCGCCGAGCTGGGGAGCGCCATCGCGCTCGGGGCGATCCTCGGCGGCGTCTTCTGGACCTACATCAAGTGGGTTCAGCAGGAGCGGATGCTGTTCACGGTGGGGATCGTCTTCCTGGGCAACTGGCTGGCGGCGCAGTTCCACGCCGAGGCGCTGCTGCTGTTCATCGCCGCGGGCTTCGTCGTCGCCCACGGCGATCAGATCTACGCGTGGCTCAGGAGCGTCTGGCGCGGCCGCAAGGGCGGCGACCTCGACGCGGAGACCCACCTCGGCGAAGACCACGACCACGGCGATGAGCACGGCCACGGCGACGAGCACGGCCACGGCCACGGGCATGGCCACGGGCACCACCGGGACGTCGGCCACGAGATGATCCATGAGCTGGAGCGGCTGTCGCTGCCGACGTTCGTGGTCTTCTTCACGATCGCCTCGGCGAAGCTCGATCTGATGGCGATCCCGACCTTCTGGGTCATCGCGCTGACCTACATCGTCGTCCGGGCGGCGACGATGTTCGGCGCGACGCAGCTGGGCGTGAAGCTGATCGGCGGCAACGAGAAGGTCCGCAAGTACCTGTGGTACGGGATGTTCGCCCAAGCGGGCGTGACGCTGACGATCGTCGAGATCGCCGCCGGCAAGGGGCTCTCCTGGGCGAGCGAGCTGCAGACGATCATCATGGCCACGATCCTGGTGAACATCATCGCCGGGCCGACGCTCCTGAAGATCGGGCTCACCCGCAGCGGTGAGGCCGCCGCGCCCGACGACACCGCCGAGGGGGATTCGGAGGAGGGCGAGGAGGCGAGCCCCGACGTCAGCGAAGGGCGCGCGCGCCTGCCGGCGGTCAGCTTCCCCGAGCCGGACTTCGAGTCGCGCAAGCTGACCGAGCAGCTGGAGCGGATGCGGCAGCGCCTGCGCACGATCGCCACGCAGATCAAGGTGGACGCGCTGGACGAGCGGAACACGCGGCTGGAGGCGACCCTCAAGCAGGGCAACCAGGCGATCCTCGGGGCGCTCGAAGAGAGCCTCACGCAGCTCCGGGAGGTCTGCGCCCCGGTCGAGGCGCTGCCACCGGGGACCCACCGGATCCCGGCCGACGTCGCGCCGCCGGGCGCCGATCGCGAAGCGCTCAAGGCGCTGCTGCGCGAGGGGCGCTCACGGCTGGCCGAGGCGCTGCGGCACCTGATCGAGGTCGAGGGGCCAGCCAGCGTCAACCAGGACCCGGTGGAGATGACCCTCCAGAGCGTCCTCGACCAGGTGGAGGCGCTGTGCGCCGAGCAGGCGTCCTACGTCACGATCCCCCAGGAGGACGCCTGCTTCGAGCCCCGCGAGGGCGACGGCCTGATCGATCGGGGGTACAAGGCGGCCAAGCGCCTCGGACGCGCGGCGGGCGGCTTCAGGACGCGGACCGTGCCGCTGATGTCCCTGTCGCGCTACCACGTCGAGCTGGAGGTGCCCCATCACCTCACCGACACCGCCAAGCTGATGGGCTCCCAGCGGCTCTACACGTGGCAGAAGATCCTGATCCTCTACAAGATGGCCGAGGCGATCTACATCGAGGGGCTGGAGTTCCTCGACGACGCCCCCATCCTGTGGAGGCGCTCGGTGGAGGAGCTGTTTGAGCACGCCGAGCGCCGCGCCGCCGCCGCCGAGGCGCCCCAGGGCGAAGACGAGGCGAGCGACGAGGCGCAGCCGCTGGAGCCCACCGAGGCCGCGATCAAGGCGCTGGAGGCTGAGCTGCGCGGCGTCCCCGAGCAGCTGGAGGACCACCGCCCGGCGTCCCTTGAGCTCAAGGACTTCTTCGAGGCGCGGATCCGCGAGCTGCGCGGCGGCGAGGGGTCGGCGGGCGAGTTCGAGCACACGCGCCAGGACCTGAAGGCGTACCAGACCGACGTCGAGCGGAGCTTCGGGCATGCGCTGGCGCTCCCCTTCCACGACCTGCTGTCGGCGGCGCACAAGGCGGGCACGTTTGAGCTGCCGTCGCGCCGCTACAACCCCTCGGTCAAGTTCGATCGGTCCCACAAGGATCGGTTGAGGATGATGGACGAGGTGCAGAACTGGCGCCTGCTCCTCCAGGGCTTCATCAACCGCCTTGAGCTGCAGCTGGAGCTGACCCGGATCGAGGGGCAGCTGCGCCAGACGCTCAGCCGCACGCTGGGCGGCCTGGAGCGCGAGCTGCTGGCGACCCTGGCCTATTACCCCATCGAGCTGTCGGAGCGCCTGCGCGAGGCCCGCGTGCGGCTGCAACCCAAGCTGGAGCCCGGCGCGATGGAGACGGCGGCGCTGCGCAAGGAGCTCGCCCGCGAGCGGACGATGCTCATGCGCTTTTTGCACGACACCATCCTGGAGGACATCCAGGAGGTGCGCGAGTCGAGGCGCTTCGACGATCTGCTGGACGGCCTGCGGGGCGGCCTGCGCGAGATCGCCGAAGGGGCGCTGCCCAAGATCCAGATCGCCTCCTCGGAGATCACCGGGGTCAGCAGCGACAACGCCCCCGTGTCGGTGTCGTTGCAGGAGATCCCGCTCAAGGACGTCCTCCAGGAGGCGCTGGAGCGTGAGGTCACCGTCCCGCTGGCCGACGCCGACATGCGCCTGAAGATCCTCCTCGACCGGGTGCTGACGGAGTTCACCGAGCTGGGCCGGGTGATCAACTTCAACCTCGACGCGGCCGCCTCGGAGCTGAGCGACGCGTCGCAGTCGGGGGGGCAGCCGCGCGGGGCGACGCGCCAGTCGGGCGGCGCGCCGCAAAAGGGGCGCCGCGAGCAGGCGTCCGGGATCACCCTGGCGCGCGAGTTCTCGTTGGGCGGGATCGAGCGCAGCCTGGAGCGGCTGGAGGGGCTGACGCAGCACATCGACGAGGTCAAGGAGCTGATCGACGCGCTGATCCTCAAGGAGACCGTCAAGCAGATCCGCCGGGTGCGGGCGCTGTTCGAGGACGACTCCCAGAGCAGCATCCGCACCTTCCTGGTGCAGCGCGACCTCACCAAGGCGTCGCAGCTCGCCACGGAGCGCTCCACGGGCGCGCTGGCGCGCGGTCGGGAGCGGCTCAAGGCCTTCTACGAGGCGCGCCTGGAGCCGCTGCGGACCTCGCTCGTCGAGGGGGTGCGGCGCGGGCTGGACGCGGAGGGCGACGAGGAGCGCAAGGCCCAGTCGCAGGCCGCCCAGCTGCTCCAGCTCGACGAGCAGATCGACCGCTGGGGGGCCGACGACCTGCCCAACATCTACAAGCGGCTCTTCAGCCCCAACCTGACCGAGCTGGCCGACTTCTTTGTCTCCCGCCCTGAGGTGGTCGACCACTTCAACCGCGCGGTGGAGCAGTGGCTGCACGGGCGGTTCACGACGATCGCCATCGTCGGCGAGCCCGGCGCGGGTCGGCAGAGCTTCGTCGAGCAGGCGCTCCAGCGGCGGCTGTACGGGATGTCCATCATCCGCCGCCGCCTCGTCCACACCATCTCCACCGAGGAGGAGCTGGCCGCCGAGCTGTCGAGCATCGCCGGGGGGCGCAGGACCCAGAGCCTGACGCAGCTGCGCGCCAAGCTCAACCGCCGCCGCGATCGGGCGGTGATCATCCTGGAGGGGGCCGAGAACCTCTTTTTGCGATCGCTGGACGGCATGGAGACGCTGCGCAAGTTCCTGCACCTCGTGTCGGACACCGGCGAGACGCTGCTGTGGATCATCACCATGGACCTCCACGCCTGGCGCTACCTGGAGGCGGTGCAGCGGATCGGGCACCAGTTCACCCACCCGCTCGTGCTGAGGCCCCTCTCCCGCGACGAGCTCAAGGAGATGATCCTGACTCGCCACCGGGCGAGCGGCTTCAACCTGGTCTACACCAACAAGATCGAGGGGTGGCGGCAGGTGCGGCTGATGACGGCGCAGCTGCTCAACAAGACCGAGGATCGCCAGGCGGTGCTGGAGGAGGCCTACTTCGACCAGCTCCACGCCTACAGCCGGGGCAACCCGATGCTGGCGATCTTCCACTGGATGCAGTCGCTCCAGCCCGACAGCGACACCGCGCTGCGGGTGACCCCGCTCACGCCGCTGGGGCTGGACTTCCTGCGCACGCTGGACACCGAGGACCTGCTGGCGCTGGCCAGCATCGTGCTCCACAACGGCCTGACGGCCCGTGAGTTCGCCAAGGTCTTCAGCACGGACGAGGCCAGGGCGCAGGCCACGCTCCAGTACCTGCTTCACCTGCGCCTCGTCCAGGCCGAGCCCGGCACCGAGAACATGTTCAAGCTCAACCGCATCCTCTACAAGGCGGTCGCGGAGCGCCTCAAGCAGCACAACATGCTGTAGACGCCCACACGCAGGAGGACCCGACACGTGAACCCCGAGGACTACCTCACAACCCTCTCCGAGCTCTTCATCGCGTCCGAGGTGCTGTGGCGCATACTGGCGATCAGCGCCGCGCTCCTCGTCACGTGGCTGTGCTCCAAGGCGCTCAACGCGCTCATCCAGCGCGCCCGGGAGGGGAAGCGGCGCGGCTCGGCGCTCAAGCGCTACGGGCCGACGCTGCGGCTCGTGATCTGGGCCGTGGGGCTGGGCGCGATCATCATGATCCTCTTTGAGGCGTCGCCGCTGGTGATCCTCATCCTCTCGCTGCCGGTCGCGCTGGGGCTGGGGTTGGCGGCGCAGGACCTGATCCGCAACCTGATCGCCGGGGTGATCATGAGCGTCGATCGGGAGTTTGAGGAGGGGGACGTCCTGCGGGTCGGCGAGCACGAGGGGGAGGTCGCCTCGATCGGGCTGCGCAACATCAAGCTGGTGGCGTTCGACGGCCACGTGGTCGAGATCCCCAACTCCTACTTCCTGACCAAGACGAGCAGCAACGTCACCCCCGAGACGACCGAGGCCCAGGTCCGGATCGTGATGGTGCTGCCGGCGGGGGTGAACCTCGACCGGGCGCGCGAGGTCGCCGCGACGGCGGCGGTGGTGAGCCGCTACGCGTCGCTGCGCGAGTCGGCCGAGGTGTTCATCGACACCGACGGCAGCGACGACCTGATGACGCGCCTGACGATCCGGGGCTACGTCTTCGACCCCACGTTCGAGGAGCATTACCGCAGCGACGTCGTCGCGCTCCTGCGCAAGGGGCTTGGGCTGGGCGACAAGTCCACCACCCCGAACTCGCCGCTGTTACGGCCCCCGACCCGCCAGGAGACGGCGCCCCCCACCACCGATTGACATCGGCGGCCAACCCAGACATGAGTGTGTACGATTCGCCGCGCCCCCGGGGCGGTGAGATCGACCTGTGTTGACAGGGGCGCGCGCCCCTGCCCGATCTGTTCGCACCAGCTCCCAGAGAGTGCCATGTCCACTGAAACCCCTGACCGCGACGCCTTCTCGACCCCGCTGGCGCTCGCTCTGCTCCTCGCGCTGGGGCTGGTGGTGCTGCCGCTGGCCCAGGCCCGCTTTGGCCTGTGGGAACCCTGGGAGACGACCTGGGCGGAGATCGCGCGGGCCATGCGGGAGTCGGGCGAGTGGTTCAACCCGCAGCTCGGCGGCCGCGCCGCGCCGCGCTCGCTGCTGACGATCTGGCTCATCGGGCTGGGGCAGGCGCTGGGCGGCGGCGCGGAGTGGCTCATGCGCTTCCCCATGGGGCTCGCGGTGACGGGCGGGGGCGTCGCGCTGTTCGCGTGGCTTCGGGAGCCGTTCGGCGACCGCCGCGGCTTCATCGCCGCGCTGGCGGCGATGACCTGTCCGCAGATCGTCCTCTCCGCGACCACCCTCGCGGGCAACGGCGTCTTCGTCGGCCTCTTCATGGCGATCGTGGCGGTCTACGGCCTCCTGGTCGGGCGCGCCGCGGACAACCGCCCGGTGTGGCTCCAGGCGCTGCTCGCCGCCCTGCTGGGGCTGGCGGTCCTGAGCTGGGGGCTGTGGGGCCTGTTCCTGCCGCTGGCGCTGGCCGTCGCGCTGGGGCTGACCCAGCTGGCCGAGGGTGACCCGGAGGCCGAGACGCCGCGCGGCGTGCTCATCGGCGCGACCGCGGGCGCGCTGGCGCTGACCGCCGGGCTGCTCGGGTGGGGCGCGTGGCAGGAGTGGAACCCGAAGGCGTCTCAGATCCTCATGGGCAGCGTCCCTGGCGCGCTGTTGCTGGCGGGCGTCGTCGCCACCCACCGCACCCCGGCGATGAAGGCGCTCGGCAAGGTCGGCGCGGGGCTGTGCCTGGCGCTGCCGCTGGGCGCGGCGGCGCTGATGGCGTCGATGTACGGCGGCGACGCGGGCGGCGCGCAGGGCTTCGCCGCCTTTGAGCTGCTGCTGGAGAACCACCTGGCGACCAGCAACGCCCTGCCGCGCCACGTCACGTTCGACTTCTGGGTCCGCCAGGTGGGCTTCGCCGCATTCCCGTGGGTCCTGCTCGGGCCGTTCGGGCTGATCCTGATGGTGCGCCCGGACGAGGGGGCCAACAACCCGCCGATGCCGCCCGCCGACGCCTCGCTGCGCCCGCTGGCCCCGCTCGACAGCGGTCGCCTGGTGGCGCTCTGGTTCATCGTCTCGGCGCTGGTGATCGGCGTGCTGGGCACGCTCCACGAGCGGTACCTGTTCCCCGGGATCGGCGCGCTTGGCGTCGCCGGGGCGCTGATGCTCACCGACGACGCGCTCTGGCAGCGGCTGCGGTCGCGACCGCTGCGGGTGAGGGTGATGGGGTTCGCCATGGTGCTCATGGCGCTCTTTCTCTGCAAGGACCTCGACCGCTACCCCAAGGAGCTGCTCGGCCCCCTGCTGACCGATGGCTCTTTGGAGCTGCCCGAGTCGTTCAGCTACGGCGCGTCGCTGAAGGTGATGCGCTACGCCATCATGGGGGCGATCGCCGTGTTCACCTTCAGCGTCGCGAGCACCGCGATCCGCTGGTACCGCCGCCTCATCAAGAAGCAACCCACGGAGGCGCAGCTCGCCCAGGCGCGCGAGCACCTCCCCTCGCCGACGACCGGCGACGAGCCCAACCCGATCATCGAGGCCGACATCCGCGCCCACACCGAGGGCCACCTGGGCACCGGGCTGCGCCTCCTTGAGGTGCCGTCGCGCTTCGCGCTCCTGTTCGCGGTGCTCGCGCTCGCCTTCACCGTGTTGATGGGCTTCCACTGGGTGCCCAAGCTGAGCAACCACCTGACGCTCAAGGGGCTGATCGACACCTACCAGGAGCGGGACCCGGGCGGCGAGCAGCCGCTCTACACCTACCAGATGGGGACGCCAAACACGTCCTACTACCTGTCCGGCTACGAGCCGATCACGCTCACGAAGCTCAAGTCCCAGTTCAAGGACGAGTCGCGCTTCTTCATGATCTTCCCCCGCGACCGCCTGGGGAGCCTGAACTACGAGATCCGCCGCTCGGGCAAGCCCCGTCGCAACGTCCACGTGATCGACGACTCGTCGAGCCGCTTCCTGCTCGCCAGCAACATCCTCGGCGAGGGCGAGACGGAGATGTCCCCGATCGCCCACGCCATCGTCGACGGCAAGCCCAAGCCCGCGATCTCGACCATCTTCAAGGACGCCAAGGGGGTCCGACAGTACCCGCAGTTCGACGGCCGGGTGCAGATGATCGGGGTCGAGGTCTACCACACCGACGAGGTCGATCGCTGGGGCAACCCGACGCCCGAGGCCCAGGCGCGCCTCCAGGCGCTCCTCAAGGAGGGGAAGCTGCCCAGCTTCCGCCTCGGCGAGGTGATGGTGATGCGCTACTACTTCAAGGTGCTCAAGCGGGTCAGCTCCAGCTACCAGATCTTCCTGCACGTCGACTACCCAGGCAACCGCATCAATGGCGATCACCACCCGGTGGACGGCACCTTCACCACGAACCACTGGATCCCGGGCGATTACGTCGTCGACACGCAGCGGCTGCTGGTCGATCACGGCTCCAACGTGGGGCGCTACACGATGTACATGGGCTTCTTCCTGGGGAGCCGACGGATGAAGGTGACGCCGCGCTCCGCCCACGATGGGCAAAACCGGGTCAACCTCGGCCAGGTCGAGATCACCCGCTTCTGACGCCCGCTGAGGCGCCCCTCGCCGCAACACCCCCCTCAACCCACACACGACGACATGGACGACATCTCCCTCCCTCGCCCCCCCAGCCGGGCTCGCTCTGCCATGGACTACGCGCTCGTGGTGCTCGGCGCGCTGATCAGCGCGGTGGGCTACAACGCCTTCGTGCTCCCCAACGACCTCATCGTCGGGGGCGTGGCCGGGATCGCGATCATCATCAACAGGACGCTCGGGGCGCCCGTCGGCGCGCTCCTGTTCGCGCTCAACGTGCCGCTGCTGGCGCTCGGCTGGAAGTTCGGGGGCGGGCGGCGGTTCCTGACCCGGACCCTGCTCGGCGTCGTCACCCTCTCGCTGGCGATCGACCTCCTGGGGCCCTGGGTCCCCCACCCCACCGCCGATCGCCTCCTGGTGATCTTCTACGGGGGGATCATCGAGGGGATCGGCCTCGCGGTCGTCTTTCGGGGGCGAGGGACTCAAGGAGGGATCGACATCATCGGGCGGATCCTCAAGCTGAAGTTCGGCGTCGCCCCGGGGCAGGCGATGCTGGGGCTCAACATGCTCGTGTTCGCGGGCGCGGCGGTGATGTTCGGCCTGGAGGCGGCGATGATCGCGTTGATGTTGAGCTTCGTCTCCGCCCGCACCCTGGACACGGCGCTCTACGGCTTCAGCGCGACGCGGTCGCTGTTGGTCATCAGCGACCGCAACGAGGCGCTCCTCAAGGAGCTGAACGCGCTTGAGCGCTACGGCGTCACCGTCCTCAAGGGGCACGGGGGGTTTACAAAGGAGCCGCGCGACACGCTCTACATGACCGTCGCCCGCTCGGAGGTGCTGAGGCTCCAGCGCCTCATCCTCCGAATCGACCCCGAGGCGTACATCGCGGTGTACCAGGTCCACGAGACCCGCGGCGGGTTCGCGTTGCCAGCCGAGGAGGGGTGAGGCTCAGCGCGTTGCCGGGGGAGGCGCTCAGTGGTTCCCGCAGCGCTCCCACTGATCGGGGCCGATGTAGCGCTCGGTCGGCTCGCCGAAGCGGATCGTGTGTGAGCCCGGGGTGAGGTCGACGTGGAAGTGGTTGTCGTGGGCGGAGTTGTAGTTGGGCGTGAGGATGATGTTGAAGATGTGGTCGTTGTACATCCGCTGCCCGATCTCGTAGAGGACGCGCGCCTTCGCCCCGCTGGGGTTGCTGGTGCCATGCTCCCAGTCGCGCTCCAGGATGTAGTCGGCGCCGTCGCTGGTGGTGAAGCCGTAGATGTCGATCGCCGTGCCGAACGAGTGCTGCGACAGGGTGCTGGTGCCGGAGATGGTGCGGCAGTTGAAGGTGCCGATGTCGATCACCTCGACGATGTCGTACTCACGGAGGACGTCGCCGAGGTCCCAGAGGGCCAGCGCCAGCTCGCACGACATGGAGAGGGTCCGGTAGTAGTCGTGTGAGACGTAGCGGTAGGAAACGCCGTTGATCGGGCTCTGGACCCGGATGGGGTCATCGACGGTGCACTGGAGGTTGGTGCCGTCGGCGACCTGGGTGGCGTAGTCCCAGTGGTCCCAGACGACGCCCCGCTCCTCAAGGGCCTGGAGGCAGGCGGAGTCGGTCATCGTGCCGGGGCCGGGCCAGGACTCGGGCACGCAGGTGCCCTGGGTGACGCTCGGCTCGTTGTAGCGCGGCATGATCTGGCACCGGTAGCCGTCGCGGCACCCCCCGTCGGGGTAGAACGTGTAGTCGCAGCGCGACATGCACTGGCCGCCGCGCTCCCCCTCGACGCAGAACGTGACGCTGTTGCCCTCCTGGTCGGGGCAGAACCGCTCACAGAACTGCGAGCATGCCCCGCCGGGGTAGCCGCTGGCGTCGGTCAGGCAGATCGCGTCCTCGAACATGCACTCGGAGGCGCCCTGGCACGGGCCGCCGATCCAGCCCCGGTTGGGGTCGGGTCCGGTGTCGGGGGCTCCGGTGTCCATCGGGGGCGTGTTGGTGTCCATCGGTGGGGCGCCCGTGTCCATCGGCGGCGCCCCGGTGTCCATCGGCGGGGCGCCCGTGTCCATCGGGGCGCTGGTGTCCATCGGGGAGGCGCCGGTGTCGGTCGCGCCGCTCGTGTTGACGCCCGTGTCCTCACCCCCGGAGGTCTGCACCCCGGCGTCGTCGCTCATGCCGCCCATGCCGCTGTCGAGGCTCCCCTGCCCCAACATCGACTTGTCCTCGACCGTGCGCTCATCGGCGCACCCCTGCCCCAGGAGAGCCACGAGGGCGATGCTCCACGCGACGCAGCGCGCTGATCTGAAAACCATCATCACGTCACCTTCAACCGACGGCGGTCCTGAATGAGCCCATCCAGGACCTGTTCCCTGGAGCTGTGCTCCCACACAGCCCAGACGCTTATAGAAGTCGCTCGGCGCGCGGCTGTCAATGGCGACGGCGAACATGACCGACGGCGCCCCGCCGTTGTGTGGTATGGTGCGGCGCGCAGCGGAGCCTGCGCAAGCGACAACCCCGACCCGCGTTGATCATGACACACCACCGCATCGAGCCGCCCCCCGGCACCCCGAACCTCTGGCCCGGCGACACCGAGGAGCTGACGCGGATCATCCAGATCATCCTCGCCACGGTCCGCGTCCACGGCTACCGCCCGGCGACGGCGCCGCTCTATGAGCCGGTCGAGCTGTACACGCGGCTCTACGGAGACGACATCCACGCGCGGCTGGCGACCTTCACCACCGATCGGGAGTACGCGCTGCGCCCTGACCTGACCGGGGGCTTGTGCCGTATGCTCGGAGAGCAGCTCGGCGCCGAGGGGGCGCTGGTGACCCCGCTGCGGCTCGCCGCCGTCGGGCGCGCCTTTCGATACGAGCGGCTCCGCCCGCTCCGCAGGCGCGAGTTTCATCAAGCCGGGATCGAGCGCTTCGGGGGCTCCCCCGAGGGCGCGCCCGGCGGCGACCTGGAGGTCCTCAGCCTCCTGCGCCTGACGCTTCAGGCGTGCGGCCTCTCCGGCGGGCTGCTGCGCGTCGGACACGCCGCGCTCCGACCCCGCGTCCTCGACGCGCTGGGGCTGACGCCTGAGCGCCGCGATCGCGTCGATCGGCTCCTCGATCTGCTGTCGCGCCATCGCATCGTCTTCGAGCCGCCGCGCACTGGCGTGGACCGCCCCTCCAACGCACCGGAGGGGCCACGCGACCCCGCCACCCACCCGGACGCCCCCTACGTCGTGGGGGAGCTGCGCCGCGCGCTGCTGCGGCTCACGCCCGACGTCCCTGAGTTCGACGACGCCGCGGGGGCGCTCGTCGCGCTGGAGCGGGCCTTCTCCCAGGAGCTGGACGCGGCGAACGTCAAGGACACCCACCGCGAGGCGCTGCTGGGGCTGACCTGGAGCGCCGCCAGCCTCTCGGAGCTGGCCGACACCGTCCGGCCCCTGCTCCCCGACGCGGACACGGCGCTGCCCGAGGCGCTCGGCCACATCGACGATTGCCTGAGCGACCTGGAGCCGCTCGTGCTGCGCTTCAGCCTCGGCATGGTGCGCGGGCTGGGCTATTACACGGGGATCACCTTTGAGGTGGACGTGCCCGCGCTCGGCCCGGACGTCTGCCAGGTCGCAGGAGGCGGGCGTTACGACAACGTGGTCGCCGCGCTCGGCGGCCCCTCGATCCCCGCCGCAGGGTTCGCGCTGGGGCTGGAGCGCCTGCTGGCGGCGCTCCACCTCATGCAAGGGGACGCGCTGCACCTCCAGCTCACCCCGCCGGAGCCGCTGCTGCTCTGCTTCTCCGAAGATCCCGGCGATCGCGAGATGATCGCGACGCTCGCCCACCAGATCAAGGCCGAGGGGGCCTGCGCCGCGATCCACCCCGAGCCCGTCCCCAAAGACAACCACGCCGCCTTCCTCCAGGCCCTTGAAGCCCTCCCGGGGGCGCCCTACCGCTACGTCATCCTCGCCGAAGGGGGGGCGCTGCACCTGGCGTCGATTTTTGAGGATGGCGCCCCGGCGCCCACCGACCTGGAGACGCTGCTGTTGATGTTCACCCAACGCGAGCCCTGACCGGGCTCAGATCAAGAGGAGCGCGACATGAAACCATCGATGGTGCTGATCGGCGCGACGGGCGCCGTGGGGCGCAGCGTCCTGCGGCAGGCGCTCGCGGGCGACGTCTACGACGAGGTGATCACCCTCGGGCGGCGCCCGATGGAGCAGCAGCACGAGCGGCTGACACACCACGTCGTCGCCTTTGAGCAGATCGAGGAGCACGCGGCGCTGATCCAGGGGCGCGATCTGGTCTGCACGCTGGGCACGACCCACAAGCAGGCGGGATCGCGCGAGCGGTTCATCGCGATCGACCACGGCTACCCCCTGCGCACCGCGAAGCTGGCTCGCGCGAACGGGGTGGAGCGGGTCATCCTGGTGTCATCGCTGGGGGCGAACCCCAACGCCCCGATGAGCAACTACCTCCAGACCAAGGGGCGGCTGGAGCGTGACATCAAGGCGCTCGGGTTCGACAGCTTCGTGGTGCTGAGGCCTTCGCTGCTGCGGGGAGGCCGCGACGAGGTGCGCGTCGGCGAGGAGATCGGGAAGGTGTTGGATCGGGCGCTGGGGTTCTTGATCCCGTCGCGCTACCGGGGGGTTCACGTGGACGAGGTGGCGGCGAGGATCCTGGAGGTGGGGCGCGAGGCCCCGCGCGGGTTCCAGATCATCGAGTCGGAGGCGATCCCGGTGGGGTAGGCTACTCGGGGCGATCGGGCTCGACGCCTGACTCGTCGGTCGGGTCGGGCTTGTCGCCGGGGTCGGCCTTGCTCGGGGTGGTGACGGGCTTGACCTCGACGGGGCCGCGCTGCCCCATGAAGCGCAGCGTCCCGAAGTGCTCGATGTTGTGGAAGAAGCCGTAGGCCGGGGTCCAGGACCAGGCGACCTGGCGCTGGGGCTTGCCGTCCTTGCGGGGGGCGTCGAAGCGATAGAGGTTGATCTTCCAGGAGGAGCCAGGCTTCGGAGCGCCGCCGGGGATGTCGGAGAACGGGATCTTCGCCTCGACGCTCCAGGAGATGTCCTTGTCGTCGGGGTTGTTGAGGGTCCCGTCGATGTCAACGGCGGTCTCCATGGAGCTGTTCCAGGCGCGGGCGGCGTTGATCTGCTCCTCGCGCGAGCCCGAGCCCTTGCCGAGCTTCACGGGGAAGCGGGCGTCGAAGACGGTGTTGCGGGGCGTGATCTGCAGCTCGATGTAGTCCTTCTGGTCCCCATCCGGGTCGATGAAGATCTCGAAGACCTCCTGGGTCCAGGTGTCGCTGTCGCGCTCGGTCAGATCGCCCCAGACGTCGTCGTCATCGCCATAGAGGCCGATGTAGAGGTTCTGCTCGTCGTAGAGGAGCTTCGCCCAATTGTTGCCGGGGGGTCCGGCGCCGCCGCCGGTCCCACCAAAACGGCCGGTGCGGGCGGCCTTCTTCCAGGCGGCGTCGTCGAGCTTGCCGTCGATGGTGATGGGGCTGTCCGCGCCGATCTGGCGGGCCATGTAGACCTTGGGGCGAGACTTCTTGGAGGCGGTCGCCTTCTTGGACGGGGGGGCGTCCATCTGGACCTTGCCGACCAGGACCCGGCCCTGACCGTCGTGCTTGACCTTGTCCTGGTTGGAGACCTCCATCCGCTTGCCGTTGGCGGGGTTCCAGAGGCCGACCCAGAACTCCGCGGCGCCGCCCGGGTAGTCGTTGCGAACCCGGACCTTCTGGACGTCCTTGATGATCTGGCCCTTCTTCCAGCGGGTGGTCTGGTAGAGGTCGCGGACCGGGTGGTGGTCCATCCCCTGACGCATGGGGGGCGGACCGTTGTTGTCGAAGTGGACGAAGATCTGCCAGTTGACGGGCGTCTCTTCGAGGCAGCGCCAGTACCAGGTGAGGGTGATCTCCTGGCCCGGCTTCGGCTTCTCGGGTTGGACGTCCAGGCCGATCAGCTCAATGGCGCCGCCAAATTGAGCGCCGCTGGAGAAGCGCACCTTCTCGGGGGGCGCCTCCAGGATCTGCTGCTTGACCTCCTCCCACTGCGCCTGGGTCAGGGTGGTCGTCGGCTCCTTGACCTCCTGGCACCCTGCGAGCGCCAGCGCCCCCACCACAAGCAGCGACGCCACCACGACCCGCTGTTCTGCTGCTGTTCCGCTCATCCCCACCTCGTCGCTCGTCTCGGGGCCCCAGGTCCTCGGGACCCCCACAACACCGAACTCGACCTACGATCGTCACCAGAACCTAGCCCATCGCCTCGCGCGGCGCAACTCATCCACCGCGCGAGTGCCGCCCACCTTTCACAACAGCGGGCGTTGCGGTATAGAATCCCAGCGCTCTTGTTCGCCGTGGAGCCGTGAGTCGAGTCACCCACCTCGCCAGGAGGCCGATTGTTCCTGTCAGAGGCCGCAGATTGTGCTATGATCACTGCCCATCTCGGCGCCTGCCGGTTTTGGCTGATGGACTGTCTAGCACCGAGGGCCCTCGATGCCCAATAACTCCGATGCCCAGGCTTCAGGCGCGTCTCGCACCACCGTCAAGCGGTGGGAGACGCTCGACGCCGACACCATCGAACGCCTGGAGGCCCACGCGGAGTCCAGGTTGGGCAGCACCCTTGCGCACCGATTCCAGTTGGACAGGATCATCGCGATCGGCGGGATGGCGACGGTCTACGAGGCGACGCAGTCGCCGCTGATGCGGCGCGTCGCGGTCAAGGTGCTGCACCCGACCGAGGTCGAGGCGGGGCGGATGGACTTCTTCCTGCGGGAGGCCAACGCCGCGAGCAACCTGCGCCACCCCAACATCATCTCGATCGTCGACTTTGGCCACGAGGAGGACGGGACGCTCTTCCTGGCGATGGAGTTCGTGCCCGGCGAAGACCTTGGCGAGCTGCTTGGGCGCCTGGGCCACCTGGAGATGTCGCGGCTGCTCCGGATCAGCGAGCAGGTGTGCCTGGCGCTGGAGGTCGCCCACCGCGCCGGGGTCGTGCACTGCGACGTCAAGCCGAGCAACGTCATGATCGAGCCAATGCCGGGCAACCCCGACTTCGTCAAGGTCGTGGACTTCGGCATCTCCCGGGTCGTCACGGAGGAGCTGGGCGACGCACCGGAGGCTCCGGAGGACGGCCCTCACATCATGGGCTCGTTCACCTTCATGGCGCCCGAGCAGCTCCTGAACCGACCGGTCGTCCCCCAGACCGACGTCTACAGCCTCGGCGTGATGATATACGTCGCGCTGACGGGGCAGCTCCCCTACGCGTCGTCGAACGACCAGGAGCTGATCCGGGCGATCCTCCATGAGCCGCCGCGCGACCCCCGCGAGGTGGCGTCGCAGGAGATCCCCGACGAGCTGGTGGACATCCTGTCGCGGGCGTTGGCCAAGACCCCGGGGGAGCGGTACGGCTCCGCCGCGGCGATGCGCCGCGCACTCATGGGCCTGAGCCGCCGCCCCAACGTCCGAGAGGAGGCCGACGAGCTCTCCGCCCTGGAGATCCTCTTCCCCGAGGACGAGTTGCTTGAGGAGGAGGTGGAGGAGCCGCACGGGGTGACCCCCATCGACGAGGTCGACAGCCAGTGGGACACCTACTCGGACGTCGTGTCGCTCTCCAACCCACACCTGACGCTGCGTGAGCCGGAGCGGGTCGCCGCCCCGCACACCATGGAGCTGGTGCGGATCGACACGGACTTCTCCCAGGAGAGCCTGAGCGAGTTCAAGGGGCGCGCCGGGAGGCCTCGCCTGGTCGGCCGCCAGGAGCAGCTGGCGCAGCTCTGGCAAGCGGTCCAGCGCACGCGCCGCGGCGGGCTCGCTGTGTGGCTCTCGGGGGCGTATGGGAGCGGGCGCTCCTTCTTCCTCAAGCGCGCCCTCAAGCTCGTCGAGCATGAGTCAAGCGCGATGGTCATGCACAGCAACCTGGACGCGGGCGATCGGGAGCGACCCTACCACGCCCTGTACCAGCTGCTGCGCGCGGCCCTCTCGGAGCTGCATGCGCGGCTGGAGGCCTCCACCCCCGAGGCCCCGAGCAGCTCGGGCGACGAGCTGGCCAGCTCCACGCCGCCCCGCTCGCTGGATCTGCCCAAGCCGGTCACGCGCGAGCTGGACGACGACGACGAGGTCTACACGTCGGCGGCGAGCCTGCCCGACGCCGGGCTGATCCTGCCCTTCCCCACGCCGCCGCCGATCCCGGTGCACCGCGCCCGCGAGAACTTCCACCACCTCGACCTGCTCAGCCTGGGGATGGGCAAGCTGGAGACGAGCATCCTGGAGGCGCTGATCCGCCGCTGGGATCAGGAGTTCTCGGGCGCCCCCTGGGACGCCGAGCACCGCCCGTTCGACAACGGCCCGCTTCGCTTCCCCGAGACGCGGCGGCACCTGCTCCGGTTCGCCTTCGACGCCTTCCTCAGGAGGCTCTCCGAGGTCGTGCAGGAGACCAGCGTCCACGACGGCAAGCGCGTCCCGATCATCATCGCGGTCGATGGCTGGGAGCACATCGACGGGCCAACCCACCGGATCATCCGCCAGGTGCTCCAGGAGGGTCGCAACCTCCCGATGCTGTTCATCCTCAGCCACAACGTCGACACGAGCCGCCTCACCGACGAGTTCCCCGAGGATGACCCGACCGGCACCCGCACCAGCGCCGACCAGCCGCCGGATTGGTGCGATCTGGAGATCCGGGTGCCCCAGATGACCCGGGACGAGATCACCCGGTTCATCTCACTGGAGCTGGGCACGACCCCAAACAAGGAGTTCATCGACCTGCTGGAGGAGACCAGCGACGGCAGCCCGCTGTTCATCAAGGAGCTGCTGCACCTGCTCACCGCCGCGGCGCCCCAGCCGCCCAGCGACGATCCGGTCCTCCGCCCCATCTTCGATCTCCCGAACAGCCTCCCGAGGCTGTTCAAGCTTCAGCTCGACGACCTGAGCAAGGACGGCAAGCAGCTGCTCGCCATCTGCGCCCTGCTCGGGCTCACCTTCCCCGAGCACCTCCTGCGCGCGACCCTGCCCGCTGAGTTCGACATGGACGGCGCCATGGCCGAGCTGCTCGGGGTGCGCATCCTGGAGGGCCACGCGGAGCGCGAGGGGTACCTGCAGTTTCGCATGCCCCAGATGCGCGACCTCGTGCTTCGGCGCCTCTACCCGGGCCAGGCGGTCGCGCTCCATGAGCGGATCGCCGACCTGCTCGGCTCCCGCAAGTTCGCCATGCCGCGCGGTGAGACGGAGCTGCTCCAGGCGGTCCACCTGGTGCGCGGCGGCGACCCGATCCGGGGCATCGACCACCTGCTCGACACCGCCGACGCCGCGCTCAGGCGTTGGGAGCCCGAGCTGGCGCTGCGCCGCTTCCGCCAGGCCCAGCTCTGGATCGCCGAGCGGATGGCCCAGGCGCAAGCCTCCGAGGGCGAGATCCTGGTGCTCGGCAGCCACCACACCCCGGAGGACGAGCCGGTGTCCCAGCTCGAGGAGGACCTCCACCTCGAAGACCTGGAGCAACGCGCCGTCCGCTCCACCACGGGCATGCTGCATGCGGCCCGGCGCCTCCTGCTGCACCCCTCGCGCCAGTCCGACGCCATCATCCCGGAGCGCCTCCCGCAGCAGTTCCTGGAGCGCATCACCAGCAACAACTTCACGGGCCTGTCCACCTCGCTGCTGGCCGAGGCGGCGCTGGAGGTCGGGCGCTACCTCGCGTGCCAGGGGCTGCCCCACTCGGCCCGCGCCGCGCTCCAGACCGCGCTGGTCTACGCGCGCGATCACGGCTCGATCCAGCTCCTGATCGAGGTCGAGCTTCAGCTGGCCAAGAGCCTCCAGCACCTCGGGCACCTCGGGCGCGCCACGGATCTGGCCAGCGACGCGCTCAACCACATCCGCGACCTGGGGCCGCCACCGCCGCTGGCCCAGGCGCGCCACGAGTACCACGTCAGCCAGCCGCTCGACCTGCTGGCCAAGATCTACACCGCGCAGCAGCTCTTCCCCCGCGCCGAGCACTACCTCGACCAGGCCCGCGCGCAGGCGGAGTCGGACGGCGAGCTGGATCGCCTCCACGAGATCTACCTGCACTACGGGCAGCTCTACCACGCCCAGAAGCAGCCCACCCGCACCCTGGGCGCCCTGGAGCTGGCGCTTGAGGCGGCGACCTCCGCCTACAACCTCCGCGCCCAGGCGCGGATCCTCTACAACCTCGGCGTCACCACGGCGCTCTCCTCCCGGCGGAGCGAGTCCCGGCGCTACCTCCAGAGCGCCGCCGACATCGCGTCGGCGCTCTCCTGGAGCGACTTCGCCAACCTCATCGAGGAGCAGCTCCGGCGCCTCCACTGATCTCCCAGCCCCCACCTGCGTCATGACCACACCGACCGACCTCAACGCCAACCCCCCCGATGAGCGCGGCCCCCTCGATGGAGGCCAGCAGCGCCCCCACCCCCACCCACGCTTCGTGCAGTGGATCATCTTCGGGGCCGCGCTGATGCCCTTCTTCGTGACGATCGCCTACATGACCTTCAAGCCCGCCCCGAAGATGCTCAAGCGCAACTTCCCGCCCGCCGAGCAGGCCCCAAACGACCACGACTCCTCCGCACCAGACGCCGCCGCCCCCGACACAGACGCCGGGCGTTGACGCCCGCTTGCGTCCGATGGGCCAGGGCGATACTCTCGCCACAGGTGACTGGTGAGGTGAGTGATGAGGATCTGGCCACGAGGAAGCAGGCTCCATGAGCGACCCTGAGCGCAGGTGAGCGCCGCCCAACCGAGACATCACCCATGACGACAGAGTCCACCCCCACCCGACCTGACGCGCGGCACCACGCCCCCGCGCTCCTCACGGCCGCCGCCCTGGCGCTCGGCCTCGGGCTCGGCTGCGCCTCGGGGGCGCTGACCGGCCCGACCTACGAGGAGGGGGACGCCGGCTCGGAGGGAGACGCCAGCACCAGCGGCGTCGCCCCCGGCTGCCCCAGCTCCTCCTGCGTGATCGGCACCACGATCTGCGTCGGCGCCGACGAGGTCCAATACTGCGAGGCGGGCAACGACGGCTGCGGCACCTTCGTCCTCGGCGAGACCTGCGTCGACGGCGAGACCTGCGTCGACGGGATCTGCGCCTCGGGCTGCGTGGACCAGGACGGCGATCGGCGCGGCATCGGCTGTGAGGCGGGCTCGGACTGCGACGACGCCGACCCCGAGCGCTACACGTCGGCGGTTGAGCTGTGCGACGAGAAGGACAACGACTGCGACGGCTTGATGGACGAGGGGCAGGTCTGCGAGGCGGACTGCAGCGCCGAGGAGTGCACCCCCGGCGCCTTGAACTGCGTCGACTCCCGTCAGCTCAGCGAGTGTCGCGCCGACCCGGGCACCGGGTGTGGTCGCTGGAGCGCCCCGGTCACCTGCGAGGGGGCATGCGAGAACAACGCCTGCCAGGATCCTGGCTGCATCGACATGGACGGCGACGGCCGCGGCGAGGGCTGCTCGTTCGGCCCGGACTGCGACGACAACGACTTCAACCGCTTCCCCAACAACCCCGAGCTGTGCGACGGGCGCAACAACGACTGCGACGATCAGATCGACGAGGACTACCCGAGCCTCGGCGAGGCCTGCTCCAACGGCGTGGGCGGCTGCGCCGAGCAGGGGATGGTCGTCTGCGGGCCGGGCGGCACGACCACCGTCTGCAACGCCGTCGCGAGCAACCCCGGCGGGACCGAGGTGTGCGGCGATCGGACCGACAACGACTGCGACGGCCAGGTCGATGAGGGCTTTGGCAGCGTCGGGCAGAGCTGCTCCGAGGGGGTCGGGGCGTGCCGCAACACCGGTCAGATCGTCTGCTCGGGCAGCAGCACGACCTGCTCCGCCTCGGCGGGGCGTGGCAGCACCGAAGTGTGCGACGGCGAAGACAACGACTGCGACGGGCGGACCGACGAGGACAACATCTGCCAGCGGTGCGTCGAGGACAGCCACGAGGATAACGATCGCTCCCACCTCGGCACCAGCCTCCCCCGCGGCTCGTCGCTCTCAGCGCAGCTCTGCGGCGCGGGCGGGACGCTCGATCAGGACTGGTACAACCTCGGGCGGTACTCGGCGGGGCAGACCATGACCGTGGACATTGAGTTCAACAACCCCCAGGCGTCCATCCACATGGAGATCTACACCTCGACCTTCCAGGCCGCGACCGGCAACCAGAGCTCAGGCCACCGCATCAGCCACACCGCCCCCTCGACCGCGACCTACTACCTGTGGGTCTACGGCGCCGCCAACACCGTCACGGGGACGTCCTACACGCTGCGCCACCGCTGAGCGGCCAGCAGCAGCAACCCCACCACGCCCCACCACCAGCCACCGACCCGCGCCGCGCCGCGCCCGGGCACCTCGCAACCACACCCGTCGCCGCGGGGGCCAGTCACCGCCACGGCCTGGACGTCCGACTCCACGACGTCTCCCATTCCCGCGTCCAGGCTCCCCGTGTCCGGCGCGACCACGCCCGTGTCCTCCATCGCCACGCCCGTGTCCTCGACCACGTCGGGGCCGACGTCCTCCTCGGGTTCCTCCGGCGCTTCAATGACCACCTGGAGCTGGGCGATCCCGGGCGCGTCCTCCGTCGAGGCGATCAGGTCCGCCGTGTAGGGACCGGGCGGCAACGGCTCGCCGCCCTCGTCGAGCCCCGCCCAGTCAACGTCCAGCGTGAACTGACCGGAGGCCAGCTCCTCCTCGCCGTACTGGAAGACCTCCGCCCCACCCTCGTCACGCACGGTGAGCGCGACCCCGGTCAGCGGGTTGGTGGAGGAGATCTGCGCCGAGAAGGTCGCGCGCTCGCCCGCGGCGGGGGCGAACGGGTTGGGGGTCGCCCGGAAGTCGAGGATGAGCGGCAGCCCCTGAACGACGAGGACGCCGTCGGACGCGGTGTCCGCCGAGGGGCCCCCGGCCGCGTTGTAGGCCGCCACGGTCGCGTAGTAGCGCTGCCCGGGGACCAGCGCGAGCCCGTCCACGACGATCGAGGTCGCGTCGCCCACGTCGGTCTGAGGGCGGACCAGGTTGTTGTTCTCGGTGAACACGGCGTACCGGTAACCCGCCGCGCCCTCCACGGGCTCCCAGGCCAGGCCGAGGACGTCGGCGCGGTCCCACCGATCGATGTCGCTCTCCGGGGCGAGCAGGACGTTGTCGGGGCTGACCGCGACCTCCCGCAGCGCGCTCGGTGCGTCGAGGCTCGCCTGATCCACCACCACCAGCTCCGAGCCGCTCGTGGTGAGCGCGATCTCCAGAAACCCGTCGTTGTCCACGTCCGCCACCACCGGCTGGCGCGTCTCGAACTGCAACGGGAGCGACCAGTCCAGCGCCCCGTCCCGCACCTGGACGCTGTACAGCCACCCCTGCGAGGTCCCGACGATGTACTCCTCCTCTCCATCGGAGTCGATGTCCGCGACGACGATGGGCGACAGCGAGACGCTCTCGGCGCAGCTCTCCACGGTCGCCACCTGCACCAGCGGCGTCAGCGCCCCATCCACCAGGCAGCGGCGGTACACCACCTCGCCGGACGCCCCATCCCACACCGTCAGATCGCCCAACGAGCCCGCCAGCGCGACGTCCCACACCCCATCGCCAGTCGCGTCGGCCAACCCCGCGTAGCCAGACTCGAAGCGGTGCAGGTGATCGGGCGACTCCACGCGCCACTGCACCTCACCGCTCTCCAGGTCCATCACCGCCTTGCCCCGGAAGAAGAAGTTGAAGAACCCCTCCAGCGCGCCGTCCTCGTCCGCTTGAAACACGCTGTTGGCCGTCGGCAGCGACACCCCATCGGGGAAGGCGTGGAGATCACCGCGGCGCTCCAGCGTCGCGCCGTCCCGGATCTCGAAGGTGAAGCGGTGGATGTGGAGCAGCTCGGTGAACCCGTCGTCGTTCATGTCGGGCAGCGCGAGCGCCTCCACCCCGGGGAAGCGCCCCGCCTCGTCTTCATCGACCGCCTGGCTGGCCAGCGTCGCCCCGGCGCTCCCGTCCAACGTGATGATCCGCCGCTGCTGGTCCTGGGAGTTGTTCAGGACCGCTAGATCCAGCGAGGCGTCCCCACCAAACTGCCCGACAACGAGCGACTCAGGCTCCGACCGGCTGTCCGTAAACCGCACCCTCCACAACGTCTCCCCGTCGCTGTCGAGCAACCTCACGAAGGGCACCCCGTCGATCCCGAGCCCCGCGTAGGCGTGCTCATGGAGGCCGTCCCCGTCCACGTCCAGCGCCACGTAGCTGGAGATGGACGACGCCGCCGCGCGCCACTTCGCCGCGGGCGGCTCACCTGGCCCGCTTGAGAAGGGCTCGAAGGCCGTGAGGTTGGACGACGAGTCCACGATCACCAGCGTCGCGCTGGACGGATCGGGCGCCACCCGCAGCCCCGACGAGTGGCCCGAGAAGGTAAGCGTCTCCTGAACCTCAAGCGCCTCGTTCAGCAGCTGCACGCGCCCCAGGTTGTCCTTGACCAGCACCCCGGGCGCCTCACGCTCGTTGTGCAGCGGGGTCAGCGCCGACACGGAGGTCGGCTCCATGACGCGCTCGGCGCGCACCTGCGGCGCCCCCTCCTCGAACCCGACGAGCTGCATGCGCATCTCCGAGCCTTCATCGCCGCCGCGGAGGACCAACGCGCCACCGCCACCCCAGCCAGGCCCGGCGAGCCACACCGGCTCGGTGTTCATCCCTCGGGAGTCGCGAGCCCGCGACAGATCGGTCAGCGTCTCCATCACCGCCTCGGCGCCGCTGAGGCTCCACCGCGTCACCAGGCGCCGCTCGGCGCCGATCCCCAGGCCCTGGATGGTCCCGAACCGGGGGATCTGCACGCTCCCCTCCACCGCGCTGCGGACGACCAGCTCCGGTTGACCGTCCGCGTCGGAGTTCAGCCACCCCAGGAGGGTGACGTCCTCCACGGAGTCCACCAGCGCGCCGTTGACCGCGTCGTAGACCGAGACGCTCCACCGCGACGGCGCCACCACGCCGTCCTGCGCCGCCCCGGCCTCCTCCGTGTTGTCAAACACCGACAGCGCCACCTCAAGGCTGCCGTCGCCGTTCATGTCGGCGACGGCGTGGGTCAGCGCCGCGCTGCGCTTGAGGCTGTCGCCGACGCCGTACTCATACGACCAGAGCAGCGCCTCGGTCGTCGGCTTGTAGACGTACAGCCCGACCGCGCCGTTCTGGTTGCCCTGCGCGCCGGTCACGATCAGCTCATCGCCCAGGACGCCGTCCAGGTCCTCCGCCTGAACGAGCCCGGCGCAGTAGCTGCCGCCTCCGCTCAAAGGTGCGCTCTCGGCGTAGACCTGGCCGTCGTCCAGCGACAAGAAGAGCAGCCGACAGTCGGAGATGACAGCCACCAGCTCCCGCTTGAGGCCGTCGCCGTCGAAGTCACCGAGGATCAGGCTGAAGCTCCCGGAGGGGAGGCGGTCATCGCTGTTGCGCCACACCTCACGGACCGCCCCGAACCCGCCGCTGAAGTCGAACAGGATCGCCGTCGCCGGGTTGCGCGCGCTGGTCAACAGCAGCTCCGGCTCGGGGTCGTCGTCGTACGGCACCGCGGCGTAGGTCGCGCCGCTCACCTCCAACGCCTCGGGGGCGCGCCAGACCACCTGCCCCGTGAACCGATCCAGGAGCGACGGGTGCCGCCCGCCGACGAGCACCTCGTCGCGGCCGTCCCCGTCGAAGTCCCACACCCCGGCGATGGACGACGTCCCGAGCGGCGGGGTGTCCCACAGCGCCCCCTGGCGCGACGTGCTGTAGAGCACCGCGCCGCCGACCGCCATGACCGCGTCCAGCGACCCGTCCGCCGCGACGCGCGTCACCTTCAGGCCGGTGTCGGCCAGCCGCCCACCGATCGTCGCCTTCAGCGTGATGTTCGGCTCCTCGATCTGCCCCTGCCCCGAGGCGCGCCCCTGCGCTGCGGCGTCGCCGTGGGGCATCAGCCAGCCGCTCTGGGCTCGCGAGGCGCTGCCCCACCCCACGCAAATCACGAAAGAGATCAGAAAGATAGCAAGATGATTCAGACCTGTCGTAGACGACATGACGGCGCTCCTCCCGGGCCATGACCCTCCCGAGCACCTTCGCCGTGAGGACACACCCGTCCATGCTCATCGTCAGACGGCGCGCCCCGACAAAAAAATGAGCGGTCAGGTCCGGTGGATCGCGATCACCTTGTCCGAGTGGATCGTGTCGTTGTCCAGGGCGGACATCAACTCCGGAGAGGGTTCGAAGGCGTACTCAGGCACAAGGCGCTTGAGCCAGGCCCGCATCACGTCCGGGCCACGGCTGCCCTGGAGGACGCTCTCCTCCATCCTCAAGATCTCGGCTTCGATGACGTCCAGCGGCAGCTGGGTCGCGTCGCCGATGAATATCTTATCATGGCGCGTCCGTGTGATCTCCTCATCTTCCAGAGAGAGCTCCTCAAAGAGCTTCTCTCCCGGCCTCATCCCGGTGAACACGATCTTCACGTCGTCCTCGGGGGTCAGCCCCGAGAGCTTGATCAGGTCGCGCGCCAGATCGAGGATCTTGACCGGCTCGCCCATGTCCAGCACGAAGACCTGGCCGGAGTCGCCGGTCGAGGCGGCCTGGAGCACGAGCTGGGTCGCCTCGGGGATGGTCATGAAGTAGCGCTGCATCTCCGGGTGGGTGACCGTCACCGGGCCGCCGCGGCGGATCTGCTCCTTGAAGATCGGGACCACCGAGCCGTTCGAGCCGAGGACGTTGCCGAAGCGCACGGAGATGAACGCCGTGTCGCTGGTGGCCGCCATCGCCTGGACGTACAGCTCGGCGACGCGCTTGCTCGTCCCCATGACGCTGGTCGGGTTGACCGCCTTGTCGGTCGAGATCATCACGAACGACTCGGCGCCGTGGCGGTGCGCGGTCCGGGCGACCTGCCGGGTCCCGAGGACGTTGTTGCGCAGCGCCTCGACCGGGTTGGCCTCCATGAGCGGGACGTGCTTGTGCGCCGCCGCGTGGAGCACGACCTGGGGCTTGTGCTGCTCAAAGAGCGCGTCGAGCCGCTCGCCGTTGCACACGTTGGCCACCACCGGCACCAGCTCGGTGGTCTCACCCCAGCTCCGGCGCAGCTCGCGCTCGATGAAGAACAGCGGGTTCTCGGCCTGCTCGATCATGATCAGCGTCGCGGGCTCGAACCGGCAGACCTGGCGGCAGATCTCCGAGCCGATCGAGCCGCCCGCGCCCGTGACCACGACCCGCTTGTTGTGCAGGTAGGACGCGATCGCCTTCTGATCGAGCTTCACCGGCGGGCGCCCCAGGAGATCGTCGATCGCCACGTCCTTGATCGCCCGCGCCGAGAACTGCCCGGACAGCACGGACTCGATCGCGGGGAGGATCTTCGGGCGGATCCCCGCCTCCTGGCACCGCTCGAAGATGTGCCGCTTCTGCGCGGGCGACGCCGACGGCGCGGCGATGATGATCGCCTCGATCTCGTAGCGCTCGACGGTCTCCTTGAGGGTCTCGGTCGAGCCCACGACGGGCGCCCCGTGGATGCGCAGCCCCTGGCGGTTGGGGTCGTCGTCCACGAGCGCGACCGGGCGGTAGGGCAGGTTGCTGTTCTTGCTGATCTCGCGCAGCAGCGTCTCGGCGGTGTCGCCCGCGCCGACGATCAGCAGGCGCTGCTTGTCCGCCGCGTTCCGCTCGGTCTGATGATCCGCGAGCGCCTCACGAAACAGCCGGATCGAGACCCGCAGCCCGCCCAGGATCACGACCGTGTTGACGAAGTCCAGCAGGAACACCGAGCGAGGGTAGCTGCGGATGAATCCGAACACCAGCAGCTTGACGGCCACGAAGATCAACGCGCTGATCCCGGCCGCCCGCATCAACGCCACCAGATCGTTGAGGCTGACGTAACGCCACCACCCGGAGTACTGCTCGGCGCTGTAGAACACCAGCAGCTTGATCCCCAGCACGACGGGGAGCATCAGCAGCATCGTGTTCATGTAGTCGGGCGGGACGTCGAAGTCGAACCGAATCAGGAACGCCCCCACGTACGCCACCAGGAACACCATCAGGTGCACCAGGATGATCAGGCTCGTCCTCACATACTTCGGCGCGGTCAACAACATGACGCTCGCTCCTCTCCCTGCTCCCGACCCGGTCGCTCAACCAAGCAGCTCACGGACGGTCGCCGCGATCTCCTCGCACTCCTCCGGGGCGATGTGGCCGTACAACGGCACCGCCAGCCCCTCGTGGCTCAAGCGCTCCGACTCCGGCACCCTGCCCTCGTAGCGGGCGCCCCACTCGGCGTAGGCGCTGTGGCGGTGCAGCGCCGGGTAGAAGTACTTCTTGGTCTGGATCCCGCGCTCCATGAGCGCGTCGTACAGCGCGTCGCGGCTCATCTTCGCCGCCTCGCCGTCGATCCGCATGACCATGTAGTTGCCGCTCGTGGTCCGCTCCTCGGGGAACTCCTGGAACGTCACCCCGTCCAGCCCCGCCAGCAGCTCGCGGTACAGCGCGATCATCTCCAGCCGGTGCCCCATGTAGTCGCCCAGGTGACGCAGCCCGGCGAGCCCGACCGCGGCGTGGAACTCGCTCTGACGCGCGTTCAAGCCGATGAACGCCATGTCGTAGCCGTCGAGCCCCTTGCCGTAGTCGCGCATCTGGCGCATCACCTGGGCCAGCTCGCCGTCGTTCGTCGTCACCAGCCCACCCTCGCAGGCGGTGATCACCTTGGTGGGCGACATGCTGAACACCTCCACGGCCCCGAAGCCGCCGACCGGCTGGCCCTTGTAGGTCGCCCCGAGCCCCTGCGCCGCGTCGAACATCAGCGTCACGCCGTGCTCGTCCGCGATCGCCTGGAGCGCGTCGATGTCCGGCGGGAGCCCGAACAGGTGCACGGCGATGATCGCCGAGGTCCGCTCGGTGATCGCCGCGCGCACACTCTCCGGGTCGATGGTGTAGGTCCCCGGGTCGCAGTCCACGAACACCGGCTCGATGTCGTTCCAGATCAGCGCATGCCCGGTCGCCGCGAACGTAAACGCCGGCAGGATCACCTCGCCGGTCAGCCCCAGCGCCTTGACCGCCAACACCAGGCCGCTCGTGCAGTTCGCCATCGCGACGCAGTGCTCCACGCCGCAGATCTCCGCGGTCTGAGCCTCCAGCGCGCGCACCATGCGGCTCGTGGTCAGCATCCCGGACTCCCAGATCGCGCGGAGGTCACCCTCCACCTCGGAGAAGTCGGGTAGCGTTGGTCGAATGATCGGGTAACGTATCTCTTTGCTCATGGTCACTGCCTGCATCCGTGTTGGCCGCTCGGGCCATGACTCCCAGTCCCCGCGAGGGTGTGAACGCGCGTTGACACCTCACGTGTCAATGCGCGTTTACGCCGTCACCTGCGAGGCCGCCGTTGAAGGGGGCGCGCGACACAGCGCGCCTGGATCAATGCACGATCCCTGCCACCGTGGGCACGGCGGCGCCTGGCCCGCACGCCCTCGGCGTCAGGCCTGAATAACCGGGGCCACCCGCTTTAGCAAACCAAATCGGCGCGGCGTGCCCGGCGCTGTAAAGAACTCGGGGGGAGGCTCAGGGGGCCTGGTTGCCCACGTAGACCGCTCCCATGTCCCCGAACCGGGCGCCGCGCCACTCGCTGAAGGGGGAGCCGACCATCACGCTGAAGGGGGCGTCGTCCCCGATCCGGGCGCCCGACACCGAGTAGCCAAACCGCCCGTCGGGGAAGGTCGTCTCACCGGCGATGACGACGTCCACCTTCTGGAGGGCGTCGCGCTGATCGCTGCCCAGGAACACGAACGCCCCGCCCGAGCGATCCGGGCCCGAGAGCGACGACAGCTGCGCCCCGACCACGATGTCGTCGAAGCCATCGTTGTTGACGTCGCCCATGCTGGCGAGGCCGATGCTGAAGTTGACGTTGGACACGCCGGTCGGGTCTTCGATGATCGCCAGCGTCGCCCCCGAGACGTCCACCACCGCTCCGGAGCCCGCGCCGCTGATCAAGCGGCGCACCTCAAGCCCATCGAAGACGAGGACGGCGCCGATGTTCGTCGAGCCGTACCCCGAGGAGCCCGCGACGATGTCCAGGGTGCCGTCTCCGTTCATGTCCGCGGTCACCACCCGGTAGCCGAGGTTGTCGTTGTTCGAGCCGCTGACGAGGCTCACCTCGGCAGGCGCCGCCCGGCACCCTGGGCCGCCGTAGCCCATCCACACGTGCACCTTGCCGCTGTTGGTGTAGCCCTGTGGGTCGGCGTTGTAGGCCCCCGCGAGGTGATCGTCGCACCCGTCGCCGTCGATATCGGCGCTGGCGAGCCCGTAACCCAGGAGATCACCGCCGTTGTCCCCCTGACCCAGCTCGTCGTCGTCTCCGACGCAGATGATCGTCGCCGCGCCGGGCTCCGCCTGCGGAGCCTGGCCGCGGACCGTCCAGACGCGCCCTCGGTTCCCGTTCCAGGTCCAGTTCGACATCAGCAGGTCGTCGAAGCCGTCGCCGTTGGCGTCGAAGCCGCCGCGCAGCGCGTAGGCGATCCGCGCCTCGTTGATCTGGGGGCCGCAGATCACAAAGTCCGGATCCCCCGTGATCCGGGGCACGGCGTACACGTCGTCCCCTTCAAACCGGGGCGGCCAGGTGCGATCCGTCCCGCCCCGGTAGATCATCACCGCGCCGGTGTTGCCCCGGTAGGGGCCGCCCGCCCGACAGGGGGTCTGGCAGTAATTCGTGTTGTTGTCCTCCAACAGCACCCCAACCGCCAGGTCATCGCTGCCGTCTCCATCAAAGTCACCCGCGCTCGCCACCGAGTACCCCATCAGGTCGCTCCCGGTGTGGCCCAGGTAGCCCGAGAGCAGCGCGTCCGGCGTCCCGCGCAGCCCATCCGGGCCGCCCCAGAAGAGGGCCGCCGCGCCCGCCGAGCCGTGCATCACCGGCCCCTGCCCCTCGCGCGGCTCGTCCCGGTCCCAGTAGGGGATCCCCGCCACGAAGTCGACGTAGCCGTCCCGGTTGAGGTCACCCACCGAGGCGATGTCCCACCCGAAGTAGTCCAACGACGACGGCGCGGGGACCTCCAGCGCCACGCCGTCCTCAAACACAGGGGCCTCGATCGAGCTGGCGAACCAGTACAGGCGCCCGGTGTGATCGCGCAGATCGGCGAGGTCGTCCTCACCCGGGCCGCGCGGCGCGAACACCGCCCAATCCGACACGTCGTCTCCGTCCATGTCCGAGGTCACGATCAGGTTGGCGCCGTACAGATCCTGCTCCCGGTGCGACGCGTTGATGATCCGGTGCAGCTCGGTCAACACCGGCTCCTCCTCACCCACGCTCCCCTGGCAGCCCTCGGCGCTGATCATCCCCTGGTACACCCGCACCTCACCGATGTTGGTCGCCGTCCCGTCGTGCTCGCCGTTGCGTGAACCCGCCAACAGATCATCGATCCCGTCGCCGGTGACGTCGCCGACCGCGATCTGCCACCCGAACTGATCCCAGTCGTCGCCGTTGACGATGACGTCGGCCTCCGACTGCACGAGCCGCCGCTGATCGCCCGGGGCCCAGTCCTCCTGGGAGAAGAACACATTGACCGCCCCCGCCTGCGTGTTGGAGCCACCGATGGTCGCGATCAGCGGCTCGCTGATCACGAGATCGGGGCGGCAGTCGCCGTTGAAGTCACCGAAGTCCACGCTCCAGCCCATCCGACCCTGGCGCACCCGCTCGGAGTGGACCTCCAGCGCGGGCAGCTCGGCCAGCATGCACCCGCCCGCCGCCCCAGCGTCCGCCTCCGACATGAACAGCGCCGCGAAGCCATAGTAGTTGTCGGCGCGCCCCGAGCCGACCAGCAGCTCGTCGCACCCGTCGCCGTTCACGTCAGCGGTCGCCATGTCCCAGCCGACTTGCAGGTTGTTGTCCCCCACGTAATCACCCTCCGGGGTGAGCCAGGCGCCGTGCAGGACCATCTTTGGGGCCTCGCCGAACTCCCAGTCGTCGCCCGGCCCGGGGTGGGTGAACAGGAAGATCTGCCCGACGTTGCTGTACGGGTTGTCGTTGTTGGGGTTGATCCGCAGCGGCGACTCGGCGATCGGCGCCGACACCGCGAGGTCATCGCGACCATCGTTGTCAAAGTCCCCAACCGTAATGCCCCACCCGAAGCGCAGCGCGTTCTGCTCACCCACGAGCGTCTTCCACAGCCGCAGCGGGCCGCCCATCTCCGTGGCGGCGTTGTCCCCGAGGCGGCCGTTCCAGGAGTCGAGCCGCGCTGGGGGCAGCTCCTCCTGGCACCCGATCCAGAGCTGCACCTCGCCGGTCTCACCGCCGTTGAAGTTGCCGCCCCAGGCGCCGACCGCCACGTCACGGCAGCCGTCCCCGTTGAAGTCCCCCGAGGCGATCGCTCGACCCAGGTAATGGTTGCGGAACGCCCCCGGGATCACCTGGGCGGGTGAGGCCTCCAGCCCCCCCGCGCCACCGAGGTACACGTAGGCCGCGCCCGAGTAGTACCCGTTGACCGCGAACTGGCGCCCGCCCAGGACCACGTCGCTGTACCCGTCGTTGTTGATGTCCCCAACCGAGCGCACCGTGTACTCGTCCGTGAGCGAGCCATAGGGGTTGGCCGGGTGCTCGGAGCGCGCCATGATCGACACCTCGACCTCCGCGGCCAACCTCGGCAGGTGCGCGTCCACGATCCGCAGCGTCCCGTCGCCCCCGATCATCCCAGCCTCGATCGTCACCATGGAGTCCACCCCGTCGCTCGAGTGCGACGCCGTCGCCCCCTCCAGCGCGTGCTCCAGACGGTACGAGGAGGAGCCCCCCACCACCGAGAAGCTGAACGACTCCCCAGCCGGGACCATGACCCGGCTCAACGACGGCTTGACCTCGATCGGGTCACGGGTGACCGTGATGTAGACGTCCATCCGTCGGCCCGTCTCCAGGTCCTCGGCCTGGATGATGTCGGTCCCGACCACCTCACCGGAGCGGTAGCACCCCTCCTCGTCCAGCGCGATCCCCACCCCCGAGCCCTCCTGCACCAGGACCCAGGCATGCGCCTGATCCCCGATCACCGAGCCGCTGCCGCCGACGACCTCAAAGCAGAAGTCGGTGTTGGGCGGGATCTCCAGCGCGGGCGGCTCGATTCGGGCGTCAGGCACGACGTGGACCTGCGCCGTGAGCGTCGCGCCGCACTCCACGTCCACCACCTCGATCGCGTCGGCCACGCCAACGACCTCTCCAGCGAGGTAGCTGCCCGACTCCTGGTCGAGGATGGCGCCGCTGAGGTTGCCCCCTTCGGGGAAGCTCCAACGGTACGCGCCGCTGCCACCGGTCGCGGTGACGGCGGTGGTGTGGAGCGCGTGGACGTAGAAGGCGTCCTTGGGCAACGCGAAGGTCGCGCAGTCCCAGGGCGGCGCCGTGTCGGGCTCGCTGGTGTCTTCGGGGGCGGTGTCCGGCGTGGCGTCGTTCGCGACGTCCTCCTCCGCGTCCACGCCCGTGTCTTCGACCTCCGTGTCGGGTGTGGCGGTGTCCGCCGTGTCCCCCGAGGTCGTGTCGTCCATGGAGGTGTCCGCTTCGCCTGAGTCGGCGTCGGGCGAGGCGCCGGTGTCCTCGGATGAGGCGGAGTCCGCCTCCGGCTCGCCCGTGTCCGCCTCACCTGAGTCCTGGGCGCCCGCGTCGTCGGACGCGCCGCCGCCGGAGTCTTCGCCAGACTCGACGCCGCGGTAATCATCCCAGTCCGTGAAGCAGCCCGGGCCAAGCGTGAGGATCACACCGACCAGGCCGAGACATCCAACGCCACGCAACAGAGTTCCCATGGTCTGATTCCCCCACACAGCGACTCCATCCACAGACTCCATAAGAAGATAGGCCGATCGGCGCCCCACGCGCAAGGACGCGAGGCGGTCCAGGGGCTGCACGCCTGGCTGCCTCAACGCGGGATGAGGCTCGCTCCGTCAGGATCCAACCAGATGAGCTGGCCGCCCCGGTTCTGCAACGTCGATTGAAGCGCCCCGGAGGTCGGGTCGATCAGCGCCAGGACGCCGTCGGCGCACAGCGCGATCGGCTGCTTCACCGAGCGGGCGAACACCCCGCAGCCTGTTGAGGGGAAGGGGCGGCTCCACCGCTGCGCGCCTGTCGCGCTCTCCCGCAGCGACAGCTCGCCACCGTCCACCAGCGCGACGACAGGCTCAGCGTCCCCGATGAGGAGCGCCACCCACGATCCGGTCGCCTTGTAGGTCCACGGGAGCAGCGTGTTGGCCGACTGCTCGATCAAGCGCATCTGGCCCTTGTCGGAGGTCACCGCGATGAACGCCGAGGCGATCGACACCGACTGAATGACGCCGGGCAGGCGCACGATCGCCCAGATCTCCTGCTCCTTCGTGTCCCAGCGGTAGATCGTGCCGTCCGTATCGGAGAACATCAGCTGCGACACGCCGCCGCCCAACAGCGGCGCCTTGACCGACTCAAAGGTCGCCGAGTAGTCCGGCAGCTCCCGACGCAGCACGTCGCGGATGTCCTCGCCGGTCCGCGGGGCCATCAGCCGCTCGCGACTCCAGACGTGTATCTGGTTGGCGTTGTCCGCCACGAACCACAGCGCGCCGTCCGGAGTGAAGGCGCTGCCCTCGACCACCTGGACCTGGTTGAGGTTCAAGAGGATCTCGCCGTTGGTCAGGTGGAGCAGCGACGGCGGCTCGGTGGCCACCAGCGCCAGCTCGCCGGTGGGCGAGAGCTGCTGGACGGGGGCCTTGAGGCGCAGCAGCTTCACCTCGCGGCGCTCGGGCGAGACCCGAGCGACGAGGCCGTCGGCGTACCCGACGACCAGCTCCCCGCCCCGCGTCCAGACCGCGTCGGTCACGGCCACCCGCTCGGCGCTCGGCCCGGGCCAGAAGTCCCCCCCGGGCAGCGCGCTCGGGCCGAACTCCGCCTCCGCCTTCGCGCGCGCCGACTCGCGAGGGTCCTCGACCGAGGCGCTCGTCGCCACGGGTCCCCCTCGGTGATCGGGCGACGTGCCGCAGCCCGACAGAAGCGCCACCGCGAAGACTGCGCAGCCCCACAACGCTGCGCTCAACTTCGGCCGACTCATGCTCAGCCCTCCTCATGCATCTCGTGCTCTACCCGGCTCCGGTCTTAACACAAGATCAACGGGGCGCACCAGTCAGCCAACGCGGACTTGACAGCCGACCCGGTCTATTCTACAAACCCGGGGCTTGTCGCTTGCTTGTCCCTGTCGGGCAACAGCGCGCAGGCGCGATGTATGGATTAACGAGTTCATATTGCATAAGCCTTTTGGGGTCTTGTGCACGCTGCAGTACAAAATGAGGTTCAGTCATGAAGCGGACGTACCAGCCCAGCCGAATCAAGCGTAAGCGCAGCCACGGTTTCCGCGCCCGGTCCAAGAGCCGCGGCGGCCGCAAGGTCCTCGCGTCCCGTCGCCGCAAGGGCCGCAAGAGCCTCGCGGTCGACACCCACCGCAAGTAAGCGCGCCGGTTGCTGAGGGACTCGCATGTCGCAGCGCGCCAAGGGCGATCCGTCCACCAAAGACACCCGCCCTGCCTGTGACGCGTCCCCTCACCCGTTCACCGCCGATCAACGCCTGCGCAAGGTCGAGCGCCTGCTCCGGCCTCATGAGTTCACCCGAACCCAACGCCGGGGGCGACGCTACGTCACCCCAGCGCTCGTGATCATCCTGGTCCGTGGGGAACAACCCTGGACGCGCGTCGGTATTACTGTCAGCCGCAAGGTGGGCAACGCGGTCGTACGGAACTCGGTCAAGCGCCGCCTGCGTGAGATCTTCCGTTGCAACAAGGCCGCGCTCCCCCAGGGCTGGGACGTCGTCTGGATCGCCCGCAGCGCCGCGGCGCAGACCTCCTTCGAGGAGCTGCGCGAGCAGGCGCTCACCGGCACCAACCGCGCCACCCAGAGACGGCGCGGTCGTAGGAACCACCGCAGAGGCGACAACCCTCGGGACCAGACCGACCGGACGTGAACCAGACCCATGTGCGCTCAACACTCCGACCAGACCCCTCCTGAATCACCCAGCGACGGGGACGGATCCAGTACGACCGCGCTCGCGCCGCGACCTGGTTTCCTGGCGCGCATGTTTGTTCTCCTTGTCCGCTTCTACCAGGTGAATATCTCTCCCCTCAAGCCGCCCGTGTGTCGGTACACACCCTCGTGCTCCGAATATACCCGGCAGGCCATCGTGAAGTACGGTGCGTTTCGAGGCAGCTACATGGGCTTCAAGCGCATCATGCGGTGTCACCCCTTTCATCCGGGAGGCTATGACCCCGTCCCCTGACGCCCACCACCAGGCCGGGCCAACACAAGGTTTGAATGTCACATGGAACAACAACGGGTCATCCTAGCCATTGCCCTGAGCCTGGCTGTGCTCTTTGTCTGGCAGTCCTACTTCGGCCCCCAGCCCGAAGATATGGCCAACATGCCCGCCACCACCGCCACCACCGGCGGCGCCGACGGCACCTCGGCCACCACCGGCGGCGCCACCGCCGCCACCACCACCACCGGGCAGGACACGGCGACGCCCAAGCCCGTCCAGGTCGAGAAGATCGACCCCGAGGTGGTCGAGTTCAAGAGCCCCAACTACGACGCCAGCCTCACCAACGTCGGCGGGCGCCTCCAGTCCTTCGTCGTCCTCCAGCCGGAGCAATACCAGCCTCGCGGCAACATGCTCCTGCCCATCGAGGATGAGGGCGGGCTCAAGCACATGCCCTTCACCCTCACCATGGGCCAGCCCGCCACGCTCGCCGAGGAGGCGATGTACAAGGTCGTCTCCAAGGACGACCAGGGCGTCCTCCTTCGCTACACCGACCCCGGCGGGCGCTTCCTCCTCGACAAGCGCTTCTCCCACGACAGCGACGCCCCCAACAGCTTCAAGGTCGAGCTGACGATCACCAACACCCAGGACCGCGCCAACCTCACCGACACCCTCAACCTCGTCATGTACGGCAAGCAGGCCGCGGGCTCCGGCGAGTGGTCCCTCTTCAACCCCATCCCCGACATCACCGAGTCGATCTGCTTCGTCACCGAGGACGGCATCGAGCGCGCGGGCGCCGAAGACGCCAGCGAGAAGCCCCGCTTCGCCGGGCCGATCGCCTGGGGCGGCGTGGACTCGCGCTACTTCATCACCTCCGTCATCTCCAAGGACGAGCCCTTCGCCTCCTGCGCCTTCGACCTCGTCGACAAGGACTACCTCCGCACCCAACTGAACCTCGGCGACTTCAACATCGCCCCCGGCGAGAAGAAGTCCTGGGCCCTCACCTCCTACATGGGTCCCAAGTCCACCGAGCAGATGGCCACCTTCGGCGTCGAGCTGGAGCGCTCCATCGACTACGGCCTCTTTGAGTTCCTCTGCCGCCCCATCCGCTGGGTCCTCGTCCTCTTTCACGGCTGGACCGGCAACTGGGGCATCGCCATCATCCTCCTGACCGTCTTCCTGCGCACCCTGCTCTTCCCCATCAACCACAAGTCCTTCAAGAGCATGGAGGGGCTGCGCCGCATCCAGGAGCCGATGCAGGAGATCCGCGAGAAGTACGCGAACGATCAGATGAAGATGCAAGAGGAGATGATGAAGCTCTACAAGCAGGAGAACGTCAGCCCCTTCGGCTGCCTCCCGCAGATGCTTCAGATCCCCATCTTCTTCGCCCTCTACCGCACGATCTACAGCTCGGTCGAGCTGTACCACGCCAACTTCTTCGGCTGGTACACCGACCTGTCGGCGCCCGACCCCTACTTCGTGCTCCCGATCCTGGTCGGCTTCGCCATGGTCGGCCAGCAGCTCTTGATGCCCCAGACGGCGCAGAACGAGCAGATGAAGTACGTCATGTACGCCATGCCCGTCATGTTCTCCGTCTTCACCTTCGTCCTCCCCTCGGGGCTCGCGCTGTACATCTTCGTCAGCGTCCTCCTCGGGATCACGCAGCAGTACTACATCCGTAAGACCTCCAGCTCCGACGACACGCCCAAGGCCGCCAAGGCCTGAGCCGACCACTTCGCCCGGGCCAGCGCGGCCCGGGCCACAACAAGGACCGTGACATGAGCAACTCCAGATCCAAGAGCGACGAGCGCCTCACCGATCGGGCGACCGACTGGCTCCAGGGCCTGTTTGAGCGCATGGACCTCGACGCCAACGTCGAGATCGATGAGACCGACTCCAACATCCACGTGAACATCGTCGGCCCGGGCGCGGACGCCTTCATCACGCAGGGGCTCACCCCGTCGGGGCTCAACGCCCTGCGGGCCGTCCTGCAGCAGGTGCTGTTCCCCAACCAGCGCCCCTTCAAGAAGCTCAGCCTCGACGCGGGCGGCCACCGCGAGCGCCGCTCCGAGCAGCTGGAGGGGTTCGCCGCGTGGCTCTCGGAGAAGGCCACCGACCTCGACAAGAACATCACCGTCGTCGGCATCAACTCCGTCGACCGCCGCGCCGTTCACCTCGCGCTTGAAGGTGACAGGAAGGTCAAGACCGAGAGCGAGGGCTTCGGCCCGTTCCGGCGCCTCAAGATCACCACGACCTGAGCGCCATGGTCGGCCCCACCACCATCGCCGCCATCGCCACCCCCCCTGGACAGGGCGGGGTGGGCATCGTGCGCGCCTCGGGGCCTGACGCCCGCTCGATCCTCCGCGCGGTCTGCCCCGACCTGCCCCACCCGCTCCCCGCGCACCGCCTGCTGCTCACCCACGCCGTCCACCCGAAGCGCCCCGACGCGCACCTCGACGAGGTGCTCGCCGCTTGGATGCCCGCGCCTCGCAGCTACACCGCCGAGGACGTCTTCGAGCTTCAAGGACACGGCGGCGCCATCAACATGCGGCGCCTGCTCACCGCCGTCTGTGACGCAGGCGCCACCCCCGCCGCCCCCGGCGAGTTCACCCAGCGCGCGTTCCTCAACGGTCGGCTCGACCTCACCCAGGCCGAGGCGGTCGCCGACATCATCCACGCGAGCACCGAGGCCGCCCTCGCGCTCGCCCAGGACCACCTCAGCGGCTCGCTCGGGCACACCATCGCCGCGCTTCAGGAGGAGCTGACGATCGCCACCACCCTCACCGAGGCGGCGATCGACTTCAGCACCGAGGAGCACGTCTATCAGCTCGACGCCGACGCGCTCCTCGGGCGCCTCGATCGTGTCCTGACCCGCTCGCGGCGCCTGCTGGGCAACTTCGACGCCGGGCGCCAGCTCCGAGACGGGGTCCGCGTGGTCATCCTCGGCCGCCCCAACGCGGGCAAGTCCACCCTCTTCAACCTCCTCTGCGGCCAACCTCGCGCCATCGTCACCGACACCCCGGGCACCACCCGCGACTACCTTGAGGAGCTGGTCCTGGTGCAGGGGGTCGCGCTGCGCCTGATCGACACCGCCGGGCTGCGCGACGCCCTCGATCAGGTCGAGGCGATCGGCGTCGAGCGCTCCCGCGCTCAGGCCGCCCGCGCCGACATCGTCCTCTGGGTCGTCGACCTCTCGGATCCGCTCGACCCCACCGAGGACGAACTCCAGGCCATCGCGGGGCTCCCCGGCGAGCTGCTCCTCGTCCTCAACAAGGCCGATCAGGAGCAACGCCTCTCGCCCGCGGCCCTCGACCTCGCCGCCGCGCTCACCCCGCACGCGGCGGTCACCACCTCGCTGGTCCGCCCCGACGGCCAGACGCTCACCGCCACCCCCGAGCCGCTGCTCGACGCGATCGCCAACGTCGCCCGAGCCCGCCTCCGCCCCCCCGAGGAGGGCGCGATCATCACGCGCCAACGCCACCGCGCCGCCCTGATGGAGGCGATCGAGGCGACCGAGCGCGCCTACCGCGCCACCGAGGACGGCATGAGCCATGAGTTCATCGCCCTCGATCTTCGGCTCGCCCTGGAGGCGACCGGCGCCATCGTGGGCCGGGTGACCACGGACATGCTCCTCAACCGGATCTTCTCGGAGTTCTGCGTCGGCAAGTAGGCCTGGCCCCGCTCGAACCCGACGAGGGGACGTGGTAGATTTCGCGAGCGAGCCACGCGGAGCACCCACCCGAGCCAACGAGGCGCCATGAGCATCCTGATCCTGATCCCAGCCGCGATCGCAGGCATCGTGCCGATGCTGATCGCCGTCACGGTCATCTACTGGCTGGATCGCTACGAGCGCGAGCCCTGGTGGCTGGTGGCGCTGGTGTTCCTCTGGGGCGCCATCGGCGGCACGGGCTTCGGGTGCTTCTGCAACAGCACGATCATCGCCGGGGTGGACACCGTCCTCGGCGCGGACGCCGCGAACTGGATCGGGCCGGTGATCGTCGCCCCGCTGGTCGAGGAGGTGACCAAGATCATCCCGCTGTTCGCGCTGATCTTCCTGCGGCACTTCGACAACGCCACAGACGGGCTGATCTACGGCGCCGCGGCGGGGCTCGGCTTCGCGATGACCGAGAACATCATGTACTTCTACCAGGTCGGCTCCTCCGCGGGGTTCCTGGCGATGGTCACCAACATCCTGATCCGCACGCTGTTCACCGCCCAGGTCCACTTCGCGGCCAGCGCCTGCTGGGGTTTCGTGCTTGGCCTCGCGCGGTACCGCCACCCAGCGCTCCGGTGGCTCGTCGCCCCCCCGGTCGGGTACGCCGCCGCGGTGACCATCCACGCGTTCTGGAACGGCTCGGCGACCTACTCGTCGCTCAACGGAGCGCTGGACGTCCAGGCCGGAGCCTGCGTCCTGATCACCTGCATCGGCGCCTTCGTCCTGGCGCTCGCGCAGCTGTCGCTGTTCATGGAGCACCGGGTGATCAAGGCCGAGCTGCTCGCCGAGGCGAGCGACGGGACGCTCCCGCTGGCACATGCGGACATCATCCCCTACTGGCTCAAGCGCGTGTCGAGCGACTGGGCGCCGCCGGGCGTCGACAAGAACGCCTACGCCCGCGCCGCGACGCTGCTCGCGTTCCGCCGCCACCAGGCCCGGCACGCGAGCGGCGACATCGCCGAGCAGCTGGAGGGCGAGGTGCGCAAGTACCGACACGAGGTCAAGCTGCTGCTCCAGCGCGCCTCACCGACGCACGGCGCCCCACCGCCCGCCGGGGGGCCACCGCCGGGGGGGCGCTGGGGTCATTGACGCCAGGCCATGATTTGCGTAGGGTGCCCGGCGTTTACGTCACGCGTTGCCCAGACGCGGCGCTGCTGTGGAGCCTGAGATCATGTCCGAACACGCCCACCCGAGCTGGGTCGTCCTGAAGTTTGGCGGGACCAGCGTCTCGTCGCTGCCCTGCTGGCAGACCATCGCCGACGTCGTGCGGGAGCGCTGCGCCAGCGGCCTCAAGCCGGTGGTCGTGTGCTCCGCGCTCAGCGGCATCACCAACAGCTTCGAGCGCCTCCTCGACGAGACCCAGAGCGGCGATCACGAGGGCACGCTCGCCGAGATCAAAGAGCGCCACCGCGCCCTCGCCCAGGATCTCGGCCTGGACGCCGACGCCCTGCTCAGCGACCGCTTCGACACCCTGGAGCGGCTCGCGCTGGGGGCGTCGCTGGTCGGCGAGGTGAGCCCGCGGCTCCGCGCCGAGGTGATGGCCTGCGGGGAGCTGATGTCGACCACGCTGGGCGCAGCCTGGCTCAACACCCAGGGGATCGCGACCTCCTGGCTCGACGCGCGCACCTGCCTGACCGCCACCGACGCCCCGGAGATGAGCGACTTTCGCCGCTACCTGTCGGCGTCCTGCGACTACGCCCCGTCGGCGGAGCTGTCGTCGCGGCTCGCCGAGCGCGACGCCCAGGTGATCCTGACCCAGGGCTTCATCGCGCGCCTGCCGAGCACCTCGCACACCGTCCTGCTCGGGCGCGGCGGCTCCGACACCTCGGCGACCTACTTCGCGTCGCTCCTCTCCGCCCAGCGCTGCGAGATCTGGACCGACGTCCCCGGCATGTACTCCGCCAACCCTCGCCAGGTGCAGGCCGCGCGCCTGCTCTGGCGCCTCGGCTACGACGAGGCGCAGGAGATCGCCTCGACCGGCGCCAAGGTGCTCCACCCCCGATGCATCGCGCCCGTTCGGCGGCACAACATCCCGCTGCACATCTGCTGCACGAACCGCCCCGAGATCCAGGGGACGATCATCTCCGATCAAGGAGCCAGCGCCACCCCTCAGGTCAAGGCGATCTCGGTCAAGACCGGCCAGGTGCTCCTCTCCATGGACACCCCGGGGATGTGGCAGCAGGTCGGGTTCCTGGCCGACGTCTTCGCCTGCTTCAAGCAGCGAGGGCTCTCGATCGACCTCGTCTCCACCTCCGAGATGAACGTCACCGTCTCGCTCGACCCCGCCTCAAACAACCTCGCCGACGATGTCCTCACCGGCCTCCAGGCCGATCTTGGGCGCCTGTGTCGGGCGAAGCTGATCGACGGCTGCGCCGCCATCAGCCTGGTCGGGCGCGACATCCGCGCGATCCTCCACAAGCTCGGCCCGGCGCTGGAGGTGTTCGAGGAGCACAAGATCCACCTCGTCTCCCAGGCCGCCAGCGACCTCAACCTGACCGTCGTGCTCCAGCAGGCGCAGGCCGACCGCCTGGTGAGCCGCCTGCACCGGCTCCTCTTCAAGCACGTGCCCGAAGACGGCACCTTCGGGCCAACCTGGAGCGAGCTGTTCGTCGACCAGACCGACGATGAGGCGAGCGAGCAGCGCCTCTGGTGGCATGAGCGCCAGGAGGAGCTGGTCCAGCTGGCTGGCGAAGCCTCACCGCGCTACGTGTACGACGGGGCGAGCCTCGACGGCGCGGCGCGCGCGCTGCTCGACATGAACGCGATCGACCGGGTCTTCTACGCCATCAAGGCCAACCCCAACCCGGACATCCTCCGCCGCTTCCATGAGCACGGCCTCGGCTTCGAGTGCGTGTCGCCGGGCGAGCTGGAGCGGGTCCAGGAATTGTTCCCCAACATCTCGCCCGAGCGGATCCTCTACACGCCCAACTTCGCCCCCCGCGAGGAGTACGCGGCGGGCCTGGAGCGCGGCGTCTGGGTGACGCTGGACAACCTCCACCCGCTGGAGAGCTGGCCGGAGCTGTTCGCGGGCCGCGAGCTGTTCGTCCGCATCGACCCCGGTCAGGGGCGCGGGCACCACGATTACGTCAAGACCGCGGGGGCGCGCTCCAAGTTCGGCATCTCGGTCGATCAGCTCGGTCGCCTCCAGGAGCTGCTGGAGCGCGCCGACGCACGCGTCATCGGCCTGCACGCCCACTCGGGCAGCGGCATCCTCTCGCCGGAGGGGTGGAGCGAGACCGCGCTCCTGTTGACCTCCATCGCCGATCGGTTCCCGCACGTGCGCTACATCGACCTCGGCGGCGGCCTCGGCGTCCCTGAGAAGCCCGCCCACACCGCCCTCGACCTCGGCGCCCTCGACGCGTCGCTCCAGACCATCCGCGACGCCCACCCGCGCTTTGAGTTCTGGCTGGAGCCTGGCCGCTTCCTCGTCGCACAGGCGGGCGTCCTGCTCGCCACCGTCACCCAGCTCAAGACCAAGACCGACGTCTATTACGTGGGCATCGACGCAGGCATGAACTCGCTCATCCGCCCCGCGCTGTATGGGGCCTACCACGCCATCGTCAACCTCAGCCGCCTCGACGCCCCGACCACCCGCGTCGCCAACATCGTCGGCCCCATCTGCGAGACGGGCGACACCCTCGGCTACGACCGCCGCATCGCCGACCCGCAGGAGGGGGACGTCCTCCTCATCGCCAACACAGGCGCCTACGGCCGCTCCATGAGCTCCTGGTACAACCTCCGCGCTCCCGCCGCCGAAGTCGTCATCGACTGAACCTGGATGGGGCGAGCCCGGTTGTGCTATGTTCCGGACATGGGCTCCCCATGGAGCCTTGACTCAGCCCGTGGCCGCACCCCCCACAGTTCGGTAGACCCATGATCAAGTTCAAGGACTTTGTCCCCAAGCGTATCCCTGGAACCACTGGTGGCTTCTTCAGCTCCGGTGAACCTGAGCGCTACGAGACGATCCAGGACGCCCTTGAGGCGGCCAACAACTGGATCGTGGACGAGACGATCCAGATCGTCAACGTCGAAACCGTCGTGCTCCCCAACATCTGGGCCGAGCATGAGGAGGGCTCCGAGGACGGGAGCCTCTACACCGGCTCCACCTCCAGCCACTGGCACCAGTTCATCCGCTGCTGGTATCAGGACTGAGCGGGGCGCTCCCACCAGTCCATCCGTCCCTCACACGTGAACCCGCGGCGCGCCACCACCGGCGCCGACGTGTCCAACCGCGCGTAGAGCCCGACGTGACTCAACCCAGCCGCACGCGCGTGGTCCAGCCGCGCCCGGATCAACATCGAGTACGCCCCCTGCCCTTGAAACTCGGGGACGGTCCCTCCTGCCCACAAGAACCCCAGCCCGAACCGTGGGTCGAGCGTCAACCCACCCGCAGACGCCGCCTCTCCCGACGCCCGATCGTAGACCACGAACCTCGCCACCCGCCCATCCGGGTCCGCGCACCCCGCCAGCTCCTCCTCCAGGCGCTCCCGGCTCGCGTGTGGCATGGGGCGCTCAAAGGCGCGCTCCGTCACCTCCCGACAGTCGAGCAGCTGCTCCACCGTCTCGATCCTCGCCACCCGCCACCGTGGATCCGCCTCACGACCGCCAAGCTCGCGCTCCACCGGGAACACCATCAGCTTGTGCTCGTGGGTCTTCGCGTAGCCCGCCTCGGTGAGCGCGTCCACCAGGCCAGGCGCCTCCACGTGCGAGAACACCCGCCACCGCGACGCCCCCCCGTGCGCCGCGAGGACCTCCGACACCAACCGCCTGACCTCGGCGAGGCTCCCGGCTCGGCTCCGCGCGACGGCGTTGTAGAGGGGGTTCGGGTTGGCGCTGCGGGTGTAGGTGATCTCGGGGCGCTCAATCACCTCCACTTCGGGGGGCACCCAGAACATGTCCGCGGCGGCCAGCTCAAACCGCTCTGGCAAGGAAAGCTCGACTTGACCCTGACTCATGGTGATCATCCTCACGTTTATCCGTGAGACCATGGGTGGCCTCACGCCTTGACCTTGACCTCCGATATCGGAGCCCACACCAGATACCCGATGATACGCCACCGACACACGCCACCGACCGCTTTTGTTGCCCCGCTCAGGCCGCTCGCCCTGTGGGCGATGAGCGCGATGTTCGTCGCCGCCGCGCTCCTGTCAGGCGCTCCGGCCCAGGCCCAGATCAACGTCGAGCCGCTGGTCAACAAGCTCGACGAGGGGCTCGGCCTCGACACCCGCGCGGGCGTGGACGTCAACCGCGGGAACACCGAGATCCTGACCCTCAAGGGGAGCGCGACGCTCCACGCCATGACCTTCCACGAGCGCCCCCCTGAGGACCCCAACCCCCCGCTGCTGCGCCACCGGCTGCTCCTGAGCGCCCGCGCCACGCGCAAGAGCGCCAACGGCGAGCTGGCCCAGAATGACGGCTTCGGTCACCTGCGCGCCACCACCATGTGGCACCCACGCCTGGGCGCCGAGGCCTTCACCCAGCTCCAGTTCGACGAGTTTCGCCTCCTCAAGCGTCGCACGCTGCTCGGCAGCGGCCTCCGGGTGGTCGCGGTGAACCGCGCCGCGGTCCAGCTGTGGTTCGGCACGGGCTACATGGCCGAGTGGGAGGAGCGCAACGTCGAGCCGCCCGACGAGGTCCACGTCCTCAACCACCGCTCCACCAGCTACGCGACGATCCGCTGGAACCTCGCCGAGCGCGTCTCGTTGCTCTCGACGGGCTACATCCAGCCCCGCATCGACGCCCCGCGCGACATTCAACTCCTGAGCGAGTCCGCGTTCAGCGTTCGCCTCTCCGAGAACCTGGCGCTGAGCATCGACCTGACCGTCCGCCACGACAGCCGCCCGCCCGACACCATCAAGGCGACCGACATCATCACGGGCAACAGCCTCATCTTCACGATGTAGTCAGCTCCCCGTCCAACAGCTGTAGTCGTAATACACCGCGTCCTGCTTGTAGAGGTCGCGGTCCTCCAGCATGTTGCCGTGCGCGTCGTAGGTGCACTCCCCCTGACACACCTCCCACAGCCGCATCATCGGCGTGTGGCCCGGCTCCATCTCCATCGGCTGGAGGGCGTCCACCCCCTCATGGCGATAGAAGCCCGTCGGGACGCCCTCCTCGGAGTAGGAGAACGCCCGCTCCTCATCCATCGTGTCGTCCGCGCCGCGATCGAAGACCTCGCGGATCACCCGCCCATGCTCATCGTGGTACAGCAGCACCCGGTTGTCCCAGACGCCGTCGTCGTCCCGATCGCTCTCGATCCTGGCCAGGTACCCCGACGCGTCGTAGCCATAGCGCATGCGGCGCACCGGCCCATCGGTGAGCGGGGTCGGGATGCGCCACGGGCCAACCTCCAGGACCTGATAGACCGCCCACTTCGCCTCACATGGACCGGGCCACTTCTGCCCAGGCGACTCCGACTCGCACCCGATCCAAAGACACACCCCCACCAGGAGGCCCCCCATCCAGCTCACGCGCTCGGTCTTCATCGGATACCAACTCATGTAGAGAACAACCCCAGGAGCCCAACGCCCTGGAGCGACACCTCGGTAACGGCTCACCGCGCCCAGCTTATCCCCTCCTTGTGGTATGCTCGTCCTCCCCGGGCGCTTCAACCCGAACAGGAGATCGACGTGGACTGGATCGAGACCTTCTACGCGCAACAGACCCGCTGGGTCCCCGAGGTGTACCTCGGCCAGGTGGGCGATCACCACCGCGCCCGCGCCGCGCAGCTCGACGCGTCGAGCGACGGCGGGCTCACGATCCTTGAGCTGGGCTGCGGCGGCGGCCAGATCGCCGCCGCGCTCGCCGACCGCGGTCACCGCGTCACCGCGATCGACCTCAACGACGAGGCGCTCTCCCACGCCCGCGCGCTCGCCAACTCGCGCCCCCGCATGACCGTGCTCCGAGGTGACTTCTACACCGCCGAGATCGCAGGGCCCTTCGATCGTGTCTGCTACATCGACGGCTTCGGGGTGGGCTCCGACGCCGAGCAGCGGCGGCTCTTGAACCGGATCGCCTCCTGGCTCGCCGACCGCGGCGAGGCGCTGATCGACATCTACTCTCCATGGTACTGGTCGCGCGTCGCTGGTGATCGGATGGAGTTTGGGGAGATCACCCGCGAGTACGACTTCGACCCCCACACCTCCACCATGCGCGATCGCTGGTGGCCCACCACCGCGCCAGACGACGCGGTGACCCAGGTGCTCCGCTGCTACTCACCCGCCGACCTCCGCCTCCTGCTCGAAGCGACCCCGCTGCGGCTGGTCGACGTCACTTCTGGAGGCGGCTTCGACGCCGACGGTCGCTACGCTCCCCAGGTGGAGATGGGCCGCGCCATGCAGTACCTCGCGCGCCTCCAGCCCAGGTGAAGCTTCATATCAACTGGTCGTGTCAGATGTTGGTCACCCAGGCCAACGCCACGCAGTGGGCCAGACTCCACAGCGCCACGGCCACGCCCACGATCACCTTCGGGACCCCGCTCGGCTCAAACCACCGACTGAGCACCATCAGGAAGATCACCATGAAGAAGGCATAGATCGCCGCCCCCGCCCCAAACCCACGCCACGCATGCGTGAACATCGTCACGCCGACGTCGCTGATCGCCTCCCCGCGCGCCGACTCCGTGAGCCGCACGCTGACCAGGGAGCAGACCGGCAGGGACGCGAACCCGGCGAAGACAAAGAGAGCGTTGCGGGCGAGGGGGCTCAGGGGCTCGTCTTCGCCCTCGGGCTGTTCAGGAGCGCTCATGGTGCCTCACGTCACGACCCGCGCAGGTGCTTGGCGAACTCACGCACGTCCTCACCGAGCGGATCTTCGTCAAGGAGCGTGAGGACGACCGGGGCGAGCAGCGGCGGCGCGAGCTGAAGGCTCTGCTCTCGCCCCTGGCTCGTGCGCGACACCAGCCCCATCTGAACCATGCCCTGGAGCATCGGCTCGAACTCGCGGAGGCCAGGCTTCCTCGGGTCACGACGCAGCCCGGTGCGCACCGCCGTCACCGACGCCGAACCTCCCAGCAGCGCGATCCACTGCAACACCGCCCAGAACAGGCGCTCGGCGTCTGGCTCCGTCGGGATCAACGGCTCCAGCGCCATCTCCACCCGAGCCACCAGCGCCGGGGGAGGCTCCATCGCTTGCGCGCCGGGAACCCAGCGCCCCTCGGACCAGCTCAGCGCGCCCGACCGCGTCGCGTGCCGGAGCGTCTGCTCCGTGAACCACGGGTTGCCGTGGCTCATCTCCCAGAGCGCGTCCAGCGCCGCGTCGTCCACCGAGGCGAGCCCTTGCACCAGCGCCCGCAGCTCCGCGGGCGAGAGCCGCGAGAGCCTCAGGTTGAAGGAGCGCTCTCCCACGTTCAAGCCGATGCGCAGCAGCGCCTCGGTCACGTCCGGGGCGCCGAACACCACGCCGGGGCGGATCATCAACACGACGCCGAGCGGCAGCTGCTCCAGGTGCACCCGCTCGCACAGGAACTGAACGAAGTAGGCGGTCAGCTCGTCGGTCCACTGCATGTCATCGAGGCCCATGAGCAGGACCCTGCCCCGCGCTCCAGCGCGAATCACCTGCTCCAGGAGCGAGAACAGCGCCTGCACCGCCTCCATGTCCAGCATCCCCGCGTTCGGGATCGGCGCCTCGGGGTCGAAGAAGTCCCCGACAAAGGCTCCGAGCCCGCCACGCGCGGCGCTGTGCTGATAGACGAGCTGGTCGGTCAAGATCCGCAGCTCCTCCTCGGGATCGTGCTCGGGCGAGAGCAGCTCCAGCGTAATCTGCCGCAGCGCCTCCAACGGAGCGCCGCCCCGCGAGTGCCCCGCGCTCAGGACGAGCACGTCCGCACGCTCACGCAGACCATCGCGCAGCTCCTCCCACAGGCGCGTCTTCCCGACCCCCGCCTCGCCGTCGATCGTCACCACGTGCAGCGCTCGGGTCTCGGTCACGTACTCCACGAGGCTCTGGAGCGTCCGCAGCTCCTCCTCCCGCCCGACGAAAGGCGCCGCGCCAGGGACCACGTCCTGCTTCGCCATCCCCGAGCTGCTGGAGACCATGACGGTCGCCCCGTCTCCGGCGGGGGCGCCGATCTGCCCCCAGGAGAGCCCTCTGGGGCGCGCCTGCGGCGGCGCCGTCAGACGCCCCGCGCCAGGCGATGGCTCGGGGGCCGCCGTGATGACCGTCCCGACGGGAGCGTCCCCCAGGGGGCTGGTGATGACCGTCCCCTGCTCCTCGCCGACGAGCGACGTGATGATCGTCCCGGGCTCGGCCTCCTCGGGGGCCCTCATCGGCCTCGACGACGCGCCCCTTGCCGCGGGGGGCCGCAGCGGCCGGGAGGGTCGCGCCGACTCACCAGGCGATGGGTGCTCCGCGGCGCCACGGAGCACCGCCGAGGAGAGCGGATCCCCGATCTGGGTCGCCCCCTCCAACGCGCTCGACGGGGCGCCCACGATCAACGTCCCCGCCTCCAACCCTCCTTGAGGAGCGCCCGACGGTGTAATCGGCTGCGCAGGCACGGCGCGCGGGTCGATCTGTTGAAGGGCGCGGAGGAAGCTCGCCGCGTCGCTGAACCGCTGCGCCTCCTTCTTGGCGCAGGCCGTGTCGATCAGGCGCTGGTAGGGGGAGTCGGCGAGCGCCCCGGGCAGCCGCCCGATCGCCTCGGTCACCTGCCGGTTGAGCACCGCGTAGAGGGTGTCGCCTTGAAACGCCTGCCGCCCCGAGAGCATCTCGTAGAGGATGAGCCCCACCGCGTAGACGTCGGTCGCCGTCGTCACCTCGCGCCCCAGCGCCTGCTCCGGCGCCATGTACCACGGCGTCCCGACGACGGTGCCGTCCACCGTCAGCCGCTCGCTCTCGTCCGTCGCCTTGTGACGCGCGATGCCAAAGTCGAGCACCTTGATGAAGTCCGGCTCCCCCGGCATGTCCACCAGGAAGATGTTCTCGGGCTTGAGATCGCGGTGGATGATGCCCCGGCTGTGCGCCTCGTTCAACGAGCGCAGGATCTGGGCGCAGATCCGATGCGCCCGCTCCGGGGGGAGCGCGCCGTAGGTGTCGATGGTGTGGGCGAGGTCGGCCCCTTCGAGCAGCTCCATGACGAGGTAGTAGATGCCCTCGTCGAAGCCGAAGTCAAAGAGGGTGATCGTGTTCGGGTGCTTGAGCTGGCTGATGTGCAGCGCCTCGCGGCGAAACCGCTCGACGAGGCTCTCCTCCGCGTCCTCGTGGAGCATCACCTTGAGCGCCACGTCCCGCGGGATGTTCTCCTGGCAGGCTCGGTAGACCGCCCCGAACCCTCCCTTGCCCAGGATCTGGAGGATCCTGTACTTCCCAGCAAAGAGCCGCCCTGTCTCCAATACCTTCGACATGACCCAACAAGACCCCTGTTCGGTTCTTCTACCCGTTCAGGATAGAGGATCCTGGCCCTCCGAAGATAGGGCGGCGCTCCGATCGCCCTCCAGACGCCGCGCTCACCCCGGGTTGCGACCCTGGCCGCTCGCGCCGTCCCCGCGCTCCACCGCCCGGGTCAGCTCGGGGTCGTCGTCGTCCAGCAGCGGCTGGTGCGCCTCCCGCGCCTCGGCGCGCGCCCGCGCCTGCTCCTCGCGGAACGCCACCACGCGCCTCCCCAGCTCGTCCAACAGCTCCTGGAGCCCCAGCCGCCGCGCCGCGGAGAGCGTCAGGAAGGTCTGCCCCTCCCCCTCGAAGTGCTCGCGCAGCGCCTCGGCCTCCTCCTGCACGTGCGGCAGATCCGCCTTGTTGAGCACCACGATCTGCTCACGGCGCGCCAGCTCGGGATCCCACAGCTCCAGCTCCCGGTTGAGCCGCGCGAAGTCGTCCAGCGGCGACCGATCGGTCCAGTCCACCCCGTCGCCGTAATCGAACGGCGGCGGCACCTCGATCATGTGCACCAGCAGGCGGCAGCGCTCGATGTGCCGCAGAAACTGATGGCCCAGCCCGTGACCCTCGCTCGCCCCCTCGATCAGCCCCGGGATGTCGGCCACGACCAGGCGCACCCCGTCGCGCCACTCCACCACCCCCAGGTTGGGCACGAGGGTCGTGAACGGGTAGCTCGCGATCCGCGGCTGCGCGTTGCTGATCGCGCTGATGAGCGTCGACTTGCCGACCGACGGGTACCCGATGATCCCGACGTCCGCCAACAGCTTCAGCTCCAGCCGCAGGTTGCGCGCCTCGCCCGCGGTGCCCGGCTGCGCATGCTCCGGGGCCCGGTTCGTCGACGTCACGAACCGCGCGTTCCCGCGGCCGCCCTCGCCGCCCTGCGCCACCACGAGCCGCTGCTCGTGCTCCACCAGATCGCCGATCTGCGCGTCGGTGTCCCGATCGAACACCTGCGTCCCGACCGGGACGCGCACCACACGGTCCTCACCGCTGCGCCCCTGCTTGCGGCTGTTCTCGCCGCCCTTGCCCTTCGGGGCGCGGATGTGCTTCTGGTAGCGCAGATCCATCAAGGTGTTGAGGTTCTCGTCCGCGACCAGGATCACGCTCCCGCCGCGCCCGCCGTCCCCTCCTGAGGGGCCGCCGAAGGCGACGAACTTCTCCCGACGCCACGCGACCATCCCCGGCCCACCGTGACCACCTTCCACATAGATTTGAACTTCATCAACAAACATCACACACACCACATCCACAGCGCCACGGCGTCAAGCCCCGCCAGCGCGAAACCGCGACCTACATTAACACACCGACTCGCGTTGAACAGGGTCCACCCCACCCGGCGCCGCCTCAAGGTCACGCCACCGCGGGTCGACGTCAACCCGCCTCAGCCTCGGAAAAGTCCGCCGCGATCACCGACACGGTGACGTGGACTCACACCCATCCGTCGGCTCGCCGTTGCAGTCGTGGAAGCCCCCGTTGCAGAGGTAGGAGCAGGCGCCGTCCCGGCAGCCCAGGTCGGAGCCCCCCGGGTAGGAGGTGGGGCAAGCGTTGTTGCACGCCCCGCAGTGCAGGAAGTTCGTGTCGGTGTTCGCCTCACACCCGTCCGACGGATCGCCGTTGCAGTCGAAGAACGGCGCCGCGCAGGCTGCCTGGTCGCTCTCGCAGCGACCCGCGACGCACGAGTTGTTCGTCGGGCACCGCTGCCCACACTCTCCGCAGTTGTCGTCGTCCGTCTGCACGTCCACGCAGACGTCGTTGCAGAGCGTCCCCATCCCGTCCTCGCACACCACCGGCGGGGCCGGCACGTCCCCGCTGACGCACTCTGAGACCGTCGAGCAGCTCCCCTCGCGGGCCACATAGTTGATATTGCAGCAGATCTCACCCTCACTGCAGTCCGGATCGGCGCCGCACGCCTCACCCGACCCACCCTCGGCGGGTGGCACGGGCGCCTCGGGGCACTGCCCGGGCTGCGCGCAAGTCAGGTTCGTCGCGCAACACTCCAGCCCCTCGCGGCACTGCTCGTCCACGCTCCCCGAGCGCGTCCGTCCACACGGGTTCCCCTCGACGAGCTGCGGCATCCAGCTGTTGCACTGGCTGCGCTCCTCACACTGCGGCACCGGATCGCCGTTGGGCAGCCGCAGCTCGTTGCAGCACACCCAGGGCGCCGGGCAGTCGTCGGCCGACGCGCACGACTCACCCAGCTCCCGCAGCTCTCCGCAGCTCCCCATCACCACCGCCGCCCCGAACACCAGAGCGGCCATCATCGATGTCATCAGCGCGGCGCGCCATCGCTCCTTCACCATGGCCACCCCCTCACATGCTGATGTTCAGGCCCAGCGTGGGGCCCCAGAAGAAGTAATCCGGCGTCCCGACGTTGATGCCCATCCTCGAATCCACCTCCCCGGACGCCACGTCCGAGAACACCTCGGTCAGATCCGCGCCCAGCTGCGGGTTGCCCGGCATGACATACTCCATCCGAAACCCCCCGTACGGCGAGATGAACGTCCCGTCGAGCAGCGACACCGGGTAGGACAGCTCGATGTTCCCCCCCAACGTCAGCGGCACCGAGCTGGCCCACCCCAGATCGCCGAAGTCCATCCGCGCGTACCCCGTGAACGGCACGATCGATCCCTCCAGCAACCAGCAGAAGCTGCCGCAGAACAACCCCTCCATCCGCATCCCCAGCTCCACCACCGTCACCTCGCTGTCCTGAAGGTGCACCTCGTCGATCGTCTCTCCGTACCCCAGCGCCAACGGCCGCGAGAAGTTGCGGTAGCGCCCGAAGAAGCCCCCGCGCCAGTGCTCATCGTCGTCCTCAAGCGGAAACATGCCCACCTCGAACGCGTAGTACTCCGTCTGCCACCCCTCATCCTCCTGGGGGAACCACGGCGCCCCGTTGCGCGCCCTGAACACCGTCGGGTTCTCGATCCGGCCCCGGAAGCGGCCGTACTCGCCCCGCACCCAGACCTCCGCGTCGATGTCCGCGAGCGACGACAGGTCCGGCCTCAGCTCCCCGATGAACTGCTGGATCAGCTCCCGCGCCAGCGGGTTGTCCACCCGCTCCTCCGCCTCGTCCTGGCCCAGCCCGACGAGCCGATCCGACAGGTAGTCCAGCGCCGCGTAGTTGTCCTTGAGCTGCAACGACATGCCCACCTGCTGCACCAGCCCTCGCCCGGTCCCGATCGACTGAGACGCCTCGGTGATGGAGGACTCATACCCCTCCAGCGAGTTCCAGCTGTCAACGAGCGACGACAAGCCTCCGTCGAGGCGAGCCCACCACACCCCCATCTCCACGTCGACGTGGATGTCCTCCCCCAGGAGCCCCTTCTGCTCCTCGCCGAGGGCCTCGAAGATCTTCCCGGCGGGCGGGTTCGCCCGCGCCTCCGACACACCCAGCGCGCCGACCAGGACCACGGCGCCAACCCAACACCACCAGTGACTCTTCATAACCCTCCTGAACACCGCGAAGATCACATCACACAGCCTACACCACCTCTTGGAGAGGCGAGCAGACCGATGTGACCTGAAAATATCAGCCAAACAGGAGGATCGACAAGACGTGAGGCGCTCACGCGGGGCGAGTGCCCGCCGCAGGGAGCACAAAGGCCAACGCGTCGGGGATCACCTCAAAGATGAACCGCTGGCCGCGCACCGGCTCTCCGTCCAGGTTGAACTGAACGGACATCTCCGAAGAGACGACCAGGCGCGAGGTGCGCGCCTGCCGGACATGCTCGCCGTCGTTGGAGTCACCCGCGAGCCACTCCCAGAGCGGCCGGGTGACCCGGGCGCCTTCCGGGCCAGCCGCCGCCATCGTGACCTCCATCAGCCCGTTGTCCGGGCGCGCCTCCGGGCAGACGTCAAACCCTCCGCCCGCGTACCGACCGTTCCCCACGCAGAGCCCCAGCAGGCGGCCCTCCGTCGGCTCCAGCCCGCTCCCCTCGACCCGCATCGGGTGGCCCTGGGCCTGGGACATCTTGAGCAGCCCCGTGACGACGTAGGCCGCCCCGCCGAGCGAGTGCTTGAGCAACGCCGGCGTCTCCGGCGTCACCTCGGCCACGAAGCCGCCCGTCGCCACGTTGACGAACACGCCCACCGCCTCCTCCTCGCCGGGCGCCCCGCGGCGCACCTGGATCATGTCCAGCGGCGTCACCTGCTCCGAGGCGAGCAGCGACGGCAACAGCCTCTGGCAGCCCCCAGGTGTCCAGCTTGAACATCCGCGCGAAGTCGTTGCCCGTGCCGCAAGGCACCAACCCGAGGCGCACCTCCAGGCGGCGCGACGAGCCGAACACGCCCCGCGCCGCCGCGCTCCACGTCCCATCGCCGCCACAGACGATGATCCGCTCACACCCGGCGTCCGCCGCCTCACGCGCAAAGAGCGCGCCGTCCTCCTGCTCCCAGGCGACCCGGACCTCGACCTCGTACCCCGCCTCGCGCGCCGCGCGGACCGCCTCCCTCAACTCATCGCTGATGGCTGTCGCGCAGTTGCTGATCACCCGTATGTTCTTCAAAGAGCGCTCCGTGTCTGCCGATCAGGTCAACCTGATCGCACACACCTGTATCGCACAGGTCAACCCAGGAGCCCAGAGAGCGGCCCGGAGCTGGACTGACCAAAGTTGCGCAGCGGATCGCCCATCGCGTTGGCCAGCGAGACCAACAGGTTGGAGTGGCGCTCGTAGCCGTACTGGAGCAGGCGCCCGGTGCTCAAGCCGCCGCCTGCGCGACCGGCGAGCACGAACGGCATGTTGTCGTGCTGGTGGGTGTTGCCGTCCGAGACCTCCGTGCAGAGCCACACCAGCGAGTGATCCAGCATCGTCCCGTCCCCTTCGGGCCGGGCCTTGAGCTGCTCCAGCAGGTAGGCGAACTGCTGCACGAACCACCGCCGCTGCCTCAGGAAGTCACGGAACTCACGGTGGTCGTAGTTGTGCCGGGCGCCGTAGTGCGACGCCTGGTGGCTCCGCATGTCGAAGCCCGCGTCGTACATCTCGCTCCCCTCAAAGCGGCTCATGATCAGCTCGCTGGTGTGGTGCGACGCCTGGATCGTGCCGACCTGCGTCAGCCCACAGGCCATCGCCTGCACCATGAGATCGATCTGAAGCCGCAAGACGCTCGGGAAGCGATCCGGCTCATAGAGCAGCCCGGCGTCCACCCCGCTGGTGTTGAGCGATGGGTCGTCGCAGGACGCCGTGTCCACCTCGGGGTTGTCGGAGACGTCCGCCTTGATCCGACGCTCCACCTCCCGGAGGGCCTCCAGGTGGAGGTTGAGCTTGCTCGCCTCGGCGCCCCCCAGCTTCGCCTGGAGCGCCTGCATCTCGGCCAGCGACCCGTCGATCACGCTCACCTCCAGCGCCTTGCGCCGATCGGCCACCGGATCCCCTCCCGGAGGGGCGGTCGTGCCAAACAGCCGCTCGAAGGCGCGGAGCGGGTTGTCCTCGGGGGTCGTGCTGTTGCCCGCGCTCGGGTAGGAGATGTGCTTGTCGCCCGAGGCGTTGTTGTGGTTGGCCATCGCCCCGAGGTAGAGGTGCCGGTGCGGACGATCCCGGCCCACCGTGCGCGCCAGGTACTGATCGATCGACTCCCCGTTCCCGCCGTCCACCCCGGTCAACAGCTTGCGCGCCCCGCCCGGGTGGCTGCCGCTGTCGGTCGCGCCCATGCTCAGGCCGTTGAGGAAGACGCAGTCCTGCTTGTGCGGCGCGAGCGGCTCCAGCACCTCCGTCAGCTCGAAGTTGAACTCCGAGCCCCCACAGTGCCACTTGCTCGGGTCACCCTCCTGGCTCTGCCCCGGCACCCCATCCGGGAAGTAGAAGATGATCAAGCGCCTCGCCTGACCGTTGGCGAGCGCCCGGGAGCCCCCCAGCACCTGCTCGTAGAAGGGCAGCGCCAGCGCGGCGCCTCCGAGGAGCTTCAAGAACTGACGTCGGCTGTGTCGTGTCATGGGTTCCTCCGGGGCTCAGCGGCGGTGGGTGAAGGTTCGGGTCTGGGTGGTGGCGATCATCAGCTCCTGGATGTCGAAGCCGGTGTCCGCGAAGCGCTCGTAGAGGCGATGGAGGTTGCAGCGCTCCTGCTCGCTCTCCAGCTGCCCCAGCACGAAGCGGTAGTACTGGGTCACGAAGCACGCCTTCGCGCTGCGGCTCGCGGCGAGTATCCCCGCCAGCTCGGGCAGCGACTCGTAGGGGGCGTCCGTGCCGGTGCGCAGCCCCTCCACGTCGTTCATGTTCCCGACGTGATCGATCGGCAGCCCGTTCTCCTCGGCCCGCACCTGCCCGATCGGGTCGAACTGCTCGAAGCCAAACCCGACGTCGTCGATGTACCGATGGCAGCTGTAACAGAATGGATCGTCCGTGTGTTGCCGGAAGCGCTCGCGCGTCGTCGCGTTGGGGTCAACCTCGGGCACCCCGCCCGCGTTGGGCGGCGGCCCCCCCAGATCCTGGCACAGCAGCCGCTGCCGCACGAACAGGCCCCGGAGGATCGGCGACGTCTGGTCGGAGTGGGCGTAGGAGCCGAGCACGCTGGCGTGACCCAGCAGGCCGGACCGCGCCCCGTCCAACGGCACCCGCTCGAACGACTCCCCGGAGGCCCCCTGCGGGAGCCCGTAGAAGTCGCTCAGGCGCCGGTTGGCGAGCGTGTAGTCGGCGGTCAGCAGCTCGTCGTAGTTCTGGCTGCCGTCGAACACGACGTAGGCGATGAACTGACGGGTCTCCTCCACCAACGCCTCGCGCGTCGCGTCGTCGAAGTCGGGGAACAGATCGGCCTTCTTGTTGACCGTCAGGATCTTCTCAGCGCCGAGCCACTGCACGGCGAACGTCCCCACCATCTCCCGGCTCCGCGGGTCGGCGAGCAGGCGGCGCGCCTGAAGCTCGACCCCGGCGGCGGTGTCCAGCGCGCCGCGCTCCGCCGCCACGAACAGCGCCTCGTCCGGCATCGTCCCCCAGAAGGTGTAGGAGAGCGCCGTCGCCACCTCCCACCCGGTCAGCTTCCAGCTCCCGTCCCCCTGCGGCTCACCCATCTCAAAGCGGTAGAGGAAGTTCGGCGACGAGAGCATCACGCGGATCGCCACCTCCAGGCCATCCTGAAACGACCCCTCGGCCAGGATCAGCCCGGTGAGCCGATCCACCTCGGCCGCCTCCAGCGGGCGGCGGTAGGCGCGGCGCCCGAACTGCTCGACGAAGGTCCGGGCGCAGCCGTCGCTCGGGCTGCACGGCAGCAGCGCCGACGTGTCGGCCACGACGCCCGCCGCGATCGCCTCCGCCGCGCTGAGGAACTCGGTCATGTGGGTCGCCGTCACCTGCCCGGCGCCCGCGTTGTTATCAAACGTGTAGCCCTCGGGGCGGCTCTCAACCGGGAAGCTGGACGTCACGTCGCCTGGCAGCGACACCGCGCCGCCCCCCTCGCAGCTCACCTCCAACACCGAGTTGAACCCGCCGAGGCCATCCGAGGTCGCCTCGGGGTTCGCCGTGTCCTGACGCCAGTCCGACTCGTTGATCACGAACTTGTACTCGTAGCGCCCATCCTCAAGCGCGCGCTCCAGCACCCAACGCCCCGCGGCCTGATCCCACGTCATCGGCCAGCCACCGCCCGCGATCGTCCCCGCCCAGTCGTTGAAGGATCCCGCCACGTGGACCGTGTCGTAGCTCTGCCCTTGCGGGTCGAAGGAGAAGCGCTGCGCCCGGCACCCCTCATCCACAGGCTCCGCGCCTGGGTTGAACAGATCGCGCACGGTCCTCGCGTATTCGCGCCGGGTCAGCAGCCGCAGCCGCCGCTGCGGCAGCACCTCCTCCTCACCCCCATCGCAGACCGCCTCCTCGGGCTCCGCGAAGGCGTCGAGGATGTGGCGCGCCACCCGCTCCGCGCAGTCGCCCACGCAGGCGCCGGGGTTGCCGTAGGGCATCGTGGTGTCGATCTCGATCCGCAGCGCCTCGAACCCACGCGTCCAGGCCCGCAACGCCGGGCCGCTGCCGCCCTGCCCCGAGACGCCGTGGCACCCGCCACACTGCTCGGCGTAGAGCGCGGCGCCTTCGGGATCGCTCGGCGAGGTCTGCCCGGTGGACCCGCCTCCGGTGGGGCCTCCGGTCGTGCCGCCTGTTGTGGCGCCCGTGGTCTCTCCGGTGGTGGAGGTGGAGCCCCCGGTGGAGATGTCGGCCGGATCAACCCAGTCCACCCCCTCCGGATCCCCCCCACACCCGACCAACACAGCGACCCCGATGAACAGGAGGAGCGTGACGCCTGAAGGGCGTGACTCAAGAAAGAGTGAATACGACCCCCTCATCGGGTCAAGCGATGGCGTGGAGTTGTTCACGAGCGCTCCCTGAGGATTGTGTTGGGGTTCAACAGGCGCTGGGGCGCAGCATCCTGATTGAACATTATCATGTCAGGAAGATCCCATCGGATCAAGGACGGCGCTCAATAAGGCGATGGTGAGGATGGAGCTGTGGCGGTGCGCCAGGCGCGTGACTCGGAGGGGAGGAGAGCCGACGCGCGGGTTGGCGAAGCAGGGGGGGGCGAGATCGAAGCGCGACGGCTCGGATCAGGCGGAGGGCTGGTCGGCGGGGATGACGGCGACGCGCTTGCGGTTGCGCCCCTTGCGCTGGAACTCGACGGTGCCGTCCACCAGCGCGAAGAGGGTGTAGTCGCGCCCCATGCCGACGTTCTCGCCGGGGTGGATCTTGGTGCCGAGCTGGCGCACGATGATGTTGCCGGCGCGGACGATCTCACCGCCAAACTTCTTGACGCCGCGACGCTGTCCTATCGAGTCGCGACCGTTGCGGCTGCTGCCCTGTCCTTTTTTGTGGGCCATGACGAAGCTCCTTGGCTATCGAGGGGAGGTTGAGCCCCGGGTTCAGTGGGTGATGCTGTCGATCCGGATCTTGGAGAAGGACTGACGGTGGCCTTTCTTGCGGCGGTAGCCCTTGCGGCGGTTGCTCTTGAAGACGATGACCTTGCGAGCGCGCCCGTTGCGGACGACGGTCGCCTTGACCTCAGCGCCCTCAACGACGGGCTGGCCGATCTTGGTGTCGTCCCCCCCGATCATGAGGACCTGATCGAAGACCACCTCGCTGCCGTCCTCGGTGTTCTTGAGGAGCTCCACGTGAAGCTCGTCGCCCTCCTGAACGCGGTACTGCTTACCGCCGGTCTTGATGATAGCGTACATGACACAAACCTCGTTGCAGTCTCTTGTTGGCTCGAAGCCGATGCTCTGGCGACATCTGGGCGACCCAGTGGAGGACTGCCTCTGCCCGCCCCTCACAACCCGACCGATCCGATCGGTCGCTGTGAATGACAGACATCCGGACTCACAAGGTGAGCCGCAGGGGTAACCCACTGGGGGCGTCCAATCGCCCTCGGTTGTCCCGCTTGACCCCATCGATGTAAACCCAGGGTCAAGGGGGCGACAGCATAAGCATGTGGCCAATCTCCGTCAAGCGACATCTGATTTTATCCAACCAGCGCCCGACCCGCCTCAAACCGAGCAGGCCCCCGGAGATACACCCCACGCCACGCCAGCCGCATCCCACACAAGGGGCCGGCATATGTCGCCCCCCACAACCTGTTACCGATCTGCACCGGTAGACCTTGCGCAGCCTGACCGGGTCACCTAAACATGAGGTGTCGCTAACGCACGACCGACCGCCGCCCATGGTGGAGGCCGGAGGTTGCCCGACGCCCCCGAGCTGCTTGGGGGCTCATCACGGAGACATGAGACATGCCACGCAACGACAGAGGTCCTCGCCAGTCCCAGGGAAAATCACGCAACAAACGAGGCGGCCCCCCCAAACGCAAGCCCCCGATCAAGCTCGATCCGGAGGCCAAGGCCAAGATGCACAAGCTCATGGAGGAGGAGTGCCTGCGCAAGGCGTTCGCCAAGCGGATCGCCGCCGGCGAGCTCTCCTTCAATGAGTTCAAGCTCCGCTACCCCTCCGAGTTCGCGATCAGCTACCGCGCCAAGAACCTCCTCGAACAAAACCCCGGCATGACCCGCGCTCGCGCCTTCTGGTTGGCCGAAGACCCCAAGCGCATCGAGGCGATGCGCGCCAAGCAGATCCGCACCTTCGCCACCTACACCGGCCTCAGCTACGAGCTGTCGCGCGACATCGCCACCGGCAAGATGTCCCTGAGCAAGCTCGCCTCCGAGGACGACCGCTGGGCGTTCATCTGGGACCGCGCCAAGCGCCGCATCAAGCGGGCCAAGGACATGGGGCGCTCGCTCACCCCGATCGAGGCGATCCGCTGGGCTCGCGGCGACTACGGCCTCCCCTTCGAGGAGGACGAGGACGAGGACGAGATCGAGCGCCTCGGCAACGAGCTGCACCGCAAGTACCCCTTCATGAAGAAGCGCCACACCCGCCGTATGGCGCGCTTCGAGCTCGATCTCGAAGGGCTCGCCACCGTCGCCCCCGCCAACTGCGGCTGGGGGCCCCGCGCCCTCGACCTCTGGGAGCGCTACCCCGAGCAGCACCGCAAGTTCATCCGCCTGATGGCCATGATGGACCTCTCCGACGACGAGGTCGAGGAGTTCATCGCCAAGACCGAGCCCGCGCGGCAGAAGTACGCCGAGTTCGCCGAGTCCAAGCGCAACTACTACTTCCGGCTCTACGAGGGCGAGCTGAGCGCCCGCTTCAAGCCCGACACCAACCCCTTCGCCTGGACCCTCAAAGACGACGAGGCCGGTGAGCGCCTCAAGCAGTCCAAGCTCCAGGTGCTCTTCTTCTGCCCCGACGACGCCAAGGGCGCCGTCTTCAGCCAGTCCAAGCGGGACGATGAGCTCAGCGACCAGGACCTCGGCGCCGCGCTCGCCGCCAAGGACCGCCTCGACATCGAGATCATCAACGAGCAGCTTGAGCGCGCCGAGCGCGCCGAGCGGCAGATCCGGATCACCCTCCGCAACGGCATGACCTTCACCGGCAAGCCCGAGTGGTCCTCCCCCTTTGAGGTCATGCTCCGCCTGCGCAACAGCGCCTGGCTCATGATCCTCTACCACTCGATCTACCAGATCGAGGCGATCTCCTGACCTGCGACTCGCCCACCACCTCGGAGCCCCGACGCATGGACGTCGCCGCCACGCTCACCCTGGTCGCCGCGCTCACCGCGCTCCTCGGCTGCCAGGGTGAGCCCAGGCCCCCCTACACCCTGCCCGAGCCCTACATCGCCGACGCCTCCCCCGACTCCCGCCCGCCCATCGACGCCCGCGACACGCCCCCCGAGGACGCCGCACCCGACAGCGCCCCCATCGACGCCTCCCCCGACACCGACGCCCCGCTCGACTCCGACCTCCTCGACTCCGCCGCCGACTCCGCGACCCCGGACGTGGAGCCCGACACCACCCCCCCCCGAAGCTGCGACCCGGACTCGCCCACTTTCGAAGACGACGGGCTCACCGAGCCTGTCATGACCTGGATCCCGATCCACGACGCCGAGGGGCGCGCCGCCGTCTGCAACGACGGCTCCCCCGCGGGCTACTACCTCCGCCGCGGCACCGGCGATGGCCTCGGGCGCTGGGTCATCCTCCTCGCCGGAGGCACCATCTGCGCCACCCCCGAGATGTGCGACGCCCTCTGGGAGCGCGCCCCGAGCCTCATGTCCTCGACCCTCAACGGGCCGACCCGCGGCGGCGGTGGCCTGTTCGACGTCGATCCCGAGCGCAACCCCGACTTCTACAACGCCAACCACGTCTGGATCCCCTACTGCAGCTCCGACTACTGGAGCGGCGACCAGGCCGCCTCCGACATGACCGGCGGCTGGCACTTCCGGGGCACCCGGATCCTCATGGCCACCCTCGATGACCTCGCCGACCCCGCGCTGACCCCCGCCCCCAACCTCTACCACGCCGACGAGGCGCTCCTCGTCGGCAACTCCGCCGGTGGGGTCGGCCTCCTCTCCCACCTCGACCGCATGGCCGAGGCCCTCCCCTGCGTCCAGGTCCGCGGCTTCAACGACGCGGGCTGGGGCGTCAACTTCGAGACCTTTCGGCCCAACCAGCTCCCGATCGACCTCGCCGCCACCTACGCCCAGGGCGTGTGGAACGGGCAGGTCGATCAAGGCTGTGGCGACTCCCAGGGCCTCGACGGGATGTGCTTCTTCGCCGACGTGTCCGCCCCCCACGTCACCACCCCCTTCTTCACCTACATCGGCCAGCAGGACTCGATCCAGCTCGGCGCCCTCGGCGTCAACCAGCCCTTCGACGAGGAGGAGGAGGCGTTCATCACACGCTACCGCGCCCGCTTGCAGGAGTCGCTCTCGCCGCTCAGCGGCGCCTTCAGCCCCGCCAGCGGCCCACACACCGTCGGCGGCAGCGGTCACTTCCAGTCCTTCCGCGTCGATGGGATCTCGGTTCAGGAGGTGTTCGGGAACTGGTACTTCGACCGCGAGGGACCCAGGCGGCTCATCGAGCCCTGAGCGGCTCGGACGCGCGGCGCTCCCCGAGGTGCGCCGAGAGCCGCCGAACCCGCGCCCGAAGCTGCGTCAGCGGCTCGCTCGCCCACACCGCCGACCGCCGCCGCTCAATGCCCACCGTCCGATCCAGCTCCTCATCGGTCAGCGTCCCCGAGCAGTCGATCAGATCCTGCCCCTGGGTCATCAGGTAGCCCGGCGCGGTCGTGTGGGGCAGCCCCAGCGCGTGGCCCAGCTCATGGGCGATGATGTTGTCGGGGCGCCGGTCGTAGAGCTTCAACGTGTCGTGCCCGACGAAGAGGGTCGGCGTGAAGTCCCGATCCAGGTCGAGCAGCGTGTACAGATCCGCCTGGGCGTCGTCCGCGCGGATCGTGTCGAGCAGCGCTGGAGACAGCCCCAACCCAGCGATCACCCCACCACCCGGCAGGAGCAGCTCGTTGGTCGCGCGATCGGCGATCGCCGTGATCACCACGACGTTGATCCCCCGCTGACGGCGGCTGGAGTTCTCCTTCAGGAACCGCTTGAGGTTGGCGAACAGGACGTTCGCCACCACCTCGTCCGCGCGCTCCTGCTCCTCTCGGGTCAGCGCCCTCCCCCGAGGGATCCCCGCCTCGTCCAGCGCCCGCTCCAGATCGTCCAGGTCGCCCGTGATCGCGTAGTCCATGCCCCCTTCGGCCGGGACGCTGTCGGTGAAGAAGGTCACCCCGTAGCGCTCAAAGTAGCGCTGCAACGCGCGGGTCTGGCTCGCGACGTCCTTGTAGCCGATCTGCTCCCCGCGAAAGAGCCTCAGGTAGAGCTGGCCGTCGATCGGCTCCGAGGCCAGCGCGGGCCGACACTCCGGGAGCGCCTCGCCCTCGTACCGGGCGAAGTAGTACTCCGCCAGCGAGGCGCACTCGGCGTCGTCGGCGCTGCGGCACTCGGCGACGGGCGCGCCGTCGTAGTTCGGCAACGCGTCGTCACCACACCCCCACACCGCGGCGACCGCCCACAACCCCCACCACACGCGCTGCACCCTCTCCACGCCCTACCTCCTTTGCGAAGCGCTCGCCTCCGGCAACCGCCATGGAGTCTGACGCAATGGGCGCACCCGATCAATCGCCTCCAGGTTGTCCCTCGACAGCGGCCGCCCTCGAAACCTCGCCTGCATCATGGAGCGCGGCGAGGAGAACTCGATGTAGGGGAGGTCGAGGTTGTTGAGGATCGCACCCTCGGCGAAGGCGCGCAGCTGTGCGGTGTTCAGAATCTGCCGCGAGACGTCCGGGTGGTGCCGCACCCCCGGCCAGCTCCCCTCGTGGCCGGGGAAGGCGCCCTGGAGCAGCTCGACCGTGCGGCGGTTGAGTTCGGGCTCGAGGCGCGCGGGCGGCGGGGTGTCGGAGGCGCCGCGGGTCATCAAGCCGAGGATGGGCCGCGCCGGGCTCCAGTTGCCGACCCACCCCTCCGCCTCGGGGTAGACCGCGAGGAACGTCTTGACGATCGAGGCGGTCTCGTCGGCGCTGAGCTGCCACAGCGGGAGCCAGGTGATGAACAAACCGCCGGGCGCCAGCCGCGCCGAGACGGCGCGGAAGTGCTCCTCGCTGTAGAGCGAGCCCACGCCGGGGTTCCGGGGGACGTAGAGGTCGGCCACGATGACGTCGTAGGACGCCCCGGGGCGGGCGAGGTAGCGGCGCCCGTCGCCTTCGATGAGCGACACCTTCGGCTGCTCGTAGACGGCGTGGTTGACCTCCTTGAAGAAGCCGCCCAGTTCAAAGAGGAGGTCGTGGATCTCGACGCAGTCCAGCCGCTCCAGGCGAGGCTCGGACGCCATGGCGGCGAGCGTGGTCCCGGTGGCGAAGCCGATCAGCAGGCTGCGGGTCGGCTTCGGGTGGAGGAGCATCGGCAGGTTCCCGAGGCGGTACTGCATCGCCACGGTGCTCTTGTGGGTCCCGCTCAGCGCGTACTGGTTGTTGGCCATGAGCAGCCGGGTGCCGTCAGCCTCCTCGTAGATGGAGACCGTGGCGCTCGGCGAGTCCTTGTAGAAGAGGAGGCGCTGCTCGGGTCGGTGGCGCAGCGCGTTGATGTCGGGCTGCAAGTCGGCGGCGACCAGCCCCAGGCACAGCACGAGCACCGCCCCGAGGCTGACCGGGTAGATCGGCTTGAGCCCGGCGCGCCCGATCAACACCAGCGCCATCGCCAGGTAGCCAAGCGCTAGGAGCATCAGGCTGCGGCTGACCCCGAGCAGCGGCATCAGGACGAAGGTCCCCGCCAGGCTCCCCACCACCCCGCTGATCGTGTTCGCGGCGTAGATCCGCCCCGCGCTCTGCCCCGCCTCGTCGCCCCCGCGCGTCGCCAGGCCGATCAGCAGCGGCAGCGCGGCGCCCATCGCCAACGTCGCCGGGAGCATCGCCCCCACCGCCATCAGCGCGATCCACCCCGCGTACCCGCCCCACGAGGAGAGCCACCCCGCGGTGAGCGCCTGGACGCTCCACGGGATGATCCCCGGGATGACGTTCTGGGTGATCAGGCACCCCAGCGCCACCCCGGCGTACAGGAACCCGAGCACCACCGCGCTGGGCGCCCGATCCCGAAACACGCGGCCGATCACGAGCGAGCCCACGCCAATCCCCACCAGGTAGGCCGACAGCACCAGCGCGAACACGTACACCGTCCCCGGAAAGGACAGCGCCAGCCCCCGAAACCACATCACCTCGATCGCGATCCCGAGGAAACCGCTCACCGCGGCCAGAGAGGCCGCCAGCGGCGTGGAGAGCCCCTCGGACGTGGTAGACGGCTCCGCGACGTCGCCGCGCGCCTCCGAGGCTCCTGGCGCGTCTGGCGACGCGCGCCCCCCTTCGGTCGCGGCGCGGGCGAGGACGCGGGAGGAGGCCGCGACCAGCAGGCCGATGGTGATGTTGATGCCCACCAGCAGCCACCCCGTCGCGTCGAGGCCCAGCCAGGGGAGCCACCAGAAGGAGACGAGCAGGCAGCCCAGGACCGCGCCCAGCGTGTTGAAGCCGTAGAACAGCCCGGTCGCCCGGGTCGGGTTGCCGAGGCTGCGCACCACGGCCGCCATGCCGGGGAAGGTCGCCCCGATCAGCGTGGTCGGCACGATCAGCAGGAGGGTGCTCAGCACGAGCGGCTCCAGCAGCCCCCCCGCGACCGGGCGTTGGCTGAGCAGCCCGTTGATGAACGGGAACAGCAGCGGCACCGTCGCCGCCACCAGGCCGATCGCCACCTCCAGCCCGGCGTAGGCCAGCAGCGGCTCGTCGCGCTTGTCAAAGAAGCGCCCCCCGAGCCAGGCGCCCAGCCCGAGGCCCGCGAAGAAGATGGAGACCGTCGCGGACACCGCTGGCGTCGAGGCGCCGAACAGGTGGGTCAGGTAGCGGACCCAGGTCAGCTCATAGGAGAGGCCCGCCACCCCTGACAGACAGAATGCCAGCCATAACAAGGGCATAGATGGTTCATCCGATGTGTGATGGGGGACGCATCAATCGTCCAGGTACCTGCGTAGCATCCGCGAGACGTCACGATCAAGGTGATCGGACTTGAGCCCGGCCTCCGGGCCCATGTAGTAGACGCCCGGGCGCCTGGTGTACTCCACGCGCGGGGCCTCCCGACGCACCTTGCCGGTTCGAGGGGGCTCAGGGATGCGGATCTCCAGGCTGGGTCGCGAGCTGAGGTAATCGTCCAGGGCGTCCACGAGATCGTTGGCGGTCGACACCAGCCCGGCGTCGCGCGGGGAGGTGACGGCGGCGGGCGGAGCGCTCGCCGGGGCTGAGGTAGGCTCCGTCCTGGGTGGGCTGGTCGTCGCCGCCCGAGAGGGCGCCCACGCGGGCAGCTCGCCAATCAGCGAGCGCCGCACCGGCCTGGAGTCGGGGCCGCCCAACTCAAAGCCGATCCCCGCCTCGTCCAGCTCCGCCTTGATGCTGTCCCAGCTCGCCTCATCGGGGCCGAACAGCTCATCGATCGCCTCCGCCACCTCTCGGGCGCGCGTCTCCGGCGAGGGGTCCTCCGAGGGGGGCGCCGCGGAGGAGGCTGTGGTGGGCTCGGCGTCCGGCGAGCGCTCGGCGAGCGCCGACGCGACCGCCTCGACCTCGCGCTCAAAGCTGGGGTCGTCCACGACGACCACCTCGACCATGGAGTCCATCGACGCCACGGCGCCCATCGACAGCTCCGACGGCAGCGCCTCGTCCAGCGACCACATCACCTCGGCGTTGCCGAACAAGCCGCCCGCGGGCTCCCCCTCGCGCGCCCAGAAGTGGCTCCAGGACGACTGCTCGCCCTGCTCACGAAGCTCCACCAGGACAGCGCGCACCTCCTCGCTCGACGTGGGCCGCGCCCCCGCCGAGAAGGACATGCAGCGCCCAAGCAGGTGCTCCAGCTCGCGGGGTATCTCCGGGCGATGCCTCCCAGGCGCGATAGGGGCGCGGCTGCGCTCCACGCCGCTGAACGGGAAGTGCCCGGTGAGCCCCACGTAGAGGGTGACCCCGGCCGAGAAGAGATCCGTGCGAGGCGTGATCGACAGCTGTTGCAGCTGCTCCGGGGCCAGGAAGTGGACCATCCCCGCTCGCCCGACCCGCAGCTGCGTGTTGAGCGCCCCCGCGACCCCGAAGTCCATCAACATCACGCGCCCGTCGCGGGTGAGCGCGATGTTGGAGGGGCGCACGTCGCGGTGCACCACGCCGCGCCGATGGGCGCACACCAGGGCGTCCATCAACGCCACGGACACCGTGAAGAACTCCGGCAGCGGCAGCCGCCCCCCCTTCAGCTCGCCGAGCCGCTCCTCCAGCGTGACCCCGTCGAGCAGCTCCATGCAGACGTAGGGGCGCTCGTCGATCAGGCCAAAGTCGTAGATCGTGATGATGTTCGCGTGGGCGACGCTGGCGACCTCCTGCACGAGCTGCTCGAAGCGCTGCCGCGCCTCCTCGTCGCGCACCAGGCTCGCCGGGAAGAACTTGATCGCCACGTCCCGCTCCAGCACCCGATCAAAGGCCCGGAACACGACCGACACGCTCCCCTGCCCAAGCCGCTCCCCCAGCACGTAGCGCTCACTCTCCCTGGACACGAGCGACGGCGCGCCAGCCAGCGGATCCGCGACCAGGAGCTTCCCCTCAAGAGGCTCGATCGCCTCGCCGTCGGCCTCCGTTCCGCTGTCGGGCTCCTGATCGCTGCCGGGCTCCGCCTCGCTGTCGGGCTCCGGCTCGGCCCCCTGCGCGGCCTCCTCGTCGGGCGCGGCCGCCCGAATGGCCGCGCGGCTTGGCTCGTCGGTGCTGGTGGAGAGGCGGTTGGTGCTGCGGGCGACCGCTTCATCGAGGGTCATCAGCTCCGCGCCGCTCCAGGGCTCGGGCTCCTCCTCACCGCTGGACGTCTCCAGCTCAGCCTCCTCGGCGTCGGGCGCGGCCGTCTCCGCCGCAGGCGTCGGCGTGGCGCCCTCCGTTGGGGGCGCGGGGGTCGTCGCGGCGCCGTCGCGGCGCCTGAGCTGCGTCCACGCGATCGCCGCGATCGCCACGATCAGCACGACCACCAGCCCGGAGAGGACGAGCACTTCGGCGGGGAGATCGCTCATGGCTGCGCCCACCTCGCTGCGAGGAGGTCTTGACCCGCGTCACAGACGCGTCGGATGTCGCGCAACGTCTTTGCGTGGTGCCTCATGAGGGGATGTCCTCGCGACGACTTCGGTTGCCCGATAGTCTAACAGAACTCGACACCTCGGTCACGATCTTCTCCTGCTCCTCACCCTGGATCTTGATGTACCGATCGTGGAGCCCTTCGAGCCGCTCGATGAGGCGATCGCGGTCGCGCGCCAGGACCCTCAGGAGGATCCGGTTGGTGCGGAACAACGTCCGCACCAGGATGCGATCGTGGTACCGCCCCAGCCGCTGGCGGTAGCGCAGCGAGAAGAACCCCAGCATCGGGAGCGCGATCGCCACCAACGCCGGCCACACCACCGTGCCACCCACCGTCCAGATCCACCACAAAAGAGGGCCGTAAAAGAGCGGGAACAGGATCAACCCCGTCCCAAACCCCGTGATCGCGCGCATCGGCTCGTCCGGCGCGAGCGACGCGGCGTGGCGGGTGATCAGGTAGGGGAGCGCGTTGAACACGACGCCGATCAACGCCGGGACGGCGAAGATGACCGCGTAGAGGGTGTAGAAGAGGGCCGTGCGCCGCAGCGACAGGGTGGCGGGGGAGCGCTCCAGCAGCTCGTGGCGGAGCCGGGCGTGCTCCAGGTGGCGCTTGTAGCGCAGGACGTCGGTGCGGACCTGCGCGACCACCTCCGGCTCGTGCTCCTGAAACCACCCCATGACCTCCACGATCTGGCGCTTGACCCAGAAGTGCTGCCCCATGTCCGGGCGCTGGCCAGGCACCGACTGGACGGCGTCGAAGAAGCGCTTGATCAGCCCCCGGTCGCGCCCGTCCTCCACGAACCAGGTCTTGAGCAGGTGCTGCCCGTAGATCCCGTGGATGTCGCGGATCAGATCGTCCAGCCGCTCATCCTCGATGTGCAGCGCCTCCGCGGTGATCGCCTCGCCGACCCTCTCGGTGAGCGCGCGGACGGCGGCCCGCTCATCTTCGCGGTGCAGCTCGACGAACTCGCTGACGTCGATGGGCTTGCCGAAGCTGACGAGGACGCTGGACATGAAGCGGTCGCGGTCCTCAAAGTTGAGGCCGACCGGCACGACGCGGACGCCGAGCTGGTAGTCGCGGCGCGCCTCCGCCCCGAGCGCGATGCGCGCCACCCCCGTGCGGATCTTGAGGATCCGGCGCTCCTCGGAGTTCTGCCCCTCGGGGAAGATCCCGACGCAGCCGCCCCGGTCGAGCACGTTCCAGGCCTCGGTGAACATGGAGTCGTTCTTCGCCGTGCTCGTCGGGTCGTCCTGGGCGCGGTAGACGGGGATCGCGCCGAAGTAGTGGAACACCGCCGACATGACCGGGTTCTTGAACAGACCGCTGCGGGCGAGGTAGCGTATCTTGCGCCGGGTCTGGGTGGCGAGCACGAGGGTGTCCATGATGGAGTTGGGGTGGTTGGCCGCGAGGACGATCGGCCCCTCCTCGGGGACCACCTCCCGGCCCGTGACCTGGATGTCGATGAAGTAGAACTCCAGCGCCAGGCTCAGCCCATGAACCACCATTCTGTAGATCGAGGGCATCGTCGCTCACCCGCTCCCTTGAGGTACCCCTCCGATCTGCCAGACCCACGCCCGACTGTCCACCAACCATGAACACCCTCACCGACCGCATCCTGTCGCGCGCTCACGAGCTGGGCTTCGTCTGCGCCGGGGTCGTCCCCGCCGAGCCGCTGCCCCACGGGGAGGCGTTTCGTCGCTGGATCGACGCCGAGCAGCACGGCTCGATGGACTGGCTCGCCCGCACCCGCGACGCGCGCGATCACCCCGAGGCGCTGCTCGACGGGGCGCGCTCCATCGTTGCGCTCGCCGCCAGCTACCACACCCCGGACGCGCGCCAGCGCCCCGGCGAGGTGGCGATGTACGCCCAGGGCTACGACTACCACAAGGTCCTTGAGCACCGCCTGGAGACGCTCGCGGGGTTCATCCGGGCGGAGACGGGGCAGGAGGTCAACGCCCGCGCCGCCGTCGATCGCCTGCCGCTGCTGGAGCGCGACGTGGCGTACCTCGCGGGCATCGGCTGGTACGGCAAGAACACCATGATCCTCAACCGCGACCAGGGCAGCTACCTGTTCCTCGCGGAGCTGATCGTGGACATCGACCTGGAGCGGGTCGGCGCGCCCATGAAGGACTACTGCGGCACCTGCACCCGCTGCATCGACGCCTGCCCGACGGGCGCCATCGTCGCTCCGGGGCGCCTCGACGCGCGCCGCTGCATCGCCTACCTGACGATCGAGCACCGCGGCCCCATCCCGCGCGACCTCCGCCCTGGCGTCGGCCTCCACATGTTCGGGTGCGACATCTGCCAGGCGGTCTGCCCCTGGAACAGCAAGGCGCCCCACACCCGGGACTGGCCCTTCGTGGGTCGCCCCGAGGTGCTGGCGTTGAGCGCCGACCGCGCCCTCCAGATGGATCAGGCCGAGTTCCACGCCACCCTCCAGCTCTCGCCGGTCCAGCGGCCCCAGCGCGCCGGGCTGCTGCGCAACGCGGCGGTCGTCCTCGGCAACACGGGCGACCGTCGCTGGATCCCGCTGCTCATCGAGCGCCTTCGGGCCGAGCCGCAGGCCCTCGTCCGGGGGCACATCGCCTGGGCGCTGGGGCGGCTCGGCGGCGCGGCGGCCCGCGGCGCCCTCGCGGCGCGGCTGGAGCAGGAGCCAGATCCCTACGTGCAGGACGAGATCCGCGTCGCGCTGGATGAATCCTGACGCTTGGACGCGGCGAGGTCATGACCACGCGTGCGGGCCGTGATATGCTTCGGTCGTCACGCTGACCCTCGTGTGGAGCTCTCGCCGTGCAGGATCTCTTCAAGACCCCCCCTGGGGAGGCGATCGCCCCCTCCAGGCTCGACCACCTCCCCGCCCCGCAGCGCCCCATCGCCGCCGAGGCGCTTGAGCTGCGCCGCGCCTTCGGGGCGCGCTACCTGCTCGACCTGTCGATCGCCTCGGCGGAGTCCCTGGACCAGATCCTGACCGAGCAGCTCGCCGTCATCGGCAACGATCCGACCCAGCCCGCCTCGGTGGAGGAGGGGGCGAAGCTGGTGCGGAGGCTCGGGGCCTACCTGGCGGCGCTCCTGGTGACCCACCGGGGGGCGAGGCCGCTGGCGCTGAGCCCGATGCCGCTGCTGCTCACCGTGCCGACGCGGGCGCCCGACACCGCGCCGCTGCACACCTCCCACCACCGCGTCGCGATGGACGCCTGGGAGGGCGGCGCGGCGCGGCTCGCCGAGGCGTTCCATGGCCTCATGGCGGCCGACGACGTCACCTTCGACCGCCCCCTCTTCGTCCCCTCCTACATGGCCCCGGAGGAGGAGGGTGAGGCGATCTGGTTGAGGGCTCAGTCGCTCCAGGTCCTGTTCGGCCAGTTCGAGGACAACACCTGGAACCTGACCTACGTCCCCCACAACCTGCGCTACCCGGACGTCTACCTGATGCGCACCTTCAACCCGATCCAGACGTTTCGGGTGAACACCCTCACGAGCGACCCTGAGAAGCAGAACCAGTGGCTGCTTCAAGCGACGGCGGCGTTCTTCGGCGAGATGGCTCGCCAGCACGTGGGCGCGCGGTGGATCGACCCGGCGCGAGGCCCGGTGGAGATGCACATGCAGACCACCGGCTCGCGCTTCTCCCCGCTGCGGATCTGCGCCGACGCCCTGGAGGACAAGCAGAGCAACTACCCGCTGATGCGCGCCTACAAGCAGCTGATGGACTTCCAGAGCGCCCCAGACGCCGGGGCGTTCCCGTTGACCCAGCGTCAGGCGGACGAGGCGCTGCTGGTCTCGACGGGCCTCCGAGCGCTGTCGCGCGCCGAGCACTACGGCGTCCCAGCGACCCAGCCCGACGGCGCCCCGTCCAAGGAGCGCAAGATCAGCGTCCTCTCGGAGCTGCGCAGCCGCCTGGCGCGCGGTGAGGATCTGGACGTGGAGGCGACCCAGATGCTGGACGTCTCGCAGCTGCTCGTCCTCCAGGCCGACGCCGAGCGCGCCCGCGCGCTGAACAGCGACAACGCCACGGCGCAGAACACCATCAAGCTCATCGAGATCCTCCGCGCCCACGGCGTCCTCCCCGCCCAGCAGGATGACGGAGACACCCTGGAGGCCGCGCCCGCGCCTCCGAACACCTCCTTCGCCGCGCCGACGCAGGAGATCCCCTCCGACGACGCCGATCGCACCATCGAGGCGAGCCTGGAGGAGCTGATGACGATGCGCGACCGATCGCGCGCGACCGAAGGGCTGCGCCGCGCGACGAGCACGCTGGAGGAGCAGCGGACCCCCACCCGGGATGAAGGGTTCGAGGCCACCCGGATCGCGCAGCCGGACCCCTCGCTGCTGGAGCGCGACGACGCGGATCAGACCCGCGACATGGATCGCGCGGTGCTCATGGCGACCTTGAACGCGATGAGGTCCGGGTCACCGTCCATCAAGGAGATGGATCCCGACGCGACCTCCGAGATCAGCCTCGATCAGCTCCAGGCGGTGCGCGCCCACATGATGATCGACAGCCGCGACGCGGCGCCGACGATCGAGCAGGACCGCCCCCCGACCCACGCCGAGGAGGCAACGCCCGAAGGAGACGACGGAGAGGCGCTGAGCGCCGAGCCGGAGACGGTCGATGAGGGATCGGCGCCGAGCCCGACGCCGATCGCCGCGTCCAGCGGAGGCGTCCGGTACCGCCCGACGCGGAACATCCCGGTCGAGGCGTTCCAGCGCGAGCTGACCCAGGCGCCCGCGGAGGAGGCTGAAGACGACGCCAGCGTCTTCGACGCGCCCACCGTGCACGGCGAGGCCCCCGCGGAGTTGATCCGACAGACCCTGCTGGGGCTGGGTCACCTCAAGGCCACACCAGAGTCCATGCAGGGCACCATGGAGCTGACCACCGTGCTCCAGGCCTCCCCCGAGACGATGACGCTCGACAAGCCCGACCTGAGCGCGCTGACGCCCGGCGCTGACGCGGCCCACCCGTTCATCGACCCCGAAGACGACGACGACGACGAGCCGATGGTGATGGCCAGCTTCGTGATGGCCGATGAGGACGAGGACAGCGAGGTGTCCGACTTCGACCTGGGGAGCGGCCGCCCGGTGTCAGGCCGCTACGCGCCGCTGGTCCTCGACGAGGACGGCCTCGACGACATCCCCGCTGCGAAGACCTACCCCACGCGGCTGCTCTCGATCATGAACCGCCTCGTGCCGATCCTGGTCGCCGCAGGCTGGGAGGGGCAGGAGCAGGTCTCCTCACAGTCGCTGCTGCCCAACTCACCCTTTGAGGCGCGCCTGCCGCGCGTGACCGTGGCCATCGATCAGCTGGGGCAGCTTCGCTACATCGAGCCGGATGACCTCGTCGCCTGGGGGTGCACCTTCGCCGATCTGCGCGACCTCGCAGGAATGAACCTGGACAACCGCGCGCTGGATCCCATGGCGCACCTCCACCCCACCCGGGTTCAAGGGATCGAGGTCATCCAGGTCGACACGGGAGGCAACTTTGAAGGGAGCCTGCTGTTGACCCCGAGGTTGGGGCAGGTCATGCGCGAGCGCATCGGGACCGATCAGCTCTGGGTGGGGATCCCCAACCGGCACACGCTGCTGGTCACCTCGGCGCTGGGCGACTCCCAGGGGTTGCAGGCGTTCACCGGGATCGTGCGCTACTACCACGACACGCGCCCCGCGCCGTTGTGCGACGAGGTCTTCCTCTACGCGCCACCCGGGCCGCGGCTCCAGAACATCGTCACCATCTGACGTGACCAGGCGACGATCATGAAGATCAAACAGGCCTACAAGAAGCTCAAAGCGACCGCCCACATGTTCAGCACCGGACAGTGGGATCGCATGCACCGCGGCGAGCTGGTGCTGCTCTACCCGGTCTGGCTGGGCTACATGGTCGTCCAGGAGCTGATCCGCGACCGGGGGCTGGTGCGGGCCAGCGCGCTGGCGTTCACCACCGTGCTGTCGGTCGTGCCCGTGGTCGCTGTGGCGACCGTCCTCCTCAAGGCGTTCGGGGGCACCCAGGACAAGCTGCTGGCGCTGGTTCAGGACTACCTGCTGCCGTTCGCCGGCCCCGAGATCATCGAGCAGATCCAGCAAGCGGTGGAGAAGCAGGTGAACGCCGCGGGGGGGATCGGCGCGATCGTCCTCATCGTCCTGGGGTTGATGCTGTTCAACAACGTCGAGCACGCCTTCAACGACATCTGGCGCATCAAGAAGCAGCGCCCGCTGCTCAACAAGTTCCTCACCTTCTACGCGCTGATCACGCTGGCGCCGCTGCTGGTGACGATCTCGATCGTGCAGACCGCCCAGTTCCACGTCATGGTCGAGGCGGTCCCGTTCATGGCGTCGCTGGGCTACAAGGCGATGTCGATCGGGATCGCCTGGGTGCTGTTCGCGCTCGCCAACAAGCTGCTCCCCTACACCCGGGTGAACTGGATCCCGGCGATCGTCAGCGGCCTGGTGGTCGCGCTGGCGTTTGAGCTGGCCAAGACCGGCTTCAACTTCTACGTCACGAGCTTCGTCCTGGGGAACTACCAGAAGGTCTATGGGGCGATCTACCTGATCCCGATCTTCCTGCTCTGGGTCTACATCTGCTGGGTGATCGTGCTGTTCGGGGCGGAGCTGGCCTACACGATCCAGAACCTCAAGCAGCTCATGCTCCCGGACCGGCTCCAGCGCCTCAACCTCAAGGAGGACCGGGAGTACAACCCGCTGATCGGCCTGGAGGTGTTCTACCCGATCGCGCTGGCCTACAAGGCGGGGAAGGGCTCGCTCGCGCTGGAGTCGGTGGCCGCGCAGGCGAGCATCCCGATGCCGCTGGCGCGCGACGTGCTTGACGCGCTGCGCGAGGCTGGCCTCGTGCTGCGGGTCAGCTCCGGGCCAGAAGAGGGCGCCCCCAACGCCTACCTGCCCGCGCGGCCGCTGAGCGACATCCCGGTCATGGAGATGATCCTGTGCTGCCGCCGTCACCTGGAGGAGAGCGACGAGCAGCGCACCACGGCGTTCATCTCGTCCATCCGCAAGCTCCACCAGGTCAAGGAGGAGGAGCTGTTCCACGACATGACCGCCGCCGAGCTGGTCAGCCCGAGCGAGACCGACAAGGTCCGGCTGTTCGCGCGCTCCATCACCGCGGACGTCACCCGCGCCCAGAAGAAGACCAGGAAGAACCGTGATCCTGCGCTGACGGACGTCGCCCACCGCGCCCACGGCACGTTGGAGAAGCTCCGCGACACCCTCCACGCGGACTCCAGCCCCTCGCCCAGGGCCGCCAGGAGCCCCATCGACGCGCTCGCCAGCCTGAGCGCGGCGGAGGAGGACACCGCGGCGCCCCCCAGCGACGCAGAGGCGCCCGCCCCTCAGGAGGCCGAGCCCGCTGAGCCCGACGCCCCGACCGCGGAGGAGGCCCCTGCGGACCCCTTCGCCGCGCTGGCCGAGCGTCTGCGCGCCGCCTCCAACGGCGCCGCGGAGGGTGAGGGCGCGAACGAACCGACGGGGGCGCCATGACCCCCACCTGGACCATCGAGCGCGGCGTGGACGAAGACGCCGAGGCGATCATGAGCCTCCTGGAGGGGATCTTCGCCGAGTACGGCTGCCAGCTCGACCCGATCATCGACAGCGTGGCGCACTACAGGCCGCAGACCCGGTACTGGGACCACGGGGGGGCCTTCTTCGTGGCCAGGGATCGGGAGAGGCGGCTCATCGGCACGGTCGCCGTCCACCCGAACGACGCCCCGGCGACCGGGCAGGTGCGCACGATGTACCTGGCTCGGACCTGGCGCGGCTCCGGGCTCGCGCAGGAGCTGATGCGGCGCGTCCTCTCGTGGTGCGCCGACCACGCCCTGAGCCGCCTGGAGCTGTGGAGCGACACCCGGTTCACCCGAGGGCATGCCTTCTACCGCCGCCTCGGCTTCACCCAGACCGAGCGCCGTCGCCTCCTGCACGACATCAACGACACCGAGGAGTTTCACTTCGAGGCGGACATCGCGGCGCTCACGCTCGCGTGAGCTACAGCTCACCGGCCTCCTCGGCTCGCTGAAGCTCGCACGAGGGCTCGTGCCCCTCCGCGCAGCGCTCCTTCCACAAGCCCGCCGCGCGCTTGCGATCCTGGGACACGCCCTGTCCCCGGTAGAGCATGATCCCGAGGTTGGAGCAGGCCCGCGCGTGGTCGCGCTGGCAGGCGCCCTCAAACAGCGTGACGGCGGCGCGCGGATCGGCGTCTCCGCCTTCGCCGCGCACCATGCAGAGGCCCAGGCTGGTGCAGCCCTCGGGCGCGCCCCCTTCGCACGACCGCTCAAACAGCCCCCTCGCCCGGACCGGCTCGGGATCCACCCCGCGGCCGGGGAGGTACATCAACCCGAGGTCGTTGCAGATGTCGGCGTCGCCGCGGTCGCACCCCTTCTGGAACACCTTGACCCCGAGCCCGCACGAGGTCGGCACTGCGTTGCAGGCCTTCAAGAGCAGCTCCTGGCCTCGCTTGAGATCCTCGGGCACCCCAAGGCCCAGCCCGAGCATCTTCCCCAGCCGCGCGCAGGCCAGGAGCAGGTCGTCGCTGCCCTCGCACGCCTTCTCGTAGAGCGCGGCGACGCGCGCGGGCTCCTCGGGGGTGCCGTCGTCGAGGAGGAGCGCGAGGCTCAGGCAGTCACGCAGGCTCCCGGCCTCGCAGGCCACCTCATGGAAGCGCGCCGCAGACTTGAGGTCGCGGGCGACGCTCCTGCCCTCGCCGAGCGCTCGGGCGGTGTAGGCGCAGGCGCGAACAACCCCCGCGCGGCAGGCCTTGCTGGCGGCCACCAGCGCCTCCTGAGGTCGGGGCGGCGTCTGATCCTTGAGCATCAGCGCCAGGCTGAAGCAGGCCGCGGGCCACCCCCCTTCGCAGGCTCGGGTGTGCAGCTCATGCGCCCGCTTGGGATCCTTCTTGACCCCGTGGCCTGTGCGCCAGGTCTCCCCGAGGTGGTAACACCCTTCGATCATCGCCTCGTCGCAGGCGCGGCGCAGGAGCGCGACCGACTCCTGCGCCGCCTCGGCGTCGAAGTAGCTGCGACGCGCCAGCCCCAACGCGACGCAGCGCTTCAGATCGCCGCCCTCGCAGTCTCGGGCGCAGGCCTCCTCCTCACCTCTGGGGCACAGCGGCGTGTGATCCGGCTCGCGGGGCAACGCGGTCTGGTCTGGCAGCGCCAGCTCCTCGACGGTCGCGCGAGGCTCGGGCTCGCCGGGTGAGCCTTGCGACGCCTCCGGCGGGGGCGACCGCTTCTCGGACGAGCAGGCCATCGGCGTGAGCGACGCGGCGATGAGGGCGATGAGGGCCACTTGGCGTGACAGGTTCATGGGAGGCTCCTCAGGAGGCGCGGTGCGCCGTGGATCCCGACCCTGGATCCGGGGGTGTCTTCTCGCGTACACTGACGGACGCGGCTCAGGCGTATGGTTCAACAACGAGCGGGTGGCGCTTCCTACACGCGCCCGAGCGCCGTACAGGTATAGAGCAAGGACAAGTCATGGCGAAACCCTCCGTTCTGGTCGTCAACCCCAACGCCGAGGATCACGCGCGCCTGGAGAGCCTCCTCGACGCCAACTTCGAGGTCCTCCACGCGTCCCGGCCCGAGCTGGCCAGCGCCGTCTTCAACTCCATCCGCCCCTGGGCGGTGATCGCAGCGTACGAGCTTGAATCCAGCGCCACCAACGGCCCCAAGCTGTGCAGCTACTTCCGAGCCCTCCCGGCTGGCGCGCGGTGCATCTACATCGTCCACGGGCAGCCCGCGGACGGCTCCATGCCCGCCGACAAGAAGGCGTTTCAGCAGTCCTGGGGGCTGGATCGGTTCCTGCCGGGTCGGTCGCTGAACGCGGTCGAGATCGCCCGCTACCTGCTCAACAGGCTGTCTCGCCTTCAACCGGTCGCGCCGCAGCCAGGGCTGACCCCCGAGCCGCCCGCCAGGGAGGTGAAGCCGAACACCGTGCCGATCGAGGCCAGCCAGGAGTTGGACGACGCCCCGCCCTCCGCGCCGCTGCCCGATGACCTGACCACCCTCACCTGGGGTGAGCTGGTGCGCCTCGGGTTGAGCGTGGACACGCTCAAGGCGATCATGACCAAGGACATCCTCCTGCACGCGGCGCCTGAGCGTGACAGCTTCGCGGAGAACCCGCGCGACTTCGCGTGGTCCGAGCTGCTCAAGCAGCCGGTGTCGCGGCGTACGCTGGCCGCGTTGATGACCAAGGACATCTGGATCCACGGGCGCCCGAACGAGGCGCTCACCGAGCTGAGTTGGGGGGAGCTGCTCAAGCAGGATCTCAACGGGGAGCTGATCCGAGCGATCTTCACCCGCCCGCTCCGCTCTCCTCGCCGCAGCTCGGAGAAGGGCGCGGAGCCCTGAGCGTCAAGGCGCGGGGACGCGGTTCCAGTTCTCGCCCGCGCCGCGGCTCGCGATGGCGCAGGCTTGAGCGACCTGGGAGGAGAGCGCGGCGAACTCGCGCGCCGCCTTCTCGGTGCGAAAGCGGATCTCGAACTCACGCTCACGGGTGATGCCGTCGTCGAGGCGGTTCTCGACCTCAACGTCCCAGAACTGCGTCTTGAGGATGACGCCGTAGCCAAAGTACTCCAGCTTCCCGAGGCGCACGTCGTGCCGGTAGTTGACCCGCTCGATCTGCCCTGGCTGAACACGCCCGAGCGGGACGGTGAAGTACTGGATGAAGGGCCGCACGGCGCGCGCCGGGCGCGGCTTGCCGAGGATGGTGCGCTTGAGGCGGAGGGTGCAGCCGAGGCGCTCGATCTCGACGCGCTCCTTGCGACGCTTCTCGTACCCCCGGTAGGAGATGCGGGCGTTGTTGTGGATGGCGTGGTAGACGTCCTCCAGGAGGGAGGAGAGGTTTCCGGGCGGTTGAGCCGGGGCCGGGGTCGGCTCGACGAGCGAAGCGCCCACGATCACAATCGCGGCGACGCTGAGCGCGGTGAACGCGCTGGGTCCTCTGTTCGACGACATACCTCGGCCTCCTTCCGTGGCTCGGCTTGACGCCGACCACAGGACCATAGGAGACCCGAGCTTGTCAACAGCGGGTCACTCCCCGCTGATGCGGTTCCACTCCTCCCCAACGCCGAGGCTGTTGACGGCGCACTCATGGGCGGTGTCCTGCGCGATGGCGAGGAACTGGCGCGCGGCCTTCTCGGACTCGAAGACGATCTCAAGCTCGCGCTCGCGGGTGATGGCGTCGCCGAGGCGGTTGTGCACGACGATGTCCCAGAAGCCGGTCTTGAGGACGACGGAGTAGCCGAAGTACTCCAGCTTCCCGAGGCGCACGTCGTGCCGGTAATCGACCCGCTCGACGCGCATCATCTCCACCCGCGCCAGCGGGACGTGGAAGTACTGGATGAAGGGCCGCACGGCGCGCTCCGGGGTCGGGAACCCCCAGACCTTGCGCTTGATGATCATGTCGCAGTCGACGCGCTTGACCCAGGCCAGCTCCTTGGCCGGGCCGTAGTAGCCGCGCCACTTCACGGTGCCGTGCTCGTTGACGTGATTCTTGAAGATCTCAAGGCACATCTTGAGCCGCGCCGTGTCGCGCGCGATCGCCGCAGGCGACGCCGAGAGCGTCGCGACGAGGACGATGAGGCTCGCGGTCAGCGCGGCGCTGCGTTGAATGGCTCGGGGTCGGGTCATAGGCCAGTCCTTCCACGTGTTCAGCGCGGCCGCGTGATGGTTGATGTCACGAGCGCCGCGCCCACAGAGGTCACCGGGATCACGTAACATGGCTGAGGGGATTGTCGAGTAATCACGCCGATCGAAGGGGTGACTCACCCGCGCACGAAGGTCGCCCCCGCGACGACCCTCATCGGGCCGACCTCGCGCTGGCTCACCCCGGGCTCCTACCCGAGGAACTCGTCGAGGGCTCCGTTCGTCGCCATGAACTCCAGCCGCTCCGCCCAGGCGTGCAGCGCGCGCGCGGACATCTCCATGCTGGAGGAGACCTCCTGGGTCTGCTTGACGTACTGGCAGATCGCGTCCACCCGCCCCCGGTCGCCACCCGAGAGCCTGCCCAGCGTCGCGCGAAAGCGCTCCATGGCGACTCGCCACGCGTCGGTGCCGTAGGCCCCCTCCACCGCGAGCGGGCTCACCGCGGGGGCGGCGCGCCCCTGCGTTGTCGGGCGTTGCGCTGGAGACTGCGGCGCGGGGTGCGCTTGCGGGGCGGCGGGCCTGGGAGGCGGCGCCGGATGGGTCGAGGCGGGGGCCGCCGTGGGCCGTGGGTGGAGCGGTGTCGGGGTGGGTTGAGGGGGTTGGTGCGCCTGGGGCGCCACCACCGGCCGCGGCGGCGGCACCGGGATAGGCGCGGACGGGGTCCGACGCTCACGGGGTCCAGTCGAACGGGGAGGGCCTGGGGTCGCCAACGGGTCGGAGCCCTGGAGCGGATCGCCGCCCATCAGCGTCTCGGCGGTGAGCGCCGCCCCCGCGGCCGCCGTCGGCGCGAGGGCGGGCTGGAGTGGGCGCGCGAGCGGGCGGCTGGTGCGCGCCAGGATCTTGCCGTGCATCTCCCGCGACGCCTCGGGGAAGACCTTGCGGAACAACATCCCGAAGTCGTTGGGCTCCACCGCCTCCAGGCGACCGCTGCGATCCTTGGTGACGTGCCGATCCCCGGCGGTCGCGAAGCCCACGCGGTAGCTCATGTTGCCATAGCCGTCCATCGCCGTGTGGCTGTAGCCCACCAGGTCGAACAGGCCGCTGATCTCGTGCGGCAGCTTCTTGCCGCTGAGCGCCGGGCGCACCCGCACCCGGTTCTCGTCCTCGATCTCCATCGAGTGCGCCAACATGACGATGTTCAGGGGCAGCGAGCGGTAGGCGCGGCACAGCGCCGAGGTCTTCTCAACGATCTTGGCCCAGCTGTGCAGGCCGAAGCGGCGGCCGTGCTCGTGCTTGAACTGATCGATGAGCAGCTTCTGAATCTCCGTCAGGTTGTCGATGAACACCGTGTCGTAGCCGTGCTCGCCCTCGCGCAGTTCCTTATAGATCTCCAACAGCTCGTCAAAGTGCGTGATCGGCAGCGTCGGGACGTCCTGGTCCCTGAGGGTCATCGTTCCGTGATCGGCGTCCAGCAACAGCACGTTGTGCCCCGCCTCCACCGCCGTGCGCGCCATGTAGGTCTTGCCGCTTCCTGGCGGACCGTAGACGAGCAGGTTGAAGTAGGAATGCTCGAGGTCTCGGGTGCTCCTCACGCGGTCTAGAATCGCCATCACCACGCCTCACCATGTCGAGGACCTCTCACCCCCTCCTTGTACTAAATACATGTTCACTTGTCCAGCGGCCTGCCAACCTGGACCACATCTTTTGTTCAGTCCTGCTCCTCACGGGCGTTGTCCCGCTCCAGCCGACGCAGCTGGATGTTGGAGACCAGGTTGCACGTCTCGGTGTCCTCGTCGTAGTAGATGTGCACCTCGCCCTTGCGCAGTTGGCGCATGACGTGCTCGATCTTCTCATTCAGCGAGTAGACGCGGTCACCGTAATCGGTGCCCTCGCGGGTGACGAACTCCATGATCACCCCGCGGAGCGCGTCCTGGCTGAGCGCGGTGTAGGGAATCTCCATATCCAACCTCCCGTGGCGTGGACCCATGGGGCGGGCCCCTGAAACCGGCGCCTCCTCCACCCGTTCACCCGAGCAGGTGCAGCGAGGCGCCCTCTGCGGTTATCATCCTTCGAGGCGACTCGCCCCGCTCCGCAACCGATATACCATCCCCAGGGCAACCGAGAGGAGCCCGACCCGAAGAATCCAGGCCCCCAACCACCTTGAGAGCCGCCATGAGCCTCCCCTTCTCCTTCACGCGCCCCTCCAACCCGAGCATCCAGGCGCTGCTCGATCGCCGCGACGCCCCCCTCACGTACGACGGGGTCGGGCTCAGCCGCGACGGGCTCGCCCCGGCGGGCTACGCCGTCAACGCCCGCCGCGCCGTCATCGGGCGCGGAGAGCGGGACTTCGAGGCGGCCTGCGCGGCCGTCCGACGCTGGGAGATGTTCGGGTTCGGCTGGGTCGACCTGTGCTGGCCGGACGCCCCCATCGAGGACGGCGCGACCGTCGCCGTGCTCGCTCACCGCCTCGGGCTCTGGTCCCTCAACCCCTGCCGCGTCGTCTACACCATCGACGATCAGCAGGGCGCGCTTCGACGCTTTGGCCTGGGCTACGGGACGCTCCCCGAACACGTCATGCGCGGCGAGGAGCGGTTCATGGTGACGTGGAACCACGAGACCGGTGAGGTCGTTTATAGCATCCACGCCTTCGCTCGCGCGTCCAGCCCCCTCATCGCCCTCATACGACCCGCCCTCACCCTCTTTCAACGCCAGTTCGCGCGCGCGTCGATGCAAGCCATGGCCCGCGCGGTGCGCGCGGGAGACCCCACCGGCACCGTTTAACAGGCAGAAGGTCCACAACACAGGATTTCAGTGGTATCTTGTTCAGACCACGGCGCGCGGCGCCAACCCATGAGGCGCCCGCGATGAGATGAACACGACCAGGATCCTGCGACCATGACCACCCCCATGACCTTTGAAGGCTTCCCGAAGGACAGCGTCACCTTCTTCGAGGAGCTGGTTGAGAACAACGACCGAGACTGGTTCGAGGCGAACAAGCCTCGCTATGAGGACAGCGTCCTGACCCCATCGCGCCTGTTCGTGGGCGCGATGGGCGAGGCGCTGCGCGAGCTGTCGCCCGACGTGGTGGCCGACCCCAGGGTGAACCGCTCGCTGTTTCGCATCTACCGCGACGTCCGCTTCAGCAAGGACAAGCGCCCCTACAAGACGAACCTGGCGCTGCTGTTCTGGGAGGGCGAGGGCAAGCGCATGACCTGCTCCAGCTATTACATGCACCTGGAGCCGCCCAACCTGATGCTGGCCGCGGGGCTGTACCAGCTCCCGCGCCACCTGCTCGACACCTACCGGGACGAGGTGGCCGACCCGGCGGTGGGGCCAGCGCTGAGCGACATCGTCGCCACGCTGGAGGCCTCAGAGACCTACCAGGTGGGCGGCGAGCGCTACAAGCGGGTGCCGCGCGGTTACGACAAGGAGCACCCGCGCGCCGAGCTGCTCAAGCGCAAGGGGCTCTACACGTGGTTGGAGGTGCCGGTGCCGGAGGAGTTCTTCAGCGCGGAGCTGGTGGGGTGGTGTCTGAACCACTGGCGCGCCATGGAGCCCCTGCATGCGTGGATGCGCGCCATGACCACGCAGTACGAGCCCGACGAGGAGTGACGCCGAGCCCGGGGCGCGGGCTCAGGGGCGGGCGCTGATCGTCGCGTCGGAGGAGACCTCCTGCTCGCCGTTGAGCAGGGGCTCCAGCTCGGCCTCACCGAACAGGTGAAAGCGGGCGAACGCCAGGCTGAAGGTGTTGATCGCGGCGTGGGCCTCCTCGGCGGGGAGGAAGCCGTCGCCGCACCCATCGCCGTCGATCAGGCCAGGGAAGGCGTCGCAGGCGTTGGAGAAGGTGAAGTGGCCCGCGGTCGCGAAGTCGACGCGCACCGAGCCCTGCGCCATGAGCGCCTGCCAGGTCGGGTCGCCCTCGGTCACGTTGGGGGTCGTCTCGTCGAGCGCCGCGGTCAGGAGCAGGGTCGGGATGGTGATGTCGCCGATCCCCGGCCCCATGAGCTGGGTCGCCCCAGGAGACATCGGGATCGCGACGTCGATCCGCTCATCGAGGAAGCCCATCCTGAGCTGCGCCTCACGCTCGGGCTCGCGGTAGTGGGCGCAGTTGTCTTCATCGATCACGTCGGCGTCGCACAGCGCGAACAGGTCGTCCACGGCGAAGCCCGCCCCGCTGGCGAGCAGCGTCGTGTACCCACCGAAGCTGTGGCCCGCCATGACGATGTCGTCGCCGAGCCGCCCCGACAGCGGATCGCCCTCAGGGAGCGCGAGCACGGTGTCCAGCACCACCGAGACGTCCACCGGCCTCAAGTAGAAGATCGCCGGGTCGATCCCGGTCGCGTCGAAGGTGTTGCCCGTGTGATCGAGCGACACGACCACCCAGCCGTGGGTGGTGAAGTACTCCGTCAGGAAGTAGCTCTGCTCCGCGAAGCCGCTGTTGCCGTGCGAGAAGACCATGACCGGGAACGGCGCGCCACCCTCCGCGGGGGCGACCGTCGCGTCCGTGAAGACCCCCGCGCGCGGCAGCAGCCCTCCGTAGAGCGCGTCTTCTCCCTCGGTGTCCAGGGTCGGGTACCAGACCACGACCCTCAGCTCGCGCTCCACGTCGTCGATCGTGGTGTAGCTGGCCGTCAGCGAGCGGAAGCCGACGTTGTAGAACCCCGGCGAGTCCACCGCCCAGGGGCGCGGGGGGAGCCCGTTGTCGACCACGTCCTCACCCGCATCGGCGCCGCCCGAGTCCTCGACGCCGCCCGAGTCCACCCCGGCGCCCGAGTCCGCAACACCCGAGTCCTCGGTCGAGCCGCTGTCGCCCGCTCCGGCGTCGGCGGCCCCGTTGGAGGTCGCGCCGGTGTCGGACGCGGCGCCCGAGTCGTCGGAGCAGCCTGCCATGACGCCCCACGCCGCGACGATCAACGCCGCGCCAAGTCCGAGCCTCACCTTGTCTCCTGCAACCATGAATCACCCTCTCTTGAGTCGAACCTCGCCGCGCCCCTCGCGCAGCGCGCATCAGGGTGACTCAGGGGCAGGGCGGTGTCCAGACCTGCGCGGGAATTACGCCGCGGCAGGCTTGCGGTTGGGGTGAGACCGATCCATCATCGGGGCGATGGGTGGCTTTTTGTACGCCGGGTCCTACGTTATGCAGGTCCGCTTCAGGACAGAGACCGGTGGATCCCGGCGGAGACTGCTTCACCGCCCCGGATCGCCACCTCGACAACCCGAGCCGAGAAGAAAGGGAACATGACACAGGTCGAAGGATTTACGCTGCTGCGTCAGGAAGAGTTATCGGAGCTTGCCAGCCAGGCCTACCTCTATCGCCACAACAAGACAGGCGCGGAGGTGCTGTCGATCACGAACGAGGACACCAACAAGGTGTTCGGGATCAACTTCCGAACCCCCCCGGCGGACTCGACCGGCGTCGCGCACATCCTGGAGCACTCCGTGCTGTGCGGCTCGCGCAAGTACCCGCTCAAGGAGCCGTTCGTCGAGCTGATCAAGAGCTCGGTCAACACGTTCCTCAACGCCATGACCTACCCCGACAAGACGGTGTACCCGGTCGCCAGTGAGAACCTCAAGGACTTCTACAACCTGACGGACGTGTACCTCGACGCCGTGCTCAACCCGCTGATCACGCGCAACACCTTCGAGCAGGAGGGCTGGCACTACGACCTGGAGGAGGTCGACCAGCCGCTCAAGTACAAGGGCGTGGTCTTCAACGAGATGAAGGGCGCCTACTCCTCGCCGGACCGGCTCCTGTACGAGGAGTCGCAGCGCTCGCTGTTCAACGGGCACATCTACGGGGTGTCGTCGGGAGGGCACCCGCGCAACATCCCGGATCTGACGTACGAGGACTTCTCCCGGTTTCACCAGACCTACTACCACCCGTCCAACGCCCGCATCTTCTTCTACGGCGACGACGACCCGGAGCGCCGCCTGATGCTCCTCAAGGAGTACCTCGATGAGTTCTCGGCCCGCCCGGTGGACTCGGAGGTCCCGCTTCAGCCGACCTTCGACGATCCGCGCCGCATCGTCTCGACCTACGCCGTGAGCCCCGAGGCGGCCGAGACCAGCAAGAGCATGATGACGGTCAACTGGCTGCTGGACGACAGCCTCGACTTCGAGACGTCCATGGGGCTGAGCCTCCTCGACCACGTGCTCCTCGGCACCCCGGCCTCGCCGCTCTACAAGGCGCTGATCGGCTCGGGGCTCGGCGAGCGGTTGACCGGCGGCGGGCTGCACGGCGGCCTCCGGCAGCTCTCCTACTCCATCGGCCTCAAGGGGATCCAGGCCGACGACGTCGAGAAGGTCGAGGCGCTCATCCAGGAGACGCTGGAGGAGCTGGTGCGCGACGGCATCGAGGACGACGCGATCGAGGCCTCGCTCAACACCATCGAGTTCTCGCTGCGCGAGAACAACACCGGCTCCTACCCGCGCGGCCTCGTCGTGATGCTCCGCGCCCTGAGCACCTGGCTCTACGACGGCGACCCGCTGGAGCGGCTGCACTTTGAGGAGCCCCTCAGCGACCTCAAGGCCAAGCTCGCCGAGACCCCCATGCTGGAGGAGCTGATCCAGAGCCGCCTGCTGAACAACCCGAGCCGCACCACGGTCGTCCTCCACCCCGACCCCGAGCACGCCAGCCGCGAGGAGCAGGCCGAGCTGGAGCGGCTGAAGGCCTACGAGGAGAGCCTCAGCCCGGAGCAGCGGACGCAGCTCGTCGAGCGGACGCGCGAACTCCAGCGCCTCCAGGCCGAGCCGGACTCACCCGAGCTGCTCGCGAAGCTGCCCACGCTGACGCTCGGCGACATGCGACGCGAGATCGAGATCATCCCCACCGAGCGCAGCGAAGACGGCCCGGTCGAGATCCTCCACCACGACCTGTTCACCGGCGGGATCGTCTACTTCGACCTGGCGTTCAACCTCCACAACGTCCCTGAGCGCCTCCTCCCCTACATCCCGCTGTTCGGGCGCGCCCTCACCGACCTCGGCACCCCGGACTGGGACCGCGTCGCGCTGTCGCGGCGCATCGGGCGCACGACCGGCGGCGTCTGGGCCGGGCGCGTCATCTCGTCGGTCCTCGGCGAGCAGCAGAGCGTGGCCAGGTTCCTCTTGCGTGGCAAGGCGATGGCCCACCAGGCCTCCGAGATGACCGCGATCATGCAGGAGGTGCTGACCCAGACCCTGTTCGACAACCAGGCTCGCCTCCGCGAGATGGTGCTTGAGCAGAAGGCCTCGCTGGAGGCGCGCCTGATCCCGGCGGGCCACAGCATGGTCAGCCTCCGGCTCGGCGCCCGCTTCAACGAGGCGGGGTGGGCCGCGGAGCAGATGGGCGGCATCGCGCAGCTCCTCTTCTTGAGGCAGCTCGCGGAGCGGCTCGACTCCGACTGGAGCGGCGTGCTCGCCGACCTGGAGGAGCTGCGCGCCATCCTCGTCAACCGAACCGGCGCGCTGGCCAACGTCACCGCCGACGCCGACACCTGGAGCGCCTTCCAGCCCACGCTGAGCGGCTTCCTCGCCGAGCTGCCGGCCGCCGACGCCACCAACGCGCCGTGGCGCGCCGACACCGACGCGCCCAACGAAGGGCTCCTCCTCCCCGCCCAGGTCAACTACGTCGGCGCCGCCGCCAACCTCTACGACCTCGGGTACACCTACCACGGCTCCGCCGCGGTCATCACCCGCTACCTCGGCACGAGCTGGCTGTGGGAGAAGGTGCGGGTTCAGGGCGGCGCCTACGGAGGCTTCTGCAACTTCAGCCGCATGTCCGGGCTGATGCGCTTCCTCTCCTACCGCGACCCCAACCTCAAGAAGACCCTCGACAACTACGCCGGGACCGCCGACTTCCTCCAGAAGCTCGACCTCGACGAGCAGCAGCTGTCGCGCGCGATCATCGGCACCGTCGGGGACATGGACTCCTACCAGCTCCCCGACGCCAAGGGCTACTCGGCCATGCTCCGGCACCTGCTCAACGTGCAGGACGACGAGCGGCAGCGCATCCGTGACGAGATCCTCAACACCCGCGCCGAGCACTTCCACCAGTTCGGCGACGTCCTCCACCGCTTCAACGAGCACGTCCAGACGGTCGTCCTCGGCTCGGCGGACGCCATCACGGCCTTCAACGACGAGCACGGCGGCGACCTGACCGCCACCAAGGTGCTCTGAGGCCGCTCGCCCCAACGCCCGGGAGCCGCCTCCGCTGGCTCCCGGGTCGCCGCCCCACCCTGCCGCTCACACCTGCGCGACGCCGCGCCGACTTGCAAAACCACCCCCGACACCGTCTAATATGAACTCGTGTAGAAAGGTCGTGTGATGAACTCAGCGAGTTGAATACAAAAATCCTGATCAAACCTGAACACCTGAGTCCATCTACACACCGCTGCTTCGCAGCTACCTTTCTACACGAGTTGGTCTAATGCCAGGGCCACCAGTCAGCCGCCCTGAAGCGCGTCAGCGTCCTGACGGCTCAGGCCTCCAACCACGCGAGCCCCAACGAGGTCGCCCCATGCAACACGCCCCCTGGCAGCTCATCGTCGCCTCCTGCGCGCTGCTCGCCTTCACCGCCTGCGACACCACGAGCGCCGAAGACAAACCCGCCGCGGAGCGCGGCGAGGACAGCGCCGCCAACAAGAAGGACAAGGCTGGCAAGAAGGGCAGGCCCAAGAAGAGCAAGAAGGACAAGCCCAGAAAGAGCGCGTCCAAATCCAAATCCAAATCCAAAGCCAAAAGCGACAAGGCCCCCGATGAGGCGTCCAAAGGCAGCGCCTCCAAAGAGAAGGAGCGACCCCAGGACGAGGCCAGGACCGATCCCCCCAAGGACGACGCCGTGGCTGACAAGGACGGCGAGGCGGACCCCAAGGGGGGTGAGGAGGAGGGCGCGCCTCCTGCGGAGGCGCCTGATGAGGAGACCCTCAAGCGCGACGAGGCCAAGGATCGCCGCGAGAGCCCCGACGCCACGCCCCAGCTCGCCAAACCCGACACCAACCCCATCGACACCCTCGGCGCCGCCTTCAAGGACGTCACCTCGCTCGTGGTCACCGAGCGCAACATCCCCTTCAAGGTGCTCAACTTCACCAACCGCACCTTCACCATCGACGACCCGGACACCATCGCCGGGTTCCTCAAGGCCGCTGGCGCCGACGCGACCCCTCAAGACACCTGCCCGCGCTGCATGACGACCTTCACCGTCACTGCCAAGGACAAGCGGGGTCAGGATCGCGCCCACCTTGAGATGTACTGCGGCGGCGCCGTCTCCACACCCCTCATCCACAACACCTTCACGTCCCAGTGCTGGACCGTCGCGGACCAACCCGAGATGAAGTCCCTCCTGGAGACCGCCTCCCGCTGATCTCGCCGCACCTGTGCACACGCCCCTCAAGTGAACAACGCCACGACGACCCGGCGACGGCGCCCCTCCGGCGCGTCGCGACGGGGAGGTGTGTCGTCTGAAGGCACGTCGCCAGGTTGTTCTTGACAAAATATGACGGCACTGTCATTTATTTTATGACAGCCTCGTCAGTTTGACCGACGAAGCCTGAACCCGGAACGATCATCAGGAGGTACAGACATGATCGGCATCCCCCTGGGGCTCCTCTACGCCAACGCCGGCGAGTGGCTTATTCACAAGTACGTCCTGCACGGCGTCGGCCGCGACCGGTCGAGCTTCTGGAGCTTCCACTTCCACGAGCACCACCGCGCCGTGCGCGCGGAGGACGGCTTCGATCCCGACTACGAGCGCTCCGTGGTGGGGTGGCATGCGCAGGGCAAGGAGGCGCTCGGGCTGGCGGCCGCGGCGGTCGCCCACCTCCCGCTGCTCCCCATCGCGCCGATGTTCACCGGCGCGGTGCTCTACTCCATCGGGCGGTACTACGTCGTCCACAAGAAGTCGCACCTCGACCCGGAGTGGGCCCGCGAGCACGTCCCCTGGCACTACGATCACCACATGGGCCCCAACCCGCACTGCAACTGGGGCGTGACCTGGCCCTGGTTCGATCACGTCATGGGGACGCGCGAGTACTACGTCGGCACCGAGCGCGAGAAGCGGGACCGCGCCCGCAAGGCGGAGTTCCTCGCCCGACGCGCCCAGGCCAACGCGCAGACCTCGCCCAACGCGCCAGAGCCGAGCGCCACGACGGCGTGACGCCATCCCCCCGCGCTCCGAGGCGAGGTCACGATTTGACGGAGGCGCCCGACACCACTACGATCCTCCCCCATCAGGACTCGCAGGAGGTGTAGGCACCATGCGCGCTCATCGTGACTCCCGGCTCGCCCCCCACCGCTTGAGGAGCAGCGTCGCCTGCGGCGTCGCCGCCATCGCGCTGATCGCCGGTTGCGACGACGGGGCGAGCGACGACGCGTCGAGCGGCGGGGCCTCCTCGCTCGACGACGGCGGCTTCTACGAATCCGACACGCCCCTCCACGACGACTCGGGCGCGCCAGGCGACGTGACAGCCGCCACCGACACCGCCTCCCCCTCCGACACCGCCGCCCCTCAGGACACCGAGCAGGGGAGCCCTCAAGATGTGGGCGTGGACGCCATCCTGGAAGACGGCTTCAACCGCCCGGACATCAGCGCCATGGACTCCGGCGCCTCCGACACCGCCGCTGAGGACGCCCCCTCCACCGCCGCGACCATCGAGGGGAGCCAGGACTGCCTGGGCTACACGCTCGAAACCCAGAGCACCGTCTTCACGCTCAAGGTGGACAACTTCTTCATCACCTACACCATCCGAAATGAGTGCAACCGACCCATCCGCATGCGCGTCGAACACGAGAGCGACATGTTCCCGGTCGGCATCCAGAAGAACGGCGAGCCCTGGGTCTTCCTGCCGGACTGCCCTGGCACGGGGCGCCCGTTCGAGCGCACCTTCAACGGCGGCGACGGGTGGCGGCGCGGGTGGTTCTGGACCGCCGACGATCACGACGCGCGCCTGGCGCGCTGCGGCGTCACCTTCGAGGAGGGCGCCGAGTACTCCATCGTCGGCTATGGGCTGACCGAGGTGCCCGCGACCGGCTCCGACGTCTGGAGCGAGCTGTTCCCCATGACCGAGCCCATCCCGATCACCCTCGTCACCTCCGGCGAGTGACCCAACGCCAACCACCTCTGGACATCAGCGCCGAAGTTGGGACAAAGTGCGTGACGCGGACGCATGGCCCAAACGGGCGTCGGGGATCAATGACCAACGACTTGGCAGGCTACTCCGCTCCCAGGAGCCCCATGGAGCTGCTGGAGCGGTACAACCAGGGCGAGCGGCACCTGGTGGGGGCCTCTCTGCGCGACGCGGAGCTGGCTCAAGCGAACCTGACCGGGGCCAACCTCGCGGCGTCCACCCTCCACAGCGCCCAGCTCACCGGCGCCCAGCTTCGGGGCGCCGACCTCTCCGAGGCGATCCTCACCGAGGCGGACCTCGGCTACGCGAAGCTCGACAGCGCCGACCTCAGCCGCGCCGATCTGTGCGGCGCCAACCTCACCGGCGCCCGCCTCGACCGCGCCGACTTCGCGCTGGCCCGCTACGACAGCCGCACCCGCTGGCCCGAGGAGATCGACCCCCACAACCTCGGCGCCATTGGCCCCGGCGCCCACCTCGAAGGGGTCAACCTCCGAGAGGCCGACCTGCGCATGGCCGATCTGGTCAGCACCCACCTGAGCGGCGCCAACCTCGCCGCCGCCGAACTCCTCATGGCTCGGAGGGAGGGCGCCGCCCTCCCCGGCGCCCGCCTCACCGGCGCCTCCATGCAGGGGGTCGATCTGGTGATGGCCAACCTCAAGGACACGGACCTGCGCCGCGCCGACCTGCGCGGCGCCGACCTGCGCGGCGCCAACCTCACCGGCGCCGACCTCACCCGCGCCCTCTACGACGCCAAGACCCAGTGGCCGCTCCGGTTCAGCGCCCGCAAGAGCGGCGCCATCGGCCCCGGCGCCGACCTCTCCGGGGTCGATCTCGCCAACGTCGACCTCCGCATGGGCGACCTCAAGGAGGCTCGGCTCGTCGGCGCGCGCCTCGCGGGCTCCGAGCTGGTGCTCGCCAACCTCGCTGGGGCGAACCTCAGCCGCGCTGACCTCAGCCGCGCTGACCTCAGCCGCGCCGACCTGTGCGGCGCCAACCTCACCGGCGCCCGCCTCGACGGAGCCGACCTGGCGCGCGCGCGCTACGACGCCCGCACCCGCTGGCCCGTCAACTTCCCCTTTCAACACCAGCGGGCCGTCGGCCCCGGCACCGACCTGTCGGCGCTCGACCTCCGCTGCGCGCGGCTCGGCGACACCGACCTCGCCCGCGCCAACCTCGCCCGCGCCGTGCTCCAGGACGCCGACCTCACCGACGCGTCCTTCACCCAGGCCGATCTTCAACACGCCGATCTGCGCCGCGCCGACCTGCGCGGCGCCGACTTCAGCCACGCGCGCCTCGACGGCGCCCTCCTCCACCAGGCCCGCTACGACGAGGAGACCCGCTGGCCCGAAGGGCTCGACCACCGCTCCTCGGGCGCCATCGGCCCCGGCGCCGACCTGTCGGGGAGTGACCTGCGCGGCGCCGACCTGCGCGGCGCCGACCTGCGCGACGTTGACCTGAGCGGCGCCAACATGGCAGGCGCCAACCTCCAGGGCGCCAACCTGCTCAGCGCCCGC
>PBBL01000012.1 GCA_002716585.1 Myxococcales bacterium | reverse complement strand
GTTGAACGTCACCCCCTCAACGGGCGTCCACAGCCCGACCGGGACGAAGCTCGCCCAGAAGTAGGGGTGGCGAAACGCCTCCTCGCCCATCATCTCCATCCGCACGGTTCGGAGCCCTTCGCTGCGCCCCTCGCCGCGGGCGAGCTGGCGGTAGTACCGGGCCATGAGGATCTGCGTCGCGGTGTCGTGGACCTTCCACAGGCTCATCACCTGGCTCTGCGCCCCGGCCAGCACGAGGGAGCGTCGGAGGCCGTAGATCCCCTGCCCGGCCTTGACGTCCCCAAGCCCGGTCTCGCACGCGCTGAACACGACGAGCTGAGTCCCCCACAGATCGACGCTCGCCAGCTCCAGCGCGGTCAAGATCCCATCGTCGTCGCCGTCACCGCTCTGGTTGACGCCAGCGAGGACGAGCCCCGACCTCAGCAGCGGGTTCTCTCCGGCCAGCGTCAGAGCGCTCCTAGCGCTCTCGCCGCTGAGCTTGACCCCGCGGTTGGCTCCGTTGCCCTCATCCTGGGGCTGATCGGTGAGGAAGAAGCCGGGGGTGGCGACATGGAGCACGCCGGGGCCGCGGGTCGCCTTGAAGGCCGCCTCGGTCGCCTGGCGTTGGGTCTGGAGGGTGGCGTCGGGGAGGGCGTGGGCCACCTGGCGGCCCTCCAGCGCGGTCCCTGGCAGCGCCCCCCACCCCGTCAGGCTCATGTCCACGGAGCGTCGCCCTGCGGGCGCGCCCGCGGTCGGCGCGGCGCGGCTCATGTCGTAGTCGGGGTTGGCCACGATCACGGGAGGGGCGGTGGAGGCCTCGATGGCTTGAAGCCGGAGCAGGTCGCGGCCGCTGGTGACGTAGGTCAGCGGCCGTTCCTCGATGAGGAAGCGCCCCTCCCGGTTGACCAGCGCTTCAAAGGGGAGGGTGTTGAGGGCGGCGTCTGGGGCGAGGATGACGTGGCGGGCGCCGTCGAGCAGTGGCTCGACGGGCTCCCAGAGGGTGCGGTGGAGGGCCTGCCCAGCCTTCACGACCTCGGGGAGGTTCCACTGAGGTTGGGCGCACGCCTCCGGGGAGCCCGTGGGGCGATCGGGCACCACGAAGCCTCGCTCGCCGAGGGGGCACCGCAGGATCGCGGCGCGCAGCGCGGCGGCCTGCGCCTCGATCTCTTTCTGGAGGCCCAGGTCAGTCCAACGCAGCGTCCCGTCGTGGTGAAGGACGTAGACCCCGAACCGGTGTGCCCCCCACCGCTCCGCGGCGCTCGCCGAGGGGTTGAAGGGGGTGTAGAGGACCAGCTCAACCAGCGCGCCCCCATCTGGGAGCGCCTGGGCGACAGCCTGGAGCGTGACGGGCTTGTGTTGGCGTTGGTAGAGCTGGCTGGCCTGGCTGAGGGAGCGCTCCAGGGCCTCGGTCCGGGCTCGGAGCGTCTGGACGAGGTCGCGGTGGCGCTTGGGGGGGAGCGAGGCTGGCCCGGCCAGGGTGAGCGTGGCGAGTTCGGTGCGCGCCTGGGCGAGCTGGGCGAGGAGGTCGCGTTGGTCGGGGGTGAGTTGACGTCGAAGGGCCGCGAGTTCGTCGGCGACGGCGTCGAGCACACGGCCTTTGCGGTGGAGCGCGGTCTCCAGCGCCAGCCGCGCGAACGCCTCGTCGTCAGGGAAGCCGCTGAGGTGCATGGAGACGGTGGCGCGGGTGCTGGCGGCGAGCAGGTTCATGGTCGCGCGCTTCTGGCGCTCGGAGCCGACGGCGAGGTTCAGCGCCAGGTTGGTCTCCTCGATGGCGAGCGCGCGCTGTTGGTGGCGCAGCGTCAGGTCCCGGTCGCCTTGGGCCAGGCCGAGCATGGCCAGGTTGCTCCGAGTGTTGGCGACGTCGGGGGGGTTGGGGCCGAGCGTCGCCTCATCGATGGTGAGCGCGCGCTCAAGGAGGGGTCTGGCCTTGTCGTAGCGGCCCTGGACCTGGTGCAGGGTGGCGATGTTGTTCAGCGAGGAGGAGAGCAGGGGGTGGTCGGGGCCAAAGGTGTGCTTGCGGATGGCCAACGCGCGTTGGTAGAGGGGCTCGGCCTCGCGGTACCGCTCCTGGGTCCAGTAGAGGGCGCCGAGGTTGCTCAAGGTGTCGGCGAGTTCCGGGTGGTCGGGGCCAAGGACGCCCTCCTGGAGCTGCGCGATCTGTTTGTAGAGCGCCTCCGCCTGGTTGGGGTTGCCCTGGACCCGATAGAGTTCGGCGAGGCTGGAGGCGGTGAGGAGGACCTGAGGGTGTTGGCTCCCGAGGGTCTTCTCAAAGATGGACAGCGCCCGCAGGTAGAGGGGCAGGGCGTCGGAGTAGCGCCCCTGGACCTGGTACAGGTTGGCGACGCCGCCGAGGGTGATGGCGACTTGAGGGTGGTTGGGGCCGAAGACCTCCTCGAAGGTGCTGAGGGTGCGCTGATAGAGGATCTCCGCGTCGCGGTAGCGCCCCTGAATCTGGTACAATTCAGCGAGGTTGCCCGAGTTGGCCGCGATCAGGGGGTGCTTGGGGTCAACCCGCTCGCTCAACGTCTTCAGCGCTTGCTTGAAGAGGCGCTCCGCGTCTGGGTAACGCCCCTGGGTCTTGTAGAGCGCGGCGAGGTTGTTCAGGGCTGCACTGACCTGAGGGTGTTGTGGGCCGAGGGTTTGCTCAAGCGTGGTCAGGGCGCCTTTGAGCAGCTCCTCGGCTTCATGGTAGAGGCCCTGGTCGCTGTAGACCCCGGCGAGGTTGGCCTGGGTGGTCGCGGTCGCGGGGTGGGCGGCGCCGAAGGCCTGTTGTTGGATGGCGAGCGCGCGCTTGAACAGGGGCTCGGCGGTGTTGAAGTGGCCCTGCTCGCGGTACATCATCGCGAGGTTGTTCAGGGTGATGGCGGTGGACGGGTGGGAGGGGCCGAGGAGCTGCTCCTGGATGGCGAGCGCGCGCTTGAACAGGGGCTCGGCCTGAGGGTAGCGCCCCTGCTCGCGGTAGAGGTAGGCGAGGTTGTTCAGCGCTGTGGCGACGTCAGGGTGGTTCTTGCCGCGCGCCTCTTCAAAGAGGGCGATGGCGCGGGTGTAGTAGGGCTCGGCCTGGTTGGGGCGCCCCTGGTTGTGGTGGAGGCGCGCCAGCTCGTTGAGGACCGCGGCGACCTGCTGCGGTCGGTAGGTCTGCGGCTCGGCCTCCATGTTGGCGAGCGCCTTCTCCTGGAGGCGTTGGGCCTCATCGTACCGGCCCTCCTTGTGCAGCTGTCGTCCCCGCTCATACAGTTGGCGAGTCTCGGCGGGGCTCTGCTGCGCCCAGACGGGCTGTGGCGCCGCCGTGAACATGAGCAGCGCCCAGGTCACCAGGCGCAGCAGGTTGGCGCGCCTCGCCCGTGGTGTCGAGTCTGGCTCCATGGAACATCCTGTGGGTTGAGTGGGTCTGGCCTGGTGCTTCACGGTGGGTGGGGTTTCGATCAAGCTCAACGCGGATCCCTCACCTGGGTTGTTGGACGAGCGCCGTGGTGTCGATGACGGTCTCGGCTTCGGCTTCGGGGAGCCACCCCGAGGTGACGTCGTACCAGCGGAAGGTCTTGCCGACGTCGTGGTACATCGGCTGAGGCGCAGGGATGGGCTGCTCGATCCGCGCGACCGCCTCCTCGACGTGGTCGGCGCTGAGGCCGTGGCTCATCGGGGTGCAGACGAGGAGCGGGTCGAGGTGGCGCATGTCGCGGTTGTCGTCGAGGATGACGCACCGCTCGACCCCGAGCCGGGCTCCCTCGGTCTCCAGCCACCGCTGGATCTCCCAGCCCCGAGGCAGCGCGTAGCCTCCTTCGGTGTCCTGACCCTTGGGGGTGAACCCGATGAGCGAGGCGTCGAAGCCGCAACCCCTCAGGTGGTCGTTCATCCAGGTCAGGTCATGCATCAGCCGCCAGGTTGAGGAGAGCACCACGTGGGTCGCGGTGCGCTCGACGATGCGGTTGAGGTTGATGACGGTGGCCGGATCGAGTGAGTCGGCGCACCAGCCGCCCTGGGAGCGCTGGTGGCGGTCCCAGGCGTCGCTGTTGAGGACGCCGTCGATGTCGAGGAACAAAACGCGCATACCGACCCGATGGGAGAGCGTGAACCCAGGCCCCCATTCAAGCACAGCGGGCGCGGTTCGTCACGGGTTCCCTACGTTGAGCCTTCATGGGCCTTGCCCGGCACACCCAGCGCCACGACCAGGTAGCTGCCGAGCGTGACGAAGCCGACGGCTGGCGCGTCAAGCACGTAGCCCGCCGCGAACCCCGCGGAGAGGTACATCAGCACCGGGAGGATGAAGATCAGGTCGAGGTTCAGATCGCGGAACCGCTTGATGGTCCCCACGATCCCGGTCCACAGCGAGGGCCAGACCAGCGTGGCCGCCAGGACCGTGGTGACGTCGTGGCCGACGCTGTAGAGCCCATAGCAGCCGACGAGCATCGCCCCGCGCAGCCCCTCAACCAGCGCAAACTGAAGCCGCCCGAACCGCCCGCGGTGGTCGAACATGAAGGTGAACACTGTGTTCATTGAAGATCTCAGGTGAGGTGGTAGAGGATCGGCATGGCCATGATGTCGTTGGCGGTGAAGTTGCCGAGGACGAAGTGATCCATGGTTGGCCGGAACATGATGTGCGGGAAGATGTCGAGCTTGCTGTCCCAGCGGCAGTGGTTGATCAGGCTGTACTGGGAGCGCTCACCGTCGATGGGTTGCAGCGGCGCCGAGTTGTCCAGGTTGGCCTTGGCCGTCCACCAGCCCGCGGTGTACTCCCACACGCTCAAGAGGATCTCCGTGCCCGACGCCGCCTTGCTCGGCACGTCCGCGGCGTAGAAGTAGTTGAACAGGAACACGCCGTCGCGGGTGTGATCCACCTCGTCGATGCGCTTGGGGTTGCGGGCCGTGATGCAGTGGACGAACCGCGCCTTGGCGTCCAGCAGCGCCTTCAGCTCGGCGAACGCGGCGCTCTGGCGCACCTGCGCCGCCGCCTCAACGTGTTCACACTCCACCAGGATCGCGACGTCGAACTCCGCGACGTGGATGTCGTGCTGCCCCTCGGAGATGACTCGACGCCCCTCCTTCGAGCCCGGCGGGATGATGAACGCGTCGAACACGTCAGCTCGCCGCACCTGCCTGGGGTGCGCGCGCTGGAGGGCGACGGCGGCCTCCTTGAGCCGCCCGAGGAGGACCGTCTTGTCGTGGCTGTTGCCCAAAATCGGGCGCGGCCGCTCCACCTCGCCGGCCAGGTGGATGTAGCCCAGGCTGTTGCCATCCTTGTACATCCCCTGCTCACGGATGCTCCCGCCGTGCGACGCCACCATGTGGTGGTTGACGATCCGCATCCCCGGAGGCATCCCCAGCCTGACCGCCACCGCTTCCGCCTCTCGGAGGTGCTCCGGCACCTCCCGCTGCGGCGGCGCCTCTTCCAGCGCGTGGTGCCTCGCGTACGCCTCGGGGAGCTGTCCTTTGGGGGAGGAGAGCGCCTGGCGCCAGGCGTCGGTGTCGGTGTTCGCTTTGGCCTCGGGCATCACCTTGGCCACGGGCAGCCCGCCGTACGCGCGCAGCTTGCTCATCAAGAACACCAGCAACTTGTCGCGGTCCTCAGGTGACTCCACGCCCAGCTCGGCCAGCGTGTCCTTGAACGCCTCCGGGCCGCGGCGCGCAGCCTCCTTGAGGCGCATCACGTGCTGGAGCTGGATCGCCCCGGTTCCCCCCTTCAAGAGCGAGAAGTAACGGAACAGCCCCGCTTCCTTTAGATCGTGGACGAACGTCTCCATCTTCGCGGTGTTGGTCTGGGTCTCCATGCGCTGCCTCCTGATGGGACGCGGCGCCTCGTCATCAAGCGCAGCCCGCGTCGTGTGTGTTGCGCGGGAGCGGAAGAGCATCTTGTGTGCCATGCTTCGGTTTCGATGGTGTCGGCGCTCAAGTGGTGTGATGTGTATAGGATGTCGACAGGGGTGATGAGAAACCTGACACCTGGGAGCGATCGGGGCTTCTGTGGATGGGTGGCCAGGTTGGCGCACCTCTGGTTGACCCGTTGGCGGGATGCTATGTTCACTCGCCATCGACGCCTCGCGTCTGTGCCGGACAAGGCTGTGTCCGGTGGAGCGCGCGGCGACGGTTCCCCATGCGTTGGTATCATCGTCGCTCCGAAGGGCGGCGCGCCTCAGGAGGCCCCGACATGTCGCTCACTCCCCCCTCATCGACCAAGGCGCAGCGGGTATGCGTCCTCCTGGAGACGCTCCAGGGTCGCTTCGCCGATGGCCTCGATCGGCTCTCACGCGCGCACGGCGACGGCGCGACGCTCCAGCCCGCGTCGTGGCTCCGCGACGGGGGTCGCCACGGCGGCGGTCACCGCCGAGAGGCCACGGAGACGGGCCTCCTCAACCGCGCCTCGCTCAACATCTCGTCGATCCATTACGACGACCTGCCAGAGAAGCGCCTCTCATCGGCCACGGCGCTGTCGTGCATCGTCCACCCGGCCCACCCGCGGGCGCCTTCGATGCACATGCACATCTCATGGACCGAGCTGCGGGGCGGGCAAGGGGGCTGGCGGGTGATGGGCGATCTGAACCCGTCCATCCCCGTGGAGGCCGACCGCGAGCGCTTCCTCCAAGCCTTCGCGCGTGGCCTCACCGGGGCGCCTGAGGGCACGCTGGAGGCGGCGGTCGCGCAGGGCGATCGCTACTTCGCGATCCCGGCGCTCGATCGCCACCGTGGGATCGCCCACGCCTACCTGGAGCAGTGGAACTCGGGGGACGCCGAGGCCGACGAGGCGCTGGCGGTGCGGTTCGGGGAGGAGGTGATCGACGCCTACCTCGCGATCGTGGACGACGCGCTCGCCGATGGGCGCCCGCCCACCGACGAGGAGCGCGCCGCGCAGCTTCGCTACCACTCGCTCTACCTGCTGCAGGTCCTCACGTTGGATCGAGGGACCAGCTCGGGGCTGCTGATCCACAACCAGAACGACGTCGGCATCCTCGGCTCCTTGCCCAACCGCGTCGATCGCGACCAGTTGGCCTCCTGGATCTCGAAGCTCCCCTCGCCTCAGGACACGCTGCTCGCCGCTCTGGTTGAGGCGCTGCCTGAGGGGTCACCGAGCGTCCTGACCCCGGAGGTGCGGCTGGCGCTCGCCCAGGTCGTCCGGTCCCACTACCAGCGGCACCCGGAGGCGCTGGCGCTCCAGGCCCGAGGTGACGTGCTGCCCCCCACGGTGGCCAACCACGGTGACCGCGACGGCGCGACCTGAGCCGACCTGGCCACGGCGGCCCTGTGTCAAGAGGCGCCCGCGCGATCGTCTGGTTGAGCACGTCTGGCTCGATGAGCCGACATCGCTCTTGATCCTCTCGGCAGGGTCACCGCCTGGAGATGAGACATGTTCACCCGCTGGCGCGCCTCGCTTGTCCTGTTTCTTGTTGTGGTGGGGCTGGGCCACCCGGTGTCTGCGCAGCCAGGTGAACAAGCCGTCGCCGAGGCGTTTCAGCGCTGCCAGGCGCAGCGCCGCGCCGACCCTGCGGCGGCGGCGCGCTGCTTGGAGGCGCTTCAGCGGAGCGATCCCGGGGCGAAGCACAGCGACGTCGCGCTCTACAACGCCGTGGTGCTGTTTGAGGCGGGAGCGGCCCCGCTGGAGGCGCGTCACGCCGCCGAGCGGCTCGTCACCACCTACCCTCGGAGCGCCCACGCGCTCGACACCCTCTACCTGCTCGGGGCGATGGAGGAGCAGGCGGCGAGGTTTTCGGAGGCCGCGGCGTATTACGCTCGCCTCGTCGCTCGCGACCCCAAGCACAAGCGCGCTGAGGAGGCGCTCATGTCGGCGCTGATCATCCAGCGCGCGTTGGGGCATGCCGCTCAGGCCATCCATTTGGGCGAGCGCTACCTCAAGCTCTTTCCCCACCACAAGCAGCGGGCGATGGAGGTGGCGTTTCAGATCGCCGCGCTTCATGAAGAGGAGGGGCGGCGGGTTCAAGCCGAGCGCGCCTATCGAGCCTTCTTGAAGGTGTGGAGGCGAGCCTCACCGACCGCACGCCTCATCGAGGCGCACACGCGCCTCGGCGCGCTCGCGACGTCTCGCAAGAAGGCGGAGCGGGAGTTCAAGGCCGCGCTCGCGCTCCACCAGCGCCTCGGTCAACCGGACCCTGCGGCGGATCGCGCCGCCGCTCGCGCTGAGTTCCTGCTCGTCGAGGGGGCGCGGCGCGATTACGAGGCGCTCCAGCTGGCCTCCGCCGGGCGAGGGGTGAAGGCGCTCCGCAAGGGCCTCCGGGCGAAGCTCGACGCGCTGGAGCGGCTGCACGAGGGTTACCGCGGGGTGTTGGCGTACCGCTCGCTCCCCTGGAGCCTGGCGGCGATGTACCAGAGCGGCTTCAGCCTGGAGGGCCTGGTGCGGGAGCTTCAAGCGCTCCCCCTCCCGCCCGGGCTCAGCCCACAGGATCAGGCGCTCTACCGCACGACGCTCGACGAGCAGGCCGCTCCCATCCTCAGCCGCGCCGAGGCGTTCTACCAGACCTGCGTTGACAAGGCCGCGGAGGCGGCGCCGTTCGATCCGCACGGTCTTCCGTGTTGGACCGCGCTGGAGCGGGTGAAGGCGGGGGCGCGCCCTGTGGTGGAGTTCTTCGACGCGCCCACGCCCCGTGAGGTCCTGGGCGGCGTCGCGTCGCTGCGCCCTCCCAGCGTACACCCCCACGCCGTTCAGGCCAGGCAGGCGGCGCTCAAGGGGTCGTGCCAGGACGCCGCCTCGCATGCCCACCGCGCGCTGGAGCTGGACGGTCGGCGCGCGGGGGCGTTGGCCGCGCTGATGGTGTGCCATCACGAGGCGGGGCGAGCGGGGCTCGCTCAACTCATCTTCGAGCGAATGTTGAGCCAGGGCGTCGAGCCGCTCGGCGCCCACCTCCTGTACGGGGCGCTGATGGCCGACGCGGCTCCCGAGCAGGCCTGGCTTCACGTGAGCCGCGCGGTCCAGCTCGCGCCCGAGGATGTGTCGGCGAGGTGGGCGTTGGGGGCGTTGTCGCTGCGCGGCCTGGGGCCTGAGCGGGCCGTCGAGCACCTCAAGGAGGCGCAGCGGCTGAAGCCGGGCCACGCCCCGACGCTCCTGGCGCTGGGGGTCGCGCTCCGACACGCTGGGAGCCACGACCAGGCGCGCGCCCGGTACGAGCAGGTCCTCAAGCTCAACCCGAAGGAGGCGCGGGCCTGGTTCAACCTGGCCGTCCTGGAGCAGGAGGCGGGAGGCGTTCAGGGGCTCCAGCGCGCCATCGCGGGCTATGAGGCCTACCTCAAGGCCGACCCCTCCGATCGGTGGGGCGGGAGGGTGAAGGCGGAGGCGCGCGCGGAGCGGTGCCGCGAGCTTCTGCGGGCGATGAAGGCGGCTCCATGAGGTCGAGCGGGCTCACTCCATTGGTTGAAAGCCCTCGTGTCGCACGATCGGGGTGTTCAGCAGGCTCTGGAAGGGCAGGTTGCGGTGGGGGGAGTCCTCGGCGGACGCCACCTCCACCGTCGGGAACAGCTCAAGGCGACGGTCCATGACGTCCCGCCCCGTGGCGACGTAGGAGAACGGGATGTCGTAGAAGTGCATTTGGTACAGGTACTTGCGGCAGGCGTTGGAGACCGTCTGCTCCTCGCCGGCGTGGTCGACCAGCCGGATCCCCTCGCATGCGTCGACCTCCCCCTGGAGGGTGAAGGCGTACATGCGGCGGTCGTAGCTGGGCCAGCCGTTCAGGCTCGGGCAGGTGCAGCCGTTGCGCAGCTCGCAGTCGGGGCTGGTGTTGGCCCGCGCCATGTTGTGCTTGACGTAGAACTCGCCGGGCACCCCCTCAAAGAACACGAAGCAGCCCCCGTCCTGAAAGTAGCCCTCGCCGTTGGAGAACCTCGCCCACGCGTAGACGTTGCTCGGCGGCGAGTCGTCTTCGCAGCTCCAGTCGGGCACCTGGACGCCTGGCCGTGAGGTGGGGCAGGGGGCGTCGCCGTCGACGCAGTCGTCGTCGAGGTTGTCACCACAGATCTCGGAGGCGTCGGGGTTGCGCCAGGCGTCGTCGGGGCCGCAGTCCCCGCTGGACGCGGCGAAGCCCGCGCGCTGCTCACCGTCCATCAGGCAGGCCTCGATGGAGCCCTCATCGATCCCGAAGCCGTCGTCGTCGTCGTCCGGGTACAGCGTGGTGTCGACGCACTGCTGGGGGGCGGTGATCGTCCGTGAGATGGCGTAGGTGGCGCGCGCCTCCTCGGTCGCTCCGCGGACGTGGACGGTGAACTCGCCCGTGGCCGCCGCGGTCCAGGTCAGGCGCAGCCCCTGGTCGATCATCTCGGGCTGGGCGACGGGGTCCTGGTCGCTGTCTTCGGCGCTCACGAGCAGCGCGCCGGGCGTGGCGGTCAGGATCCGCACGGTGGCCTGGTCGTCCGCCTGGAGTTGGACGGTGAACGTGTCGGTGTCCATGGGGCAGGAGGTCAGGCCGATCACCTCCTCGTCCGTCAGCGCGAAGGGCTCCTGCCCTTCGAGCGCGTCGGGCATGCAGGGCGCGTCGCCCACCTCGCAGCGCGCCGCCTCAGCGTCGCACACGTCGCCCGGGTTGCAGTCGTCGTCGGTTCGACAGCCGACGCCAGCGAGCACGCAGCGCTGCTCCAGGCACAAGCGGCCCGACTCACAGCCTGCGTCATCGCGGCACCCTTCGACGCAGGACTGCGCGTCGCAGATCGCCCCAGGTGCGCAGGCGTCGTCATCGCGGCACCCGGTGACGCACGCCTGGTCCTCGCAGATCTGGTCGGCGCCGCAGGCGTCGTCGGTTCGACAGCCCGCCTCGCACCGCTCGCCCTCGCAGATCTGGCCCTCCTGGCAGCCGCCGTCGTCGCGGCAGCCCGCGACGCACAGCTCGGCCTCGCAGATGGAGCCGGGCTCGCAGCCGTCGTCACCGCGGCAGCCCGCGACGCAGGCGTCCTGCTCACAGACCGTGTTGAGGCTGCAGTCTTCGTCGCCGCGACACCCGACGCAGCGGCCTTCGTAGCAGATCGTGACGCCCGCGCAGTCGTTGTGCTCCCGACACCCCTCGACGCAGGCCTGCGCTTCGCAGATCTGCCCCTCGGGGCAGGCGTCGTCTGCGGCGCAGCCGCTTTGGGTAGTGTCGCTGGTCGCGGCGGTGCTGTTGCTGGTCGTGCTGTTGCTGGCGGCGTCCTCGGCGTCCTCATCGCCACAGGCGGGTGCGAGGAGCAGAAGCGCGAGCAACCCGAGGGCGGTGCGAGATGGCATCAGGGCCTCCCTGGTGGGCGCGGGCGTTGTGACGCGGGTTGACCTGAGCCTCGCGTTGCGGTCAGGCTTCGGTGGGGCGCAGGCCGTGGGCGCGTGTTCAATATAGGGCCTCACGGCGCCAGACGCGAAATCGGGAGGGGATGGGATCATGTTGACGCCGAGGTCGACGCGATGGCTCTCGGGGCTGCTGGCGGCGCTCGTGCTGGTGGGGTGCCGCTGTGACGCGCCCCAGCGGCCCGTGAGCGAGGCGACGTCGGTCGACGCGGCGAAGGACGCCCCGCGGAGACGTGAGCCCGAGGCCGTGCGAGGCCTGCCCGCTGCTCAGGCGCGGCCTGAAGGCTTTCGAAGGGGGGTGTCGCTGGGGTTGTTCGTGAGTGAGCGCGATCCCCGGGCGCGGCGGTTCTACTACGAGCAGCTGCTCGACGAGATCCGCGAGGTCGGCGCGACCGACGTGTCGCTGGTGGTACGTTGGAGCCAGCGTGACGTCCAGGCCACGGCGATCGCTCCCCTGGAGGGGGTGACCTCGGGCGACGACGTGTTGACCGAGGTGATCGCGCTGGCTCGGGCGAGGGGGCTGCGGGTGTTCTTGATGCCGATCCTGCACCTGGGGTCGCGACGACGGGGTCAGTGGCGCGGGACGCTCAAGCCGGTGGATGAGGTCGCCTGGTGGGCCAGCTACGAGGCGTTCATCCTGCATTACGCGCGCATCGCCGCGGCGCAGGAGGTGGAGCTGTTCGCGGTGGGCTCGGAGCTGGTGTCGATGGAGCGGCAGGCGGAGCGCTGGGAGGCGCTGATCAGGGAGGTGCGCGGCGTCTATGGTGGCGAGCTGACCTACTCGGCGAACTGGGATCACTTCGAGCCGGTGCCGTTCTGGGATCACCTCGACGTGGTCGGCGTGACGGCCTATCACGAGCTGAGCCAGGAGCCCGACCCGGACGAGCAGGCGCTCGTGGCGGGCTGGAGGCCCTTTGAGCGGCGCCTGAAGCGGTGGGCCGCGGCGCAGGACAGGCGCTACATCTTCACCGAGGTCGGGTTCCCCTCTCACTCGCAGGGGGCGGCGCGCCCGTGGGATTACACCCCGCGTGGTGAACCCGACGCGGCGCTTCAGCTGCGGTGTTATCGGTCGATGTTCCGCGTCTGGAACGCGGACCCCAGGCTCACGGGCGTGTTCATCTGGAACTGGTTCGGCGTCGGGGGGGCGTCGGATCGGGGGTACACGCCACGAGGCAAGCCCGCGGAGCAGGTGATCCGGCGCTGGTATGGGCGGTAGGCCGCGCTCAGCGCAGCGCGCCTCGGAGGACCTCCAGGAAGCGCTCCAGGTCGGCCTCCGTGTTGTGGAGGTGTGGCGTGGCCCGCCTCGACCATGGCGCGAGAGAGCGGCGACATGTAGGCGCAGTTGAGGTCGGCGACGTCGTCAGGAATCGTGAACGCGTCGCGCACGTTGGGGAGCCGTGTTGTCATGTCGTGCCTCAGGTCTGGGGGTTTCGGCATGCGCCTACAGTGGGCACCGGAGGGGCCAGGTCAAGCCAGCGTCAACACGTATGAATCCTTGACGCGGCCAGGGGCTGTCCCTATACCTGGGGAAGATTGCATTCGCGATCGCCTGAAACCATGCTCGCTGGTGGCGATCCGAGACCCACGGAGGCCGTCCTCCTGGGTTATCGTTCTCTTGACGAAGGTGCTCTCCTCAACATGAGAACAGCCTGGTCAGTTCTGAACACGCTCCTCGTCTACGCGGTCGCGCTCATCCTGGTGTGCCAGGTGCCCGCCGGGTTGGCCGAGGCGCACCCCGTCGATGACGACACCCCCGCTGCGGTCGAGCGCGTCATCGCCGAGCACGACCTCGTCACGCCGCTTCAACACGACGACGACGGCCACAGCGCGCTGCACATCGAGGCGGAGGGGGAGAGCGAGCGGGTGGAGGAGGAGTGTGAGCGCCAGGAGGTGCTCCTCGACGACCTCTCCCAGCGCCCCTTCACCTTTGACTTCGCGCCACTCCGACCTTCGGTTCACATCGCTCGCCTCCGCGGCCGAGCGCCTCCACATGGGGCCTCCGCCCCTCTCCTCCGTCCTCGCCCCATCCGCTGGCTCACCAGCGGGCTCTCCTTGCGGGGCCCTCCTCTCGTCACCTCGTGACGCACGAATAGGGGCGCAGCGCCTGACGCGCAGCGCCTTGATGACCCCCCTCTCGTATCAGCTCATGGACGGGTTGGCCTGACCAACCCACGATCCAGCATGAGCCCGTACTGCGCCTGCGTGCGACAAAGCGCGCAGGACGTTGAGGCGCGGTCACCCTTCGTCACGCTTCAGACAACATCATCGACGCTCACCTCTCCGCCCTCGGGCTGTCTCGTGGGTTGGTGCGCTCAGCGCACCTCCTCGCGCGGTGGCAGGGAGCGGACGGGCGGGCTGCGTCCTGAACGCACAACGAGATGAGGCCGCGCCTGGTGGATGCCTTGAGGGGCGCGCCCTGACGACATGAGGAGAACCATGTTTCAACAATTCATCCACAGACCTGTGTTGGCGATCGTGACATCGCTCATCATCGTCTTCCTCGGGATCCTGGCGATTCGGACCCTGCCAGTGTCCCAGTTTCCTGAAATTTCACCGCCGCGCGTCATCGTGACCGTGGCCTACCCCGGGGCGAGCGCCGACGTGCTCGTCAAGTCCACGTTGATCCCGCTGGAGCGTTCCATCAACGGCGTCCCCGGGATGAAGTACATGATCTCGGACTCGACCAGCGCCGGTGAGGCGACCATCCAGGTCATCTTCGAGTTCGGCACCGACCCCGACCGGGCCGTGGTGAACGTCAAGAACCGGGTGGATCAGGTGATGACGAGGCTGCCGCCGCTGGTGCAGCGAGAGGGCGTGGTGGTCTCGCGCGTGCAGCCGTCCATGCTGATGTACGTCAACCTGTACAGCACCGACGAGCAGGCAGACGAGAAGTTCCTGTACAACTTCGCCAACGTGAACCTCCTGCCCGAGCTTCAGCGCGTCCACGGCATCGGTCAGGCGCAGATCCTCGGGAGCCGTCAGTACGCGATGCGGATCTGGCTCAAGCCCGACCGGATGCGCGCCTACAACGTCTCCGCCGAGGAGGTGCTGGAGGCGATCGACGAGCAGAGCATCATCGCGCGCCCGGGCCGCACCGGGCAGGCGACCGGCAAGAAGTCGCAGTCGCTCGAGCACGTCCTGGTGTACCAGGCCCGCTACAACAAGCCCGAGCAGTACGAGGACATCATCATCCGGGCGAACTCGGAGGGTGAGGTGCTCCGCCTGAAGGACATCGCCGAGGTCGAGCTGGGCAGCGAGTTCTTCGACATCTACTCCAACTTCGACGGCCACCCGTCGGCGGCGATCGTGCTCAAGCAGAGCTACGGGACCAACGCCAGCGAGGTGATCGAGGAGGTCAAGGCGAAGCTCGCCGAGATCAAGGGGGAGACGTTCCCGGCCAAGATGGATTACCAGATCAGCTACGACGTCTCGCACTTCCTGGACGCGTCGACCGAGAAGGTCACGCACACGCTGGGCGAGGCGTTTGTGCTGGTGGCGCTGGTGGTGTTTCTGTTTTTGGGGGACTGGCGCTCGACGTTGATCCCAGCGCTCGCGGTGCCGATCTCGTTGATCGGCGCGTTCGTGGCGATGCAGATCTTCGGGTTGACGATCAACCTCATTACGCTGTTCGCGCTGGTGCTCGCGATCGGGATCGTGGTCGATGACGCGATCGTCGTGGTGGAGGCGGTCCACGCGAAGATGACCGAGGAACACCTGCCCCCCTACCCGGCCGTCAAGGCGGTGCTCGGCGAGATCAGCGGGGCGATCATCGCGATCACCCTGTTGATGACGGCGGTGTTCGTGCCGGTGGCCTTCATGTCCGGCCCGGTGGGCATCTTCTACCGCCAGTTCGCGCTCACGATGGCGTCGGCGATCGTGCTGTCCGGCGTCGTCGCGCTGACGCTGACCCCGGTGCTGTGCGCCATGATCTTGAAGCCGCACCGCCCCGGCCGCAAGAGGACCCCGATCGGGATCGCCCTGGAGGGCTTCAACAGCGTCTTCGCGAAGGGTACGGCGGTGTACATGGGGGTCTTGCGCCGGATGGTGCACCGCCCCGTCATTACCGTGGGGTTCCTGCTCGTGTTCGGGCTGGGCGTCGTGGGGGTCAACAGCCTGCTCCCCTCGGGCTTCATCCCCAACGAGGACCAGGGGATGATCTACGCGATCGTCCAGACGCCGCCCGGCGCCACCCTGGAGCGGACCAACGCGGTCGCGCGCGAGCTGCAACGCATCGCCAAGGACGTCGAGGGGGTCGAGTCGGTCTCGTCGCTGGCGGGCTACGAGATCCTCACCGAGGGGCGCGGCTCCAACGCCGGTACGTGCCTGATCAGCCTCAAGAACTGGTCGGAGCGCGAGCACGACGTTCATGAGATCATCGAAGAGCTGGAGGAGCGCTCGCGGAGCCTGGGGGCGATCGTGGAGTTCTTCGAGCCGCCCGCCGTCCCCGGCTATGGGGCCGCCGGTGGGTTCGCGCTCCGGCTCCTGGATAAGAACGACACGACCGACTACCAGGAGTTCAACCGGGTCAACACCGAGTTCATCGACGCGCTGGCGAAGCGCAAGGAGCTGACCGGGCTCTTTACCTTCTTCGCGGCGAACTACCCGCAGTACGAGCTGGTGATCGACAACGAGCTCGCGATGAAGAAGGGGGTCTCCATCGGGCGCGCGATGGAGAACCTCAACATCCTCATCGGGAGCACCTACGAGCAGGGGTTCATTCGCTTCGGGCGCTTCTTCAAGGTCTACACGCAGGCCGCCCCGGAGTACCGGCGCATGCCGTCGGACATCATGGATCTCTACGTCAAGAACGAGGAGGGCGAGCAGGTCCCCTACTCGGCCTTCATGACGATGAAGAAGACCCAGGGGCCGAACGAGATCACCCGCTTCAACCTGTACAACTCGGCGGCGATCCGCGGCACGCCCGCGCCGGGCTACTCCAGCGGCGACGCCATCCAGGCCGTCCGGGAGGTCGCGGCCGAGACGCTGCCCCGCGGCTACGACATCGCGTGGGAGGGGCTCTCGTTCGACGAGGCGGCCCGCGGCAACGAGGCGATCTTCATCTTCCTCGTGGTCCTGGTGTTCGTGTACCTGGTGCTGGCCGCCCAGTACGAGAGCTTCCTGCTGCCGTTGGTCGTCATCCTCTCGCTGCCCTTCGGCATCTTCGGCTCGTTCCTGCTGCTGAAGGCGCTGGGGTTGGCCAACGACATCTACGCCCAGGTGGGGCTGGTCATGTTGGTCGGGCTCCTGGGCAAGAACGCGGTGCTCATCGTCGAGTTCGCGGTGCAGAAGCATGAGCAGGGGATGAGCGTCCGCGAGGCGGCGCTTGAAGGGGCGCTGGTGCGGTTTCGCCCCATCCTGATGACCTCCTTCGCGTTCATCGCAGGCTTGATCCCGCTCGTCGTCGCCACCGGGCCGGGCGCGATCGGCAACCGGACCATCGGCACATCGACCCTGGGCGGGATGCTCTTTGGCACGGTCTTCGGGGTCATCGTGATCCCTGGGCTGTACTTCATCTTCGGCAAGCTGTCGGAGGGGCGTCAGCTCATTCAAGACGAAGAGGAGTCACCGCTGACTGAAGGAGACGACCATGAGTGATGTATGGACGAGGAACCGCGCGTGGATCGCGCTTTTGACCGCTGTGTTCATATCTTCGGCCTGTGTCCCGGCGCTTCAGGAGCACCGCGACAGCGAGGTCGAGCAGGTCATCCCACAAGGCTTCGCCGACCAGGGCTCGGATGAGCCCAGCACGGCGCGGACCGACTGGAGGGCCTTCTTCGAGGATCCGAACCTCCAGCGCCTCATCGAGGAGGCGTTGGCGAACAACCAGGAGCTGCACATCCTGCAACAGGAGATCCGCATCGCCGCCAGCGAGGTCAGCGCGCGCAGCGGTGAGGTCCTGCCTCAAGCCGGGGTGGGGGTGGACGCGGGGGCGGGCAAGCCGGGCAGCTACCCGCTTGAGCGCCACGGGCCGCGGGCGGCCTTCGAGGGCGACGGGCGAGTCGGCACGGAGTATGGGATCGGCGTCTACGCCACCTGGGAGGTTGACGTCTGGAACAAGCTGCGCAGCGCCACCAAGGCCGCGTTCTTCGAGTACGTCGCGACCTTCGAGGGGCGCAACTTCGCCATCACCGCGCTCGTCGCCGAGATCGCCAACTCCTACTACGAGCTGATGGCGCTCGATCAGCAGCTCCAGGTCATTGACTCCAACCTCGCCATCCTCAAGGACGCCCTTGAAGTTGTGCGGCTTCAGAAGCAGGCGGCGCGCGTCACCGAGCTCGCCGTGCAGCGGTTCGAGGCGGAGGTCTTCAAGAACCAGAGCCAGCGCCTCGACGTGCTCCAGCAGATCGTCGAGACCGAGAACACGATCAACGTCCTCGTCGGTCGCTACCCGCAGCCCGTCACGAGGAACTCCGCGGACTTCCTGGAGATCACGGCGAAGCCTGTCCAGGCGGGGCTCCCCACACAGCTGTTGGAGAACCGGCCCGACGTCCGCCGCGCCGAGTTTGAGCTGAAGGCCGCCGAGATGGACGTCGAGGTGGCTCGGGCGACCTTCTACCCCTCGTTGAGCATCGACGCGGGCGTCGGGCTCCGCTCCGATCGGTCGCTCGGGCTGCTCGCCACGCCCGAGTCCGTCTTTGTGGGCTCGGTCGCCAACCTCTTCGTCCCGCTGCTCAACCGCCGGGCGATCAAGGCCTACTACCAGTCGGCCAACGCGGCCCAGATCCGCGCCGTCTATGAGTATGAGCGCACGGTGCTGACGGCGTACGTCGAGTGCGCCAACCAGCTGTCCAGGATCGACAAGCTCTCCGAGGCGCTGGAGCGCCGCAAGGAGCAGGTCCGCGTGCTCAACCGATCCATCGAGGTCTCGACCATCCTCTTCAACTCGGCGCGCGCCGACTACCTGGAGGTGCTGACGACCCGGAGCGAAGCTCAGGAGTCGCAGCTTGAGTTGGTGGAGACCAAGAAGAATCAGCTGATGGCGGTGGTCAACATGTACCGCGTCCTCGGCGGTGGGTGGAGCGAGCAGCTCGTCGAGGCCACGCCATGAGAACAAGCACGCACAACGGAAGCGAGACAACCCAGGAGACCCATATGAAACCATCGTGGAACATCCAGAAGATCGCCGCGCTCCTCGTGTGCGCCATCCTCGCCGTGAGCTGCGTGCGGCACAGCGAGGCCAACGAGGAGCACGGAGGGGAGCACGGGCACGGACACGGGACCGCCGAGCTGCTCGTCACCAAACCGTTGGTGACGGACACGGAGATCACGAGGAGCTACGTCGCCCAGATCGAAGCGATCCAGCACATCGAGGTCCGCGCGCTGGAAGGCGGCTACCTCCAGGAGGTGTTCGTCGACGAAGGCCAGCTCGTGGAGGAGGGGGCGCAGATGTTCCAGATCATGCCCGCCATCTACCGCGCGGAGGTGAAGCGGGCCTCGGCGGAGGCCCGGTTCGCCAGGATCGAGTTCGAGAACACCAAGATGCTCAAGGACGGGAACGTGGTGTCCGCCAACGAGCTGGCGCTCGCCAAGGCTCGCCTCGACAAGGCGAGCGCGGAGGCGTCGTTGGCCCAGGCCCACCTCCGGCTCACCATGGTCCGCGCCCCCTTTGAGGGGATCATGAACCGGCTGCACGTGCGGCGGGGGAGCCTCGTTGAGGAGGGCGAGCTGCTGACCACGCTGTCGGACACGCGCCAGATGTGGGTCTACTTCAACGTCGCCGAGGCGGAGTACCTCGATTACAAGATGGCCCACCGGGACTCGGATGAGGCGGCCCCGGTCCGCTTGCAGATGGCCAACCACGCGATGTTCGATCACCCCGGCAAGATCGACACGATCGAGGGCGAGTTCAACAGGGAGACGGGGAACATCGCGTTTCGGGCGACGTTCCCGAACCCGGAAGGCCTCCTGCGGCACGGCGAGACCGGGAACGTGCTGATGTCCACCCCGCTCAAGGACGTGATCGTGATCCCGCAGAAGGCGACGTTCGAGATCCTGGACAAGAGGTTCGTGTTCGTGGTCGACGGGGAGGACAAGGTGCGGTCGCGCCAGATCAAGGTCGCCGAGGAGATGCCGCACCTCTACGTCGTCGCGGAGGGGCTTGAGGAGCAGGACAGGATCCTGGTCGAGGGGATCCGGAAGGTGCGCGATGGGGACCAGATCATTCCTCGCGTTGAGGAGCCCGAGGAGGTGATCAAGGGGCTGGACGTCCCCGCTGAGTAGCGGGCGCGCCCGCTCAGGAGAAGCGGATCTGATCGAGGCCTGTTGGCGCGCGCTTCGGCGGAGCGATCGGGGCGCTCTCCTTGGAGAGCGCGAGCCGCTTCATGGTGCGCAGCGCCTGTGGGTGGCGCGGGTGCAGCTCCAGCGCCTTCAAGCACACCTCCTGGGCGCGCTCATGCGCCTTGCGCAGCATCAACATCTTCAACTGGTCTTGATACAGCCGCAGCGCCTGCGCCATGTCCGCCTCGGTGACGTGTTGTTGGCGCGCGGCGTGGCGCAGGCGCTGGGTGGCGAGCTGGTCGCGGGCCGCGTTGAGGCGATCGCGGATGGTGACCAGATCGTCGTAGAGCGTCTCCCGGAGCGGTTCGGGGTAGCGCGACGGGAGGATCCCCTGGAGCGCCTCGTTGTAGCGGGCGACGATCACGTGTTCTGGGGAGGACCAGTGGACGCCCAGCACCTCAAACGGGCTGGTCGCCTGGGTGACGCGGTGGCGCAGCTCGCGCACCTGCCTCACCGTCTCCCAGTTGGAGTCCTCGACGGTCCGCCTCCCGCGCCGCTCCAGGGTGATCAGGCCAAGCTGGAGGAGCGCCAGGAGCAGCTGATCGAATGGGTTGGAGGGGGCGCTCCAGCCCAGCCACCGCGTGTACTTCGTGTGCAGCTCCCGGAGCTGGCGCGAGCCGTCCATGTGCTTGAACAGGTAACGGGCGTCCTGAATGAGGCTGCGCTCGGGGCTCCAGGGGGCGGGGAGCGTGAACAGCGCCTCAAGGTCGAACGGCGGCGGGGTGACCGGGGTGGGCACGTGGTTGGCGTAGGTCACCGCGAGGCGGCGCGAGGGTTGGGTGTGGAGGAGGTGGCGCAGGCCAAACTGAGGCAGGCGCAGGGCGACGCGGACGATCGGGTAGGGGAGCCGCTGTATCGGCGTGTAGGTGAAGCGCCCGTGCGAGGAGAGGAGGTCCGCGAGCCGCCACTCAAGCCAGGCGGTGTGGTGGGCGAGGACGCGCGAGGGGCTCATGAGGTCCCCTCGGTGGAGCGCCTCCTGAAAGCCGACGTTGTACCGCTCCATCGCGACGTGGGCCTGCTCGTACTCGGCGGGGGAGAGGGCGCCCTGGACGTGCAGGAGCCACCGGGCGAACCCGTCCTGCGTCGGGTCGGGCGAGGTCGCGATGTCGACCGGGGTGCCCGCGTGAAAGAGCACGAGGTGTCGCTTCTCGCCGTCGCGCAGCGCCGCGACGCCGTCGTTGCGCCACTCGGAGGCGCGCAGCAGCAGCGGCAGCGGCCCCAGCTCGGCGTCGATGGGCTCCTGGATGCTGGGCGCGCGTCTCTCCGACAGCTCAAGCAGCGCGCTCATGCGGGCCTGGGCCGTGGTGGGTCGTGATGTCATGGTGCCGTCCTCTTCGCACAGCGCTGGCCGTGCTGGGAGCCTCCCGGGGCGAGGACTTCGGCACGCGAGCGCGCTTGTGTTGTGTCGCCGAGGCAGAGTGTAGCGCATGTGACGGCTCGGCGCTATGGCATGCGAAGACAATCGCTGGGCTTTATCGGTACTGGGGTCAGGGGGTGTACCGGGCGTTGCTCTCGCGCCGGAGCGGCGACGGTGTGGACGCGGGGGTCGGGTTGAGCGCGACGGTGGCGGCGGCGACCGCCTCGGGGCCGATCTGCGCGCGATTGGGCTTTGAGGAGGTGTGCGCCTTCCGGTCGTTTACGCTGCCGGGTGAGGCGTAGAGCGGGCTCAGACCGTCTCGATGGTGGCGGAGGGGAGGAAGCGCTTGATGTTGGGGAGCGACTTGGCCTGCCAGGCGATGGCGCGCGAGGAGAGGAGCGTGAGCGGCGGCGCGCCGCCAGGGCGACGTCGGAGCGCGATGGTGAACTTGTAGAGGGCGTTGATGCCGGAGCTGTTGAGGAACTCCAGGCCGCGCAGGTGCAGCGTGAGCCGTGGGGGGTCGGCGGCCACGATCTCCTTGAGCATCGCGGAGAGCGGGGCGTAGTCGGCCGTGTTCAGGCGCAGGGAGCCCTCGAAGAACACCGTGTGGGTGTCCGGCTCGTACCAGACGCGGTAGCCGGTGTCGCTGAATTCCAGATCCATGGGTTGTCTCGTCCTGGCCTTGGGTCACAAGGCGAATGCGCGTCAGGCGATGGGGAGCCACGCTGAAGTCCAGCCCCAGACGCGACCGTCGTCCGCTGGCGTGGTCTGGAGCCGCCAGCCCAGAGTTACGTCATAATCCGTGCGCATCGTCAAGAAGCCAAGCCCGGAGGACGACGCGTCGCCATCGACGTTGGCCTCGACCCGGGCGATGAGCAGCTCGGTCGGGTCGCCGTGCACGATCGGCTCGACGCGCGGGGGCAGCGCCGCGGCCTGCTCCGAGGTCGCGGTGTTGCGGACCAGGATCACCAGCTGCTCCTCCTCGACGCCGAGCAGGAGGTCGATCGGGTCGTCGCCCACGTGGAACTTGAGGGCGTTCTCAAGCAGCTCGTTGAAGACGTAGCTGACGCTGCCGCGCCACTGGGAGTGGAGGATGGGGTCGTCTCCGAGGCGTTGGGCCGCGGCGCTGGAGTCGAGGAACCAGGAGGCGGCGAAGTTGGCCGTGGCCCCGCACTGCTCCCAGGGGACCGGGAAGCGGGCGGGGTGGAGCTGAAGCGCGACGTGGGCGCTCAGCCGCTCGGGTTCGACTCGGGAGCCGATGGTGATGTCCATCTTCATATGCGCCGCCCCTTCAACGTTGCTTGATCACGACGACCGTGATGTCGTCGTGGATCGGGCCATCTCCGATGAACGATAGCACGTTTCCGATGATCGCCTCCTTGATCTGAGCGGCGCGGCGGTGGCGGTTGTGGAGCAGCACCTCGCACAATCGCTCGATGCCGTAGAAGTCGCCGCCCTTGTCCTCAGCCTCGGTGATGCCGTCCGTGTACAGCACCACCACGTCGCCCGAGGTCAGCTCGACGTCCACGTGGGCGATGAAGTCGCTGATGTCGAACTCCAGCCCGACCGGGAAGCCCAGCTCCATCGTGTCGATGCGCTCCAGGCGGCCGTCGTGACGCGCGATCAGCAGCTCCTCGTGCTGGCCCGTCAGCCGCAGGCGGCCGTCCTCGTAGTCGATGAGGCTCAACGTCAGGGTGCGGTCCATGTTGATGCGCTGGACGTTCTGGTAGACCACCTTGTTGAGGACGTTGAGGAACTGGTGGGGGTCGCGGACGTCGCTCAGCAGCAGGGTGCGGACGGCGGTCTGGACCATGAGCATCAAGACGCCGCTCTCCAGGCCGTGGCCGGTGACGTCGCCGATGCCGATCTTCAGCACGCCGCGCCCTCGCAGGACGTCGTAGTAGTCGCCGCCGACCTCATCGGCTGGCTGCATGAACCCGGCGATGTCGAGCGGCTGGATCTCGTCCAGCTCCCGGGAGTGGGGCAGCACCATGAGCTGAAGCCGCCGCGCGACGTCCAGTTCGGCGCCGAGGCGGACGTTCTCCTCCTTGAGGCGATCGTTGAGCGCCAGGATCTCGACGTTGGCGTCCTCCAGCTCCGACGTGCGTTGGCGAACGAGGCTCTCCAGGTTCAGGGTGTGCTCGCGGATCTCCTGGGCCATCTTGTTGAAGACATTGCTCAGGTAGCCGATCTCGTCGTCGCTGATGACCTTGACCTGGACGTCGTAGCGCTTGAGCATCATCTGCTCGGCGCCCTTGGTGAGGGCCACGAGGTCGAGGGTCATGCGCCGGGAGACGACGTAGACGCCGAGCAGCACGGCGAGCAGCGTCAGCAGCGCGACCGCGAGCTGCCCGGAGGTGATGAGCTGGGTGTTGGCGGCGATGCTCTCCTGCGACGCCAGCATGGAGGCGAACACCTCCTCGCTGGGCTCGACCAGCCCGAGCACCCAGGCCTCCTCCTTGATGGTCTTGGCCTGAGGCCCCTGCCAGAAGCGCAGCGGCTTGAGCTGCCGCATGGAGAGCACGTACTCGCGCCCGTTGATCTCCACCTGCCCGTAGGTGGCCTTGGGGCCGTCAGGGAGCGCGAGGGTGCGGACGTTGGGGTTCTTGCTGTCCTTGAGGAAGCGGCTGAGGACCTCGACCTTCTCCCCGTTGTCCCCCTCACCGACCGACGCGAGCCCGAGCACCCGGGCGCCGTCGTCGTTGATGGCGAGGATGTTGCCGTCGGTCTTGCAGAGGAAGGCGAAGCCGGTCTCGGCGAGGCGGATGTCCTCGATGTAGGTGATCAGCTCGGCCAGCGTGAGGTCGAGGCCGACGCCGCCGACGACCCCGGTCCGATCGGCGCTCCAGACCGGCTGAAAGAAGGTCATGACGACGTTGCTGCTGGCCTTGTCGTAGTAGGGCGGCACGACGACGACGTGGTCGCCCTTGTCGACCGAGCCGGGGTCGCGGGTGGCGTCGCGCCAGCTGTCCATGATGCCGGGGAAGTGTCCGCTCCAGAACGGGACCTTCTCGGCGCCCTTGCTGGCGGCGGCCGAGCCGAGGTCGAAGTTGGGCACCATGCGGGTGAACTCCATCCCCTGCGGCCCGGTGTAGTAGAGCGCGAGCTTGGCGGCGCCGTGCTTGAACAGCGCGGGCATGATCATGTCGAGCGCCGCCGTGCGGCTGACCTCGCGCTGGACCTCCTCAGGGATCGCGCCCTCCTCGCTCAGCAGGTAGGGCCAGACGGTCACGACGGCGGGCTCGCCGCGGCCGTTCTGGTACCACCCGCCGCGCTGGCGGGTGAGCTGATCGGCGAAGGGGCCACCGCTGGCCGCCTCGGAGAAGGGCTCCATGCCCGGGCTGTCGCTGTAGAGCACCTGAGCCTGCTGGGCGAAGGTGTTCAGCTCGGCGATCACGCTCTCCAGGCGAAACGTGACCTGGTTGGCGTGGTCGTCGAGGCTGCCGCGCAGGAAGTCGCTGTTGGCCTGGGAGAGCTGGTCCTTGATCTCGCGCGACGACTCCTTGCCCAGCCAGTCGATCCCGAGGACGGCCACGCCCATCGTGAGGAGGAGGCCCACCAGGACGCTGCTCCCGGCGACGACGATGAACTTGGTGCTGAAGCGCTTTGTTGGTCCAGATGTCTCCATCAGACCCTCCCTGACGCGACATAGATGGGCCAACACCCGAAGCCGCGCTCCGACCTGATCGCCTCCACGTGGTCTTGAAGCCCGCGGTGGAGCCGCTGGCGGTCCGCGTCGCTCATGCCCGTCGCCACGACCAGGTCATCCACCAGCTTCTCCTTCCAGCTCGCCACCACCTCGGCGAATCGCTCCGGCGAGGTGTTGCGGTTGTGCAGCGTGATCAGCTCAAAGCGGATGTCGTCGAGCCCGGCGTCGTGCATGGCGGAGACCATCTTCGGGCCGAACTCCAGGTCCATCCCCAGCTCGACGCACATCCGCGACAGCTCGCCGTACGACCAGCCGATCGAGTCGGGGCGCGGGTAGCCGTGGATGCGCTGCATGGACTCGGTCGTCAGGTAGACGCGGCCCCCCGGGCGGCAGATCCGCATCAGCTCCTGCAAGATCGCCTGGGGCTGATCGAAGATCTGGAGCGAGAGGCGGCAGGAGACGAAGTCAAAGCGGTCGTCGGGCAGCAGGAGGCTGGCCGCGTCGCCGTACTGGTACTCGACGCCAGACAGCCCCATCTCGCGAGCGCGCCGCGTGGCGAAGGCGATGAACGGCTTGGAGTGGTCGATCGCCACCAGCTTCTCGGGCGAGAACTCGCGGGCGACCAGCGCGGCGAAGTCGCCGATGCCGCAACAGATGTCCGCCATCGCCATCCCCTCGCGCAGCCCGTGGCGCGGGAGCACCTCGCGCTCATGCTCCCAGATGATGCGGGTCTGGGACTGGAGGAACGGGATGCGGTCGGCGTTCTCGACGAAGCCCTGGCTCTGGTAGAAGTCGTCGTCGTACTGCTCGACGACGACGTGGGGGAGCGACGCCGTCGCCTCGGAGAAGCGACGGCGCGCGCCCGGGACGACGCTGGTGGTGATGACCTTGATCGTCAGCCCCGGGTGCTCGGCGCCGAGCGCCTGGAGCGTCTCCACGAGGGCCTGGAAGCCGCGGTGGTTGAGGTAGCGCAGCCGCTTGAGGTCGACGTAGAGCGTCCCCTGCGCGGCGGCGGCGGCGGCCTTGATGCCGTCGAGGACGGCGCGCAGCTCGGCGGCGGCGCGGGGCCGCAGCTCGCCCGCGATGACGACCTCCTGGTGCGCCGCGTTGGTCACGAATGTGTATCCGCTCGCGCTCATGGCGCCACCTCCTCCTGCTCAGACGCCGCGGGCAGACGCAGCGTCACCTCAACCAGCCCGGCCTGCGCGACGCCCCGGAGCGTCGCGTCGTGCAGCGCGGCGGCGGCGCAGACGCCAGCGCCCAGGTCATCGGGCTCGGGTGCCCTGTTCCCTGGAATGCGCGCCTGGAGGGTGAGGGCGCCTCCCGGGTCGCGGCTCAACGCGATCTCCACCTCACCGTCATCGGCGATCTCGAAGGCAAACTCCAACACCTCGTTGAGCAGTTCAGACAGCACCGTGGCCTGACGCTCCGGGTCGAAGTTGTCTGACGCGGCGTAGCGGGCCAGGTAGTTGGCCGCCTGGCTGCAATGGGACCAGCTGTCGCGCAGGCCGCGCACGTCAAACCGCGTCGCGATGATCGTCATGGTCGTTCACCCCCGCCTAAGGTTGAGTCGTCATCCACCAGATCGCCGCCGCGAGCACGCCGATCACCGCCAGTCCGAGCCCGATCAGCGCCGCGGTCAACCAGGTGGGGGTCTGCGAGCGGGGCGAGACCACGATCGTCGAGTCGTGGTCCACCACCGTCACCTCCCCGGGGAGCCGCTCCGAGGCCGCGGTGAGCGCGTCCACCGCCGCCGCGTCCAGGATGAGCTGCTCGGTGTCAGCCTCGGTCGACACATAGTCGTTGTAGCCCTCGCCGCTCCGCACCGCCGGGCGGAGCCAGCGCGGCTCGACCCGCGTGATCTCGCGGGTGAAGGGCCTGAGCGCGTCGGCGAACGCCGTCACGCTGGGCCACCGCTCGCTCAAGTCCCGCTCCAGCCCGCGGTGGATCACGCCCACCAGGCCCTCGGGGAGCCAGGGGGCGTGTTCGCTCAGCCGGGGTGGGTCGGTCGTGCAGATCGTGATCGCCAGCGCGCCCAGGTGAGGCGCGTCGTCCCACAAGCGCTGACTGGAGAGCGCCTCGTAGAGCGAGGCGGCCAGGCTCCAGACGTCGGTCTGGGGGGTCACCCGCTTGGCGCCGCGCACCTGCTCGGGGGACATGTAGAGCGGCGAGCCGAGCATCCCGCCGGTCTTGGTCAGGTCGGGCGCCGCGCCCATGGTCGCCAGCAGGCTCGCCTTGGCGATCCCGAAGTCCACCAGCTTGGTCACCAGCTCGCCGCTGAAGGTCTGGTGCAGGAAGATGTTGGCGGGCTTGACGTCTCGGTGGATGATCCCCTTGGCGTGGGCCGCCGCGAGCCCCTCGCAGGCCTGGATGAACAGCGCCACGACCGGTGGGGCGTCCAACGGCCCGAGCGCCTTGATGTGCCCCGCCAGGTCGCGCCCCTGCAACATCTCCATCGCGATGAACAGGTGCTCGCTGCCCGGGTCCACCGCGGCCCCGAGGACCTTGACCACGTGCGCGTTGTCGAGCGACATGTTGGCCCGAGCCTCGCGCACGAAGCGCGCCACCAGCTCCTCGTCCTCCATCCGATCGGGGCGGACGACCTTGATGGCGCAGCGCAGCGCGCCGTCGTGGGCCTCGTACACCGCCCCCATCCCGCCGCGCCCCAGCAGCCGCACGATCTTGTAGCGCTGCCCCAGCACCTGGCCCAGCAGCGCGTCGTCCTCCTCGTCGGACGCGTCCTCCGGCGCCATGACGGACGCCCAGGAGGTGGCCCGGTCCATGCGGCTGCTGCGCTGCTGGCGCGCCTCCTCGCTCAACGGGGTCTGGAGCATCTGCCAGCGCAGCTTGAGGCTCCCCCCGGTGCGGCTCTGGAGCGCCTCCAGCAGCTCGTCGGCGCCTGGACAGCGCGACGCGGGCATCGCCAGCAGCGCGCCGTGGACGATCTCGGCCATGCGGCGCGGCACCCAGGGCGCGCTCTCCTGAAGCAGCGTCGTCTGAAGCCCGGCGTAGGGGTCGGAGGCCTCGTTCTCGGACTCGGCGACCGTTGGAGGGGAGCCGCAGAGCGCCGTGTAGAGGCAGGCCCCGAGCCCCCAGACGTCCACCGCCTCGTCGGCGCGGAGGTGACTCCACGATCCACTCGGGCGGCTGCCACATCGGATCACCGAGGGCGCGCCCGTTCTCGCGCAGGTAGGCCCGGGCCATCAACACCCGCCCCTGCCCGAAGCCGTCGAGGCGCACCGACACCGCCCCGGACTCCTCCTCCAGGATCAGGTTCTCCGGGCGGAGGTCGCCGTGGAAGCAGCCCGCGGCGTGGGCGGCCATCAGTCCTCGGCAGGCCTGCCCGACCAGCCGCGCCGCGACGCTCGGGCGCAGCGGCCCCACCTCCTCCACCACCTCCGCCAGCGTCATCGCCTTCGGCGCCCAGCGCCGCACCGCGTACAGCAGCCCCGTGTCGGCGCACCGGGCGACCTCGCTCGCCGTGATGACGTGGCGGTCCGGCAGCTCCGACGCCCGCTCCAGCTGCCGCTCAAACGCCGCCACCGCCTGCCGCGTCGCCTGCGACGGCAGCCCCTCGAACAGCGCGACCTCAACCGTCTCACCGCCCTCCTGATCGTCCGCCTCATACAGGGCGCCCAGGAGGATGCTCCGGGTGCGCTGGCGCAGCGCGTAGCGCCCGGCGATCAACCGCTGCTGAGTTGTCATGGGGTGGACTGTAGACAACGCCTGAAACCTGTCTGGGTCTGTGTTCGTGCACGGCTGGACGCGTGGCCTTGCGTAGGGCGCAGGATAGGTCACCTGGGCTCCGATTTGCAACCTGACCCGGCATCACTCACCGAACACGTGACACCCTGTGCAGCGCTTGGCGGTAGGTTCATGATTCGATTTGTCTTTGTGGCACGAGAGGCAGGCCGCGCGGGTCGGTGCGGGGGTCGCGCCGTGCGCCGTGTGGCAGCGCCCGCAGCCGCCGCCGTGGTCCTTGATCCGGTGCAGCCCGGGCAGCCTCGCGGTGTGGCACGAGGTGCACGAGGGCGGCGCGGCGACGCCTCCCGGGCCATGCGGGCGGTGGCAGGAGCCGCAGGTCGCCCCGCCGTGGTGGGAGCGCGCCTGGCGCGTGTGACAGCTCGCGCAGTCGCTCGCGCGGGGGCGGAGCGCGCCGCTGTGGGTCACGTGGCAGCTCTTGCACGGCTGGTGCCCCTTGGGGGCGCTCCGCTGCTGCTCGGCGTGGCACGAGGCGCAGCCGCGCGGCGGCTGGCTGGAGTCGTGCCCGGTGGACGCCGCGTGGCAGAACTGGCAGTTGGCGTGCCCGGCGTTCGCCTGCGCCTCGCGGGCCTGCGCGCCGTGGCACCGCACGCAGAGCTGCGCCCCCTGGACGCTGCGGCGCGCCTGGTGGGTGCTGTGGCAGCGCTCGCAGCTCAGCTCGCTGGCGTGGGGGGCGCTCGCCGCCACCTCCTCGTGGCACCCCGCGCATGGCCGCGCCACGTCGCCCGAGTGGGGCTGGTGGCAGGCGGTGCACTGGCGCTGCGGGTGCTCGTGCTTCACCTCGGCGTGGCAGCCGCCCTTGGAGCAGCTGCGCGTCGCGGTCTTGACGTTGTGCGGCGCGTGGCATGAGGCGCAGGCCGTGTGCGCCCCCTTCGCCACCGAGGAGCGCACGTTGGTGTGGCACCCGTCCGTGCAGCCCTTGACCGCCGCCTTGTCGAACGCGTGGTCGCTGTGGCAGCTCGTGCAGGCGTCGTGGCCACCCTCGAAGATCGCGCTGTCTGGGACGAGCGTCGTGACGTGGGCGCTCTTGGAGTGGCACGCGGCGCACTTCTGGCTGGCGCGCCCGGCCCCCTCGTGCACGGCGTGGCACTGGAGGCACTGCCCGGCCCCCTCCCGGTCGCCGTGGCGGCTGGTGACCGCGTCGTGGCAGCCGCTCGTGGCGCAGTCGCCGGGGGTGGGCGCCGCGGTCTCGTGCTGCCGGTGGCAGGTCAGGCAGGCGACCCCCGCGTGGGCGCCGATGCGAGGCGGCTCCCCTTTGGCGTCCGCCACCTCGCTGTGGCACCCGAGGCAGGACTTCGCCGGGTTGGCCTCTCCGGGGGTGAACAGGTGGCAGCTCTGGCAGCCGGGGTTGCCTTGGCCCCGCGCCGCCTCATGTATCTCCGTCTCGATGCCCTCGTGGCACCCCACGCAGGCGTCCTGCTTCGGCCCACGGATCTCCTCGCCGTCGAGGTTGTGGCAGGCGCGGCACGGGACGTTGGCGTCGCCGTGGTTGACGTGCCCCGGGGAGTCGCGCAGCCGCTTGAACTGCGCCGGGACGTAGCTGGTCGACTCGACCGGGGCGCTCGCCTCGCGCAGCTCGACGGCCTTCATGATCCCCCACGCGGCGAGCGCGAGCAGGGCGGCGCCGACGAGCGCCACGGTCAGAGCGATTTTCGTCGTCTTGCTCATGGCACGTGACACAGGCGGCAGGGCATGTCCGAGCGGCGCTTGCGGCTCGTCCAGCCAGGAGGGTGAATGCTGCCCCCGGCGCTCCCGACGCGGTGGCAGCCGACGCACAGCTGCTCACCGCCGCCGCCGTGGCACGAGGCGCACCCCACCGGGTCGCGCCGCGCCGCCGGGCCGTGGCGGTCGAGCCACCCCGCCGGGTGCGGGTTGAGGGCGCCGTCGGCGAGCGCATGCACGCCGCGGCCCTGGTGGCAGGTGACACAGAACTGCTCGGCGTGGCACGTGCTGCACAGCCCCTTGTTGGTCTGCGCCTCGTGGGCGTGACGCGCCATGAACCCCGCCTGGTGGAGCCGGTTTCGAAACGGCTCGTCGAAGCGCATCCGTGTCGGCAGCGTCGGCACGGTCACGCCGTGGCAGTCGGCGCAGAACCGCTCCTGGTGGCAGGAGGCGCACAGATCCATCGCGCTGGACGCCTGGACCCCGTGGCGCCGGATGAAGTCCAGATCATGCACGAAGTGCTCCGAGGGCACCGAACCCTCCGTGCGCAGATCGACGTGGCACCCGTCGCAGTCGCGGATCGCGAACTGATCCTCGTGGGGGTGGCAGCTGAAGCAGGCGGCCATCGGCGCCGCGAGCGACTCGTTGTCACGCGCCACCCCGGTGTGGCAGCGCACGCACTGCCCCGGGTTGCGCTCCAGGTGCTGATCGTGTCGGAACAGCAGGTGCTCGCGGTTGAGGGCCACCCGCATCTGCGTCGTCGCGTCCGAGTGGCACCCGAGGCAGGGCCGCTCGTCGTGTGGCTCACCGTGGCAGCTCAAGCACCTCTCCTGGGTCGGGAGGTGCAGCGGGCCGCGCTCGCCGACCTCCTGCATCCCGCTGTGGCAGGTGACGCAGGAGATCCCCTCCAGGACGTGGGCGCGGTGGGCGAACTTCCCCAGCTGCGCGTCGTGCAGGCCAAGCAGGTGGGCGCAGGCGGCGGTCGTGGCCACCACCACGAGCCCCAGGAGCGCGATGTGGATCCGCTGCCTCATGGCTCGCTCCCCAGTCGATGGGTCAACCGGACGAGCCCGACGAGGCGGCGCTGGTACTCGGGCGAGCCGCTGGCCTGCACGGTCCCCGCCAGCTCCCCCCCGGGCCTGAAGTCCCAGCCCAGCGCCACCGTCCCCCACGGCCAGACCGCGCCCCGATCGCCCGGCTCGTCCGCGAGCGCGACCTCCACGTCGCCCGCGAGCGTCACCGCCTCGGTGAGCGCCAGGCGAGCCATCGTCCGCGCCCCGGTCCAGCCGCCCTCCTCGGAGCCCTCGCGGCGCGCCTCCAGCCCGACGAGGCTCTCCCCCAACGGGTCGAGGCGCAGCCGCGCGCTGAGCGCCAGCGCCTCACGAAAGTCGTCGCCCACGATCTGGGTCGCGGTGGTCGTCCCAAGGTCCAGGCGAGGCGCGACGCGCCACTCACCGCTCAACCCGACGCGTCGCGACGTCTCGTCGCCCAGCGCCGCGAACAGAGACGTGGCTGGGAGGATCCGCGACGCGGAGCGCTGCCACCCGAACAGCTCGGCGCGCCAACCTGTGTCGCGGTACACCGCCGCGGCGTGCGCCTCGGAGATCCCTGGCGTGATCAGGTCCCAGGAGACCTTGCCGTTCAGGTCCACGTGATCCGAGAGCGCCCCGCCTGCGTCCAGGCCGATCTCCTCGTCTGCCAGCTCGCCGTAGTCGCGGCGGTGGGCGTAGGCGAGCCCCACCGAGCCCCAGTCGCCGAGGCGGCGAGACACCCGCGTCCCGGCGGCCCAGTCGTAGGAGCGGTCGTCGCTCCACCAGCGGGGGATGACGGGGGAGCCCGCGTAGGCTTCGAGCGACAGCTTCAGCGGCAGGTTCACCCGACCATAGGCGCCGTCGATGTGAATCGGGCGCAGCGCCCCCAGGCCGAGCACGAACCGCCCCAGCTTCATCTCCCCGCGACCCTCGGGGTCCCGGGCGCGGACCACCATCACCAGCGCGTCCGCCTCCAGGTCGTTGGAGAGGTCGCCTTCGAGCCCGGTCCAGACCATCGCCTCGGCCGACAGCCAGGGGTGGGGCGCCGCGTCGGTCTGGAGGGTCACCAGCGCCATCCCGGGGCGTGCGCCGAACAGCCCGTCCGTGCGGACGTGGTAGGTGGTCTGCGCCGTCGCGTCCGCGGCGTAGACCACCAGAACCAGCGCCCCGGCGAGGATCGCGGGCGTGGGCGAGTGGCCTCTCATTCCCCCTCCTCCGGCTCCTCGCCGCGCGCCCGCGCCAGCCGCTCACCGAGCAGATCGACCCCGACGACCCCCACAAACAGCAGGAGCGAGATCGTCCCCAGCACCTGACCGACCGTCATCGCGGCCATCATCGCGATCGGGCGAGGGTCGAGGAAGGCCCAGACCATCAGCGCGAGGGCGATCAGGGCGGCCACGGAGGCTCCCCTCAGCAGTCGCTGCGCGCGCGCCTCCTTCATGGGGCACCTCCTTCTGGCTTGAGCGCCTCCGCGGGCTTGGAGAACGGGTGGGCCGGGCCGTGGCAGCCGTTGCCGAGGCAGCTCACCTTGGAACTCTTGAGGTCGTCGAGCAGCTGGCGGTGATCCGACCGCTCCATCCAATCCTGCGCTTGCATGGAGTGGCAGGTGGTGCAGTTGCGGTTCGTGAACGGCTGGGCGATGTGGATCTTCTCTTTGGCCTCCTCCAGGCTGTAGTATTGGTACTCCGTGTAGTAGTACCAGACGTGCTTCAGCCCCCCGATCTTGGTGTAGACGAGCCCGAACATGCCGTAATCCTGGTGGCAGGAGTAGCAGTTCTCGTCTCCAAAGAAGCGGTTGCGGGCGTGCCGCGAGGCCAGGCTGGCGCTGGTCGGATCGACGGAGTCCTGCTCGTAGGGCGCCATGACGTGGCAGGAGCCGCAGAAGGCGCGCTTCTGGGTGTGGGCCAGGTTGGCGGCGTTGCCCATCATCGCGGTGCCGATGGGGAAGATCCCGAGCCCGGCGAGGAGCATCAGGCGCGTGGTCCAGTCAAGCGGCGGGCGCCGCGCGAGGTACCACACCAGGATGGCGGCCGCGAGGGCGGCGCACACCATCGCCCCGATCACCAGCGTCGGGTGCATCTGCGCCATGGATGAGTCTGACAGCTCGAACACGACCTTCCCTCACCTGCTCCCAGCGTTGACGACGCCGTTCACGTGCAGCGCGCGCCCCGATGGCGTTATCCTCAACTCATTCATCTCTCGGGCCACCTCTCCACCGTGGCACAGCCTCGCCTGACAGTCCATCCACTCCGTGTGGGGCGGCGGCGGTGGGGCGCCGTGGCAGCTCTCACAGTCCAGCGGCGTCTCGGGCGCCTCCCAGCGCGGCGTCGGCTCCTGAGCGCCCTCCCGAGCGTGGCAGGCGGTGTCGGAGCAGGCCCCATCGGCGTAGCTCGGCGCGTCGCCCTCCGTGACCGCGATCCCAGAGAACGCGACCTCCGCGCCAGGCGTCGTGTCATCGATGTGGCCTGGGGCGTTCACCACGCTGGGGACATCGTGACACGCCTCACAAGGCACCGGCGCGCTGGACGACGGGGCGCGGTGGGCGAGGTGGACGCCGCTCGTGGGCCACGGGTCCTGATCGCCGTCGCCGTGGCAGGTGCCGCAGCGACCGCTCCCGTCTCCGAGATCGACGCGGCCGTTGAGGTGGGGGGCGCCCGCGAGGAGCCCTGTTCCATCGGACTCGACGTCGCGGTGGCAGTCGGTGCATGGGCCGGGCGGGTGATCGGGCGGCGGGGCGCCGTGGCACCCATCGCAGCCCAGCGGCCCGGTCTGGGTCCAGCTCACCGCGGTGACGCTGTGGCAGGCGCCGACGCAGGCGCTCGCCGCGCGGTCGAACGAGGGCGTCGCCCAGCCAGGCTCCTCGGGCAGCGTCACGTGCACGAGCCCATCGGCGTGAGGGCCGCTGAGCACCTCCTCGCCGGGCTCCGGGTGGCATGTCGCGCAGTCATGGCCCGCTTGAAGGTGGGCGTCGTGGGCGCCAGGGAGCGGACCATCTGGGAAGAAGCACGGATCGCGCGGCGGCAGCGGGTCGTCCCCCGCGCCGTGGCACGTGCCGCAGGCGAGGACCCCCGCTGGCTCGGTGTGGCAGTCGCGGCAGTCGGTCGCGCCCTCCACGGGGCGGAAGTCGTCTGGTGCCTCGACCGGGACGCCCGCGTGACACCGACCGCAGCCGTCGTCGCGGGTGCGATCCAACATGCGGCGGTAGCGCAGCTCGCTGGCCAGGCGCCCGTGCCACTGCGGAGAGCGGGGGTCGCTGATGCCCGGGGGGTGGACGAACCCAACACGAGCCGGGGAGCCTGAGGCGATCCAGCGCTCCAGCAGGGTGCGCTCCGCGGCGCTCAACAGCCCCGCGTGGCTCTCGCGCTCCAACACCGCCAGCAGCGGGGGGCCTCCAGGCGCGTCGACATCCAGCGCGGCCTCTCCGTCGGGGACGCACCCGAGCACCTCCAGGTAGCTCCCCACCCGGTAGCCCGCCTCGGCCACCTCCTCACCGTGGCAGGCGCCGCAGCGCGCCTCCAGCAGAGGTCCGATCTCCTCGTCGTAGGTCACGTCGTCCGTGGCGCCCCGATCGCGGGCTGTCTGGCAGGAGGCCAGCGCAGCCCACATCAGGGCGAGCGTCACGACGCGGGTTGTGGAGGCGCGAGGCGGCATCGGCTCAGAGTGCTCCTTATGGCTCCAGGTTGGGGATGAGGACGGAGTGGCAGTAGGCGCAGTTGTGGGTGGCCGCGACCGGCTGAAACGGCGCGGCCTCGATGCCCGTCACCGTAAAGCGGTGGCTCCGCAGGTCGCCGTGGACGTATTGGATCGCGGGCTCCTCCTCGGGGTAGTCGTCCAGCAGCTCGCGCGTCCCCGCGGCTGAGGTGACCGTCCGGACCATGTGGCACCGGGTGCAGGTCAGCTCCTCTTCGTCGGAGGCCGCGTGGTCGTTCCCGGTCACCGCCTCGACGTGGTCGCGGATCGCGGTGTAGGTCGCCTCGCCGTGGCAGGTCGTGCAGGAGTCGCTCTCGACCGGGTCGCGCAGGTCGCTGGGGTGGTCGTCGCTGCCGTGCGCGTCGTGGCACGAGGTGCAGGTCATCAGCAGCGAGCCGTTGCGGTACTTGGCCGACCGCACCATGTCCGTAGCCTGCTGGTGCTGCGCGTTGGAGTCGCCGCTGGGGTGCAGCGCCTCGCCCACCGCGTCGATCCGGGCGGTGTGGGCGGCGAGGTAGTCGGCGCGGCGCATGCCGGGGCGAGGCATCCTGCCCTCGGCGGAGAGCGGGAGCGGGGCGCCGTCGCCGCCGAGCCCCTGGGGCCGCGAGTGGCACGCGCCGCACAGGGTCATCTCGCGCCCAGGGGTCAGCAGCGAGGGGGAGACGACGTGCTTCCCGCGAACCGAAGCCTCCAGGTGCGCCGAGCCGGGGCCGTGGCAGGACTCGCAGCCCACGTTGATCTCGTCGCGGCGACCGTCCGCGTCGTAATCGAACGCGCCTCCAGGCTCGCTGACGGCGTGGGCGGTCCAGCCATCGACGGAGTCGCCGGTGAGCTGGAAGCCGGTCATGTGGCACCCGGCGCAGCTCCGGTCGAACGACGCGTCGTGGTCGGGCTCGCGCAGCTCGCCGCGCTCAAAGTCGTACCACTGCCGCGAGTTGTAGTCGCGCCAGGGCCAGAAGTCGGTCCGCTCGAAGTCCGGATCCCCGTCGAAGTTGCGCTGCACCATCAACGGGTGGTGGGAGAGCGACCCGTTCGGGTTCATGAGCCGCGTCAGGTAGAGCTGCTTGTGCACCGCCCCACCATAGGCCAGCGCCACCTCGTAGCGCGCGACGCCCTCGCCGCGCCGGTTGGTCACCTCGACGGCGTAGGCGCCAGGCGCGCCTCGGGGGCGCTCCGGGTCGCGGCGCAGCGACACCTCGAAGCTGGTCACCGCGTCGGGGTCGAGCAGCTCGGGGTCCTGGGCGCTCACCAGGCAGGCCGAGGGGCCGGGGCGTGACGGGTCGCAGGCCCAGAAGTAGAGCGTGACCCCCTCCTCAAACGCGGCGACCCCTTCGTTGAACTCGGCCCAGGGGCTCGTGTCCTGGTACGCCCCGTTCTGTCCGAGCACGTTCAGCCCGACCCGGTGCGCCGTGCGGAAGCTCCGGTGGCGCCCATGGCAGTTCAGACACGCACCCGAGCCGACGTAGGTCGCCTCGGGCGGCGAGGCGCCGCTGACGCGGATGTCGAGCTGGGTCCCCCAGAGGGACTCGGCCTCCACCGCGACGCGGCAGGCGCTGCCGCCGGGCAGGTGCGCCGCGTCGTCCTGGGCAGGGCGCCACACCACGAAGTAGGCCCCCGCCGTGACCTCGGCGATCCGGTACACCCCGTCCTCGCCGACGTCGGCGCCGATGTAGGTGTCGCCCGCGGCGTCGAGGCGATCCTCAAGCGGCTCGTCCACGGCGGAGGTCGCGGCTTCGGCCACGGGTTGCGTCAGATCGATTGGCTGCTCTTGAAGGGCCGCGACCTCATCGGCGGGGACCAGGACCACGCGACCGCCGCCGACGACCTCTCCGGTGGCGTCGGTGACGTACCCGACCAGCCCCGCGGGCTCGGTGACCAACGTCGGGGTGGTCGAACCCCCCTGGGGGCCTGGTGGGCCGGGCTCGCCCTGTTCGCCAGGCTCACCCTGCTCTCCGGGTTCACCCTGCTCTCCGGGCTCGCCTTGCTCGCCGGGCGCGCCGACCTCACCGGGCGGCCCTGGCTCGCCTTGTTCGCCCGAGGCCCCTGACGGCCCGGCGGGCCCTGTGCAGCCCGCGAGCCACACACACACGGCGCACACCGTGACGCTCAGGCTCCCAGACCATGCATGCTTTACCATCACCTCCACCCCAGCGGAACGCACACCACTCCAACGTGTTGCCTTGCGGGCTTTTCTAGCAGGACCTGCGCCAGAGTCGGGGAGCCCCTCGCTGCGAAGGTTTGCGTCGCGTTTTGCGCGCACAATTTGCATCGGATATGTGTCCAGAGTTTTTGTGATCAGACTTAACATGTTGATTTGAATGTGTTTTGTTGCCGTGTGAACGATTTGCGCCTGGATGGGGGGATTCGCAAGGTTTTCACCCTCAATTTACGCTGGACCTCCTGTGTGTCGATGGTGCCTCCCTGGGTACAGGGTTTGCAAGGACGCCTTGGGCAAATCCGTCGCTGTCGATGGGCTTCGTGCTCCAAGGAGGAGGGGACATGGTCAGTAGGTGCAGTATCGTGGTTGCGGCCTTCGCCTTGATGATGGGCGGCTGCGGAGGGGCTGACGGTGAGGACGGCGCGCAAGGTCCTCCCGGCGAGCAGGGGGCGCAAGGCCCGATGGGGGACATGGGTCAGCGTGGCCCTCAAGGTGAGCAGGGCGATCCTGGCGATCCTGGCGATCCCGGAGATCCCGGAGAGCAGGGTGAGCAAGGCCCCGCCGGTCCCCAGGGCGAGCAGGGCGAGCCTGGATCCCAGGGTGAACAAGGCGAGCCCGGTGAACAAGGCGAGCCCGGCGAACAGGGCGAGCCCGGCCCCCCCGGTGGGCGAGCGACCTTCTTCACGGACGAGACGGTCGTGGTCGATGTCATGGAGGTCGTCATCCCCGAGGAGACGCTCCAGGCCGAGGTGACCCTGATGCTGACGGATGAGCTGGGGCGCCCCCATGACATCGACGGTCAGTACTCGCCGTATCCCATCACCGCCAGCTTCATCCTCGCCTGGCTGGACCCCGAGACGGGGCGCTACGTCGCCTACACCGCCCGAGAGGCCTCGGCGGGAGACACGACCGTGACCCAGGCCTCCTCCGAGTCCAACGGCGAGTGGGAGTGGCTCGGGGATGGGCTCTACACCTACACCTTCGACACCGCGGTGCCGGAGGATTACGACGCCTCCGCCACCCACTCGGTCGGGATCTACGCCTACACCAGCGTCGATGGGGTCCGCACCCCGGGGAACGCGGTGTTCCACTTCGTGCCCGGCGGCGCCGAGGTCACCCACACCCGGCAGATCGTCGCCGACCAGAGCTGCACCTCCTGTCACGAGCAGGTGAGCGCCCACGGGGACGTCCGGGTGGGCGTGGAGCTGTGCGTCCTCTGCCACTCCCCCCAGACCAGCGACCCGGACACGGGCAACAGCGTCGACTTCACCCCGATGATCCACAAGATCCACATGGGCGCCCACCTGCCCAGCGTGCAGAACGGCGAGCCCTACCAGATCATCGGGTTCCGCGGCGCCGTCCACGACTACTCCCACGTGGAGTACCCCCAGCCCGTCAACAACTGCGCGTCGTGCCACATCGAAGACGCAGAAGGGGAGCTGACGAGCCTCAACAAGGCGACCCGGGCCAACTGCTCCTCGTGCCACGACCGGACCTGGTTTGAAGGGGGCCGCGAGCCGCCTGAGGGGTGGACGCTGCACGCCATCGACCTGCCCCAGACCAACGACGACGCCTGCAACATCTGCCACGGCGCCGACGGCGTCGAGGACCAGGCGGGGCACCACATGGTGCCGTTCATGAACCCGGAGAACCCCGACATCGCGATCGAGCTGGTCGGCGTCGAGAACGCCGCGCCCGGTCAGCAGCCGGAGGTGCTCTTTCGGGTGACCGACCGCGGCGAGCCGCTGGACGTGGTGGCCAGCCCGCTGGACGCGCTTCGGATCACCGTCGCTGGCCCGCTGCCCGAGATCGAGGACTATTGGCAGGTGCGGGTGCAGGGGGGCGGCTCCAACGGCACGCTGGAGGCTGACGGCGACGCCTTCCGCTACACCTTCGCCGATCCGCTGCCGGAGGAGCTGACCGGCTCCTGGCGCTTCGGGATGGAGGGCTACGTGCAGACCGACGCCGGGCGCTTCGCGTCGCCCAACCCCGTGCTGGACGTCGCCGTCACGGGCGAGCGCGAGGTGCGCCGCCGCGTGGTCGATCAAGCCCTGTGCAACAACTGCCACGGCTCGCTGAGGCTGCACGGTGACAACCGTCAGGACACCGACTACTGCGTCACGTGCCACAACCCGAACAACCTCAACGACGAGCGCATGCCCGCCCCGCCCGAGGGCGAGACGGTCATCCCGGAGACCACCGACTTCAAGGTGATGATCCACAAGATCCACATGGGCGCTCAGCTGACCCAGGCGGATTACACGCTGTGGGGCTTTGGCGGCTCGCCGCTGCCTTTCGGCGAGCTGCACTTCCCTGGCGACGTCTCCAACTGCCAGAGCTGTCACCTGGGCGGGACCTTCGAGCTGCCGCTGCCGCCTGAGGTCGCCCCGACGCGCTACGTCGCGATCGACTCCGCCAAGGAGGAGGTCGAGGGCACCGAGCACTTCGTGCAGCCAGCGAGCGCGGTCTGCACCAGCTGCCACGACAGCGAAGACGCCTGGATCCACGCGGTCCTCCAGTCCACGGAGGCCGGTGAGGCCTGCACCGTGTGCCACGGCCCGGGGCGCAGCGTCGATGTGATGAACGTCCACAACATCTACGAGTAGTCCACCGCGGCGCCCGCTCACAAAGCGGGGCGCCGCGCACAGGAGGGGGTGAATATGAAGTCATCAGCGAGGTTCCTTGTGTTCGCGCTGACCGCGTTGGCGTTGGCCCTGAGCGGCTGCGCTGGCTCGGACGGGGCGGACGGTGATCAGGGCCCACCCGGCGAGGACGGTGAGCGCGGCGCGACAGGAGAGCGTGGCGCTCAAGGCATGCCTGGTGAGGACGGTGATCCGGGTGAAGACGGGGATCCAGGTGAGGACGGTGACCCAGGCCCCGCCGGACCGGAGGGGCCTGAGGGACCCGAAGGCCCGGCAGGTCCAGAGGGGCCGGAGGGGCCAGAGGGCCCGGAAGGCCCAACCGGGCCGTCCGCCGCGGAGGTGTTCAACGCCCAGGCTGAGCCCGCGGCCGAGCTGATCGCGACCATCGACGGCGTGACGATCGAGACCGCGCCGGTGGTCGAGTTCACCGTCACCGACAACTTCGGGAGAGGCGCGGTCGGGCTGCGCGCGGGCTCCAGCGGCGGCAACATCCGCTTCACGCTGGCCAAGCTGCAGGAGGGCGCCGACGGCGACCCGGACACCTGGCAGAGCTACATCAACCGCGAGCGCGGCGGCGTCGCCCAGGCCACCTACGATCGGAGCGGCCCCCTGGAGGACCACGGCGACGGCACCTACACCTACACCTTCGACACCGACGTCAGCAGCATCACCGAGCCCGTCGAGGTCGCCTTCGAGCCGTCGCTGACCCACCGGATCGTGCTCCAGATCTCCGGGCGCGACCAGCCCCCGGTCAACCTCGCCTGGGACTTCGTGCCCGAAGGCGATGAGGTCACCACGACCCGGGACATCGTCACCGTGGACTCCTGCAACCAGTGCCACAACCAGCTTCGGATCCACGGCTCGCGCTACGAGACGGACTACTGCGTCACGTGCCACAACCCCGGCACGCTGGACAGCGAGACGGGGCTGTCGGTCGATCTGGGCTTCATGGTGCACAAGATCCACATGGGCAACCGGCTCCCGAGCGTTCAGGCCGGTGGGACCTACGTGGCCGGTGGCCACGACTACTCCGAGGTGGGCTACCCGCAGTCCCCCTCCAACTGCCGCAAGTGCCACAACGAGGGCATCGACGAGACCCCGGACGGCGACAACTGGCGCAACGTGCCCACCATCGAGGCCTGCGGCTCGTGCCACGACGACGTGAACTTCGCCGACGGCACCAACCACGTCGCGGGCCGCCAGGAGGACAACAGCCTGTGCACCGTCTGCCACACACCCTCGGTGATCGAGACCTCACACGCCAGCCCCAACATCACCGTCAACAACCCCAACCTCCCCCCCGACCTGACCGACATCGCCTATGAGATCGTCAGCGTCTCGGTCACCGAGGGCGATCAGCCCATCATCGACTTCAACATCACGCGCGACGGCGAGCCGCTCGATCTGCTCGACCTCCCGGCCGACCTGACCGAGGCGGGGCGCTACCCCTCCTTCCTGCTGGCCTACGCGCTGCCCCAGGACGGCGTGGAGGAGCCCGCGGACCTCAACAACCTCGGCGAGCCCGCGGGGCAGCCGATCTCGGTCGGGCTCCAGGGGCTCATCGACGGCTCGGGCGGCACCCTGGTCGATAACGGCGACTACTTCACCGCGACCCCCGACACGGCGTTCCCCTCCGGCGCTCGACTGCGGACCGTGGCGCTCCAGGGGTACTTCGCTGAGGTCATCGCCGACGAGGAGTTCGCACGCCACGCCGTCTCGGTCGTCGCCACGGTCGAGGGCGACACGCCGCGCCGCGACGTCATCGACACCAACGGCTGCGCCAACTGCCACGAGATCTTCGAGGCCCACGGCGGCAACCGCGTCATCAGCGCGGGCTCGGACAACGTCTGCGTCATGTGCCACGTCCCCAACCTCTCCTCCAGCGGGCGCACGCTCGACCTGGAGAGCCCCGAGGCCACCAACAACTTCCGGGACATGATCCACGGCATCCACGCCTCGGCGGTTCGGCAGGACCCCTACGTCTTCGTGCGCGCCTTCCGCGGCAGCGCCCGCCCCTACGACTGGAGCCACGTGACCTTCCCCGGCATCCTCAACGACTGCAACACCTGTCACCTGGACGGGACCTTCGAGCTGCCGCTGCCTGACGACCTCCTCCCCACCACCGACGTCACCCGGGGCGAGGGCGGCTCGACGGAGGCGGTCTCCATGGCGCGGGAGACGCTCCCCAACGACAACGACCTGGTCATCAGCCCCACCTCCTCGGTCTGCGTCATGTGCCACGACGGCGCCGCCGCCGCGGCCCACATGGAGCAGAACGGCGGCGCCATCCGTTGGACCCGGCAGCGCTACGCCGAGGAGCGCCCCACCGAGGCCTGCGCGGTCTGTCACGACGCGGGCAGCCTGGCCGACGTCTCGCTGGTCCACGGGTTGTTCTGATGCCATATGTGTGAGTCGGAGCGTCCTGCTCGTCCAACGAGGCGAGCCGGGCGCTCAGAGCGCGAGAGGCCCCCGGGTGGTGAACCCGGGGGGCCTCTCGCGTTTCAGGCGGCCCGTCGCGGGCCGCCGCGTGGGAGGCGCTACCCCTCGCTCGGCGCGTCGGCGAGCGCCGCCTGCGCCGCGGCGAGCCGCGCCACCGGGACGCGGTAGGGCGAGCAGGACACGTAGTCGAGCCCAAGCCCATGGCAGAAGGCGATCGAGCGCGGCTCGCCGCCGTGCTCGCCGCAGATCCCGCACTTGAGGCCGGGGCGCGCCGCGCGACCCTCCTCGACGGCGATCTTCATCAGGCGGCCGACGCCGTGTTGGTCGATCGTCTCGAAGGGGTTGTCCTGCAACACCTTGTCTTCGAGGTACTGCCGCAGGAAGTGCGCCTCGGCGTCGTCGCGGCTGAAGCCGAAGGTCATCTGCGTGAGGTCGTTCGTCCCGAAGCTGAAGAACTCGGCCGCCTCGGCGATCTCACCCGCGGTGAGCGCGGCGCGGGGGATCTCGATCATGGTCCCGACGCGAACCGGCACCTCCACCTCGAAGTACGCCTGCACCTCCTCGACGCAGCGCTCGACCGTGGCGCGCGCCCGCTCCAGCTCGCGCACGTGGCCGACGAGCGGGATCATGATCTCCGGCTGCACGTCGTGGCCCCGCTTGCGCAGCTTGCAGGCCGCGCGCATGATCGCCCGGGTCTGCATGGCGATGATCCCCGGAAAGACCAGCGACAGCCGCACGCCGCGGAGCCCCATCATCGGGTTGGACTCCTTCATGTCGTCGACCACCCGCAGGAGCTTCTCCTTCTCCTCCAGCACCTCTCCCAACGACGGGCCGCCGAGGACGTTGGTGGCGAGCCGCAGCTCGGTCACCTGGCGCACCAGCTCCTCGTGGTTGGGCAGGAACTCGTGCAGCGGCGGGTCCAGCAGTCGGATCGTCACCGGCAGCCCCTCCATCGCTTCAAAGAGCGCCTCGAAGTCGGCCTGCTGCACCGACTGCAGCTTGGAGAGCGCCGCGTCGCGGGTGACCTGGTTGTCGGTCAGCAGCATCTGCCGCATGATCGGCAGCCGATCCTCCTCGAAGAACATGTGCTCAGTGCGGCACAGGCCGATCCCCTCAGCCCCGAAGCGGCGCGCGAGCGCGGCGTCGTGGCCGTTGTCGGCGTTGGCCCGGATGGCGAGCCGCCGCGTCTCGTCGCACCACCCCATCAGCGTCCCGAAGTGGCCGCTCACCTCCGGCGGGATCAGCTTGAGCTGTTCTGTGTAGACGTGCCCCTCGGTCCCATCCAGCGTCAGCCAGTCGCCCTCCTTGAGGCGCTGGCCGCGGACGGCCACCGTCCTGGCCTGCATGTCGATCCGCAGCGCGTCGCACCCCGCGACGCAGGGGATCCCGAACCCGCGCGCGACCACGGCGGCGTGGGACGTCTTGCCGCCGCGCGCCGTCAGCACGCCCTGGGCGACCAGCATCCCGTGGACGTCGTCCGGGTTGGTCTCGTCGCGCACCAGCAAGACCGGCTCATCCAGGCGCGCCCACTCCTCAGCCGTGCTGGCGTCCAACACGATGCGCCCCACCGCGGCCCCGGGCGACGCCGGGATCCCGGTCGCCACCGGCTCCAGGCGAGACGCCGCCGCAGGGTCGATGCGGGGGTGCAGCAGCTGATCGAGGTGCTCGCCGGTCACGCGCCGGATCGCCTCCTCCTGGGGGATCAGCTCCTCCTCGACCATCTCGACCGCCATGCGCACCGCGGCCTGGCCGGTGCGCTTGCCCACCCGGCACTGGAGCATGAACAGCCGCCCGCGCTCAATGGTGAACTCCAGGTCCATCATGTCCCGGAAGTGCTCCTCCAGCGTCTTGGCCATCCCCTCGAACTGCGCGTAGAGCGCCGCGTCCTGGGCCTGAAGGTCGCGGATCGGGTGGGGCGTGCGCACCCCGGCCACCACGTCCTCGCCCTGGGCGTTCATCAGATACTCGCCGTACAGCGCCCGCTCCCCGGAGGAGGGATCCCGGGTGAACGCGACCCCCGTGCCGCACGTGTCGTCCAGGTTCCCGAACACCATGGCCTGGACGTTCACCGCGGTCCCCAGGTCATCGGGGATCCGCTCCCGGCGACGGTAGACCCGGGCGCGCTCGTTGTTCCAACTCTTGAACACCGCCTCGATCGCCATCTCCAGCTGCGTCCACGGGTTGCCAGGGAACCCCTCGCCGCTCTCCTTGAGCACGAGCGTCAAGTACTCCCGGCAGATCGTCTGCAGGTCCTCGGAGCTGAGCTGGGTGTCCAGCGTCACCCCCTGGCGCTCCTTGTGGGCGTCGAAGATCGCCTCGAACTTCGCTCGGGGGATGCCCAGCACGACGTCCCCGAACATCATGAGGAACCGCCGGTTGGCGTCGTAGACGAACCGCGGGTTGTCCGTCTCCATCGCCATCCCGAGCAGCGTCTTGCGGTTGAGCCCGAGGTTCAGGATGGTGTCCATCATCCCCGGCATGGAGAACTTCGCCCCGGAGCGCACCGACAGCAGCAGCGGCCGCTCCGGGTCGTTGAGCCGCCGCCCCAGGTCCGCCTCCAGCGCCGCGACCCCGGCGCGGACCTCGTCCATCAACCCCTCGGGCAGGCGCCCCGTAGCCTGGTAGGCGTTGCATGCCTCCGTCGTGATCGTGAACCCCGGCGGGACCGGCAACCCCATTCGGGTCATCTCGGCCAGGTTCGCCCCCTTGCCACCCAACAGGTCCTTCATGGACGCGTTGCCTTCCGTGAACAGGTAGACGCGCTTTGTGCTCATCTCTTCTCCCTCCGTCGTCGCTCGTGGAACTCACTCCTGACCCGCTGCCTTGCGCTTCAGCGGGCCTCTTGAGCACAAAATCAAAGCAAGTATCGAGCCAGCCCTGGAGGGGGGTCGAGAGGGCTGATGTCAGGTGGGGATCAGGAGGGCAGCGGCGGCTTGCGGAGCTTCCAGACCTGCTCGGCGGGGTAGCGGCGAGCCCAGGCGGCGGTGACGTAGAACCGCTCATCCGAGACGTTGGGGGGAGGCTGGATCTCCAGGTAGTCCTCGACGAGGAACCCGACCTCGCGAAAGAGCTTGAACCAGCCCGAGAGCGGCAGGTTGAACTCCACGCCCCCCTCGTCGTCGCCCAGCTCCGACCAGTCGATGCGGTCGATCGCGAAGTAATCGCGCACCAGGTGCTCCACGAGGGTGGAGCCGTCCATCGGGGTGCAGACGAGCGACAGCGGCGAGTTGCCGAGGAAGACGAGCTGGCCGCCGGGTCGGAGGAGGCGGTACGCCTCCGGGATCCAGACGCGGGGGTCGCACCAGATCGCGGCGCCGTACTCGCTGATGGCGAAGTCGAAGGAGGCGTCCGGGCGAGGGACGGCCTCGGCGTTGCCGTGAATCAGGGTCAGCGCGACGCCGTGCTCGTCGGCGAGTCGCTGGGCGGTCTCCAACTGCCGCGCGGAGTTGTCGATCCCCACGACCTGGGCGCCGCGCCGGGCCATCCAGCTTGAGACGTAGCCCGTGCCGCAGCCCAGCTCGATGGCGTCGAGCCCGCTCATGTCCTCGGGGAGCAGCGAGTAGCGCGCCTCGCTGACTCGCCAGATCCCCCAGACCGGCGTCTCCTGCCGCCAGTCGCGCTCGCCCGAGGCGACCCACTGGTCGGCCACCTGATCCCAGTAGCGTCGGTTCTCAAGCACGTGCGCAGGTAGATCGCTCATCGTGTCCTCCGTCATTCAAGGGCGGCGCGCCTCCTGGAGCAGCGCCAGGTCGATCAGGACCAACGCGGCCATGGTCTCCACCAGCGGGACGGCGCGGGGGAGGACGCAGGGGTCGTGACGACCCTTCATGAGGATCTCGGCCGGGTCGCTCGACGCGGTCACGGTGGCCTGCGCGCGGGCCAGGGTCGCGACCGGCTTGAAGGCGACGCGCATCGTGATGGGCATGCCGTTGGTGATCCCGCCCTGGATGCCGCCGGAGTAATTGGTCGTGGTGACGATGCGTCCGTCGTCGTCCGTGGTGAACAGGTCGTTGTGCTCGCTGCCGCGCATGAGCGCCCCGGAGAACCCCGAGCCGACCTCAACCCCCTTGGAGGCGGGCAGGCTCATCATCGCCCAGGCCAGCAGCGCCTCGGCCTTGTCGAAGACCGGCTCTCCCCAGCCTGCGGGGACGCCGCGCGCGACGCACCCGACCACCCCACCGAGCGAGTCTCGGGCGACGCGCGTCTCCTGGATCAGCTCGGCCATCGCCTCGGCGACCGCCAGGTCCGGGCAGCGCGTGGGGTGGGCGTCCACGAGGTCGCGCGTGATCGCGTCGCGGTCGACCTCGGCGCTCAGGTGGGCGACCTGCTCGACCCAGCCCACGATCTCGACCCCATAGCGCTCCTCCAGGAGCTGCTCGGCGATCGCGCCCGCGGCGACCCGCGCGGCGGTCTCCCGCGCCGACGCGCGGCCACCGCCGCGCCAGTCGCGCAGCCCGTACTTGGCGTCGTAGGTGTAATCGGCGTGGCTGGGCCGGTAGGTGTCCTTCCAACGCTCGTACTTGCTGGAGTCCGCGTCCTTGTTCCAGATGACCACCTGGATCGGGGTGCCGGTCGTGCGCCCCTCAAAAACGCCTGACAGGATCTCCAGGCGGTCTGGCTCCTGACGAGGGGTGACCAGCTTGGATTGACCCGGGCGGCGGCGTGTCAGTTGTGCCTGGATCCGCTCCAGATCCAGGCGCACCCCGGGCGGGCAGCCGTCGATGGTGCACCCCAGCCCCTTCCCGTGCGATTCGCCCCAGGTCGTCACCCGAAACAGCCGTCCCATGGTCGATGACATGGTCGTCACACCACCGGTGAGGGGTGGAAGCCGCACGCCTCGCGGGCGCGCCCGAGGACCTCGCGCGCTTTGGCCCGCGCCTTGCGCGCGCCCTCTCGCAGGACCTCCTCCAGGTAGTCGTGGTCGCCGCTGATCTCCATGTAGCGCTCGCGGAAGGGCTCGACGTGCTCGTTGACCTTCTCGAACAGCGCCAGCTTGGCGTGCCCGTAGCCGTACCCCCCGGCTCGGTAGCGCTCGGCCATCTCGGCCTGCTCCTCCTCGGTGGAGAACAGCTTGTAGAGCGAGAACACGTTGCAGGTGTCCGGATCCTTGGGATCCTCCAGCGGGGTGGAGTCGGTGACGATCTGCATCAGCTGCTTCTTGAGCTTCTTCTTGCTCACGAGCGGCGTGATGGTGTTGTCGTACGACTTGGACATCTTGCGCCCATCCAGGCCGGGGATCACCATCACCTCCTCGCGGACCGAGGCCTCGGGGATGACGAAGGTCTCGCCAAAGATGTGGTTGAAGCGCTGCGCCATGTCCCGGGTCATCTCGATGTGCTGGATCTGGTCCTTGCCCACCGGGACGATGTGCGAGTCGTAGATCAGGATGTCCGCCGCCATCAGCACCGGGTACGCGAACAGGCCATGGTTGACCGAACCGCCCTCGCCGCGGTCCTTGGCCGCCTTGTAGGCGTGGGCGCGCTCCAGCAGCCCCATCGAGGTCATGCAGCTCAACATCCAGGCCAGCTCGGTCACCTCCGGGACGTCGCTCTGGCGAAAGAACGCCGCCCGCTCCGGGTCGAGCCCGAACGCCAGGAAGGTGCTCGTGACGTCGTAGGTGGACTGCCGCATCTTCGCGGCGTCGTGGACCGTGGTGAGGGCGTGGTAGTCAGCGACGAAGTAGTACGCCTCGTACTGCTCCTGAAGATCGATGGCGGGGCGGATCATCCCCAGGTAGTTCCCCAGGTGGGGCGCCCCCGTGGACTTGATCCCCGACAGCGAGCGCTTGACGCCCTCGCCCTTGCTCGGGCTGGCTTCGGACATATCTCCCTCTCAATTGTGTGGCTGAATCAGGATCCTGGTGGTGTGCGCCGGAGGATCCAGATGGTCTTAGAAGAGGCGCCCCGAACCATACCGATGCGGGTCGTCGAACAAGAATGGCTCGACCCGCTCCAGGAACTGGCTCTGGCCATTGGGGGTGCGGATGTCAAGCTCTGCGACGTCGATGATCAGCGTCGGGATGCCGTACTTGCGCTGGCACACCTCTCCAAAGGTCGAGTAATAGGCGCCCAGCCCCCGAAGGAAGCTGGCCCCGATCCGGCTCTCCGCCTGGCGCCCTCGCGTCGAGATGCGCTTGAGCAGCACGTTGACGTCCTGGCAGGTCAGCAGGATGGCCCGATCGGGCTGGCGGATGGTCGGGATCAGCATCCGGCAGAAGTCGAAGTAGAGGTCCAGCTCCGAGTCGGTCATGTGACCGAGCCCGTGCAGGTACTTCGCGAAGATCTCCGGATCCTCCAGCAGGCTGCGGTCCTGGATGAAGCTGTTCTCCCCCAGCTCAACCTGTCGGTGGTGCTCGATGCGCCGCAGCAGGAACTCCATCTGCAGCGTGAACGACCAGCGCGTCATGTCGTTGTAGTAGGCGGCCAGGAAGCGGTTGTCGACCACGGGCTCCTGAAGCGTCCGGAGGTCGAACGCTTCGGCGATCAGCCGCGCTGCGGTGGTCTTCCCCACCCCGATGTTGCCTGCGAGCGTGACGAACAGAGACATCGACCTACCTCCTGGAGACGCGCCACATGCGCTCCCTGCATGCGGTCCGCGACACACTCTTAGCACACCCTCGGGGGTGGTGTTCAACCTGCGGGCCGGATCCGGGCCTACTGGCCCCGAAGGTTGTTGATCCGGCTGCGGACCTTCACCGCGTCGGGGGCGTCGGGGGCGCGCTCAAGGTACTGCTCGTAGAACGAGGCCGCCTCCTCCTTGCGCTTGGCGTTGGCGAACATGGAGCCGAGGTTGAAGTAGGCCGCCGGGTGGTTCGCGTCCACGCTGATCGCGCGGCGGTAGTACTCCTCCGCCTTCTTGAAGTCGCTCCGGGCCTCGTAGACGGCGCCAACGTTGTTGTAGGCCTCGGGGCGGTCCGGGTAGAGGCGGATCATCTTCTCAAAGGTGGCGATCGCCTCCTCGAAGCGCTCGACGGCGGCGTAGCAGTTGCCGAGGTTGTTGAGGGCGCCGAGCTGGTCGGGCTCCAGCTCAAGGGAGCGGGTGTAGGCCTTGATGGCGGGCTGCATCCTGGCGGTGCGGGCGTAGATGTTGCCCAGGTTGTAATACAGCCGCGCGTTCTCCTCGCCCAGCTCCAGCGCCGCCTCGAAGTCCTTGAGCGCCTTGTAGAAGTCCTTCTCCTTCATCCACGCGATGCCCCGGTTCTCGTAGGCCTCGCGGTTGTCCGGGTTGAGCTTGATGGCGGCGTCGTAGGTCCGGATCGCCTCCTCGATCTTGCCCTGCTCCAGGAGCGTGTTCCCAGCGGTGTAGGACTTGGCGGAGCGGGTCTTGACGAACTCGGCCTTCTCCGCAGGGGTGCGCTTCCTGGGGCAAGCCGTCGTCAGCGCCATGAGGATCATCACGATCCCCAGGATCAGGACGCGCGGTGTGGTGTGGCGGTTGAATCCACGGGACATAGGGGCTCCCTTGTGCGTGAGTCGTCAAACCTCTCCAGGTTTGCAGCGACACTCTACGCAGGTGAGGGGAGCTTTTCAACGTCGTCCGGGCATTCTTGGGGGACGAGGGGCGGCGGGGCGGCCTGGAGTGGGCGTCAGTGGGTGGCCGAGCCGCTGAGGCAGGCGGGCAGCGCGCCGCCGCCGCGGCTGGCGGTGTTGCTGAAGCCCGCCTCGGAGCGCATCTTCTGGATGCGGCTCTCCACCTTGGTTCGGTCCTGCGCGTCGGGGGCGTGGGTCAGGTACTGCTCGTAATAGGCGACGGACTCGGTGAAGCGCTTCGTGTTGGCGAGCATGGAGCCGAGGTTGAAGTAGGCCGCCGGGTGGCTCGCGTCCACGCCGATCGCGTCCTGGTAGCACGCCTCGGCGTGGCGGTGGTCGCTCCGGGCCTCGTAGACGGCGCCGATGTTGTTGTAGGCCTCGGGCTGGTCCGGGTAGAGGTGGGCCACCTTCTCGAAGGTGGCGATCGCCTCCTCGAAGCGCTCGACGGCGGCGTAGCAGTTGCCGAGGTTGTTGAGGGCGCCGAGCTGGTCGG
>PBBL01000011.1 GCA_002716585.1 Myxococcales bacterium | reverse complement strand
TGATGATCTGGGCGACCTTGTCCTCGCCGTAGCGGTTCTGGACGTAGCCGATCACCTCGTCCCGCCGCTCCTGGCAGAAGTCGATGTCGAAGTCCGGCATCGAGACGCGCTCGGGGTTGAGGAAGCGCTCGAAGAGGAGGTCGTACTGGAGTGGATCGAGGTTGGTGATCTGGAGCGAGTAGGCGACGAGCGAGCCCGCGCCGGAGCCGCGGCCGGGGCCGACCGGGACGCCGATGCTCTTGGCGTAGTTGATGAAGTCCCAGACGATGAGGAAGTAGCCGCTGAAGTCCATGTGCTGGATGATGCCGATCTCCTCTTCGAGGCGATCGCGGTAGACGGCTTCATCGAACTCGATGTTGTACTCGCGGAACGCCTTGAAGCGGGCCTCCAGCCCCTCCTCGGAGACGTGCTTGAAGTAGGCGTCGAGCAGCGCCTTGGCGTCGTCGAGGTCACCGCCCGAGGCCTTGAAGGAGGCGATGAAGTCCTCGGGGACCTCGTAGCGGGGGAGGTAGATCTCACCGAGGGGGATGGTGAGATCGATCATGTCGGCGATCTTGAGGGTGTTCTCGCAGGCCTCGGGGATGTCGGCGAACGCCTCCCACATCTCATCGGCGGAGCGGAGGTAGAGGCTGTCGAGGCCGTGTGTGAGGACCTGCTTGGGGTCAACGGACTTGCCGAGCTGGATGCACATGAGGATCGCGTGGGCGAGGGCGTCCTGCTGCTCCAGGTAGTGGCAGTCGTTGGTGGCGACCAGCGGGACGCCGGTCTCGCGCGAGAGGCGGATCAGCCCCTCGCGGACCTTCTTGAACTCGCTCATCTCGGCGTCGATCACCTCCAGGTAGAGGTGATCGGCGGGGAAGATCTCCTGGTAGCGGGCGAGCACCTCGCGGGCCTCGTCGTACTTGTCGCGCAGCAGCGCCTGGTTGATCTGCCCGGCCATGTCGCCGGTGAGGCAGATCAGCCCCTCGGAGCGTTCGGCGAGCAGCGCCAGGTCGGCGCGCGGGATCCCCGTCTGAGGGTGTCGCCCGTTGAGCCACGCCATCGAGACGATGTACATGAGGTTGCGGTAGCCGGCGAGGTTCTTCGCGAGCAGCGTGAGGTGGTAGGACTTGCGCTCCTCGCTGGTCTGGTGGTCGCCGTCGGTGAGGTAGAGCTCGCAGCCGATGATCGGCTTGACCCCGCTCTTCTTGGCGGCCTTCTGGAAGTCGACGGCGCCGTACATGTTGCCGTGATCGGTCATGGCCACGGCGGGCATGCCGAGTTCGGTACAGCGTTGAAAGAGCTCCTTGATGCGGATCGCGCCGTCGAGGAGGCTGTATTGGGTGTGGACGTGGAGGTGAACGAATGAACGCTCCGACATGAGACCCTCGGTGCTGGTTGACGTCGGCCAGTGCGCTGACGGCTGTTCAGTATGCCAGACCGGCCTGTGCGGTCAAGGACTGAACAGCGGCTCAATTTTGGGGCGCCTCTTCTGGGGTGAGGGACCCCCGGATGGAGTTGTTTGTTGCACAAGTTCGGTCATTTCAATGGGTTACATGGTGTAAACAGATGTAGTATCAAGATCTTGCTTGTGCGGGGGGCTTTTGTTAGCTTGCCAGGGCTCGGACCACGTTGTGTCAAGCATTCACCGCACAACCTGTCCGTAGGCAGGCTGTCGGAGGAGAGTTGAGAGACACCTTCTATCCAATGGAACGAAATCAGGGAGCACAATGATGCACAGACGTAAGACCTTCATCCTGGCCCTCTCCGCCTTCCTGGCGCTCGGCACGTTCGCTGTCGGCTGTGGAGACGACGACAGCAGCGGCGGCGGTAGCGAGACGAGCAACAGCACGTCCAACAGCACCAGCAACAGCACGTCGAACAGCACGAGCAACATGACGTCGAGCAACACGACGTCGAGCAACACGACGTCGAGCAACACGACGTCGAGCAACACGACGTCGAGCAACACGACGTCGAGCAACACGACCACCGGTCCGATGTGCGGCGACGGCGAGTGCAACGGCGATGAGACGGCGGACACCTGCGCTGAGGACTGCGAAGCCAGTCCGACCTGCGGCGACGGCGAGTGCAACGGCGCGGAGACCCCCGCGAGCTGCTCCGAGGACTGCGGCGAGCCCGCGGCCGAGTGCGAGACGGACGACGATTGCTGGGGCGACGCCATGTGCATGGACGGTGACTGCATGGTCGCCTCCGCCGACGATTACCCCTACGAGGGGACCCCGGCCTCGTTCATCAACAGCATCGCGCTGGAGACCGACGGCTCCGTTGGCGCCGACCTCGACGGCGACGGCTCGCCCGACAACGCGCTGGGCAACCTCCTCAACCAGCTGGGCAGCCTGCTCGGCGACGTGGACATCAACGCCGAGCTGGCTGGCGCGATCGCCGACGGCGACCTCGCGCTCGGTATGGCCTGGCCCGACCTCGACGTCGCCAGCATCAGCGACGCCAGCGACCTGACCATCCACGTCTTCTCCATGAGCGCCACCGAGGCCGATGGTGTGTACACCGCCGATCTCGCCAGCTTCATGGACGGCACCGGCAACCCGCAGATCGAGTTCAACGGCGCGGAGATCAGCGGCGGCGCCCTGAGCGCTGGCCCGGCCCAGTTCGCCTTCGCGCTCAACCTCGCCGACATTCCCATCGAGCTGCTCGTGGATAGCGCCCAGATCATGGCGGACGCCTCCGCCGACGGCAGCGGCGTGGCCCTCGCCAACGGCGAGCTGTCCGGCGCGGTGCCCTTGAGCGCCATCATCGACGCCCTCAACGGCTACCTCGCCTCCGACTCCTGCGCCTGCCTGGAGCTGGACGGTGACCTGATCACCGGCTCGGGCGCCTCCTTCAGCTGCACCGGCACCCCCGCCGGCTCCTGCTCCGGCGACGCCGAGATCTGCAGCACCATCGCCAACGCCTGCCGCCTCGCCGTGCCGATCGTCTCCGGTCAGGCCGACATCGACCTCAGCGGCGACGGCACCGCCGACTCCATCAGCGTCTTCATCCGCCTCGAGGCCCAGGGCGCGACCCTGTCCGGCCCCACCCCCGGCGAGTGATCGACCTGAGACCTGCTGACCTCGGTCAGCCGGTTGAGTGAACACAAAAAGCCCCTGGCTCCAACGAGCCAGGGGCTTTTTGCTTGGGTGAGCCCCCTGGGTGGGTTGGCCGCGCTGTCCTGCCCTCGCCAATCGGGCATCAAGTCCTTGACTCTGGTGAGGAGTTCAGGTAAGTCAAAGCGCCCCCGATCGGGGGAGTCCAGGCCCGAATGGGTCGGGACGCGACCGACATGTCGTTGATGTACGGGTGATCGACCGCGATCACATCGATCGGGCCGAGGTGGCGCGCTGCATGGCTGGATGACCACCTGCTCGTTCGAAGATCAGATAAAATGGTTGGGATGAAGAGACCATGAAGACTTTTTCTGCGAAGCACAATGAAGTTGAGCGGGCCTGGCACGTGATCGACCTCGAAGGCAAGACCGTGGGCCGCGCGGCGACGAAGATCGCGAGCGTGCTGCGTGGCAAGCACAAGCCGATCTACACGCCCCACGTGGACACGGGCGACTTCGTGATCCTCATCAACGCCGACAAGGTCGTCTTCACGGGCAACAAGCTCAGCCAGAAGACGTACTACCGTCACAGCGGCTACCCGGGCGGGATCCGTGAGATCACCGCCGAGAAGCAGCTCCAGCGCAAGCCCGAGGCGGTGATCACCGCGGCGGTGCGCGGCATGCTCCCCAAGGGGCCCCTCGGTCGCCAGATGATCAAGAAGCTCAAGGTCTACGCTGGCTCGGAGCACCCCCACACGGCTCAGCAGCCGAAGCCTCTCGAAGTTTGATGCGTCACGTCGTCTGCGGCTCCGTGAGCGTTCACGGGCTCGCCTGGCGGCGTCTCTGATATTCACTGGCGCGAGTTCACCTCCTGGCGCGTTGGCTCCTCGCCGACCGCCTCCGGGTGAGCCGACGCGACAACCTCCTGGTCGAGTTGTTCGATATGACTACGCTCACACAGTTCCAAGGCACGGGTCGCCGTAAGTCGGCCGTCGCCCGCGTTTATCTTCGTCCCCGAACCGACGGCGAAGGTCAGATCACCATCAACGGGCAGGAGGGCATGGACTTCTTCAACCGCCCCACCCTGATGATGATCGTCCGTCAGCCGCTCGAGCTGATCGAGATGCTCGGGCAGTTCGACATCATCTGCAACGTCCGCGGTGGCGGCAAGTCGGGTCAGTCCGAGGCGGTGCGCCACGGCCTCAGCCGCGCCCTCCTCGCGTTCGACCCCGAGCTGCGCCCCGCCCTCAAGAAGGCTGGCTTCCTCACCCGCGATCCTCGCATCAAGGAGCGGAAGAAGTACGGTCAGAAGGGCGCCCGCGCTCGCTACCAGTTCTCCAAGCGCTGATCCTCGTGGCGGCGCGTCCCGGCTCGGGTCAACCGAGCCGGTACTTCTTGATGTAGCGCTGCAACGTCCTCAGCGACACACCCAGCTCCTCAGCGGCCTGGCTGCGGTTGTAGCCCGCGCCCTCCAACGCCGCCCTGACCTCCTCGGGGCCGCACTTGGGCGGACGCCCCACCTGCACGGTGGAGCCCATGGTGGCCGGAGCAGGCGCCGTCGCGATCGGCCGCGGCGCTGGCCCCTGCGCCTGAATCAGCGGGCGCACCACGTCCGCGGTGATGTCTCCGTCGCGCAGCGCCAGCGCCGCGCGGATGACGTTCTCCAGCTGCCGGATGTTCCCTGGCCACGTGTAGCCCATGAGCGCCTCCACGGCCCCCCCGGTCACGATCGGGGGCTCCGCCCCGAGGCGCGCGCAGGCGTCGCGCAGGATGTGGCGCACCAGCAGCGGGATGTCAGCGGCGCGCTGACGCAGCGGTGGGAGCCGGATGACCAGCGTCGCCAGCCGGTAGTAGAGATCCTGACGAAACGTCCCCTCCTCCACCATGCTCGCCAGATCGCGGTTGGTCGCCGCCAGGATGCGCACGTCCACCTCGACCTCACGGGTCGCGCCGACTGGCCGCACGCGCTGCTCCTGGAGCGCCCGCAGCAGCTTCACCTGCATCACGAGCGACATCTCCCCGACCTCGTCCAGAAACAGCGTCCCGCCGCTGGCCGTCTCGAACAGCCCCTTGCGCTCGGAGATCGCCCCGGTGAACGCCCCCTTCTTGTGCCCGAACAGCTCACTCTCCAGCAGGCTCTCCGTCAGCGCCCCGCAGTTGACCGCCACGAACGGCCCCTCTCCGCGAGGGCCGTTGAAGTGGATCGCGCGTGAGATCAACTCCTTGCCGGTGCCCGACTCCCCCTGCACGACGACCGGCAGGTCGGTCGCGACCACCCGATCGACCTGCTCCAGGACGCGGCGCATGGTCGGCGCCTCGGCGATGATCCGCGTGTAGTCGTAGCGCAGCCGCGACGCGCTGCGCTCTCGGGCGAGATCCGCCTCCAGGGACTCGCAGCGGGTCTCCAGGTCCATCAGGAGCGACTCTTTTTCCTTCAGCAGCGCCTCGATCCTCGCCTGGGCGCGGGCCAGCTCGTCCCGCTCGTGGCGCAGCTCGCCGACTCGTCGTGCGCTGACCAGGGCGATCGCCACCTGATCGGCGTAGGCCGCGAGCATGGTCGGGGCCTCGCCGGTGAACACGCCTGGCTGGGAGCGGTGGTCGAGGTAGAGGCAGCCGAGGATCTGATCGCGCGAGCGGATCGGGACGCAGAGGATGGAGGTCAGCTGGAAGTGGACCACGCTGACCGCCTGCTCAAAGCGTTGATCTTGAGCGGCGTCGGTGGTGACGACCGCGCGCCCCGAAGTGGCGACCTCCAGCGCGACGGTCTGCGAGATCTCCAGGTGCGCCTCGGAGATGGGCTGCCCGTCGATGTCGCGGCTGAAGGCGACCTCAAAGGGGTGGGCGTCGTCTTCGCGGAGCAGCAGGAACCCGCGCTCAGCGCCTGAGAGATCCAGCGCGATGTCCAACGCCGCCGGGATGAGGCGCTCCAGATCGGTCTCGCCGAGGATGCGGCGGTTGAGCGAGATCATCCGGTAGAACTTCTGGGTGATGGCGTCCCGCGAGCTGACCGTGAGCGGCACCCCGCCGATGTGACCGCCGGGCGCGGTGAGGCGGTTGCTGACGTAGGTGAGCCCGCTGGCGCCGTGACCGGGGGCGGACTCCGGGGGCAGCTCCAGGTGCCTGGCCAGGTCGTCGCGCAGCTCGGGGCTGAGCGAGAGGGCGACGCGGCGCCAGGCGCGGTGGGTGAGCGCGGCCAGCTCTTGAAGCGCCAGGGGGTCCGAGCGCTCCGAGGCGCTCTGGAGGCGGCGCCGGAGCCAGCGCGCCTGTTCGAGGACGGTGAGGTCATCGCCTGCGTCGAGGGCGCTCTCCAGGGCGCGCAGGTAACGATCCATCCCCGAGAGGCGCTCGATGCCACCTTTGGTGAGGTCCAGCTCGGCGCGCAGGATGTTGACTGTCGGCTTGAGGTCGGGGAAGTCGTCGGCGAGCGCTTCGGCGTCGCTCAGGTACTGGCGCGCGGCCGCCTCGCGCGATGAGCGGACCGCGGCGAGCCCGGCCTCCAGAGCGAGTTCGCAGGCGTGGCGGAGGTCACCGCCGACCTCGTACTGCTGCGCCAGCTCGGCGTAGACGTGCTCGGCGGCGCTCAGGTGCCCCTCGGCGGCCTGTGAGTCGGCCTCCAGGTGTCGGATGAAGCGCAGCACGGAGTCGAGCGAGGCCTCCTGGGCGATCCGGCGCGCGGCCGCCAGCAGCTCTCGCGCTTCGGCGGCGCGCCCCAGCTTGACGTCGACGTTGGCGCGGTTGGCCAACAGCAGCGCTCGGGTCGAGGCCCGCGTGGTCGGGAGGCAGGCCCGCGCGCCCTGCTCGTAGTACTCGCGGGCGAGCGACAGGCGCACCTGCCGCTCGTAGGCCGTGCCGAGGTTGAGCAGGTAGAGCGGGCGATCGGCCGCGAGCCCCGCCTGCTCAACGACCTCCAACGCCGCGCGGTAATCCTCGGTCGCCTCCTCCAGCGCGCCCCGCATGTAGGCGGCGACCGCCTTGAGCCCATGGTAGCGGGCCTCGATGCGCGCAGGCACCTGAAGGTGTTCGAGCGCCTCTCGGGCAGCCTCCAGCGCGCCGTGGCCGTCCTGCCCCATGAACGACGCGGCCGCCGCCGCGGTGACCAGGAGGTCGGCGCGGAGCGCGTGGGTCGGGTGCGTCGCGCCGCGCTGCTCCAGGTGGCTCGCCGCGGTGGTCGCCCGCTCGTGGGATTGTCGGTAGCGACCTCGCCGCATGTCGATCTGGGCCTGGAGCAGCGCGGCCTGGGCGCGCTCGCGCTCCGCGAGGTCGCTCAGGTCGGGCGGCGCGACGTGGGCCTCGGCGGCGCTGAGGTCGCCCGCGGCGAAGGCGAGGCGAGCGCGGGCGATCGCGATCCGCGCGGGCCAGGGCGCGGCGAAGTTGTCCACGCACCGTTGGAGGTGGGCCTCGCCGCGCTCAAACGAGCCGGTTTCCAGCACGGCCTCGGTGTACGCCTCCAGCATGTTGGGGGAGGGGGCGACCGTCAGCGCGGGCTCCAGGACGGTCATGACGAGCGCGCTCGCCTGCTGCGCCTGGAGCCTGCGGCTGTGCTCGTCCCAGGCCCGCTCCAGCGCGTCGCGGTCCTGGCGGAGGGCCGCCGCGAGGATGGCGAGGTGGGGGTGCCGAGGGGCGAAGAGGGTCAACGCGCGGCCAAGGCGCTCGCGGGCGTGGAGGTGCTCCCATGCGGGGGTGTGCGCGGTCCACGTCGCCACGCCGGGGCGTTCGAGGTGGGCCGTCGCGGCGACGTCGCCGCGGCTGATGGCGCGTTCGAGGGCGCCCTCCAGCTCGCTGGCCGTGAGGCCGACGTGGTCGGCGGCGCGCTCCAGCTCGGGTTGGGTGATGCCGCCCGGGAGGAGGCTCGCGAGCGCCTGGAGCCAGACGTCCGGCCCGTTGGACGGGGGCTCGGGTGCGGAGCGGGAGGTCGGCGGCTCAAGGAGGCGCGCGAGGCGCCCGGGCAGCCCCTGCGACTGCGCGTGGAGGCGCTGAAGCTCACCGTAGCTCAGGTGGCGCCCGCCGATGTTGCGGCCGTGGAGCCCGTGGAGGTCGTCCGGGGTGAGGGGCTCCAGCGGGACGACCTCGAACCCGGCGGAGGCAAACAGGGTGCGCAGGGGGCCGAGGCGATCGGGGGTGGTGGTGGCCCACAGGCGGAGCGCGCCCTGGGCCTGCTCGATCGCGAGGGCGAGCGCCTCAACCGGATCGAGCCCCTCCATCGGTGAGGCGCCGATGTCGTCCCAGAGGATCTCGGTGGTGTGGCGCGGGGCGACCTCGGAGAGGGAGCGGGCGAGGCGCTGTATCCAGCCAGCGCGATCACCGACGAAGGACTCGGGGACCGGGGCGGTGTAGCTGGCGCCCGCGAGGCTCGCGAGTCGAGGGCCAAGCATGAGGAGCCTCGCCCACGGGTCGCGGCCAGGCAGCAGCTCCAGGGCGGAGCGGACGCGGCTCTGGAGGCTCCAGCCCGTCTGGCGCAACATGCGGCTGCGACCGCTCCCCCGAGCCCCGACAAAGAGGATCACGGGGGGGGCGTCGCCCTGGGCGGCCCGGGTCGCGAGGGCGTCTCGCGTGCTCAGGCGCGCCAGGCCAAGGAACGGGAGCCTGCGGCGAGCTGGCGGGCGCCAGCCGTGGACGGCGCCGGTGGGGGGGAGGAGCGCGGTGAAGACCGACTCCAGGTTGGGGCGGTGATCGGGGTGGGCGTCGAGCAGGCGCAGGATGGTTTGACGGATGCGGGCGGGCAGGGCGTTCCAGCGGGGGCTGGGTTGACCGATCTGGCTCAGCTCGGTGCGTTCGCCGAGGAGGGCCTGGGCCATGATGAGGCCGAGGCTGAAGCGGTCGGCGGCCTGGCTCGCCGGGGCGCCTCGGAGGCGCTCGGGGGCCATGTAGGCGGGCGTCCCGCCCTGGAGGCCGCCGCCCTGGGTGATGGCCATGCCGAAGTCGATCAGCGAGGGCCGCGGGGCGCCTTGAGCTGTGACGATCAGGACGTGCTCCGGCTTGAGGTCGCTGTGGATGAGGTCACCGCGGTGGAGATCGGCGATCGCCTCGGTGAGGTGCGCGAGGACGCGACAGATCGCCGTGATCGCCGCTTCGCCCTCCTGGGACTGATGGCGGGAGCGCGCCCAGTCGAGGATCGTGGGGCCATCGATCCAGGCGCGGACGAGGTAGGGTCGGGGGAGCGAGGTGGGGGTGAGCGTCGGCGAGGGGGTGAAGGAGCGGGTGAGCCGCTCGATCTCGGCGGAGGAGGCGAACCCCAGCTCCACGACCGGGGCGGTGTAGGGGGTGGTCAGCCCTCGGAGCGCCTCGAACTCGGCGAGGGTGCCGTCGTGCGACTCGCGGCCCGAGAGCCCGAGCTTGAGCACGGCGGGGTGGCCGGTGAGCGTGTCCTCGACGCGAATGGCCAACCCCTGCGCGCCGCTGCCGAGGAGCGTGGAGAGGCGATATCGCCCTGCGAATCTGTCTGGCATGGCCTGCGCTCCTGTATCAACCTGAGCCAGGCTAGGACGAATCGGCCAGGACTGTCAAATGAGACATAATGCGATCAGTGTTTTGTCGTTTTGTCTTCCATTTTGTCGTGGTGACGCGGCGCGTTGTGGGAGGGGGGCCTGTTGGACGCCGTCAGCGTCGATGTGGAAAGTTTTTATCGCCGGTTGGTGATCTTGTCACGGGTGTTGCATTGACTGGGGGCGGTGTTTCGTCGCTTCGATCACCGCGGTGGCGGTCGAGGCGGCGCTGAACTGGACCAGCGAGGACACGCGACGACCATGACCACGACCATCACCCAGCTCCCGAGCCCCGAGAGGCTCCAGCTCAGCCGCATCGCGGAGCGGTTTCGCGATGGAGATCGCCTGGCCTACGCCGCGTTGTATGAGCGGCTGTGGAGCGCCGTCTACAAGGCGGTCCTTGGTATCGTGCGCTCCTCGGCGGACGCCGAAGACGTGGCGCAGTGGGCCTTTATTCGAGCCTGGGAGGCCCGCGAGCGGCTGAGGACGCCCGCGAGCGTCCGGGCGTGGATCGTTCGGATCGCTCGAAACCGGGCCCGCAGCCTGTTCCTGATTCAGAAGCGCTATTATCATGACCCCGAGGCGATCGACGCGCTCCGTGATGAGGGCGATGTGCATGCCGAGGTGGTGCGCGCCGAGGAGCGGGGGGCGCTCTATGAAGCGATCGCCTCGCTCAGCCCGCGCCAGAGCGAGGTGGTTCAGCTCCGGGTGGAGCGGGGCCTGAGCTTCAAGGAGATCGGCGAGGAGCTGGGGTGCTCGTGTGTCTCGGCGCGCGTCAATTACAGTTACGGCGTGAGTCGCCTCAAGGAGCGGTTGGTCGCGTGACGCCGCGTTGGAGTTCATGGGGCCGCACGAGGAGGAGTTGGAGATGACGTCGCGACGCAGCACACACCAGAGAGACGGGCTTCGCCGCTCAGGCGCGCTGTGGTGGTGTGTGCTGGGGGCGTCGCTCTGGGCCGGGTGCATCGCCGAGTCGGCGCACCCCCAGCCGGACTTCCCCGAAGACGCGATCCTGGAGCCGGAGCCCCTGGAGCCCTCGTTTGAGGACGAGGTCCCGACGCTGGAGTCGCTGGGCGAGTCGTCGGTGTCGGTCGATGGAGACGGGATGGAGACGATGGGGCAGCCGCTGGTGGGCGAGACGTCCCGGATCGTCCCTGCGATCCGCGGCGGGCTGGCGGTGGCCAACGCGATGGTCACGCCGGGGCTGGAGCTGCTGCGCGCCATCACCCGCGATCACGCCCCGATCCTCTCGGACGCGGACGTCACGGTCTGGCGGGTGGAGGAGGGGGTGGCGGTCTACACCTTCTTCCTGGAGGAGGACGAGCAGGAGGCGAGGCGCTACAACTACGCGCTGCTGGCGCGGCGCTCCGACGACCCGCGCAGCACCAGCCGGGTGCTGTTGAGCGGCTTCTTCAAGCCCGGCCCGCGCACCGACGACGGTCGCCAGACCGGCGAGGGCGTGTTGCGCTACGAGTACAGCAACCTGCGGGCGCTGTTCCCCGAGAGCCAGGGGCCGACGGGGGTGGGCTCGGTCGCGTTCCGGGTCTCGGAGGAGGGGCAGGAGCTGGTGCTCTTTTTCTTCAACTTCCGCGCGGCGCGCGACGCGGAGCCGTTGAACGCGCGCTACAACTACACGCTGCGCCCGGAGGGCGGGGTGTTCTCGTTCATCCTGCGTTTGGAGGCGGTCGCCGAGTCGCCCGGCCTGGAGGAGCTGAGGACCCTGGCGGCGTGGGACGCCGAGGGGCGCGGTCGGGCCCGCTCCGTGCTCTCGTCGCCGCTCTCCGACGCGGAGCTGACGCTTGATGAGTGCTGGGACGATCGCCAGGCGCAGGTCTGGAGCCGTTGGACGCCGGTGGTGCCGGAGGGCGAGGCCAACGACGGCGCCCGCGAGGCGTGCGGCGCCTTCGCCGGGGACGATCCGGTGGTGGAGGAGTCTCGTCCGGTGGCGGCGGATGAGCTGCCCTCGATCCCGACCGGGCGCTGAGCCGCGGGCGGCCGTTACACGACCGAGCGCCGCAGCAGCTCGCGTTGGATGCGGAAGGTGTAGCGGATCAGCGCTTCGCGATCGCGCGAGCTGATGGTGATGAAGCGGCAGGCGACCGAAGGCTGCGCGCGGCCGAGGTTGGGCGGGTGGATGCGGAGGATGCGGGCCTGGATGCGCACCTCCTCGTCGCCCTCGTCCGGTGAGATGACCGCCTCGATGATGTCCCCGACGCGGACGCGGCGCTGCGTCAAGAAGCGCATCCCCCCACCCGACAGCTCGGTGATGACGTCCTCGACCATGAAGCCGCTCTCCTGCATGCGCTCGACGATCCGCTCGACCTTGTCTTCGAGGTTGGTCAGGCGCTCCAGGATCGCCAGGAGGACGGTGTGGGTCTGGGGTTCGGCGATCTCGCGGGCGAGCCGCTCGACCTGCTGCCGGGTCTCGCTGGCCTGCCGCGCGACGCTGCGACGGCCGATCAGCTCATCACGGCGGACGGGGCGCCACTGGAAGGGGAGCTGGCAGCGGACGCGCAGGTACTCGCGCCGCTCGGTCTTGTTGGGCGCGGTCAGCACCTTGACGGGGAGGCCGCCGGGGACCGCGTTCTCGATGCGGACCGCCTGCGAGGAGTAGCGGCTGTTGGGGGTGACGCGGTGCAGCGTCAGGCGTTGGCCGATGACGGCGATGTCGTCCGGTTGCCCACCGCGGGTGACGTTGATGTGGAGGATGTTGTCCTGCGCCGCGGCGACCCGTCCTTCGCAGGAGCCGTTGGGGCGGTCGTGGACACCTTCGCAGGAGATCCGGGCGCCGCGTGAGAACACCTGGCGTATGTTGTCGATCGTCACTGCGTTCATCGGGGGGTCCCCTCGTGCGTGGTGGCGCAGCCGGGCGAGCGTCAGGTCGGGGCGGCCATGGTGGGGCCGAGGTTGCTGAGCTGGGTCGTGCGGGTGGTCAGCTCGTACTGGATGAGGTCAGCGACCTGGTTCCAGTCCTTGCTGGTCTGGGCGCTCTCCAGCTCGGTGAGCACCGCGCTCAGGCTCGCCTCCTGCTCCTTGAAGTTGACGAACGCGGGGTGCGCCTCGTCGAGGCCGTGGTGCTTGCTGAGCAGGCTCAGGAACATGAGCACGTCCCGGAGCAGGTCGGCGCCCGCGATGAAGGAGTGGCTCGCCTCCTCCAGGCGCCCGAGGCGGAACGACCGCGCGGCGGCGGTGAAGTGCCGCGAGCACAGCTCGGCGACCGGCCCGAGGTTGTCGGTGCCCGCCTGGGCGACGTCGCCCACCGGCTGGCTGCGCAGGCTCAGCGTGGTGATGGCGGACAGCTTGATGTCGTTGAAGTCGGGGTGGAAGGGCACCTCGTCCACAAAGATGTCGGTGAACACCTCACCCTCCGGGGCGTGAGGCTCCAGCGCGAGGATCGCCTCCGAGAGGGTGACCTCAGGCGCGAAGTCGCCGTCGATGGCGACGTCGTTGAGGGTGATCTGGATCGTGTCGGTCATGGGTCGTCTCCTTTGAGGCCCTGGGGCCTCAACCCTCCACAGAGAGGGTCTTGCGCCCGCGAGATGGGCGGTGTCGGTAGCCCTGAAGCCCTCGGCGCCCTTTGCGCAGGCGGGTCAGCTCGACCTGGATCTGGTCGCGCTCCCCGCGCAGCCGAGCGTTCAGCTGCGCGTCGAGGTCAAGCAGGTGTTGGCCCAGCTCGACCGCGTCCGGGTCGGAGATGGGTTGATCCTCGATCTGGTCCAGGAGCGCCTGGCGGGCGCGCACGAAGTTGAGCAGCGCCTCGGGGTCCAGCGGGTTGACGTGGTCCTCGGGCGACGCGGGCAGGGCGGAGATGAACTCCTCCGTGCGCTCGACCAGCTCCAGGAGCACGTCGTAGGCGTCTGGTTCGTCCATCGCCCGCGCCCCTAGCGCTTGCCCGCGGCCACCGTGACCGACGTCGCGAGCCGGGTCGGCTGGCCGGAGGAGGTCTGCTTCTGCTGTTGCTGCTTGACGACCTCCTCCCAGGCGTCCCGGAGGGTGATCAGCAGATCCGAGACGACTCCGAGCGCCTCGACGTCGTTGTTGCGGTTGGCCTGGGTGAGCTGCTCCAGCATGTAGATGTAGAGCGCCTGGAGGTTGTCGCACAGCTCCGGCGCCGCGTCGTGGTTGAGGGTCGAGTTCAGCTCCGAGATGATGGCGTGCGCCCGCGAGATCTTCTCGCCCTTGATGTGGGCCTGCCCGTCTTCGATGGCGCGGCGAGCCTGCTCCACGAACCGGATCGCCCCATCGTACAGCATCAACAGGATCCGTTCGCGCGATGTGGTGCTGACGCGGGTCTTCTTGTACTGCAGCAACGCTTTGCGGTTCATAATGACCAGAGCCTCCGGCTTCGTTTGGTGGTATCTCGAGAGGACGACAGCACTGCGCTGAGGTCGCCACTTGACTTCATCGGCTGTGCCCTGGCGGTCCTGAAATCATCGGTCAGGTTCTGCGCGGCGGTCCGCGTTGGCGACGTGAATGGCCTCGCGGAGGTGTCCCCCGGCGCGGGGCGCTGCGGGAGCGCACCCTTTGACATCGAGAGGGGCTGAGGCTTAAAGTGCGACCGTGTAGATTCAACCGTGATACGCCTCGGATCGGTGCCATGGACTCACGTCAGTTGTTGTTTGTCATCCTGAGCTTTGTGGGGACCATCGTCCTGGTCCTCCTGTCCATCCTGGCGTTCCTCATCTTCCAGAAGCCTGAGATCAAGTACCTGACCAAGGCCGCCGAGCAGACCGCCGAGGTCGCCGAGGGGCCGAAGAAGGGCAAGTGGGAGGACAAGGAGCTCAAGGCGCAGGCGCTGGTGCTGGAGGCGAAGGTCCCCAACCCCGCGGCGGCCAACAAGCCGAAGCGGGGGCGCAACCAGCCCGAGGAGGAGGTGCCGGAGGAGATCACCATCAAGGCGCTGGTGGAGCAGCAGTTCTTTGAGAAGAACTACAAGCTCGACAAGCTGAAGAAGGTGGGCTGGAGGGCGCGCTTCCTCAAGCGCTCCTACTACTTCGTCTCCTACCTGCACCGCGACGAGCTGGTGAACGTCGGCCCCACCTGGCTGGTGGACGTCAAGCGCGGCCGGGTGATCCCCAAGAACGCCATGGCGATGGCCGCCATGGAGCCCGCCAGCGTGGACTCCAAGGAGTTCTTTGAGCGCGAGCAGCAGGTCGTCAGCGCCATCAGCAACCACCGCTTCGCGGCGGGCGGCATCAGCCTCGGCGGCAGCATGCTGATCTACTTCTCCCAGCTCGCCGAGCAGAAGGACAGCGAGGACCAGATCCTCGGCTGGACCATCGTCCACGACTACGGCGACATCTACCAGGCCTACTTCCAGTGGACCGAGGACGGCGAGAGCACCTACGCCGAGTTCGAGTTCAACTACGCCGAGAAGGCGCTGCGCAGCAAGAACCTCCAGGCGGCCAACCTGATGCAGTTCGGTCAGGACTTCGAGACGACCGAGCGGGTCAGCATCCTGCCGCTGAGCTACAACCCCAACGCCACCCAGCCCGCCGACCGCTGGACGGGCAACGCCCGCAAGGCGTGCGCCGCGCCCAGCAACCGCGATCGCTGCAAGGTGATGGCCGAGATCTACCAGAACCGCGAGCTGATCGAGGCGGTGGAGTGGCTGCTGACCTCCACCGCCGAGACCGCGGCGGACTTTGAGTCCTGCAAGAAGCACCGCCACTGCTGCTGGAAGGCGAGCGCCGCCGAAGGGGGCTCCTACCGGGTCGTCTACGGCTACGACCTCAACGCCGACCCCTCTCAGCCCGCTGGGGCGTGCTCGGCGGCCGACGGCAAGAGCACCGTCAGCTGGTTCGTCAACCCCAAGAGCAACGCCATCGTCCCTGAGAAGGGGCTCTCCGATATGGCCTACCGCGCCGTCAGGCCGCGCTCCCAGATCTCGCTCTGAGCGCCACCCCCTCCACCCCCACAGGCCCATGAACCCACCGACCCCAAGAGCGCCGCTGGTCGCCTCCGAGCGTGTCCGGATCCATCCGTATGGAGAGCACGTGGGCGATGGACCGCGGGTCGTGATCTATTACGACGTCCTGGAGGAGCTGCTGTTCTACGCCCGTTATCGCTCGGAGGACACCGCGACGGTCCTGATCGGGGGCTACCACGAGGGAGACGATGGCCCCTTCATCGAGATCCAGGGCTACACCTCGGCGTCCTGGGTCGAGACGCGCCGCGACTGGCTGCACATGCTCCACAAGCGCCTCCTCGGCGTGGTCGATGGGTTGAGGGCGGACGGTGATGAGCAGCGCGTCGTCGGGTGGTCGATGGCGCGGCGCGGCGGCGCGGCGAGGCTGGACGTGGAGGACCTGATGGTCCACCTGAGCTTCTTCAACCTCCCGCATCAGGGGATCCTGGCGATCGACCTGGACGCCGACGCGCTCGCCTTCTACCAGCGGACGCCAGCCGGGGTGCTGATCAACGTCGGCTTTGAGGTGGTCTCTCTGCGTCGCCGCGAGGACGAGGGGGAGCCATTGTTTGACGTGGAGGTGGTCAGCGACGTCATTGAGGAGTACCTTGAGCCCGAAGACGCGATGGATGAGACGGTGGCGCCTCGCGCAGGCCGCGATGGGGCGCCCACCTCAGCAACACGATCCGTAGGAGGAGAACATGCCGAAGATAGTTGAAGTCAACGCCCGCGAGATCCTCGACAGCCGAGGCAACCCCACGCTGGAGGCCGAGGTGTTCCTGGAGGACGGCTCGGCGGGGATCTTCGCGGTCCCCAGCGGCGCCTCGACCGGTGAGCACGAGGCGCTCGAGCTGCGCGACAAGGACCCCAAGCGCTTCTTCGGGAAGGGGGTCTTGACCGCGGTGGATCACATCAAGAACCGGATCGGGCCTGCGATCATCGGCCTGGAGGCGCTCGACCAGCTCTCCGTGGACCGCGCCATGCTCGACCTGGACGGGACGCCGAACAAGGCCAGCCTGGGCGCCAACGCCATCCTCGGGGTGTCGGTGGCGACGGCCCACGCCGCGGCCGAGAGCACCGGGCTGCCGCTGTTCCGCTACATCGGCGGCGTGGGCGCCCACGTGCTGCCCGTCCCGATGATGAACATCCTCAACGGCGGCTCCCACGCCGACAACTCCGTGGACATCCAGGAGTTCATGATCATGCCGGTCGGCGCGGAGACCTTCACCGAGGCGATCCGGATGGGCGCCGAGGTCTTCCACACCCTCAAGAAGGTGCTCAAGGGCCGCGGCATGTCCACCTCCGTCGGCGACGAAGGCGGCTTCGCCCCCAACCTCGCCAGCAACGAGGAGGCCCTCAAGTTCATCATGGAGGCGATCGGGGAGGCGGGCTACGAGGCGGGCGAGGACTTCGTGCTCGCCCTGGACTGCGCCGCGAGCGAGTTCTACGACGCCGAGAAGGGCCTCTATGTCCTGGCCAGCGAGGGGCGCTCGCTCTCCAGCGATGAGCTGATCGGCGTCTACGGTGAGTGGGCGGAGAGCTACCCGCTGTTCAGCGTGGAGGACGGGCTCGACGAGAACGACTGGGAGGGGTGGGGCAAGCTCACGCAGCGCCTCGGCGACGAGCTTCAGCTCGTGGGCGACGACCTCTTCGTGACCAACGTCGACAAGCTCCAGCGCGGCATCGAGGAGGGGGTGGGCAACTCCATCCTGGTCAAGCTCAACCAGATCGGCTCGCTGTCGGAGACCATCCAGGCGGTCGAGATGGCGCACCGGAGCGGCTACACGTCGGTCATCTCCCACCGCTCCGGCGAGACCGAGGACACCACGATCGCCGACCTGGCGATCGCGCTGAACACAGGTCAGATCAAGACCGGCGCCCCGTCGCGCTCCGACCGGACCGCCAAGTACAACCAGCTCATCCGGCTGGAGTCGCAGATGGAGTCCTCCATCTACCCTGGTCGCGAGATCCTCTGAGCCCGACCGGGGCGGCGCCGCTGAAGGCGCGTCGCCCCGGGCAACCCCCCCACAACACAGGAGGCTCCCATGCGTATTGGCTGTGTGATGGATCCGGTCGAGGGGCTCAACCCCAAGAAGGACACCACCTTTGATTGGATCCTGGCGGCGCAGGCGCGCGGGCACTCGGTCGCCTACATCCGCCCCGAAGACCTCGTCGCCGAGGGGAACAAGGCCTTCTGCTGGTCGGCGCCGGTGACCGTGCGGCGCCCCACTGCGGACGACCCCTCCCACGCCTCGGTCGGGGAGCGCGCCTATGGCCCGCTGTCGGAGTTCGACGTGGTCTGGATGCGGCGCGATCCGCCGTTCGACACCGATTACCTGTACAGCACCTACATCCTGGAGCTGGCCGAGGAGGCCGGGGACTGCTGGGTGCTCAACCGCCCGGCGGGGCTGCGCGACGCCAACGAGAAGGCCTACGCGCTGCACTTCCCCGACGCCATCCCGACGACCGTCGTCACCCACCGCAAGGAGCGCATCAAGGCGTTCCTTGAGGAGATGGGCGGGCGCTGCATCGTCAAGCCGCTGGACGGGCACGGCGGCGCGGGCATCTTCATGCTGCGCAGCGACGACCTCAACGTCAACTCCATCCTGGAGGTGATCACCGAGGAGGAGACCCGCTTCGTCATGGCCCAGCGCTACATCCCCGAGGCGCGCGAAGGCGACAAGCGGGTCATCCTGATCGACGGTGAGCCGATCGGCGGGATCCTCCGGGTGCCCGCGAGCGGTGAGCTGCGTGGGAACATCCACGTCGGTGGGCGCGTTGTCCAGGCAGAGCTGACCGAGCGTGACCGAGCGCTCGCCGCCATGGTCGCCCCGCGCCTGCGCAAGGACGGCCTCTACTTTGTGGGGCTGGACATCATCGGGGACTACGTGACCGAGGTCAACGTCACGTCGCCGACCGGCATCCAGGAGATGTCACGCCTCGACGGCGAGCCCTACTCCGAGCGCTGGATCGCCTGGATCGAGGAGCAGCTCGCCGCGCGCACCTGAGCGCGTCTGGGAGGAGGAGCCGATGCTCAACTACTGCCCCGCGTGTATGTCCACCATCGCAGACAACACCGCCGCACAGTGTCCGACCTGTGGCGGCGGCGGCCTCCCCGGTGGTATCTGGCCCCAGGACCAGTGGCTCGGCGAGACGGTCGACGCCGGTCGCTACAAGGTGGAGCGGATCCTTGGGCGAGGTGGGTTCGGTCAGGTCTACGAGGTGAGCCACACCCTCGTCGAGGGCCGCGTGCTCGCGATGAAGATGCTCAACGAGGTCTCCAACGGCGACCCGGAGCGCGAGCAGGAGTTCCTCAACGAGATCAAGATCCTCATGAACCTCAACCACCCCAACGTGGTCAAGTGTTATGAGGCAGGGCGGCTCGCCGACGGCTCGCTGTTCGTCTTGATGGAGAAGATCGACGGCGAGGAGCTGGGGAGCGTCGTGGAGGCCCCGGGGCGCCTCTACTCGCCCGAGCAGACCGTGGAGATGGGCCTCAAGATCGCCTCGGCGCTCGGCGCGGCCCACGTCCAGGGGCTCCTCCACCGCGACCTCAAGCCCAGCAACATCATGGTGCTCAGCGACGGCGACGTCCGGGTGGTGGACTTCGGCATCGCCAAGATCCTTGGCCCCGAGACCCAGGGGCAGGCGCTCTCGCGGGTCATCGGGACCCCGCTCTACATGGCCCCCGAGCAGTTCAACAAGGGCACGCAGGTCGATGGGCGCCTCGACATCTACCAGCTCGGCGCGGTCCTGCACTTCGCCTTGACCGGGGAGCCTCCCTACCCGCTCGGCTCGGCACTCTCCGGGATTGTTCAGCTGATCAGCGCCCAGCAGAGCCGCACAGGGCGCCCCGGACCCAGCCCCAGCGAGCGGCGCATGGAGCTGGCGACCATCGCCCCCAGGCTGGACGCGCTCATCGCCGACATGCTCGCCACCGACGAGTCCATGCGCCCGGAGACGACCGCCGTCGTGCAGCAACGCCTGCGGGAGTGCCTCAAGGCCCGCGCCACCGCCCAGTCGCCCTGGGAGCCTGGCGTCGGGCGCCCTCCTTCACCGCCAACGGTCGTCGAGCCGTCGCAGTCGGGCGGCTACGTCGCGCCGCCTCCGACCCCGGCCTCCGTCCCGGTGGCCGCCCCCTCGAACCAGGGCGGCTCGGCGACCCCCTGGGTGGTCGGCGCCCTGGTCCTCGCCGGGCTCCTGGCGATCGGGTGCCTGGGCGCGGTCGGCGCCGGGGTGGTCGCGTTGCTCTCCATCGAGAAGACCCCCGAGCAACACTTCAAGGACGGCGTCGCCAGCTTCGAGCGCGGCGACACCGCCCAGGCCGCGAAGTCCTTCAAGGCCGCCTGCGAGAAGGACCACGCCGCCGCCTGCCGTCGCCTCGGGTTGATGTTCGAGGAGGGGACCCACGCCGACAAGGACATCGAGCAGGCGGCCACGCTCTACCGATCCTCCTGTCGCCTCGGGGACCCGGAGGGGTGCAACCGGGTCGGGGTGATGTACGAACACGGCACCGGCATCGAGAAGAACCACAAGAAGGCCTTCGACTCCTACGTCACGAGCTGCAAGGCCGACTACGCCCTCGGCTGCACGAACGTCGGCTGGATGTACAACAAGGGCTTTGGGGTCGAGCAGAACCTGGCCCGCGCCAGGAAGTACTACAAGAAGGGCTGCGACAACGGCAGCGCCCGCGGCTGCACCAACCTCGGGGTGATGTACGAGCGCGGCCAGGGGGTCAAGGCCAACGACGCCCGCGCCTTCAAGCTCTATGAGCGAGCCTGCGAGGACGACGACCCCATCGCCTGCACCAACGTCGGCTGGATGTACTTCAACGGCAAGGGCGCCGACAAAGACTTGAAGAAGGCCGCGCGCTTCTACAAGAAGGGCTGCGACAACGGCAGCGCCAAGGGGTGCAACAACCTCGGGGTCCTCTACGAGACCGGGGACGGGGTCGCGGTCGATCGAGAGCAGGCGATGGTCCTCTACGGGCGCGCCTGCGATCGGAACGATGACATGGCCTGCAACAACCTCGGGTCGCTCCACGACAAGGCGATGGCCCATGACAAGGCGGTCGAACTCTACGAGCGCGCCTGCGCGCGCAAGTACGCCTCAGCCTGCACCAACCTCGGGCTCAGCCACCAGAACGGCAAGGGGGTCGCCGCCGACGATGAGAAGGCGACCCGCTTCTACCGCCAGGGGTGCGAGCTGGGCAACGCCGCGGGCTGCACCAACCTCGGGTGGATGTACAGCGAAGGGCGCGGCGTGCCCCGCAAGCCCGCCAAGGCCGCCGCCTTCTACAAGAAGGGCTGCGACATGGGCGACTCCACCGGCTGCAAGAACCTCGACATCATCTGCCGCTCGGCGCCCTACCCCGACTGTCGGTGAACCCGGGTTCACGCCGAAACGCCCGATCCGCGATCGCCCCCCAGTCCAACACCACGTCGAAGCGCTTCGCGTAGGCGAACAGGCCTTGAAAGGTCCGCTGCACCAGCACGAGGGACCAGGGGAGCTGGATGGGGTGATTCGCCATCGTTTCATCGATCACAGGGCCCGGATTCCACCTTTGCAGGTCAAACGGGCCTGAGGCCACGAACGGCGCCAGCAGGCTCTCGCTCAGCGGCAGGAGCGCGTCACCGACACGGGCGACCCAGTCCGCCTCGAAGCCGAGCGCGCGGTAGGCGCCTGGCAACGAAGCCAGGTCGCGCGCGCGCGCCGACGTGATGACGGTCTGGAGCGCGGCCCACCACGGCGCAGGGGCTTCGAGGACCTGGCCAAAGTCGAGCAGCGCGGTCGCCTCCAGCGGGTGGGCCGCGGGGCCACAAGCCAGGAGGTTGCCCGGGTGGGGGTCGGCATGCAGCAGCCCGGTCTCGAACCCGGCGGAGAGCCACGCCGTCGCGAGCTGGCGCAAGGTCCGCGCGCGTTGCTCCGCGTCGGCGTCGCGCATCGCGGCGATCCAGTCGCGGCCCTCGATCCAGGTCGTGGTGAGGACCCGGGGTCCACACCACGCGTCAACGGGCAGAGGGCAGCGGATGCCCGGGTGACGCCCCAACGCCTCGCCGAGGCGCCGCAGGCGCTGCGCCTCGCCGGGGTAGTCCAGCTCGCGCAGGAGCGCGGCGCCGAGGTCGTGAGCGAGCTGGCGCAGCGCCGCCGGGTCGCTCCGCGACGACGCGGGCATGAGCGGCGCGATGAGCCGGACGAGGCGGCGCAGGTTTTGAACGTCCGCGGTGAGGGCGCGCTCGATGCCCGGACACTGGATCTTGACGGCGACCGGGGCGCCGTCGCTGAGGTGGCCGCGGTAGACCTGTGCGAGCGAGGTCGAGGCGACCCGTGAGAGGGTCGCGGTGAGCGCGTCGGCGCGTGGGCCGAAGGTGTCGTGGAGGGTGGGCAGGACGCTGGCGTCGTCGAGCGGGGCGCCCTGGACGAGGAGCGCCTCGTAGCGGCGGTGGAGCGTGTCGTTGCGGGTCGCGAGCAGCTGCCCGAGCTTCTGGGGCAGCCCCTTCATCTCAGCCATGAAGGTGACGGCGGCGGGCGAGCGCTGCGCGCGCGTCAGCGACCACGTCGCCTGTTTGGCTCCGAAGGTGAGGTAGCGGGCCACGCGGGCGCGGCCAGTGGGTGGGTGTCGCGGTCGGGTCATGGGCGATCCTGTGTGGTCCCTGCCTGGCTGGGGTATGGTATCAAGTCGTGGGATCGGATGGGAGGTGAGGTGCAGGCGCTGACTGGCCAGCACGGAACGGGGAGGAGGCAGATGACACAGAAGCTCAAACAGGAGTGGGCGGAGGGGCGGTTGCGGGTCGAGCTGCGCGGGCCGGTGTTGGTGGCGACGGTCACGCGGCCGGAGGTGCGCAACGCGTTGGACATCGCGACCATGATGGCGCTCGGTGACCTGGTGGAGGCGCTCGCCAGGCGTCCTGACGTGGAGGCGTTGGTGATCGCGGGTGATGGAGAGCGCGCCTTTGTGGCGGGTGGCGATCTAGCGCAGCTCGCCGGGCTCAAGGGCCGGGAGGGTGGGGTGGCGCTGTCGTCGACCATGGGTGACACGCTGAAGCGCCTGGTCGATTTGCCGCTGGTGACGATCGCGGCGATTGGCGGGGACGCCTTCGGGGGCGGCGTGGAGCTGGCGCTGGCGTGTGACATGCGGGTGATGGAGCGCTCGTCCCACCTGGCGTTGACCCAGGCGCGCTTCGGGCTGACGACCGGTTGGGGTGGGGCCGCGCGCCTGGTGGCGCTCGTGGGCTACAGCCGCGCGTTGGAGCTGATGCTCACCATGCGGCGCCTCGGGGCGGTCGAGGCGGAGCAGATGGGGCTCGCCAATCGGGTCGTGGATGACGGCAAGGCGCTGGAGGGGGCGCTGGCGCTGGCTGAGCGCGTGGCGTCGCTCCGTCGGGAGGTGTCGCAGGGGATCAAAGCGGTGGCGCTGGCGGCGACGCGGGGGTCGGACGACGACGCGACGCATACGGAGCGTGAGGTGTTCGCGACGCTCTGGGCCAGCCCCTACCATGAGCAGCAGGTGCGGGCGTTCCTGGCGCGCTCACCGAGTCGTCCCGGGCGAGGAACAGACGACGGATCAGGTGCGTAGCAGGGGGCGCGCGAGGGGTCGTGGTGCGCGGGGCGACCGTTGACAGGTCAGGCGCGAGGCTGGTATCAGACAAGGGTCTGTCCATCCCGGGCAGGACGAGGGTCCTGGCTCACAACCCTCGCCGCAAGCACGACCACACGCGCCAACCACATCAGCCGGAGCGTCCGCTCCAAGGGGGTTTCCATGGGGTTATCGAGCTGAACACGCCACAGCCGGAGACCGTACGGTTTCGCGGCAGGAACCGCGCTGACGCCAAGCGCAAGGCCTTGAACTTCTGGTACATCAACCAGAACCACCTCAACCTCAGCCTGCGCGAGTTCTCAGCGCAGTGTCGTCTGTTGGATGATGAACGAACGATCGTCTTCTACGCCGACACGCCGTGACGGCGATTCGGATCCTGAACCGCTGCGAACCATCACCGGCCGAGCCTCCTCTCACGCGAGAGGGGGCTCTTGTGCTTTCTGGGCTCAGCCGTCCAGCTCGGGGATGGGGTGGCCCGTGAGGCGGCGGACGACGACCGACGAGGCGACCATGCCGAAGACGCTGGTGACGAAGCCCGCGCTGCCGTCGATCAGGTTGCGCGAGTCGCAGCTGTGGAAGTCGTTGGCGCGGCTCGGGCAGACGCACAGGAAGCCGTTGGAGGCTGCGTCGTAGGACAGCTCCTGCGGAGGGGTGCGCGCCTCGGGGCTGAACACCGCGGGGATCCCGGTCGCCTCCTGGTTGCGACCGAGCCCGTGCTTCTGGCGCAGCAGCTTGCGCATGCTGCGCGCCATCGGGTCGCCGTAGGTGTCGCTGATGTCGGCGATCTTGATCTGGGTCGGGTCCATCTTCCCGGCGGCCCCCATGGAGCTGACGACCGGCAGCCCCAGCTCCAGGCAGCGCGCCAGCAGGTGCAGCTTGGCGGTGAAGTTGTCGATGGCGTCCACGACGAAGTCAGGCTCGTCCGCCAGGAGCGCCTCGGAGGTGTCCTGGTTGTAGAACGCCTTGACCGGGACGATCTCGGCCGCCGGGTTGATGCGGCGCATACGCTCCGCCATGAGGTCGCACTTGGGCTTGCTGTAGGCGCCCTTCATGGCGTGGAGCTGTCGGTTGACGTTGGTGACGCAGACGTCGTCGAAGTCCACGAGCACGAGCCGCCCCACGCCAGCGCGGATCAGCCCCTCGGCGGCGAAGCTCCCCACCCCGCCCAGCCCCATGATGGTCACGGAGGCGTGAGCCAGGCGCTCCATCGCCTCCTCTCCAAACAGGCGGGCGGCGCGATCCCAGCGGCGGTGCAGCTTCCAGGTGGGCTTGCCGTTGGCGTCCCGCGTCGGCATCTGCTCGGCGATGATCTCCGCCATCGCCTCGGCTCGGGCTTGCGCGGACGGGCAGGCCGAGCCCCAAGGCGTCTGCGCTGCGTCCTCCCCGGCGAACTCCGCGTGCCGATCGCAGGCGACCAGCGCCTCCCGGCTGCACCCCGACCCCTCGCTGTGGTGGTGGCAGCCTTCGCCCAGCGACTCGGCGCGCTGGGCGCCCCCTTCCTGATCGACGTCTGACATGCTGTGGACCTCCGACTTGACCCTGGTGCGGTCAGCCTCTCCGCCGACGCCTGGCGCGATGGTGGTGCGGCGTCAGAAAACAACACGGTGCAAGATGGGAGGCAGCCTGAAGCAAGTCAAGGTCTGGCGCGTGGTTTGTCGTGATCTCGCAACGCTGTGCAGGGCTTGAGGCCATCTCTGTCTTATCGGCTCAGGAGCGTTTGGGATGAAGTGGTCAAAAAATTATGTTCTGGCGCGAATTCTTTGCCGGGCTGATGCATTATTAGAAGCGAAGGCGAGACGACAGGGCGGTCGGCTCGCTCACTTCTAAAATTCCTCCCCTCTACCTCGCGGGGGCACGCAGCAGGTAGAGTCATCATATCTTTTGGAGAGGCTTCGGCCTCCCCTATCACAAACATCACATCTGCCCGGTCCACCCCTCTTCGCCCTCTCATGAGGGGGGGGACCCCCTTCCTTTTTCTTGCTTCTTACGTCAGCTCAAGCACCCATGAACACAAGCAGCTGCTCGATGTGCTGCACCTGCCGGGTCGCGTTCCGCCCCCGAAAGTGCCGCAGCGCGTCCTGAAGATCGCGCTGCGCCGCCTCATGCTCCCCACTCTGGTGCAGGGCGACGCCACGCTCTATGGTCATGAAGGGGGTGTAGACCTCCAGCTCGTTCGGGTTGTCGTCGATGCGCAGGAGCTGCTCCGCGAGCAGCGCGAGCGCCTCGTCGGGCCTCCCCTGGAGGCGCAGCGCCGTGGCGAGCTTGAGGCTGGTGAGGGCGTGGGCCCGGGTGCGCCCAAGGTCGCCCCAGTGGGTGAGGGTCTCGCGGAGCAACGCCTCGGCCTCGTCCAGGGCGGAGGCGAGCGTCAGCAGGTCGCCCAGGGTGTTCAGCTCGCGGGCGAGTATGCCGCGGGCGGTGTGGTCCTCGGGAGCCTCGGCGAAGCGCGCTCGGGCGAGCGCGACCTCGCGGCGCCTCAGGGCGATGGCGGCCTCAAGCCGCTTGGGGTCGTCGGGGTGCTCGCTCAGATCGGCCTTCAGGTGGCGGCGGATGCGCATGGCGTGTCTCGATGGGGGTGTTGACGTGGGCTGGCCCACGTGTGTTGGGGAGGAGGGTGTTGTGAGTGAGACGACCCGCGTTCGACAGGGCAACCTCATCCACGTCGTGAGCGGCGCGCTCATCGTGGGGTTGGCGTGTGTTGTGGTCTGGGACACCCTCGTCGGCTCGGAAGGGGGCGCGCCTGAGGCGTGGCGCGTCGAAGTGAGCGCCGAGCAGCAGCTCGCGCCCGATCGGTTCGCCTACAGCGAGCGCCTGAAGGTGGAGGCCTGCGCCGAGCCGCGCGAGGCGGAGGTGGTGTGCCTGGGCGCGATCGGGCGCGACGGGGCCTGGTTGGGCGCGCCGCGAGCGCTCACGGCGGGTCAGGGGGAGGGGTGTTGGGGCGCCGAGGTGTCGGCCGCCGACTTGAGCGACGCCCATTACGGCCCGTTGTGGGTCGTTGTGGTGTCTGGGGTGTCCAGCTGTCAGGAGCTTGGGGCGCTGCGGGAGGCGCTTCGGGGTCAACAGCGGCCTCGGGTCGCGCTGGCGAGCGAGGTGGAGCGCCTCGGGTGGGCGTGGGGAGCGGCGCGCATCTACGTTCACGACAAGCTTCAGTAGCTGGCGCGTGGCGCCTCGCGTTCGCTGCGCAGCTGCTCACGGATGCGGGTCAGCGTGTGAAAGAGCACGCTCCCGTTGGGGTAGCGGTTCTCCTGACGCTTCTCCAACGAGCGCATGAGCACCGAGCGCAGCATGGGCGGGCAGTAGTCCGGCCTCGGCAGCGAGCGCTCCAGGTCGGGCAGCGAGTCCTCCACGTGGGCCACCATCACCTTGATCGGATCGGGGTCGGGGTAGGGCGCGGCGCCGGTCATCATCTCCCACATGATCGCCCCGAGCGCGTAGATGTCGCTCTGCGGCCCCACGTTCTGACCGAGGATCTGCTCGGGGGCCATGTAGGCGGGCGTCCCGCAGACCCGCCCCAGCTCGGTGATCGAGTCGACGCCGACGTCCACTCGCCCCATGAGCCCCTTGGAGAGGCCGAAGTCGATGATCTTCACGATGGGGCGGTTGGAGGTGATGCTGCGCCCGATGAAGATGTTGCTCGGCTTGAGGTCGCGGTGGATGAAGCCGTGGTTGTGCATGGCGCCGAGGCCCGCCGCGACCTCCTGAGCGATGCGGACCGTGAAGCGGGCGGGGAGGGTCTGCTGCTGCTGGAGGATGTACTCCAGGTTGGCCCCCTCCAGGTACTCCATGATGAGGTAGGGGTAGGAGTCACCGAGGCTGCCCGTGTCGTACATGCGGACAACGTTGGGGTGCTTGAGGTGGGAGTGTATCGCGGTCTCGCGTTGGAACCTCGCCAGGACCTCCGCGTTCGGGTTGGTCGGCACCTTGACGGCGACGCGCACGCCGCTTGAGGTGTGGACGGCGGCGAACACGGTGCAATAGGCGCCGAAGCCGATCCGACGCCCCAGGCGGTACTGGCCGTTGAGGACCGTCCCCGGCGAGAACGAGTTTAAAGGAGGCGGAGGTGCGTTCACTGGAGGCTCCTGTGCAGGGTCGTCCGTGACCTCTTCAACGGTTGGCGAGGGTGAAGATTTCCACAAAGCCACGCCACTCGACCCCCTCACCCTAAGGATGAGAGCCAGGGGCGTCAACTGCTGCGATCATGTCCCGAAGCGACTCCTTCAACTTCCGGGGCTTGTGTTGCAGCTCAACCCGGGCCTTGGTCCCGTCGAAAGGACCCGGGCATGACGCGAAGCGAGCGAAGGGTTGGAGGCGCCGCGGTGACACGCGGGCGGCGAGCGGAGCCAGGGACGCGCGGATGAGGCGAGGCGGGGGCGTGTCGGTGAGGCGCGAGATGGTGAGGGCGATGTCACCGAGGGTCGTCGCGTGGCCCGGGACGAGGTAGCGCTGCCCGGAGCGAGCGAGGCGGACGGCGCGGAACGCCGTGCTGGCGAGCGACCGCACGTCGAGCACGTCGCACGGGCTGTCGAGCAGCACAGGCAGCCTCCGCATGGCGCGCAGGAGGGGCTGGTCGGAGCAGCCTGGGCCGATGAGCGCGGTGTGCATCAGCGCGCTGGTGTGCATGGCGTAGCTGTTGGCCGCGAGCACCTCACACTCCACGGCGTAGGCCATGTCGAACCAGGGATCACGGTGGGCGCCTGGGGTGTAGGTGTCCATCTCGGTCAGCCGCGCGCCTTCTCCGGGCGTCCTCCCGACCGTGACCGCGCTGCCGAGGTAGACGACGTGCGCCACCCCGCAGGCGCGCGCCGCGCTCAGGAGGTTGCGCACGCGCTCGACCCCTCCACGGAGCAGGTTGGGCGTGTTCCAGGGGGGGAGGGCGGGTTCGGCGCAGATGACCGCGTCCTGATCGCGGAGAGCCCTGGCGAGGGCGGTGGGTTCGCTCAAGGTCGCGTCGCGCCACTCCGCGCGGGCGGCGACCTCGCCCAACGGGCGCCGCGATGCGCCGCGCGGCGCGACCGCCCGGAGCGTGTACCCTGTGGCCGCGATGACGCGAGCGATCGCCGCCCCGCGAAGTCCTGTGGCTCCCAACACTGCGACGCGCATGACGTCCTCGGGTGACGCCGGGCGCGCGCTGGCGCGGCGGCGGTGGGGTGAACCCCGACTGGATCCGGTCGGGGCGTCCAGGAGCGCCGGAGCCCCCTGGTGGGCGCAGGATAACGCGGCGCGGGCTTGCGGATCCAGGGCGCGCGGGCGCGGATTTTTCGCCTCCCTCGGTTGACGCGTTCCGTGCGACCGGGTAATGAACGACCTGGCACATGGAGCCGGGTTGTGGAGGGGTGTGGTCGCGACGCACCCTCGGCCAGGGCTCCTGACGTATGCCGCTCCAACCTCTTTGGACCCAATGACCCACGCGGACTGTCGTGTTGCGCGACAGGTCGAGATGGAGGATTTCGAAGGCATGGCTTCTGAGACCGTCACGATGCCGGAACTGGGCGAATCCGTTGTAGAGGGCGTCATCGTCGAGTGGCTCGTCCAGCCCGGGGATCACGTCAACGTCGACGATCCCCTCTGCGAAGTGGAGACCGACAAGGCCAACGCCGAGGTCCCTTCCCCCCGAGAGGGCTACATCGCGAAGATCCTCGTGGAGGTCGACGATGTGGTTGAGGTGGGCAACGGTCTGGTGGTCATCTCGGATGAGAAGCCCGAGGGGGTCGCCGAGCCGAGCCCGGCCAAAGAGCCCGAAGCCGCCGCGAAGCCGGAGGCCCCCAGCTCGCCCCAGCTGAGCAGCTCCTCCGAGGCAGAGCGGGCGGGGCGGTCGGGCAACAGCCTGGACTTCTCCAGGCCGTCCTCGGACAACGGGCCCAGCATCCACACCGGGCCTCCGCCGACGCGCTCCGCCCCGGCCCAGCAACAAGCGGCCCCGAAGCAACAGGCGCCCGCGCCGGCGAAGGCCTCCCGGCCGGATCGCTGGCTCCCCTTCGGGCACCCGGACGGGGGCAAGGCCTACCGCTACCCCCAACCCCGGGTTGAGGACGGCGACACGGTCGAGAAGTTCAGCCGCCGACGCCACATGATCGCCGAGCACATGGTGATCAGCCAGTCCGTCTCCCCGCACGTCGTGACCGTCGCCGAGGTGGACATGACCAACGTCGTCTCGCTGCGCGCCGCGCACAAGGGGCGGCTCAAGAGCCAGGGGATCCGGCTGACCTACTTCGCGTTCATGCTCAAGGCCACCTGCGAGGCGCTCCGCGAGTTCCCGATCATGAACTCCGTCGTCGGCGACAAGCAGGTCATCAAGAAGGGCGCCCTCAACCTCGGGTTCGCCGCGGAGACCGAGCAAGGGCTGGTCGTCCCGGTCATCCGCAACGCCGATGAGCTCAACCTCATCGGGCTGGCCAAGGCGGTCGACCGCCTCGCCACCAAGGCGCGCGAGAACAGCCTGGAGCCCGATGACGTCACCGGGGGCACCTTCACGGTCTCCAACCCGGGGCTGCGCGGCAACCTCTACGGCGGCGCCATCATCAACCAGCCCCAGGTCGGCATCCTGCGCATGGGCGAGATGAAGAAGCGCCCGATGGTCATCACCCGCGACGGCCAGGACGTGATCGCCATCCGTCAGATGATGTACATCGCGCTCTCCTACGACCACCGGGTCATCGACGGCGTCACCGGCAACGGCTTCCTCTACCGCGTCCGCGAGCTGCTCGAAGCCGCCGAGTTCCACGTCGGCTGAGCCTTCGCCCGGCTACCCCAGCAGATCCCGCAGCGCCCCCTTCAGCTCGGGGTGGATGAACGCATACCCCAGCTCCAGCGCCTTCTTCGGGGGCGCGTTCTGCCCCTCCAACACAGCCGCCGCCCGCTCCCCCGCCACCGCGCGCATCAGCGCGCCAGGCACCGGGATCCACGACGGGCGGCCCATCACCTCCCCCAGCGTCTGCGTGAACGCCTTGATCGTTGGCGGAGACGGCGCGGTCAGGTTCAGCGGCCCTGTGACCTCAGCGTTCTCCAGCGCCCACAGCATCATCCCGCAGGCGTCCTCCCAGTGGATCCAGGGCAGGTGCTGCTCGCCGCTGCCCGGGTAGCCGCCCGCGAAGAACTTGAAGGCCCGCGTCATCTGGGGCAGCGCCCCCGACTCGGTCCCAAGCACGATCCCGATCCGAAGCGTGACCAGCCGCGTCGCGCTGTCCTTGAGCGGGCGCGCGGCGACCTCCCAGGCCTCGCAGACCTCGGCGAGGAAGCCGTCACCCGGTGGGCTCTCCTCGGTGACCGGTCGCCGCGCGTCGCCGTAATAACCCACCGCCGATCCGCTGAGCATGACCGCGGGCGGCTTGGCGGCGGCCTGGATCCCTTCGACGAGGAGCCGGGTCGTGATGACGCGGGAGTCCATGATCTCGCGGCGGACGGAGTCGCTCCAGGCGTCGTCGATGACCGGCTTGCCAGCGAGGTGGATCACGGCGTCGGCGCCATCGAGGGTCGTCTGCCAGGGGCCAGGGGCCTTGGGGGTCCACTCGACCAGCTCGACCCGGGCGGGGACCTGTCCGCGGCTGCGCGACGCGCTGCGGGTGAGCACGACGACCTCGTCGCCGCGCTCCAGGAGGAGTTGGACGAGGTGCTGACCGATGAAGCCGGTCCCTCCTGTGACGACGATGCGCATCTGAGCCTCCTGTGCCCTCACGGTCTGGGGCGTCCTTGAATCTCCCGGGGTGATGGCCTACAAGCGACACCAGGGACCCCGCGGGACGGAACAGGCGCCGAACCACAACGCAGCGCCCACTCCAGGGATGCGAGCATCTCCAGCGGAGGTGTGTTGTTGGCACCTTCAGCCTGCGCTTCATGAGGAGATCACCGCCGTGACCACGTCTGACAAGGATTCGATCGAAGCGCTGAGAGCGCAGCTGGACGAGATCGACGGTGAGCTGATGTCGATCGCCGCGCGCCGGATGGAGGTCGTCCGTCAGATCGGCGCGATCAAGGCGTCACGGGGCGCGCCGGTGTTCGACCGTGAGCGCGAGCGGGTCGTGTTGCAGCGAGCGCGGCGGCTGGCCTCCGAGCACGCGCTGTCGGAGGAGCTGGGCGAGTCGGTCTTCAAGGCGCTGATCGAGGCGTCGCACGATCTCCAGGAGCAGACCGCCGAGGTGATCGCCCCGGTCAGCGCGCCGCGTCACATTCTCATCGTGGGCGGCGGCGGTCAGATGGGGCAGCTCCTCGGGGGGGCGCTGCGTGAGCGAGGGCACACCATCGACGTCATGGAGCCCGGCGACGCAGGCGGTGAGCCGGAGGAGCGCGTCAAGCGGGCGGACGTGGTCATGGTGGCGGTGCCGATGGCGGTCGCCGAGGAGGTCGCCGGGCGGCTCGCGCCCTGGGTCCGGGAGGACGCGCTGATGTGCGACATCAACAGCCTCAAGTCGGGCATCTGCCGCGTGTACGAGGAGCGGTGCCGCGGCGAGGCGTTGGGGCTGCACCCGATGTTCGGTCCGACCGTGCATGCGCTGCGGCGTCAGAAGACGGTGGTCTGCCCGGTTCGCCCCGGCCCCACCGCGACCTGGATGACGCGTGAGCTGGAGCGCCTCGGGATGGAGATCATCACCGCCACGCCGGAGGCGCACGACCGGATGATGGCCGTCGTGCAGGTGCTGGTCCACTTCAACACGCTGGTGATGGGCGAGGCGCTGCGGCGCACCGGGCTCTCGATCCACGAGAGCCTGCGGTTCACGAGCCCGATCTATCGGTTGGAGCTGGCGTTCGTCGGTCGCCTGTTCACCCAGGATCCGGGGTTGTACGCCGAGATTGAGATGCGCAACCCCTACAGCGCCGAGGCGCGGGCGCACTACCAGGGGTCGGTCGAGGCGTTTCAGGCGCTCATCGAGCAGGGTGATCGGGAGGGCTTTGAGGAGGCGTTCGGGGAGCTGACCCGCTACTTCAGCGACTTCGGGGAGGAGTCGATGGAGCTGTCGGACTTCGTCATCGACGCGATCGTGGCGCGCTCCTGATGTCACTCAGGGGACATCCCAGGGACCCAGCCGCGGTTGAGGGTGCCGTTGAGCGGCTCGGTCTGGGGAGGTGGCGGAGGGGTCCACAGGGGGATCCCGTCGTCTGGGGGCGGCTCGACGGCGTCGAGGTTGGGATCCTTACAGCAGCGAAAGGAGAGCGGGTAGAAGGACCACGCCTCGGGGTGGACCTTGCCGACGGGGCGGCACACGGAGCGGGTGTTGGTCCAGTGGCCGCCCTTGACGCCCGCCCAGGTGCAGGCGCCGCCCGGTTTTTCGATGAAGACCCACTCGCTGAGGTTGCCGGTGGTGTCGTAGACGCCATAATCGCTGGTGCACTCGGCCATGGAGCCGGAGGGGACGCTCTGATCGAGGCGCTCCAGGGTCGGGTAGAGGACCGCGGGGTCGGTGGAGCGCAGCGACGGCGGGTCGATGTCGCGCCCGGGGTTGTCGATGTTGCACTTCGTGGCGTCGCGGCGGTACCCGTAGGGGTAGGGGCGCGGGTCGGAGCCCTCGCAGGCCGAGGTCCACTCGCTCTCCCAGCAGAGGCGCTTGCCCTGCTCGTGGCAGAGGGCGGTGGCGTCGTAGGCGCTCACCATGACGGGCGGGTGCGCACCTTTCTGGTTGGGATACTCGTACTTGTCCATGCAGAACCGCTGGCGACGCACGGCGCCCACGCAGGCGCTCTGGGGGTGATACTCCTGGCAGGTGTGCTTCTGGGGGATGCCGTTGATGGTCGCCTTCTTCTTGCAGCGCCACCGGAGCTTCGTGCAATAGACGTGGTCGACGTAGGCCATGTCGTCAGGGCACGGCGACGGAGGCGCCTCGGGCTCGGTTTCGGGCCGGGGCGGCTCGCTCGGTGCGGGCGCTGCCTCCTTTGGGGGGGCGGGCGTGGGTCGAGCGATGGGGGGAGGTGTCGGCACCTCCTCAACGCCCGTCGAGCACGACAGGAGGATGAGGCCAAGGGCCAGCGGTGGTAGAATGGATGTATGAGACATGGTCGTTGTGGTCATGCAGAGTACCGAAACGCGGGGCGATTGCGCCCCAAACAGGCGCGGCTGTCAACTAAACACCCGGCTCCAACGGGTCGTTGGGTGGGCGGCGAGGCGCGAGACGAGGAGGAGCGACGATGGGACTGAATGGCATTGAGGTGACGTGGCTGGGGCACTCGACCTTCCTGATCAAGACCCCGGAGGGCGAGACGATCCTGGTGGATCCGTGGCTGGCGAGCAACCCGAAGTGCCCGGAGGCGTTCCACGAGGCGTCGGCGGACGCGATCCTGATCACCCACGGACACGGCGATCACATCGGGGACGTGTTCACGGCGCACGAGCGGTGCAGCGGGTCGATCGTGGGGATCTACGACCTGACGTCGTGGCTGGGCTCCAAGGGGGTGTCGGCGGACAAGCTGGTGGGGATGAACAAGGGCGGCACGGTGAAGGTGCCGTCGCTTGAGGCGGTGTCGGTGTCGATGACCGACGCGCGCCACTCGTCGAGCTTCACCGAGGAGGACGGCACGGTGGTCTACCTCGGCGATCCGGCGGGCTTCGTGGTGACGTTCTCCAGCACGACGCTCTACATCGCGGGCGACACGAGCCTGTTCGGCGACATGGCGCTCATCGGCGAGCTGTACAGCCCGGACGCGGCGATCCTGCCGATCGGGGACTGGTTCACGATGGATCCGCGCCAGGCGGCGATGGCCTGCAAGATGCTCGGGGTCAAGGCGGCGATCCCCTGCCACTACGGCACCTTCCCGATCCTGACGGGGACGCCCGAGGCGTTCAAGGCCGAGCTGGACAAGCTCAACCTGGAGGTCGAGGTGCTCTCGACCGAGCCCGGCGGGACGATCTCCTGAGCGTCAACCGCCGCGGGCTCGCCTGGAGGCTGCGTTGGGCGAGCCCGCGGTCATTCGTTTGACTCGGGTGGGTGAACGGCTTATCAAAGCATGAGACATGTGCGATACTCCAACGTGTACGACCATGGCGTCAGGGGTACGAGCCCCACGCCGCGTGCGTTGATGATGTCACCCAAACCCGTTCAGGCCGTTGCCGGACGTCCTGTTCAACGTGAACGAGTCCCATGCAGCCAGGCGAAGTCATTGAGGGGAAGTACAAGATCGAGGCCAAGCTGGGCCAGGGGTCCTTCGGCGCGGTCTACCGCGCGACCCAGACCAGCATCGGTCGCACCGTCGCGATCAAGGTCCTGATCCCCCGCTCACAGAACGACGATGAGCTGCGGCACCGCTTCCGCCGGGAGGCCAAGCTCTCCAGTCAGCTCAACAGCCCCCACACCATCAACATCCACGACTTCGGCACGCTCGAAGACAACCGGATGTACATCGTGATGGAGTTCCTAGAGGGGATCCCGCTCGACAAGCTGATCAAGAAGGAGAAGCGGCTCGCCCCCGAGCGCGCCGCGCGCATCGCCCAGCAGACGCTGCTGTCGCTCGGCGAGGCGCATCTGTTGGGGATCGTGCACCGGGATCTCAAGCCGGAGAACATCTTCATCTGCAACAACATGCCGACGCCGGACTTCGTCAAGGTGTTCGACTTCGGCATCGCCAAGGTGGTCACGGGCGGCAAAGGGGGCACCCTCAAGGAGACGGCCAAGCTCACCATGGCGGGCGGGACCGTCGGGACGCCGGCCTACATGAGCCCCGAGCAGTGCTACGGCAAGCAGCTCACCGGGTCGAGCGATCTCTACTCGCTGGGGATCGTCATGTACGAGATGGTCACCGGGCGGCTCCCCTTCGAGAACGCCAACCCGGTCCAGACCATGATGCGGCAGATCAACGATCCGCCGCCGCCGCTGCCGCCCGAGATCGCCGAGAGCAAGCTCGGCGTCGCGATCCTCCACGCCCTGGAGAAGAAGCCCGAGAAGCGCTACGAGACCGCCGAGGAGTTCGCGGCGGCGTTCGCGGACTTCACCGGGACGGGCACCATGCAGAGCGTGCCCGAGCCCGTCGACGCCCCAGCCTCGCCCCGGGACGAGAGAGACGACCTGCCGACCATTCGCGCCGAGGCCGTCCCCGAGCTGATCGCCACCTCTCCGGTGCCGACCGCGGTGTCCCGCGCGGAGCCTGCGCGGACCGCGCCCGATCCGTCGCCGCAGCCCGCGCCGACCCCTTCGGCCGCTGACATCCCGGCGCCTCCCCGACCCCCCGCGAACACGGGCGACGCCCTCGACTCGGGTCGCCTCACGTTCATGTACGCCATCGTCGGCGGCGCGCTCGCGCTCTCCCTCGTCGCGCTCGTGCTCATCATCTGGCTCGCGGTGCGGGGCTGACCTCCCGAGGCGCCTCCACCGTCACGGTCAACCGCCCCTGACGATCCCCCCACCGCGCTCGCCACAGCAGCCCCTCGTGGGCGCTCTCCTGCACCTCGCCCGCCTTCAGCTGCGCCAGCTCGTCCACCCCCGTCGTCTTGAGGATCGCCCGGCGCTCCGTCTCCGTCAGGCGCTCGCTGAACTTCACCACGACCGAGTTGACCCGAGCGGAGCGCATGTCCTGAAACAGGATCAGCTCCTCGACCTGCTCGTCCGACGTCACGATCCGATGCAGCGGCCCAGGCACCACGCGCGCCTTTGGGTAGATGTCCTTGAGGCGCTCCGTGGCCACCGCGGTGGGCTGATCGAGCGCCGCCCTGACTGCTCCCTGCGGGAACTCCAGCGCGGGCTCCTGGGGCGTCGCGGGGGCTTTGCAGGCGATGAGGAGCGTCAGGAGCGCGAGCGGTGCGACGGTGCGGATCATGGCGCCTCGGGCTTGAGCAGCTTGGCGTAGGTCGATGGCTTGAGGCGAGCGGCGCGCTCAAAGTCGCGGCGGGCCCGCTCGGGTTGCCCGCGCTTCTGCCAACGGAGCCCGGACAGGTAGAAGGTCCGAGCGCGGAGGGTGACGTTGTCGATCGTCTCCTTGCGGAGCGCGGCGATGTCATCGTCGATGCGCGCGTCGGCGTCGGCGGGTCGCCCCGCGCCCGTCGCGTGGATGAGCTGCGTGACCCGGAGCAGCCTCACCGAGGGCTTGCCGGTCGCCTCGACCCCCTTGTCGAGCACGCGGAGCGCCTCGGCGGGGCGATCCTGCGCCGACATCGCCTTCGCGGTGAGGACGTAGCCCTGCGGGTGGTCGGGGAAGGTGGCGATCATCTGTTGGCCGTGAAGCTCGGCGAGCAGCGGCTGCCCCGCATGCGCCGCGGCGCGGATCGCGAAGATGGAGGCGTCCGGGGAGTCCGGGTGCAGCGCCTGAAGCTCGGTGGCCAGCTCCATCAGCGTGGTCGGGCGCTTGGCGTCGCTGAGCGCCTTGAAGACGTTGTTGAGCGCGTCGCCGCGCGGCGGGAGGGCGGCTGCGCGGTGCGCCGCGTCCGGCAGGACCGCCAGGATCTCCGGGAGGAGCGCGACGTCGCCGGTCTTCTGACGCTCCAGGTAGCCTCGGTACCCTGCGGCGGCCTCGCCCCACTGCTTCGTGGACGCCGCGAGGCGAGCGCGGACCAGCCAGGACAGCGGCGAGTTGGGCGCCAGCGTGTTGGCTCGCCGCGCCAGCTCCAGGCTGGGGGGAGGGTCCCCGGGGGCGTTCGAGGCCGCGTGGGCGCGCTTGAGCAGCAGCGCCGCGGAGCTGATCGTGTGCCCATCCATCGGGAGCTGCTCCAGCATGTCGCGGGTGGCGCCCATCGCCTCCTCCTGCGAGGGGCTGGGGGCGCGGACCAGCGCCTCGAAGGTCTCCTGCTCGGCGAGCAGGCTGGTGTGTCGCCACACCCCGAGCGAGGCGCCGAGCAGGATGAGGCACGTCAGCGCCGCCGATGCGGCGGTCGGCAGGCGCAGCCACCCTTCGGGGCGTCGCCGCGCGAGCAGCACCTCGGCGACCGCCAGCGCGGGGAGCGCGAGCCCGAGGATGACGATGTTGAAGGAGGCCCCCGAGTGGATCACGAACGCGACGAGCGCGGCGCCCAACCCCAACGCCGTGTGGGAGAAGGGCTCGGCGTCACCCGAGGGGCGCGCGGCGCGCCATCCGGCGAAGGCGGCCAGCCCCATGGAGAGCAGCGCGATGGGGACGCCGAGGGTGGCCAGCAGCTCGGGCGGGTCGGACTCCACGAAGGTGTATCGGTTGGTCGGCGCGTCGGCGCCCAGGACCGTCGGGGCGACGTGGGGGAAGGCGTCGGCGCCGACGCCGGTGAGGGGGAACCGCTGGGCCAGCTCCAGGGCGCCTGCGATGAGCTGCCACTTGGTGTTGTTCCAGGTCAGGTCGGCGAGCGAGCGGTCCCGGGCCAGCTCCCAGGCGAGCCGCTTGTCCCAGCCCATCGCGAGCGACGCGCCGACGGCGAGGAGCAGCGACAGCGCGATGAGGGCGACGCTGGGCAGCGCGCGCTTGAAGGCGCCTGGCGTGGCGCGGTGCCGCCAGGCGAGCGCCGCCGCCAGCGCGGCGGCGCCTCCGGTGAACCCCAACAGCGCGCCGCGCGAGGCGTTGAGGAGGAGCCCCGTGCCACAGAGCACGGCGACCGCCGCAGCCCCCGCGCGGGCGCGGCCTGTCTCGTCGAGCGCCAGCCCGACCGCGGTGAGCGTCGCCATGGCGAGCAGCGTCCCGGCGTGGTTGGGGTTGACGAAGGTGCCCGAGACGATCCCCAGCGCGTTGGAGTTGGTCTCGATGAAGCCGAGCAGGTGGCGACCGCTGCCGAAGGCGGACTGAGCCAGGCCGATGACGACCGTCGCGGCGCCGGTCGCGGTGAGCGCGAGGGCGGCGACGCGCTCCTGAGTGGCCGAAGGGGGGGCGAGGCGGAGCCACGTGGCGAGCGCGAGGGCGGCGGCGGCGAGCCCAAGCCAGCGCGTGGCCGCGAGGGCGGTCGCGGCCGGGGCGACCGACAGCGCCCCCGAGGCCGCGGTGTTCAGGAGCGGCGCGAGGGCGGCGCGCGCCTCCGCGTTTTCGGGGCTGAGCGCGGCGAGCAGCGCGGCGGGGAGCGGGATGAGCTGCGCGAGGGACCACAGCCCGATCAGGCCCGCGGCGACCCCGAGGGGGCTGAGGAGGTTCGGGCGCTCCTCGCCGCGGGCGCGCCAGGTGGACACGCCCGCGAGGGCGACGCAGGCGAGCGTCAGCGCGATGATGGTCGGGGTGTGGACGCTGCCGAGGAGGAGCGGAGGCAGCGCGATGAGCGCGACGATGAGCGTCAACGCGCCTCGGTCGTGGTGTGGTGGCATGGGCTCATGTCATCAGGTGCCCCGGGATCGGAAGGTTGTCGCCCATGACCACGGGACCAACCGGGACATACGGGGGCGCGAAGGAGGGCACCGGGCCCTTGCCCAGGACGAGCATGACCTGTTGCTGAGGCAGCCACATCAAGAAGGCGAGCGACAGCGCGGTGGCGATCGACTCGAACAGCGCCTCGTGCTGCTTGTCGGGGTCGTCGTTCTTGAGGCCGCTGTCGAGGGCGTCGATCATCGCCTTCTTCATGGAGTTGGGGGCGACGATCTGGGCCATCTCGGCGGAGGGGCAGGCGATCAGGGGCATCGGGACGTTGGGCATCGGGGGCGCCATGGGGCCAGGCCACGCTGCGAACGCCGGGTACCAGGGCAGGCCGGGGACCATGACCTTCTTCTGCCACTTCTCGAAGCAGTCCGAGACGCCCTTGGCGACAGCGTCGCGGTACTTGCCCTCGTTGCCGATCATCACGGCGGCGGAGGGTGCCATCTTGATGAAGCTCTCCAGCTTGGGGCCGTCGAGGCACCCCGGGGTGCCCAGCGCAGTCACGGCGTTGACCTTCAAGTCCTTGAACTTGGCCTGGAGCTTCCACATGCTGTGCGCGAACTTGACCGCGTTGAGCATGTCGTCCTGGAACTTCTTGAACTTCGCCCCGACGTCGTTGCAGCTGTCCATGTGGTACTTGTTCATGTTCTGAGGCATGAACTGCGGCGGGATCACCTTCGGGATGGCGATCATCTCGTCCGGCGAGAGCGCGTCCGAGTACTGATCCGCGCTGGGGTTGTCCGGCCCCTGGTTCTGGGGCTGCTCCCAGCCGTCATCCGTGGGGAGCTTGAGCCCCTTGGACATGAACAACGCGTGGCTGATGATTGGGATTGGGCTGATGGGTGGCATGGCGTCCTCGCTGGTTCAGCACGGTCTTCTTGCAAGGATAGGCGTTCCCCTGACGGACGACAAGTCCTCGACCCTCCAGGGGGCTCAAATATCGAAGCCTTCTCCGAAGGTGGGGCGCTGCACGGACATCCCCAGCCCCTCATCGAGCTGGTGCGCCAGCGCCTGCTGCGCCCGCTCCTCGCCGTGGACCAGGAAGGTCACCTCGGGGTCGCCCGTCTGGTCGATCCAGTCGAGCAGGGTCTGCTGCCCGGCGTGGGCGGAGAAGCCGCCGATGGTCCAGACCTGGGCGCGGTTGGCGATCTCGGCGCCGTGGATCCGCACGGTCTGCTCGCCGTCGATGATGCGGCGGCCGAGGGTCCCGCGCGCGGCGTAGCCGACGAAGATCACCGAGCACTCAGGGCGCCACAGGTTGTGCTTGAGGTGGTGCAGGATCCGCCCGCCGGTGCACATCCCGGAGCCCGCGATGATGATCGCCCCGGAGCGGTAGCTGTTGATCTCGCGGCTGTCGTCCGAGTGGCGCGTGTAGCGGAGCAGCTCGAAGTCAAAGGGGTTCTGCCCCGACTCGGCGAGGGCCAGCGCCTCCTGATCGAAGCAGTCGCCGTGCTTGGTGAACACCCGGGTGGCGTTGATCGCCATCGGCGAGTCGAGGAAGATCCGACAGCGCGGCAGATCGCCCGCCCGGTAGAAGTCGTGGAGCACGTAGAGCAGCTCCTGGGCGCGCCCCAGCGCGAACGACGGGATGAGCACGTTGCCGCCCCGCTCCAGGCTGGAGACGACGGCCTGGCGGAACTCATCGACCGAGTCGTCGAAGGGGCGGTGGCTGCGGTCGCCGTAGGTGGACTCCATGATGACGATGTCCGCCTCGCTGGGGATCTGGGGGTCGCGGATAAGGGGCTTGTCGAGGTTGCCCAGGTCGCCGCTGTAGGTGATCCGACGCGTGGAGGAGCGGCGGCGGCGGCCTTCGGTGACCGTCAGCTCGATGAAGGCGCTCCCCAGGATGTGACCGGCGTCGCGGAAGGTGACCGTCAGCTCGTCGGTCAGCTCGACCGCCTCGTCGTAGATGACGAAGGTGTCGAAGAAGTCGAGGCACTCCAGGACGTCCTCCACGGTGTAGAGGGGCTCGACGCGCTCCTCCCCGAGGCGGTGGCGCTTGCGATTCTTGCGGCGCGCGTCCTCCTCCTGGATGCCCGCGGAGTCCAGCATCACGAGCCGGGCGAGGTCGTAGGTGGCCAGGGTGGTGACGATGCTCCCCCGAAACCCCTTCTTGACCAGGAGCGGGATCCGCCCGCAGTGATCGAGGTGGGCGTGGGAGAGGAGCAGGTAGTCGATGGTGGCCGGGTCGAAGGGCAGCTCGTCGCGGTTTCGCGCGGTCAGCGCCCCCCCCACGAACATCCCGCAGTCGAACAGGATGCGGTGGTTCTGGGTCTCGAGAAGGTGGCAGCTGCCGGTGACGTCGTCTGCGGCTCCGTAGAATGTCAGGCGCATGCAACTCTCCTTGTCGCGTAGGGTCCGGGTCGCGCGATGTTCAGCGTGACCCGGCGGAGGTGGTGTGACCACGAGCGTCGGTCGTCGCTTCAGATGCCGGGCACTATCGCAGACGCCTCAGGTTGGATGCAAGCCAGGTGCGTCCTGACGCGAAGGGGACTATACTGCGAGGTCTGAACCGCTGACCCGAGCCCGCGACGAGCTGTGAACGCGCCCCACCCACTCCAAGCCGCCATCGCCGACCCCAGCGACGTCCTCGACGCGTTGGCGAGCTGCGCCCCCACCCGCGCGGTGCCGCTGCTGGAGGCGTTGCGCGAGGATCCGGGGTCGGCGGCGAGCTGGATCGAGCTGGCCGAGGTGCTCGATCGCAACGGGTTCCAGGGGCAGGCGGCGCTGGCCGCGCTCCATGGCCACGCGCAAGCCCCCGGCGACCCAGGCGTCCTGCTCGACACCGCCACGATCCTGGTCTGGAACCGCCGCGACCAGGAGGCGCGGCTGTTGGTCGAGCCGCTGCTCACGAGCGCCGACCCGGAGGCGCGCTGGACCGCGCTGGAGGTGATCCTGGCGATCCGGGCGAGGCGCGGGGAGTGGGCCGAAGCGCGGGAGGCGTGCGCGTCGTTGGTGGGGTTGTCGTCGCAGGTGAGCCCCGAGCGCGGCGACGCGTACCGCGATCGGCTCCCGGTGCTGGAGCTGGCCGAGCGCGGTGAGCTGAGCGGCGCGCTCTTTGAGCTGGCCGAGGAGCCGACGATGGGGACCCCGGTGGACGCGGCCTGCTTTGAGGGGCTGGCGAGCGGCCTGGAGCGCTCGGGGGAGCGGCTGTTGGCGGTCTGGGCGTTGGACGAGGCGTTGCTGGAGCGCGACGACCTGTTGCTGGCGCGCCAGCTTGACGCGCTGGCCGCCGCGCTGCACGTCAAGCCCGAGACCGCCGGTGAGCGCTGCGCGCCGCAGGCGCTGTCCTGGTTCCGAGACAAGGTGCGGCGCTCCCCAGAGTCGATCCGAGCGTGGGTGGCGCTGGCGGGGGTGTCGCTCGACCTCGGGCTCGTGGAGGAGGCGGAGGCGGCGGTGGGTGAGGCGCTGGAGCGCGACCCGGAGTCGCCTCAAGCGCGCGGCGTGCTGGCCGCGGTGCGAGGGGAGCAGGGGCGGCTGGTGGAGGCGGAGGCCGAGCTGGAGCGCGCCGCCCGCGCCGCGCGCCGCCCGGAGCTGCTCTACGTGGAGCAGGCGCGCATGCGCCATCGCCTGGGCGATGATCGGGAGGGCGCGGCGCGGGCGTGCCGCCGCGCGTTGGAGCACGACCCGTCGTGTGTCGCGGCGCTGGCGCTGCTGGATGCGCTCTGCGAGGAGCTGGGCGACGCGCAGGGGCAGCTGGACGCGCTCACGGCGAGGATCGCGCTGGAGAGCGACGATCGGCTGTTGGAGGCGATGCACTGGCGCCAGGCTGACGTGTTGGAGCGGCTCGGGCGGCGCGCGGACGCGGAGCAGGCGCGCCGCCGCGCGCGGGTGGCGCTGGACGGGGACTTCGTGGAGGAGGTCCCGGGCTGGGACGCGTGGGGCGAGGAGGAGGGTCCGCAGGGCGACCCGCCGAGCGCGGCGTCGGTTTTGGGCTGGTTCGTGGGGTTGGTGCTGCTGGGGATCGTGGTGATGCTGTTGGTGCGTTGGGCGAGCGGATGAGCCAGCGGGCATCTCGTTTTTATGTCTTCGGTATGGGATGCGTAGATGTGTGTGGCTGGGGTTGGCGTTGGAGGCCGGTCAGCACAGGGCGCAGGCGTTGGCACGGCGATTGCGAAGTGTGGCAGGGCGCCGTCGGGATGGCGGCCCGTTTCAAATCAAGAGAGCGATCATCACTGGGCAGATACAGCGGGGCCAGGAAGGCTCTTGAGGGAGGTTCTGGATCATGAGGACGTGGGTGAGGCGCTTGAGGGCGCATGAGGTGACGGGGCTGCTGTTGTTGCTGCCGTTGATGGCGAGCGCAGGGTGTGGGGATGGATCGCGGCGGTTGTCGATGCCCCCAGAGGGGGAGGTGGTGTCGAATTTTCCGTCGGAGGCCTCGCTGAAGGTCGAGCCCGCCCCGGAGCCACCCCCCGAGGCGCTTGAGGTGGTGATGACGGAGCCCACCGGCACGATCGCCGAGCTGAACGCGATCAACGTCGTCTTCAGCGAACCGATGGTCGACGTGGACGGCGTCAAGGCCGTCTCCGACGCGCCGCTGCGGATCACCCCGGCGATCGAGGGCCGGTTTCGCTGGTTGGGCACCCGGACGCTGAGCTTCCCCCCGAGCGTGAAGCCGCCGATGGCCACCCGCTTTGAGGCGACCATCCCCGCGGGCACCCGCAGCGTGCACGGCCTGGAGCTGAAGGAGGAGGTCCGGTTCGCGTTCTCCACCCCGCGGCTGCGGGTCGTGCGCCACGATCCGTCCTGGTACAACGCCCGGCTCCGGCCAGACGACGTGATCATGGTCCAGTTCAACCTCCCGGTGGACCTGACGTCGCTGCGCGAGGCGATCACGCTGCGGGGCGGCGCGAACGGCGCCCCGATCGGCGTGACCGTCACGCCGACCGAGAAGGATCGGGGCAACGACAAGGTGCGCTCCGAGACCGCCTTCGCGATCAAGCCCAACCAGCCGCTGTCGCTCGCGTCGTCGTACACGCTCCAGATCGGCTCCAGCGTGACCCTCAAGGAGGGGCGCCTGGGGCTGGAGAGCCCCTACACGGCGAGCTTCAAGACCTACGGCGAGTTCGGCGTCAGCCGGGTGTCGTGCAACGCCTCGGACTGCACCCCGAGCGACAGCTGGAACCTGGAGTTCACCAACCCCGTCGATCGGGACACCATCAAGGAGTGCGTCACGATCCGACCCGCCGTGAAGCTGGGCTCGGTCTACGGCTACAACACGCGCGTCACGCTGCGGCCGTCCAACGCCAAGCCCGGCCAGACCTACACGGTCACGGTCACCGCGAGGTGCAAGGACACGCTGGGCAACGGCCTCGGCGCCAACGTCTCGCGCTCGATCCAGGTCGGCCACTACCGCCCCCGGTTGCAGCTCAACACCGGGGTCAACTTCATGGAGCGGCCCGCTGGCGGCGAGGCGATCAAGTACCCGCTGACCCTCCGGAACGCGCCCGACGTCAACCTGCGCATGTTGCGCCTGAACGAGGACACCGTCACCCCCTTCCTCAGCTCGATGGAGTGGTGGTCGGGCGACGACGCCTTTGAGAAGACCCCGATCAAGCCCGCCGTCGACCGCCCCTTCGCCGTGGCGCTCAAGAAGGACACCACCAAGACCTACGGCCTCGACCTCGCCGAGGCGTTGGGCAAGGACCGGGCGGGCGCCGTCTACATCGACGTCAACTCGCCGACCTACGACCAGCTCTACGGCTACAACTACGGCTCCGGCAAGCGCTACATGAAGGCGCTGGTGCAGGTGACCGACATCGGCCTCACCGCCAAGTACAGCCCCGACTCCGTGCTCGTCTGGACGACCAGCCTCGCCAGCGCCAAGCCCCTCGACGGGGTTCAGGTCAGCATGCGCAGCGCCGACAACACCGTCCTGTGGCGCGGGGTGACCAACGCCGACGGCGTCGCGGTGGGCCCCGGGGTCAAGACCTTCGGCGACAAGAAGCCGCGGATGGTGATCGCGACCCGGGGCGATGACATGAGCTTCATGGACCTGGAGTCCTGGGACATGGAGATCCGCCCCTACCGCTTCGGCCTCGACTACCAGTGGGACGCGCCCGCGGCGGCGGTGCGCGGCTACGTGTTCACCGAGCGGGGCGTCTACCGCCCCGGCGAGCAGGTGAAGATCAAGGGCTACGTGCGCCTGGATCGGGGCCGCAAGCTGGAGCCGCTGCCGGTGCAGCGGGTGCTGGTGCTGGTCAAGGATCAGCGCGACCAGATCGCGCTGACCCAGGAGCTGACGCTGTCCGAACTGGGCGGCTTCGACACCAGCCTGCCGCTGCGCCCCAAGGCGGGGCTCGGCACCTACTCCATCGAGGTCAACCCGGTGGGGCTGCCCGCGAACTCGGGCATCGAGGGCAAGACGACCGGCTCCTTCCGAGTGGAGGCCTACCGCGCGCCGGACTTCGAGGTCGGGGTGACCTCCAAGGAGGAGGGGGTGGTCGTGGGACAGGACTTTCAGTTCAAGGTCTCGGGGCAGTACCTGTTCGGGGCGCCGATGGCGGGCGCGAAGGCGTCCTGGAGCGCGACCCGCTCGGAGACCTCCTTCAACCCCTCCGGGTACGAGGGTTACGCCTTCGGGCCGAACGCCGATCGCTTCTGGTGGCGCTACGACAGCTACGACAGCGACTTCATGACCGAGGGCGAGGGCAGCCTGGACGGCGCGGGCTACCTGGGGGGAGAGCTCAAGGTGGCGGCCCACGAGCGGTTCAAGGGGCCGCAGTCGCTGCGCATCGAGGCCACGGTGACCGACGTCAACCGCCAGGTCGTCACGGGCCGGGCGAGCGTCAAGGTGCACCCCGGCGAGTTCTACATCGGGATGCAACGCAAGCAGTACCTCGTCAAGGCGAGCGACCCGGTGAACGTCGATCTGATCGCGGTCGGGATCGATGAGAAGCGGCAGGTCGGGCGCAACATCAAGGTCGACCTGGTGCGGCGAGAGTGGAAGTCGACCCGCAAGCAGTCCGCGGGCGGCGGCAGCACCTGGGTGACCGAGGAGGTCGACTCGGTCAAGGGCTCGTGCAGCGTGCGCTCGAAGCGCGACGCCGCGCGGTGCACCTTCAACCTCCCGAACCCCGGTTACTACGTGCTCAAGGCCACCAGCAAGGACAAGGTCGGGAACGTGATCCAGACCTCGGAGAGCCTCTACGCCTGGGGCGGCGGGTACTTCTGGTGGGGTCGCGACGACGACGAGCGGATCGAGCTGATCGCTGACAAGAAGACCTACCAGGTCGGCGACACGGCGCGGATCATGGTCAAGTCGCCCTTCCGCGAGGCGCAGGCGCTGGTCACGGTCGAGCGCCGCGGCGTGCTGGAGCAGAAGGTGGTGCCGATCAAGGGCTCGGCGCAGACCCTGGAGATCCCGGTGACCGAGGACCTCATGCCCAACGCCTACGTGTCGGTCGTGCTCGTCCGCGGCCGGGTGGACAACCCCGACAAGGACGCGCCGGGCGTCGATCCGGGCAAGCCCGCGTACAAGATGGGCTACGCGTCGTTGAACGTGGACTCCAGCGGGCAGCGGCTCATGGTGTCCGTGGAGGCTGAGAAGGAGATCTACGAGCCCGGCGAGACGGTCCAGGCCCGGATCGACCTCAAGGACGCGAACGGGCAGCCCGTCGCGGGTGAGGTGACCTTCATGGCCGTGGACGAGGGCGTCCTCAGCCTCACCGGGTACAAGACCCCGCGCCCCGAGTCGGTCTTCTTCCGCCATCAGTCGATCGCGGTGGTGACGGCGGAGAGCCGCCGCGCCATCCTGGCGAAGGTGGACATGGAGGACGAGGCGAACAAGGGCGACGAGGGCGGCGGCGGCACGTTCGGCGAGTCGACGAACTACCGCTCGGCCTTCGCGACGACCGCGGCGTTCATGCCGACGGTCCAGGTCGGGGCCTCCGGGGCGACCTCGGTGGAGTTCAAGCTGCCCGACAACCTGACCGCGTTCCGCTTGATGGCGGTCGCGGTGTCGGGGGGCAACCGCTTTGGCTCGGCCGAGTCGCGGGTCACGGTCCAGAAGCCGCTGATGCTCCGCCCGGCGCTGCCGCGCTTCCTGTCGGCGGGCGACCGCTTTGACGTGCGCGTGGTCGTCCAGACCGTGGGGGGCCGCGCGGGCAAGGTCGAGGTCGAGGTCGACGCCTCCGGTCCGGTGACGCTGACGGCGGGCGAGCGGCAGACCGTGGACCTCGGACCCGACGAGATCCGTGAGCTGGCCTTCCCGGCGCGGGTGGGCGACCCGGGCAAGGCGTCGTTCCGCTTCAAGGCGCAGGGCGTGGCGGGGTTCGTCGGCTCGGACGCGGTGGAGTGGTCCATCCCGGTCAAGTACCCGGCGGTGACGGAGTCGATCAACGAGAGCGGGCGGGTGTCGAGCACGGGCGGCTCGGGCGTGCTGTGGAAGCGGCTCAACCTGCCGGAGGACGTCGTCGCGTCGGTCGGTGGGCTCGACATCGAGCTGGCCAGCTCGGCGGTGGCGGAGCTGCTCCCGGGCCTGCACTACCTGGTCGGCTACCCCTACGGCTGCGTGGAGCAGACCACCGGGCGGACGTTGCCGCTCGTGGCGATGGGGGAGATGATCGAGGGCGTGCCGCTGCCGGGCATCGACGAGGGTCAGGTCAAGACCTTCGCCCAGGCGGGCCTCAACCGCTTGTGGAAGATGCAGACCTACGAGGGCGGGCTGGCCTACTGGCCCGGCGGCTCGACGGCGCACCCGTGGGGGTCGGTCTATGGGGGGCTGGCGCTCGTGACCGCGGCCCGGTCTGGCCGCTACGAGGTGGACGAGGCGCGCCTGACGCGGCTCAAGAACTACCTGCGGAGCGTGCTGCGTGAGGAGGTCGAGACGCCGAACTACTGGAACCGCGAGGCGATGGCCGTGGTCAAGCCGTTCGCCGCCTACGTGCTGGCGGTGGCGGGCGAGCCGGAGCCCTCGTACCACGAGGTGATGTACAACACCCGCCACGAGCTGCCCCACTTCGCCCGCGGCCTGCTCGCGATGGCGGTCCTGGAGGCCAAGGGCGACGACCGCATGGTGCAGGACCTGCTCAACGACATGCTCGTGGACGTCGAGGACAACGGCAGCGAGATGAGCCTGCCCTCCAGCCGCGACGACCGCTACTGGGTGACGATGGACTCGGACGTGCGCGCCAACTCCATCGCGCTCATGGCGATGAGCCGGGCCATGCCCAAGGACCCGCGCGTCGCCCGCTTCGCGCGGGGGCTGCTCAAGGCGCGGGTGCGCGGCCGCTGGATCAGCACGCAGGACAACGCCTTCGCGGTGCTCTCGTTGACCGACCACATCAAGACGACGGAGCAGGAGGCGCCCAACTACACCGCCGTGATCGGGGTCGGCGACAAGGTCCTGATGGAGGAGCGCTTCGAGGGGCGCGATCTGGCGGCGCGCCACGTCCACATCCCGATGAAGGATCTGGTGGGCCGCGAGGGTGACGTGCTGTCGCTGATCCGTGAGGGGACGGGGGGGCCGCTGTACTACAACATCCGCCTCTCCTACGTCCGTGAGAAGGCGCCAGAGACGGTCTATGACAACGGCTTTACGCTGATGCGCGAGTACATCGCCGTGGACGGCCCCAACAAGGGCCAGGTGGTGACGGACGTCAAGCCGGGCCAGGTGGTCAAGGTGAGGCTGACGGTGGTGGTCCCCGAGGACCGCCACTACGTCGCGATCGAGGATCCGCTCCCTGCGGGCTTCGAGCCCATCAACACGGCGTTCAACACGACCGCGAGCCACTTCAAAGGGATGGAGGGGTCTCAGGACGACGATGACGACGACTGGTGGTGGTACCCGTCGTATGGGTTTGACTTCATCGAGCAGCGCGACGATCGGGTGTTGCTGTTCGCCGACTCGCTCCGCAACGGGGTCTACAACCACGCGTACCTGGCGCGGGCGACCACGCCGGGCACCTTCACCGTCCCCGGCGCCCGCGTCGAGGAGATGTACGCGCCGAACACCTACGGCCGCACCCAGGCGCTCAAGGTGAGGATCCAATGATGGAGCACACCGACACGACGAAGAAGGTCGCGCGGCGACGGCGGTCGCGGCGGTCGCGGCGCCGCCAGCTCGGGTTCGGGCTGGTGGCGCTGGCCGCGGCGCTGCTCACCTGGGTGGTGGCGGTGCCGTTCCCGGCGGAGGAGCTGTCCCCCGAGCCGGTGACCAGCACCATGATCGTCGATCGCGAGGAGCGCCCGCTGCGGGAGCTGCTCAGCGACGGCGAGGGGCGGTCGCGCTGGCTGTCGCTGGAGGAGATCTCGCCGCACGCGCAGGCGGCGACGATCCACGCCGAGGACAAGCGGTTCTACGAGCACCTGGGGTTTGATCCGATCGCGATCGGGCGGTCGGCGGTCTACAACATCCAGCGGCGCCGCCTCGTGACCGGGGCGTCGACGCTGACGCAGCAGACCGTCAAGCGCATCAAGTACGCCGATCAGCCGCGGACGCTGCGCCGCAAGGTGATGGAGCTGATCTGGGCGGTGCGCCTGGAGCGGTCGCTGGACAAGGACGCGATCCTGGCGCAGTACCTCAACCGCGTCCCCTATGGCAACCAGCTGTTCGGGATCGAGGCGGCGGCCCGGATGTACTTCGGCAAGCCCGCGTCGCAGCTGTCGCTGGCCGAGGCGGCGCTGCTCGCGGGTTTGCCGCAGGCGCCCAGCGCGCTCAACCCGTACCGGAACCTGGAGGGCGCGCGCGCCCGTCAACGCCAGATCCTGGCGGCGATGTTGGAGCGGGGCGCCATCGGCCAGGCCGAGCACGACCGCGCCGCCCAGGAGCCGCTCGTGATTCGCCCCCGGCGCGGCTCGGTGGAGGCGCCCCACCTGACCGATCGGGTCATGGAGGAGCTTCGTGGGCGGCGCCCGGCGGTGGTGCGGACGACGCTGGATCTGAACCTCCAGCGCGGCGTCGAGGGGATCGTCGAGAGTTGGATCGCCCGGGTGGAGCGCCGGGGTGTCTCCCAGGGCGCCGTCGTCGTGCTGGACACCCAGTCCGGCGAGGTGCTGGCCTGGGTGGGCTCGCGCGATTACTGGGATCGGGAGGCGCTGGGGGGCAACGACGGGGTCGTGGCGCTGCGCCAGCCGGGCTCGACCCTCAAGCCGTTCGCGTACGGCCTCTACCTGGAGAGCGGCGGGACGGCGGCCGACCCGATCGCCGATCTGCCGACCCAGTTCCCGGAGGGGACCGGGGTGTACGTGCCGATGAACTTCAACCACCGGTTCCACGGCCCGGTCAGCGTCCGGGACGCGTTGGGTAGCTCGTTGAACGTGCCCGCGGTGGCGGTGACGGCGGAGGTCGGAGCGCAGAGCCTGCTGTCGCGCCTGCGCCGCGCCGGGCTGGAGACGTTGACCCAGGACGCCGAGTACTACGGGCTCGGGTTTGTGTTGGGTGACGGCGAGGTGCGGCTGGTGGACCTGGCGGCGGCCTACGCCGCGCTGGGGCGGCTCGGCGAGTGGCGCCCGTGGAGGACCCTTGCCGCGGTGGACGGCGCGCCCTGGAGGGCTCAGGACGCGCCAGCGCGGCGGGGGTTCGAGCGCGACGTGGCGTACACTCTGCTGGACATGCTCAGCGACGACGACGCGCGGCTGGTCGGGTTCGGGGCGAACGGCCCGCTGGCGCTCCCCTACCGGGTGGCGGCCAAGACAGGGACGAGCACGAACTTCCGCGACAACTGGGCGGTGGGGGTGACCCCGGAGTACACCGTGGCGGTGTGGGTGGGGAACTTCGACGGCTCGCCGATGAACCGGGTGAGCGGCGTGACCGGGGCGGCGCCGATGCTGCGCGCGGTCTTCCAGCAGCTCTACCCCGAGGCGGCGGGACCGGCGGACGTGCCCTGGTTTGAGCGCCCCGCCGAGGTCGGGTCGCACGAGGTGTGCGCGTTGAGCGGTCAGCCCGCCGGGCCGTCCTGCCCCGGTGTGCGCGTGGAGCTGTTTCATCAGCGTCGTCGCGGCGCCTCCGGGGCGCCTGACGCGGGCGGGCATCGGGGCGAAGGCCCCGAGCGGTGTGAGGTGCACCAGGCGGTCGCGATCGACACGCGCAACGGCTTGAGGGCGCGGCTGACCTGTCCCGCGGAGTTCGTGGAGACCCACGTGTTTCACCAGGTGCCCCCGGCCTGGGAGGAGTGGGCGTTGGAGCAGGGGCTTGAGCTGCCGCCGCGCGGCTGGTCCCCGCTGTGTGATGGAGGCGCGGTTGAAGCCTTGGCCGTTGAAACACGCCCCCGCATCGTCCACCCGCTGCCAGGCGACGTGTTCATCCTCGACCCCGAGGGGCGCCCGGAGGACCAACAGCTGGCGCTCCGAGCCCACCTGGAGGGGGTCGAGGGTCCGCTGACCTGGTTCGTCGGTGGCGAGCCGGTGGGGCGCGCGGCGGCGCCGTTCACGCTCTATTGGCCGCTGCGTCGTGGGACGCACCGGAGCGGGGTGGGGCGAGGTGAGGTGGAGCGCGAGGTGGAGATCGAGGTGCGTTGACGCTGGAGCGTCCGCTCGCGTCAGTACACGAAGTGGACGCCGAGCAGGGCGCTGGTCTGGTTGGCGAGCGCGTCGTCGTCCTGAACGACGAGCCCCTGGCGCAGCTCCATGCGCAGGACGACGTCCCGCGTCGCCTCCCAGCGCAGCCCCAACCCGAGGTAGGTGATGGGCTGGATGCGCTCGTCGTTGCCCACGAAGATGTCCGAGCCTCGCCCGAGCAGGATCAGCGGCGAGAGCGCGCCCCGATCGATCAAGACGCCTGCGTGGGCGCGGTAGCTGGCGCGGGTCAGCCCCTCTCCCTCCTCAGGGAGGTCGAAGACCGGCGCCAGCTCGGCCTCGACGAAGACGAGGCGCCCCACCAGGAGGCCCGCGCGGAAGCCTGGGCGGAGCAGAGAGCGGTTGGTCGCCAGGTCACCCTCCGCCCCTGAGGCGTACAGGAACCCATAGTCAAAGAGCGCCCCCAGCTCCACGAGCAGCAGCTCCTCCTCCTCGGGGGCGGCGCCGCGCTCGACCTGCACCTCCACCGCGCCCAGCACCGGGGCGCCTTCGACGTCGATCGCGATGGGGAGCGAGAAGCGCTCGGGCGCCCCGTCGTTCGCCTGGACGGTCGTCTCCCAGACGCCGGGCTCGCGCTTGACGAGGGTCCCGACCTCGATCTCCGCGGGCGGGAGCCCCTTGAGCGGGGCATGCACGTCCTGGGAGAGGCGCACCTCGATCGGGGTGACGGCGCCGCGCTGGATCGTGGCCTCGCCCGCAGCGCTGCTCCAATCGACCTCCAGTGGGAGGACGTTGATCTCGGTCTCGACGGGCTCCGGGGCGCTGGGGAGCTGACAGCGCAGCGTGTAGACGCCCGGCTTGACGAGGAGCTGGGTCTGGGAGGCGGGTTCGCCGTTGAGGGTGCAGGCGCCGCGGTCCGGGAGGCTCAGCCGGGAGCCCGCGGGGACGCTGTCCACCTCGTTGAGCCAGGTGTTGTTGGGGCCGAGCGCCTTGAGCGGCAGGACCTCCACCCGGGCGATCGCGGAGGGTGGCCCCTCGAATTTGTCGTCGTCGATGCTGGAGACAGTGACGAAGTAGCTCCCCGGCGGCTGCTGAAGCTCGACTTCGGTGCCTGGCGTGGTGGTCGCGCCGAGGCTGCGGGTGCGGTTGGCGTCGGCGAAGAACTCGACGCGGTAGCGCGACGCCTTGGGCTCCGGGGCCCAGGAGAAGGAGAAGATCGCGATCTGCCCCCCGGGGGCGAAGACGGCGCGCCGCGCTGGGGTGGCCCACGCGGGCGCGGGGGGCAGCGGCTTGGGGGGGGTGGGGTCCTGACCGACCGAGACCTTGCTGCCCATCCCGGCGTTGACCTGGACGACGTGGCGCTCGCGTTTGGCTGGAGAGCGGGAGCGCCGCGCCGAGTTCCCCGCGACCCGGGCGGGGCGGCCGCTGTGGTTCGCGACGCGGGTGACCTTCTCCTCATCGACGTTGATCAGCGCCTCGCCGCCGCTCAACTCCGCGTCGGAGGCCGGGGTGGACACCTCCAGCGCCTTCTGACCTCCGGCGAGGTCGTCCATGCGGGCGCGGAGGGTGCCGTATTGGAGTTCGGCCTCGGTGGTCTGGCGGCGGATCTTGCGGCTGGTGCTGCCGTAGATGATCACCAGGGTGTTCTCGCGCATGTAGAGCCGTGAGGCGTCGAGGAAGGTCAGCTCGGCGGCGGCCTCATCGCGGGAGTTGACGCGCCACGCGCGGTACAACTCCAGCCCCAGCGCCGCGCTCTTCCACGAGGGCCTCGCCGGAGGCTTCGCCCGCACCTCGCCGCGGCGCCCGGTGACGCGCGCGTCGGGGTCGTCGATCAGGAGGGGGAGGCGAATCTGCTGTCCTGGCTGGAGGTCGTGTGGGAGCGGGCCGAGGTCGGGGTTGTGCTGGTGGATCAGGTTGTAGTGGGTCTTCTCCCCGTAGAAGCGCTCAGCGATGGACATGCAGGTCTCGCCGCCCTTGATGGTGTAGACGAAGGTCTGCCCCTCCTGCGCGGAGGCGACCGTCGGCGCGGCCACCAGGCACGCGGCGGTGAGGAGGATGGGCAGCGCGATGTCCGGGCTCAGCTTGATCGCCATCAGGTCGTCCTGGGAGTCTTGGACTTGCGCAGCGCTCTGGCAAGCTTGCGCGCGAGCGTGTTGTGCTTCGGGGGGTGAGGGACGACGTCGGCGGCGCCAGCCCGGATCAGCTCCTGGATCCGGGTGAGGTCGCCGGGCGCCGCGGTGGTCACCACGACCCGCCCTGTTCTGGTCAGCGCTTCGATTGTAGCCGTGCTGGCGTTGGGAGCAAAGACCACCGCGGTTTCGAGTTGGTCGAGGCCCTCCACGTCCGTCGTGACGCCGCGCAGCTGCTGTGTGGCGAGCGCAGCGCCGAGGTCGCCGTCGCACGGGTGATCGAGCAGGGCGATTGTCTCCAGCGGGCTGGCGGTCTGGGAGCCCGACGCGGTCTGGGTGATGATCGGGTTCATCGGTCCGGCGCCGGGGACGATGGTGGCCATGTCGCTCGCGTCGGCGGCGAGGCGCTCGTGGCGGGGGCGCAGGTCGCGGCCGCTGCGACCGCGTCCTCGCGCCTCGGGGGAGTCGCCGGGCTCGCCGCCGGTGAGCATGCGCTCCAGGAGCGCGTGGAGCTGGGCCGCCTCGGGGCGCTGGGAGGGCTCCTTGCTCATGGTCTTGAGCAGGAGCTGGTTGAGGTCGTGGGGGATCTCCAGCGACGGGTAGGTCTCGCGGAGCGAGGGGGCGTCGACGTAGAGGTGCTGGTTGACGATGCCGATGACGGTGCTGCTGCGGTAGGGCGGCGAGCCGCACAACATCTCGTAGAGGAGGCAGCCGAAGGAGTAGATGTCCGAGGCCGGGGTGATGGTCAGCCCCTGGGCCTGCTCCGGGGAGAGGTAGGCGGGGGTGCCGACGAGGATCCCGGTGGTGGTCAGGCGCCCCAGCTCCTCGCGCTCCTGGTCGTCGATGAAGGCGAGCCCGAAGTCCACGACCACGGCGCGCTCGGCGCCCGCGCTGTCACGGTCGAGCATGACGTTCTCGGGCTTGAGGTCGCGGTGGACGAGCTGGATGGCGTGGGCCGCCTGGAGCACGTCCGCGATCTGGAGCGCGAGGGTCAGCGCGCGCTTGCGCGGCATGCCCGGGGCGCGCTTGCTGATGGCGGCGCGCAGGGAGCGGCCGGTGAGCAGCTCCATGACGATGTAGAGCTGGTTCTCGTGCTCGCCGAAGTCGAAGATCTTGATGGCGTGGGTGTGGCGCAGCTGGGAGGTGATGCGGGCCTCACGGATGAAGCGCTTGCGGGTCTCGTCGTTGGCGGCGGAGCGCGGGTGGAGGAGCTTGATGGCGACCTGGCGGTCGAGGCCGAGCTGGGTCGCCTGGTAGACCGCGCCCGCGCCGCCCTTGCCGATGAGGCGCTCGACGCGGTAGCGGCCCGCGATCTCCTGATCGAGCAGCGCGAAGGCGGGATCGTCGAAGTTCATGGCTGGACCTCAAAGACGGTGACGGCCTCGGAGCGCCCCGACAGGTCGCGGGTGCCCTGGGGGACGTACTCGAACATCTCGCCTGCGGCGCGGCGGGTGGCCTCGGTGATGAGGATCTGCTGGGGGCGGGCGAGCGCTTCGAGCCGGGCGGCGACGTTGACGGCGTCGCCGATCGCCGTGTAGGCCATGCGCGTCTCCGAGCCGATGTTGCCGACGAGCGCCTCGCCGGTGTTGACGCCGATGGCGATCTGGATGGTGATGCCGTACTGCTCCGACCAGCCCGCGTTGCCGATCTCGAGCCACTGGAGCATGTCCTCGGCGGCCTCCAGGGCGCGCTGTGCGTCGTCCTCCTGGGAGGTGGGCGCGCCCCAGAACGCCATCAGGCAGTCGCCCATGAACTTGTCGACGGTGCCGCCGTGGCGAAAGACGATCTCGGTGAGGATGGTGAACAGCTGGTTGAGGATGGCGACGACGTCCTCGGGGGCGAGGCGCTCGCTCAGCGGGGTGAAGGCGACGACGTCGGCGAACAGGGTGGTGATCTGGCGTCGCTCGCCGCCGAGGTGCATGTCCTGCTCGCGGGTGACGATGCGATCGACCAGCGCGTGGGGGAGGTAGCGGCCGAGGTCGCCGCGGATCGCCTGCTCCTGGAGGAGCTTCTCCTCGCTCTCCTTGAGGTCGGTCGCGGCCTGGCTCATGGCGTGACCGAGGATGGACAGCTCGTCCCAGGTCTTGAGGTGGGTGCGTTGCTCGAAGCGGCGCTGCGCGAGCGCCGTGGCCTGCGCGGTGAGGAGGCGGATCGGGACGGCGAGCTGGCGGGCGATGAGGATGGCGGCGACGATCGAGAGGAGCAGCGCGAAGCCGAGGACCGTCCAGACCGTGGAGCTGACCGTGTGGAGCGAGCGCAGGACCTCCTCGGTGGGTTGCTGGACCACGATCGCGAAGGGGAGCTGAGACATCGGGCGCACGGTGCCGATGTACTCCCGCCCCTCGTCGGGGTGGGTGAAGGCGTCGGCGTAGACGGCGCGCCCCTCGAAGTTGGCGCCGTACCCGACGAGCAGCGGCGAGGCGGCGACGGAGGCGCGCGAGGCGGCCCGCTCGGGGTCCTGGTGGGCGACGATCCGCATCTCGCGGTCGATGATGATGATGGAGTCGGGCAGGCCCGCGAAGCGGGCTTGGATGTGGTCGCTGATCTGCTGCTGGAGCGCCTCCTGGTCGAACGCCGCGCGGGCGGCGATGTAGCCGGTGAGGCGCCCCTGGGCGCGGATCGGGGCGACGAGCAGGATGCGGCTGTTGCCGTCGCTGGAGGAGAGCGGTCCGAAGGCGATCTCCTTGTCGCGGGCGTCCTTGAGCAGCTCAGGCGGCAGCTCGGGGTCGGGGTCGCTGCTCCAGGCGCGGGTGGCGGTCCGTTTTTCACGGATGCGGTCGATCAGCGCGCCCTTGTGGTCGTAGACGTCGGCGTGGTCGAGGCTGGCGCTGGCGCCGACGATCGCGAGGACGAGGCGCAGGCGCGTCTCGCCGTCGAGGGCGTCGTCGGCGAAGGCGTGGGCGGCGATGTGGAGGTCGTCCTGCGCGTTGACGAGGACGTCCGAGAAGCCGTACTCGAGGGCGCTCGTGGTGGCGTCCTGGACCATGTACTGGTTGGCGATCAGGTCGGCGCGGTTCTGGGAGATGAGGGTGTAGGCGGCGATGACGCCAGGGAAGACCGCGAAGAGCGCGAGCGCCAGGGTGAGCTTGAGCCAGATCGGGAAGCGGACCCGAGGGGTGTTGGAGGGGGTGTTGTCCATCGCGGACCTGTTCGATGCGGTCTGGTCCAAAAAACGCCCCGGTGACCATTGATCCCTGGGCCAGAATGTCTATCCTGAGCGCTGTGCTGAGGGCAGGGGCGGCCAGCGCCGAACCTACCTGAAGTGGCACGAAAAAGCGACCTGACGCTTGAGCCGGGAGCGCCCCCACCATGACCTGTCTCATCCGCCGTCGGATGAGGCGTGGAGTGGTGGACCGTGGCGCGGCTGTGGACGCAGGCGAGACGCCTGCCCAGCGGAGTGAGCGCGAGACGCGCTTGAGACGTTGCTCGACCCCCTTGAGGACGGGTCGGATGTAAAATCGTCGTCGTGCCGATTTTTTCGGTTGACGGTCCTTGAATCGATCACTAATGTCCCTGCTTCGCTCACTTCCAAGAAGTGAGTTCCTCACCGTGCTGGTGGGGGTGGAGCGGGGATATCCAACGGCACAGCGGCGCGGGCGACTACACGAGGCGCGACGCGTGACGTGCCACTGCTTACGTCGGAGGGTCATGAATTGGAAAGCCTGGGGCGACACCTGTTAGTGGAGTACCACGGATGCAACGCCGAGGTGCTCAATGATCTGGTTCGGATCGAAGCCTTGATGCGCCTGGCGGCTCAACAAGCCAGGGCGACGATCGTGGCGTCGGTGTTCCATCCCTTCACCCCACAGGGCGTAAGCGGGGTCGTGGTCGTCGAGGAGTCTCACCTCTCGATCCACACATGGCCTGAGACGGGATACGCCGCGGTGGACTTCTACACATGCGGCGAGTGCATGCCTGAGCGCGCGTACGAGACGTTGAAAGAGGGCCTCGAAGCGGAGCGCTCCGAGGTCATGGTGGTCCATCGGGGGACCTACCCCCCCAGCCCTTCGCTCAAGGTGCTGACGCACTACAGCGAGGAGTCCACGCACAACATGTCTGAAGACAACACTGCTGTCGGAGGCGAGTCGTCGTCATGATGTTCAAACAACCCACCCGGTACTGCCTCGTGGCCGGTCGCGCCGAGGGTTACTCGGCACTCAACGCGTTCGATCAGGCGCTGTTGGAGGCGGGTGTTGGCGACACCAACCTGGTTCGAATGAGCTCCATCCTCCCGCCCTGGTGCGAGCGGGTGGGCTCCATCCGCCTCCCATACGGCGCGCTGGTGCCCGTGGCCTACGCGGACATGGTCTCCAGCACCCCTGGGGAGGTGATCAGCGCCGCGGTGGCGATCGGGATCCCCGCGGACCCGAACCTGCCGGGGCTGATCATGGAGCACCACGGCGTGGGCACGCTCGTCGAGGTCGAGGCGAAGGTGCGCGAGATGGCGGTCCAGGGGATGGCCTATCGCAACCGGGAGATCAAGGATCTGGTCTCGATCGGCATCGAGCATGTCGTCGAGGCGCACGGCGCCGCGTTCGCGGGCGTTGTGCTGTGGGACGAGAGTGAGCGGGGGCCGCTGACGTGAGGGTGAGAGCCCTGGCGCGGTGCCTGAGCTGAACGCAGAGGCCGCCGTTGGACGACACCAACGGCGGCCTTTGTTGTGTGTGGGCCGGTGAGCTGGCCCTGGGATGATGGACGCGAAGGAGGACGATCATGGGACTGTGGTACGACGAGGTGTTTGAGGACAAGCTGCGGCTCGGGCTCAAGCTCAAGCGCACGCTCTTCACCGGGCAGAGCGACTTCCAGAAGGTGGAGGTGGTCGAGACGGAGCTGCTCGGCAAGGCGCTGCTCATCGACGGGTTGTGGATGACCTGTGAGGGGGAGGAGGCGCCCTACCACGAGCTGATCGTGCAGCCCGCGATGGTCACGTCGCCGACGATCGAGCGGGTGCTGATCATCGGCGGCGGCGACGGCGGCACCGCGCGCGAGGTGCTTCGCCACGCGGAGGTCAAGCACGTCGATATGGTCGAGATCGACGCGATGGTCATCGAGGCGTGCAAGGAGCACCTGCCCGAGATCGGCACGGCGTGGGACGACCCGCGGCTGAACGTGATGGTGGGAGACGGGGTGGCGTACGTCAAGGAGGCGGACGTGGAGCCGTACGACGTGGTCATCGTGGACGGCAGCGACCCGGTCGGCCCGGCCAAGGGGCTGTTCAACGAGAGCTTCTACCGGGGCTGCGCGCGCCTCCTCAAGGAGGAGGGCGTGTTCGTCACCCAGAGCGAGTCGCCGCGGCTGTTCAAGGAGATCCACCTGGAGATGGTGCAGGTGATCAACACGGTCTTCGGAGCGGCGTGGCCCTACTACTACCCGGTGATGATCTACGGCAGCGGCCACTGGAGCTGGACCTACGCGTCGCGCCAGACGACCCCGTACGATCTGAACGACGAGCGGGTCGCGCGGCTGGAGAAGGACAGCCGGATCTACAACCGCGGGATCCACCACGGGGTGTTCGCGCTGCCCAACCACGTGAAGCAGGAGCTGGCCGAGATGCTGGTGAAGCGCGACGCGTGACCCCGGTCGCGGCTCACGGGCCGAACCACTCCCACATGAGCGGGCCGGGGGCTTCGACGCGGGGGACGTGAACCTCGCGGACGGGCGCCCAGGTGAGGTTGATCGGCGCCTCCGCGCCGCCGCGGCGCACGATCAGGTGAACGTCGGTGCCCGGGTCGCCCGGCTTGTGGGCGATCGCCTGGACGATGTCCCCTGGCTTGAGGCCCGCGGCGGCGGCGCGCGACCCCTCCGTGACCCGGGTGATGGTGGCGTTCTCGAAGCCCCCCTCCAGCGTCTCGAAGCCCAGCTCGTACAGGCGCCGGACCTCCGAGGTGAGCTGGGCGCCGACGCGATCGAGGCTGTCGGCGGCGAGGAGGGCGTCGTCGGGCACGACGAGCCGCTCAAACCAGTCCCCCCACTCGCTTTTTGAGATGAGGTCGAGCTGCGCGCGGATGTCCGCGTTGGTGTAGGGGCGTGAGGTCTGCGCGAAGTCCAGGTACATCTTGCGCATCAGGTCGTCGAGGCTGCGCGTGCCGAGGCTCTCGGCGCGCAGCTCGATGTCGAGCGACATCGCCAGCAGGCGCCCCTTGAGCGCGCGCAGCCGGAGGATCTCGTCCGGGGTGCGCGCGCCGTCGGCGAGCAGCAGGTCGTAGTAGGCGGTGAACCAGCCGTTGACCTGCCCGATGAACTCGGTCTTGTTGATCCGCTTCAGCTCCAGGAGGGTGCGCAGAGCGAACCACGTTTCGGCGCCCTGGGTGAACCACCAGGTCGGGGGGGGCTCGTCGATGCTGGAGGGCGCGGGCACCAGATCCCGGGTCCAGAGGGCGAAGTGGGCGCGGGCGAGCTGGTCGGCGAAGTCGGGGCCGTCGAGCTTGAAGTGGCGCGGGACGAAGAGGGTCATGGACTCGCGCGCGGTGATCGCGCCGGGCTGACCCGTGGTGGGGGCGAGCACGACGAGGAGGGCGTTCCACGGGTAGCTCCCGAAGACGGCCTTGTGGGAGCGCGCCATCTGCTTGAGGAGCCTGGCGAGGTCGGTCGGGGACATCTCGGCGCCGCGGGGGGAGGCGATCTGAAAGAGCGCGTCGGCCTCGGAGCGCTCGTCCACCTCCCAGGCGCCGGCGATGATCACGCTCCCCTCCAGCTCATGGAGGCGCTTCAGCTCGGTGGCGGGGCGGCCCCAGCTGGTCCACACGGGCCAGCCTCCGGCGGCGACGCTGACCTTGTAGCCCTCCAGGCGTGGGGCCTCCGTGGGGAGGAGCGGGCTGAGGAAGAGGTTGGCGCCCTGGCCATAGAAGGCGTCCCGGGTGGTCAGGGGGTGGGGGGCGGCGTCGGTGGACGGGGGTGGGTCGAGGGCGGGGCGCTGGTTGATGATGAGGTACTCGACGACGAGGTCACGCTCGGCGTGCCCGGTGACGACCCAGCGGTCTTTGTCGAGGGTGACGGTGAGCGGTTCGCCGCTCCGGGTCCGGGCCTGAACCCGGTAGACGTGGTCGGCGCTCGCGGACGACGGCAGGATCAGCGGGAGCGGGTCGACGGGGGGGCGCCGGAAGGTGGCCGTGACGGTGGCGAGCCGGGGCTCGATCGTCAGCTCGTAGAAGGCGGTGCGCGGCGCGGGCGCCTCGACCATGGCGTTGGGGAGCGGGTCCTGTTGGGCGCAGGCGCTCAACAGCGCGAGCGCGGCGGCGAGCAGCCAACCGAAGCGCCACGCGCGGCGATGAAGGGCTTCGTTTGGAGCGGGGTGGTGTGGTATGGATGGGCGCATGGCTCGCGGGGACGTGGTATGATCCCGGCTTGAAATTGAATGTCCAGGTTGGCCCCGGCAGGTGCGCAGAGCGCCAGCTGGCGCGCTTGAGGAGGACACCAGGTGTCGGAAGCAGTCGAAGCGTGTCGTGTGTGTGGTTGGCGTCATCGCCTCCATTTTCGTTACCACGGCGGTGTTCCTGTGGAGCATCCCATCTGCCCCAGCTGCGGCGGTGACTTAACGTGGTCGTACCACTCCGACGCCGCGGAGGTCCAGCACCCGCCCGACATCATGGCCGGGTTTATCCAGGTGGACGAGGTCGGCTTCCCCGAGGACAACTCGCCGGAGGTGATCGAGCTGCGCGACCTCGTCGAGGCGTGCCTGATGGCGCGGTTCGGGAGCCCGGTGCCCATCACCAACGCCTCGGGCGTTGTGGACATCGAGGTGCGCCCCTACCTCGCGCACGCTCAGGGCGAGGTGACCCAGGGGATGAAGCTGATCGCCCATGTGGGCAGCTCGGTCTACTCGATGGCGCTGTTGGAGCTGTTGGCGCAGCTCAATGGTCGGCTTGAGGTCGGCGCGGTCGTCCCCAGCTCCAGCACCTACGGCGTCCCGATCGGGGTGACGGAGCTGTTGCCGTTCGGGACCGACGTGGGGCTGTACTTTCAGCACGTCATCGCCCGCGAGGAGCTTGAGGAGGGCGACTGGAGCGCGATCTACGACCGCTGCGCCGAGCATGCGGTGGAGCTGGCGCGGCGGTGGGCGAGCACGGCGCGCCTCGGCTCCCCCGCGGAGGCGGAGGCGGGCGGAGAGGGCGCGGCGGTGGTCGAACCCGCGTCGGACGAGTTCTCGCCTGCGGAGCCGATCGCGCTGGAGAAGGCGCGGCAGGTGGTGTTGGAGCCGCTGTTTGAGCACGAGCACCTCGAAGAGGAGATCGTCGAGCGGGTCGAGAGCTTCCTCGATGACCTGGAGCTGGAGCCGACCCGCGACGACGAGGGCTCGTTCGTGTTCTCGCTGGACTCGGCGCGGATCCGGGTGTCGGTGGAGCGGCGTCAGGAGCGGCTGCTGGTGCGCTACCACGCCGTCGTGCTGTCGAACCTGTCTCCTGCGGAGGACGACCCGAACGAGGCGGAGACCATCTCCAGGCTGCTGACGACGCTGAACGACCAGATCGTCTTCGGGCGCTGCGTGCTTGAGGTGATGGAGGGTGAGGAGGTCGGCCACGTCGTGCTGGAGAAGACGCTCCTGGCGACCGATCTCGACCTGAGCGAGTTCGCGATCACGCTGGCGTTCATGGCGGAGGAGGCCGATCGGGCCGACAACTTCTTTCAGGAGGGGCTGGGCGGCCTGCGCGCTGATCAGCGCATCGCCGATGATGAGGCGACGGCGCTGGAGCCGCTCCTGCGTCGGCTCGTCACCGCGGGGCTGCCCGGGTTTGAGCGGCTCGGGCGCGAGGAGGGGATGATCGAGCTGCGACACCTGCTGGAGGAGGTGCGGCTGCCGATCGAGGAGCGCGAGTCCGGGCTCCTGGCGTTCACCTACGGCTCGTCGCGCATCACCGGGAGGGTCTGGGAGGATGAGCGAGCGACCTACCTGACGCTCCGGGCGACTGTGCTGCGCGACGTCGAGGAGACCGCGGGGCTGGCCGGGGCGCTGAACGCCTGCAACAGCTCGATACACTTCGGCGCCTTCGCGTTGACCACGGAGGGGGACGTGGAGATGGTCGAGACGATCATCATCGACGACTTGAGCATCGAGGAGTTCATCTACGCGCTGGTGACGCTCGGCGAGCTGGCGGACACCTACGACAACATGCTCCAGGAGCGCTTCGGGGGCGTTCTTGGGGTGACCGACGCCCCGTAGTGCCTCGGCCCTGCCAGGCCGCGCCGTCCGGCGCGGTTGCCTTGTTCACATCACAGCTTACGAGGGGGCTCGCCGCCGTCGGCGTTGGTCGCGGGAGGGGGGACCTCTTTGGGGGGATCCGCCGCAGGCGGTGACGACGGAGGCGTGGGCGCGTCGGAGGACGAGCCGAGCGTCTTCGGCGGCTCGGAGCCGAGCTTGCGCGGGGGCTCCGCGTTGCTCGGCTCGTCGCTGGGGGCTTTGGCGTCGCTGGGCGACTTTGGCGCGTCGGGTTCCTTCGCCGTGGTCTTCGCCGCCGGTTTGATGTCGGGGGTTATGGGCTCGTCCGCGGCGGGTTTGCGCGACTTCGCCCGGGCGCGGGACGTGCTCACCTTCGCTTTGGCAGCGCGCCGCGTGCGTCGCCTGGTCGGCGCGGCGCTGGGGGTCTCCTCGGGCTCGACCTCTTCGGGAGGAGGCTCGGCGGCCGCGGTGACCTGCGTGGTGTCGCCCGGGAGGGGCGGCTCGGGCGCTTCGGGTTCGTCGGTGGCGGTGATGGGTGGCGCGTCGGAGGTCGGCGCGGCCTCGTCAGGTTGCTGAAGGGCGTACACGGCGCCCAGGACGAGGGCGAGGAGCATCAGCGCGGCGATGGCCACCGCGGGGGCTCGGTTTCGCGGGACGCGGAGGTTCTCGTCGGGGGCCGGGGGCGGGTCGTGGGATGGGTTGATGCTGAGCTTCAGCGCGTCGGGGGTCGCGGGGGTGTCGTGCTGGGGCATGAAGAGCGGCATGCTCTCGAACGCCGGGGTGTGGTAGGGCGGCAGAGCGCTGTTGACCTGCGGCTGCGGTGGGATGGCCTGGAGGGTGGCCGAGCTGGTGGCCGCGGCCCACTCGCGGGTGGAGTCGGTGTCCGCGGGTGGGTGGACGGCGCGCTGCTCTCCGGTGCCGCCGATGCCCAGCAGGGTCTTCATCTGGGTTGGCGGCTCTGGGGTCGGCGCCGCGAAGGGGGGGCGACCGGCCTGGATCGCCTCAAGCGCCTCGGCGAACGCGTCCATGGAGGGGAAGCGCTGGTCGGGGTCCTTGGCGAGCCCCTTCATGATGACGGCCTCGACGTCCTCAGTGATGGGGAGGTTGGGCATGCGGACGCTGGGGGGGGTCGGGGCCTCGTGGACCTGGCGCTTGAGGATGGCGAGCCGGTCCTTGCCCTCGAAGGGGAGGCGGCCGCCGCAGACCAGGTAGTAGAGGATCATGGCCACCCCGTAGATGTCCGAGCGGCCATCGACGGGCTCGCCGCTGGCCTGCTCGGGGCTCATGAACTCGGGGGTGCCAAAGACGGTGCCGGTCTGGGTGAGGCCGCTCTCCCCCTCATCGAGCAGCTTGGCGATCCCGAAGTCGAGCACCTTGACCCGATAGCGCCCGCCGCGCCCGAGGGTGAGCATGATGTTGTCGGGCTTGAGGTCGCGGTGGATCACGCTCTGCTCGTGAGCGGCGTAGAGGGCGTCGCAGATCTGGACGGTGACGTCGAGGATGGTCGGGAGCGGGAGGCGCCCGTCGCGGCGGACGATGGCGCTCAAGGGCTCGCCCTCGATGTACTCCATGATGATGTAGAGGGCGCCGTTGGGGCTCTGACCGAAGTCGTTGAGCGAGACGGCGTTGGGGTGGTTGACCCGGCAGGTGCTGCGCGCCTCATTGAAGAACCGCCGGACGATCTCGGGCTGGTCGCTGAGCCGCTCCGGGAGGAACTTGATGGCCACCCGCTGCCCGAGCTGCTCGTGCACGGCGAGGTAGACGTCGCCCATCCCCCCTCGCCCGATGATGGACTGGATGACGTAGCGGCCGCCGATGGTCGCGCCGATGTAGGGGTCGTCGGTGGGGCCAATGTGGCTGAGGGCGGAGCCGCACACGCCGCAGAAGTTGGCGCCCGCCTTGAAGGGGGCGTTGCAGGCGGGGCAAGTGGAGGATGCAGCCCTGGTCGGCATGGGAGATCTCGTGTGAGTCCGTGTTGAGCTCAGGGCGTCCTGTCGCGAAGACGCCGCGAGGGGCTCAACACGAGTGCGTACGACGTCTGGTTTTGTGACAGCCCACGGCCCCCGCTCGCGCTGAAGCGGTCCACCCTGCGTTCAGATCCAACCACCGAGGCCAGCAGGTGATTCCCTGCTGACCTCGGGCCTCAGGGCGAGGAGGGGGGAGGTCACTGCGCGTTGGGGTCGACCTCGATGACGCGCGCCTTGGTCTTCTGTTCCAGGATCTTGAACTGCACGCGGCGGTTCTTGCCGCGGGCGTCGCGCAGCTCGGCCCCCCGCTTACCCGCGATCGGCACCGCGGGCGACGACTCGCCGTAGCCCCGCGCGGTGAGGATCGAGGCGCTGACCCCGGCCTTGATCAGGTAGGTCCGCACGGCGTCGGCGCGATCCTGGGAGAGCTTCTGGTTGGAGGCGTCGCCGCCGACGTCGTCGGTGTGGCCCTGGACCTCAAGGCGGGTGATGCCGGGGGTGCTGATGAGGATCGCCGCGACCTGGTCGAGGAGGTCGTGGGAGCGGCCGTCGATGACGGCGGAGCCGGTCTTGAAGAAGACCTGCTCCAGGATCTTCAGCTCATCGCCGACGATGACGACCTTCTGCTTGCTGGGGCAGCCCTCAAAGCGAGGCTCCCCGGCGCGCATCGGGCAGCGGTCGCTGAGGGTGCAGCTCCAGGTGCCGCGGAAGGCCTTGGCGTCGGCCTCGGACATCTTGCGGGCCTTGACGATCTCCTCGACCCAGGGGTCGCAGACACCGTCCTTGTCGTTGTCGCCGTCGGGGCAGCCGTCGTCGTCTTCGAAGCCGTCGAGGTCCTCGGGGTCGTCGGGGCAGGCGTCGGCGTCATCGACGAGGCCGTCGCTGTCGCGGTCGGGCGGCGGGCACCCCTCGTACTTGATGATGCCGGGCTGCTCGGGGCACTTGTCTTCGCTGTTGACGATGCCGTCCTTGTCGATGTCGTCGTCGGGGCAGCCGTTGCGCTCGGGCGGGCCAGGGGTGTTGGGGCACTCGTCCTCAAGGTCGGCGACGGTGTCGCGGTCGTTGTCGGGGTCGGGGCAGCCGTCGTTGTCTTCGAACTCGTCCGGGTCCTCGGGGTCGTTGGGGCAGTTGTCGTCGAGGTCGGTGAGGCCGTCGCTGTCGTTGTCGAGGTCGGGACAGCCGTCGTCGTCCTCCCAGCCGTCGCGGTCCTCGGGGTCCCGGGGGCACTCATCGACCGAGTTGACGAAGCCGTCCTGATCGAAGTCGTCGCTGTAGATGGCGTACCGGATGCCCATGAAGACGCGGTACGCCGGTGAGCCGTAGCCCGACACGATGCCGCCGCCGCCGCCCGCCTCGATGTTGATGCCGACGGGGGTGCGGTACTTGACGCCGAGCAGCCCCTCCAGGGGCGCCTCCTCGCGGTTGCTGAAGAAGTCGTTGAAGCTGGTCGAGCCGATCAGCTCGCCGCCCACCAGGAAGGTCTCGTCGATGACGGCGTACTCCGCGCCCGCGTTGTAGAGCAGCTGGCTGCCGACGTCGAGGTTGCCGAACTGCCGCTCCTCCTGAACGTTGACGGTCATGTTGGCGGAGAGCAGCAGCCGCTGTATGCGCGTATCGACCACGACGCCCGGGCGAGCGTAGAAGCTCCCCGAGGAGGTGAACGCCTCGCTGTTTCCGGTGGGCAGGCCGAGCTGAAGGTAGAACCCCAACCCGACGAGGCCGCTCTCGGAGTCGAGGACCCGGACCCGGGGGCGCAGCCGCAGGTCGCCCAGGGTCGCCCCTTCGATGGCGTTGGCCCCGACCTCCCCGTCGTTGACAAAGTAGATCGGGAGCGCGGCGCCGACCTCGGCGATGTCAAACAGGCCGATGGCGAACAGCAGGTCACCGGCGAGCTGCTGATCGACGATCGGGACCGTTGGCCCCTCGGCGGGGTTGAGGACCAGGGGCTCCTTGGCGTAATTGAGCAGGAAGCCGGCGGAGAACTCGTACTCGGAGTGCACCTTGGCGCTGTCGGTGGTGAAAATGCCGAAGGGGCTGGCCACCGGCTGAAAGTTCTGGATATCCAGGGCCGGATCCACGGGCCCTGGGATCTGGTTTTGCGCCTGGGCGGTCGATGCGGTCGCCCACACCAACGCGCCCGCGATGAGCGCGGCGTGGATGACGTGTCGGGTTGTGCGTGACATAGGATCTCCTGACGTTGACGATGTAGGGTGCTGTCGTAGAGGGTCGCATCCTCTGCTCTCGCGCCGGTGTCTACCTCTCTACATCGAAAAGGGTCGCCGCATCCAGCGCTTGTTGAGGTCGAAGGCCAATTTGCCTGCGCTCTGGCGGTGGTGGGGTTGAATTTAGGGCTGGACAACGGTAGGCCGGTCGAGCAAAGTCAGCCAGCCCGACGCAGGAGGAGTTTATGGGTTACTGCATGCGCTACATCACGACCTCGTCACCGGCACCGACCCTCGGTGAGCTGCGCGACGCGCTCGTCTCCATCGACGCGCGCTACCGCCTGGACGTCACGTCCGAGGCGCCCCCGTCCGCAGGCGTCCACTTCGATGACGTGGCCCTCGGAGAGCTGGCGATCCACGTCGCGGGCGACGCGGCCTTCGCGGAGGAGGTGGGGGAGCTGCTGGGCGGCCTCAAGGGCGCCGTCGGCGACGACCCGGCGTCGGTGCGCGCGGTCCTCGAAGGCGCGAGCGCCATCATCGCGCTACGCGTCATCTTTGGTGATCGCGACCCCGACGAAACCCTGGACACCCTCGATCCGATCTGGGGTTGGTTCATGGAGACCCATGAGGGGCTGATTCAGGCCGACGACGAGGGCTATTACGACGACTCCGGGCTCATCCTCGAGGTGGACTGAGTTGCGGCGCGCGTGGCGTGTCGGGGTTGGGATGAAAGGGCGAACGGGTCGCTTTTTGGTGTTGACTTCCTGATGCGCCGCGTGCTAGATAGGTCGCCCCTTTAGGGGAAACTGGGTCTCTTGAAGACCCAGAGCCAACATAGCTCAGTTGGTAGAGCAGCTCATTCGTAATGAGCAGGTCGCCGGTTCAAGTCCGGCTGTTGGCTTTACGAGGAACCCCGTAGCGGTGGACGCTGCGGGGTTTTGTTGGTTTTGGGTAAGGCTTGGCGGATTTGGCGTGGTCACCCATTTGGTCACCCACCCCCAAAAAGGAACGTCTCCACAATGGAGATAGATACCTGTTTAAGGATAGATAGCCTGCGGATGCTTCGAGCGCGAAGCGAAACGCGAAACGATAGGAGGAGTCCATGCCCAGATACAAAAACCAATTTAAAACACCTACATACGTCGAGCACACCATCGTCGGTACAGATGGCAACATCATCGGAAAGTTACGCATCAAGCCCAACTCCGTGATGTGGAAGCCCGTGAATGCTCGGGAGTTTTTTGCTGTAGACCTTGAGGATTTCACCACCTGGATCTGCAATACAACCCAAGCAAGGAAGGTCAGGCAATAATAAGGTGTGGCTCAGATTATGAAGACACCTAGACTTGCCGTTGGGCGCTGTCGGGCGGTTCAGCATCAAGTCCTGCGGCGTCAGGGTCTACTGGGTGAAGATTAGCTAGGCCCTACCCATCAGCGACAAGGTCTTCGATGGGAGCGATGATGGTGCGTGCCCAGATTTCGAGGAGCTTCGCTTCGTAGCGCTCGAGCATATGGCGGCGATCAGAGTCGGTGAACCAGGTTCCGACTGTGTTGGCGACGTCTCCGCGGTAACCGCTCCCCTGCCCATAGCGCCTCTCGCACTCGCGCCACATACCTGTGGCACCAATTAAAGATTCGCGAAAGTACGTCTTGCCCGCTTCGCGAACTTCCGAGAGAAACCGCTGCTCCCAGTTCGGGATGTTGTTCTTGAGCGACTCGACAAAACCATGTGCGGGCCGGACTTCATCGATGGCGAGGAGCTGCTCTAGAATTTCTCGGAGACCGCGTAGGGCGTTGAGGCTGCGTGCCCGGGCGTCAACAACGGCACCTGCGCCAACGGCAGCAGGAGCATGGAGGTTGTGCCATATACCACGCCGCCGGGTTGTGGCCCAGACCGTGCGCGCATGGGACGATTTGATGTCGGCCAAGAGACGTTCCTGAATCGGCCTCTTCGATTTGGGTAATTCGCGGTGGCGGTTGGCGAAGGTCTGGAGGTCTTGGCGCACTCGGGCATGCGCTGCCTCGGCCTCCTCACGCTCCAAGTTCTCCTCGGTCTCGCGAACAGCATTGGCGCGGGCTTGGATTGAGCGGGCGTGGATTCTCCGAAGCTCATCGATCTTGGAGAATATGGTGTTCCGAACGTTGTCGAGATCCGACTTCCGCGCAGCGTCGGCGAACTGGAGGGGTAGCCCCGGTACCTCCAACCTAACCAGATCTTTCTCGACGTGCTCGCTCCTTAAATCGTAGCCCTCCTCGAAGCCTTCCACGACGAACCCAGCGTCATCCTTGAGTTCCGCAGCCTCATTATCTCGCACAAGGATCATCATGCAGCCACGTTCGAGAAGATGAGCTTTACCACCCTCCTCGACGCTGTTCTTGATGAATGACGACCCTGCTGCGCCAGGCGCATCTTCGAATCTGGAGCAAATCATCAGCAAAGTCCGCCCATCGTCCCTATGCCTGTGCAGGCCAGCAGGGATGGCGTTCTCCTCCACCCCTTTCGTGTCCACCACCGTTACCTCGAAGTGCTCCGACCGATTAGAACTCGCGATGGGAGGACGCGGAACACGTAAGTAAATACGTCGAGGCAGCGAAACGCGGGGGTTGCTGCCATTATTGACCTCCCGATACTGCTCGGCGAGCCACTCTAGGGAGCGTGCGGCTTCCGTATCAGGTAGCCAGAGCTCCTTAAGGATTCTCTGGGGCAATTTGAGGCGGTTACAGAACTCAGCGATGAACGTATCCTGATCGTGCTCACACTGCTCCAGCAAGACCTGGATCGGATCTGGTGGTTGCGGCGATCGAGGCTCCCCGGGCTTACGTCGGCGTCGTCGTGGCCGAGGCATGCCAGCCATACAACGGAGAGCACGAGACACCTCCTCACTGACGCCCTTTTGGCCGCTTTGTGTTGCCTTCTGCCCCTCGTCCTCACGGACACGGAGCATCTCTCCCTCACAAAAATCCCTCGCTAGGTCGTAAACCTCGTCACTGGAGTACGGCTCGATTTCCAGCCCAAAGCTGTGCCCCTTCTCCACAATCACGTCGCAGAGGGTCGTACGCCCTCGGCCAGTCTCCAAGACGGTGCTTGCATCTTTGATGCTGTCGCCCATGACAAGATCTGTCAGGACCGTAATCAGCGTGGTTTTACCCACCCCAATCGGTCCGATGAAGGTCACGGTGTAATCCAACCGTCTCAGGTGTTCCGCAGCGTCGGTCAACTGCTTTTGCAATAAGTTCAGCCGCGCTGCGACCATCGAAGACACCCCCATGGACTTCAGATGCTGGAGCTGCTGAAGCGCTCGCTCTGCCTCCCAGATGGCATCGAGACTGGGGTGTCCAAAAGGGGGTGGGACAAGAACCTCCCAATCTGACAACAGGTAGGTCCTGTATGCCTCAGCTCCCGTTCCTCCAATCGCGGCAAGAATGTCCATGGCTTCATCCACTTCCAGTTCAGAAGCCCCCTTCTCAATACGTGAAATTCGACTCGGATCGACCTTGATGGCGCCGGCTACGTCGGCTTGGGTCTTGCCCTGGTTTTTTCGAAGCTCCATGAGGATAGCTCCCTGATTGCGGTGTTTAAGTTGCTCGTACATAACCCTCCTCTCCAAATATGCAAGATTGTCCTGCAGGTTTGCAATGTCGCTATGCAGACTTGCAGGCAAGTATAGGTCGCCATGGCCTTCCGTGCAACCCTGAATGACGAAATGAACCAATGGACGTCGATGTATTCGGCATTCGCAGGTTTGATATGTCATGTCGCCTGCGACCTGCCGCAGCACCTTTCGTCTCCGCCGGGCTGGATTTGCTCCATGATCCTGGTCACCCACAAACGCCAGGCCGCAGCGCAGGAAGATTCTTGCGTAGTCTCGCCCGGCTGAGCCCGCGGCGAGCTGCCATTACGTTCTGTCCATCACTTTGACCTACGGTTCCACCAGCCACGGGTAGCTCGTGCTTCCCAAATCACCGCCCGACTTCCAGACAGTGTAGCGCCCCTTGAGGCACACCGCGCAGGGACGGAAACCTGATTGTCAAGCTCCTGCTGGACGTGTTCGACGGCCTTTTGCAGTCGAGCGGGGCTCAGTGCTTTCCCTTGAGGGCCTTCTGGAGGATGTCCTTGTCCAATGACAGCTCAGCGACGAGCTTCTTGAGACGCTGGTTCTCCTTCTCAAGCTCCTTGAGGCGCTTGACGTCGTCGGCCTGCATGGAGCCGTACTGACGACGCCACCGATAAAAGGTCTGTTCGGTCACGCCATGCTCGACGACGGCCTCCTTGACGGTCTTGCCTTCGCCCTGAGCGACTTCGATCGCCCTGAGGATGCCCACGATCTTCTCAGCGCTGTATCCCTTCGGTCCTCTCTTGCCCATCTCGTCCTCCTCCACCGCGTCCTGTTCGCGGTCCAGATCGGCTAACTCAACTTCTGGTTCCAATATAGGGGGTCAAGACAACCCCACGGCGACGCGTCGCCTGTCCCACCCCGATCGCGATCCACAACAGCACAAGCCAGATCCCTGTTGGAGAGCCTCCCGCCCCGGGCTGCGTCGAGCACCGCGCGCCGCCCCGAGCGATGGGGGCAGACGCTTCGCCGCGGTCCGTTGGTGTGTCCTCGGCGGTGGTCGCGGTGTCCTGGGCGACGTGGCACAGCGTGTCTTCGGAGGGGGTGTCCGCCTGGGTTGAGCCGGTGTCGTTGGCTTGAGCGTCGGGTGTGTCCGGCTCAACCGCGGTGTCTTCGGGGGTGGTGTCCGCTGAGGCGGTGTCCTGGGGTGATGTGTCTTGAGGCGACGTGTCCTCATGGGTGGTGTCTGGCTGAGTCGTGTCGTCGGGTGTGTCCGGCTCAACCGCGGTGTCTTCGGGGGTTGTGTCTTCTGGTGGGGTGTCGGCGGGGTCCAGGGTGTCTGCCTCGGCGTCCGTAGCGGTGTCGCTCGCGGTGTCCTGATTCGTGTCCAGGCTAGTGTCGGGGTTGGCGTCGGGATCGGGGCTGGTGTCTGCGACGTCGGAGCCGACGTCTCCGGTATCTGGGCCGGTGTCTCCTCCTGTGTCGGGGAGATCGAGGGCGTTGTTCTGGTAGACGTCTTCGCAGAGGACCGGGATGGGGAGGCGCTCCTTGTCGAAGACGCCCGCTTGCTCGAAGCCAACCGGCTCGCCATCGGGTCCCGCGGTGCGGGCGGGGTGATCCGGGTCGGTGATGAGGAGCCGGGTGGGGTGGAGCGGCGTGATCGGGCCGCTGCGGTTGGTGTCGGAGGTGATGGGGTTGGTGGTACTGGAGGGGGTGACCCAGGTGTCGGAGGTGGTCCAGTTGTGCTCGGCGTCGAGCGAGGGGGCGTCGGTGGGTGGGGCGAGCTGGATGGGGGTGCCGACGAAGAGGTTGCCGAGGAGGGTGGCAGTGGCAGCGTTGGAGAGATCCACGCTGTGACCTGCGCCTGAGGCGATGGAGTTGCGGGTCAGCGTGAGGTGTGTGGTGGGCTCGGTGAGCGTGATGACGCCGAGGGCGTCAGGGTTGTTGGCGTAGATGACGTTGGACTCGAGGTCAGGGACGTCGATGACGGTGGAGCCGGACGGGGCGTCGTTGTGGATGAGGGTGAAGGCGAGCCGCGGGGCGCCGACGATCTGGGCGCGGCGCATGGCGTTGTGTTCGAGCGTGAGGAGGTGGTCGGGGTCGCGGAGGGAGGTCTGCCGGTCGCCGCCGAGGATGATGTTGTCGTGGGCGCGGGCGGGGGTGATGGAGCCGTCGATGGTGAGGACGGTGGCGCCGCGCTGGCTGATGATGACGTTGGAGCTGAGGAGGAGGCTGCCGGGGGCGTTCAGGTTGTCGAGGTTGACGCTGACACCGGTGTTGCTGGCGAGGTTGCCGGTGATGCGTATGTCGCCGGAGACGTTGTAGAGGGTGATGTTCTCGTGGCTGTTGCCGTGGTAGACGCCGGTGGTGCGCATGATGGAGTCTTCGACGGTGACGTTCGAGGCGGCGGCGACGTAGAGCATGTCGTCGTTGAGGTTGCTCAGGCGCCCGTTGAGGAAGGCGAGGTCGTCGCCATTCATGCAGACGCCGTGTCCGCGTTGGTCGGAGCCCTGCCAGTTGCCGCCGAACGCCTCGGTGTCGTTCTGGGGGTGGATCTCCTGGATGACGACGCCGTCGAGGGTGAGGTTGGAGGTCTGGGTGAGGAGCACGCAGCTGGAGTTGCTGTGGGTGACGGTGACGTGGCTCAGCTCGACGGTCTGCTCCGGGGGGTTGTGCCGCTCGGGCTCGATGCGAAGGGTCGCCTGGCCGAGGTGGACGTAGCGGAGCCGGACGAGGTCGGTCCCTGAGGAGGTGACGAGGCGGAAGTGTCGCCCCTCCTGGCGATTCGGGGGGCGGTATTCGGGGGGGACGTCGAGTCGAAGGGGGTTGGTGGTGATGAAGGTGTCACCGGGCGCGAGCCGCCAGGTGACCTCGAAGGGGCCTTCGGTGCCCACGGGGAGCGGGGGCCAGATGCGGAGGGTGTCGGGGGTGCCGGGGCCGTTGTCGGCGGCGCTCACGAGCAGGTGGTGGGACCAGCCGCCGTCGCTCAGGGCGCGTCGGACCCATTGGCCAGAGAGGAGCCTGTCGCGGGGGTCGCCGTCCGCGATCTGGACGAACGCCTCGGGCACGGTGAGGACGGTGGCGGTTGGATCGATCTCCAGCGCCTCGAAGGGCGCCTTGGGGGTGGGGAGGCCGGTCGTCGCAGGGTCGAGGGTGATCAGATCGCCGTCGTGGGAGGTGACGTCGAAGATCCACAGCCGCCCGTTGCCGGTGAGGAGCTTGAGGCGGTGCCCGGTGAGCCCCCCCGACGCGGCGGTGAGGCCTGAGACGCGCAGGATCAGGCGCTCGGTGTTCTCCTCGACGATCTCCTCGATGACGCCCTGGGCGGTGCTCAGCTCGCCCTCCAGGCTCAAGGAGGCGTCGTCGTCGATCAGGATCCGGTTGTCGGCGAGCGCGCCGCGCAAGATGATCTGGTGGGCGCCGGTCGCCTCGAAGCGACCTCCGGGGTAGGCGCGGAGGCGATCCAGGGTCAGCGTGCGCGGGTCGCCGGGGGGAATGAGCAGGCTGCCCTGGATCCGCAGCTCGGTGGCGGCGGCGTCGGCGGTGGCGATGGTGATCGCGTGGCCTTCCTGAATGACGATGAGATCAGTCTCGTCGGGGACGCCGTCTGCGTCGGGGTCGCCGCCGCGCAGCGACCAGGTGGCGGGTTCGGCCCAGTCGCCGCTCCCGGCGGAGAAGAAGGTGGACGCGTTGGCCTGGGCGCAGCCCACCGTCATGGCAGCGACGCACATCAGGGCGCCGAGCGAGGCAGGGAGGGTGCGGTCGCCGCAGGCAGGCCGTGTGTTGTGGTCATCGCTCATGAGGGTCTCCGAGCTTGGGGCGTGTGGACACGCGGAGGTAGTGTTCAAGCATCGTACTGAAGAGGCGCTCTTCTGAAAAAAGACGTTGCGCGCGTCGTCGCCCAGCCGCGCCGAAGGCGGCGCGGAGGTCGGGGTCGTCGAGCAGGCGCGCGATGGCCCGTGAGAAGCCCGCGGCGTCGTCGCGGGGGGCGAGCAGCCCGGTCTCCCCGGCGGAGACGACGGCGTTGATGGGGGGGAGGTCGGTGGCGACGATCGGGATCTGCATGGCCATCGCCTCGGCGAAGACGACCCCGAAGCTCTCCCAGCAGGTCGGCAGGCAGAAGAGGGTCATGAGGCGGTAGGCGTCGCGGGTGTCGCGGGGGTCCTTGAGGTAGCCGGTGAAGGTGACGCGCGTGGCGACGCCAAGCTCGCGGGCGAGCCGCTTGAGCGCGGTCAGCTCGTCGCCGTCGCCGATGATCAGGGTGTGGAGGTCGGGGTGCGTTGAGGAGAGGCGAGCGACCGCGCGAAGCAGGACGTCGACGCCTTTGTGGTGGACGAGTCGGGCGATCGTGCCGACGACCGGGGCTTTGGGGGGGATGCCCCAGCGCGTGCGGAGGTGGCGGAGGCGCTCGGCGGAGACGCGTTGTGGGTCGAAGTGGCTGAGGTCGATGCCCTGGCCGATCTGGACGACGTCGCGGGCGGGGGTGATGTTGAAGCGGGCCATCTTCTCCTGCTCGGCGACGGAGACGACGAAGATGACGTCGGTCAGGCGGGCGATGGAGGCCTCCAGGAGGAGGTGGGCGATGTTCTCGGGGAGGGTGAAGCGGTCGGCGACGAAGAAGGGGAGCCCGTGGTTGGTGTGGATGACGACGGGGCACCCCGCGAGGCGGGCGGCGAGGCGCCCGATGACCCCGGCCTTGGCGTTGTGGGTGTGGACGATGTCGAAGCGCTCGCGGCGGATGAGGGTCCAGGCGTGGGCGAGCGCCTTGAGGTCGGCGAGCGGCTCGATGGCGCGGGGGATGGCGATGGGGTGAAAGGGCAGGCCGCTGCGGCGGATCGGGGCGACGAAGCTCTCCGCGTCGGGGTAGGCGAGTTCGGAGCTGGCGAGGTGGACCTCGTGTTCATGGGCACGGAGCCATCGGGCGAAGGGGAGGACGAAGCGAAACGCGGTCGCCGACTGGGTGGAGATGTGGAGCACCTTGAGGCGCGTCATGGGGAGCCGCTGGGGTTGAGGGCGTCGGCCTCCTCCTGGCGCAGCCACAGCTCAAGGACGAGCATGGAGTAGAGGAGGTAGGCGCGGTTGCGGTCCTGGAGCGCGGAGCCGTCGATGAGGGCGTCGAGCTGTCTCCCTGAGAACCAGTCGCGGACCCGGGCCGAGGGTGAGCCGACGGTGTCCATGAGCAGGGGCTTGAGGTCGTGGTCGAGCCAGCGGATCATCGGGACCTCGAAGCCTCGCTTGGGGGCCTCGGTGACTTCGGTGGGGATGCGCCCGCGGTAGGCGTCGCGGAGGATCGCCTTGGGCTGGCCGCGGCGGACGCGGTAATGGTCGGGCAGGGTGACGGCGAACTCGGCGAGCACGTGATCCAGGAGGGGTGAGCGCGCCTCCAGCGAGGCGGCCATGGTGGCGATGTCCATTTTGACGAGGAGGTCGCTCAGGAGGATGATCCAGTGGTCGCCGCCGAGCTGGGTGTCGAGCGCGGAGACGCCCTGGGGCAGGAGGGTCTCGATCCAGTCCTCGGTGGGGCGCATGTGGGGTGGGCCGAGCCACCAGGCGGGCATGTCCTCCTTGAAGAGGGTGTTCGCGGTCCAGGCGAGGTAGCGGGCGCCGGGGCGTTGCAGGGTGCCATGCAGGAGCCGCCGCGCCATCGCCGCGGGTGAGCGGTGGGGAGGGGCGAGGCGGTCGATGAGCTGGACGGCGGCGCGTCGCCAGGGGGCGGGGATCCAGCGGAGGCGGTCGAGCCAGGTGGCGGCGACGTAGCGGCGGTACCCGGCGAACAGCTCATCGCCGCCGTCGCCGTTGAGGACGACGGTGACGTGTTGTCGAGCGAGCCGGGAGAGGGCGAGTGAGGGGATCGCGCTGGAGTCGGCGAAGGGCTGATCGTATTGGCGCACGAGGCGTTGCAGCTCCTCCAAGGGGCTGACTTCGAGGCGGAGCAGGGTCTGGCGGATGCCGAGCGCCGCGGCGGTGCGCTGGGCGACCGCGGATTCATCGAGCCTGGGGTCGCCGGTGCTGACGGTGAAGGCCTGGAGCTGGTCGCCGACGACGCGGGAGGCCTCGTAGGCGATGACGGTGGAGTCGACGCCGCCCGAGAGGAAGACGCCGAGGGGGACGTCGCTGCGCAGCCTCAGTCGGACGGCGTCCGCGAGTATCTCGCGGACGCGGGCCTGGGCCGCGTCGTAGGAGAGGCTGGTCTTGGGGGTGAGCGGCGGGTCCCAGTAGCTGGCTTCGCGCAGTGAGGCGCCGTTCCAGAGCATCCAGCAGCCCGCGGGGAGCATACGCACCTCGTTGTACACGGTGCGGGGTTGGGGGATGAAGGAGAGCGAGGCGTAGTCGTAGAGCGCCTGGGGGCGGACGGTCCAGCGCTGCCCGGCGGCGTGGGCCAGTGGGCGGAGGGCCTTGAGTTCGGAGGCGAAGAGGAGGCCGCCGTCGCGGGTCTCGGTCAGGTAGAGGGGTTTCTTGCCGAAGCGGTCGCGGGCGACGAACAGGAGCTGCTGACGAGCGTCCCAGATGGCGAAGGCGAACATGCCGCGCAGGGGGCGGCACATGTCGGTGCCGTGCTCCTCCCAGAGGTGGACGAGGACCTCGGTGTCGGACTCGGTGGTGAAGCGGTGCCCGGCGCGCTTGAGTGGGGGGATCAGCTCCTTGTAGTTGTAGATCTCGCCGTTGAAGACGACCGCGACGGTGCGATCTTCGTTGAAGATCGGCTGGTGGCCTCCGGCGAGGTCGATGATCGACAGCCGCCGCATGCCGATGAACGCCTCGGCGTCGCGGTGTGTGCCTGAGTCGTCCGGGCCGCGGTGGGTGATCGCCGTGAGGGCGGTTTCAAGCGCCGCGTTGGGGAGCGGTCGCGGGGTCCACCCGCCGATGATGCCGCACATGGTCAACTCCGTTGTGGATCCACCCGGTTTTCGGGGTGGGGGAGAAGGGTCGAAGCGGGCGGAGGCTACGCTCGCACGTGGCGCTTGAGCAGGGCAGCGTAGCTGTCCGCGACGCGGCGAAACACGACCTGTTGATCGAACTCGTCGCGGGCGCGCTGGAGCCCACGTCGCCCCATCGCCTCGCGGCGCTCGGGGTCGTCGAGGAGTGCAGCGATCGCTTCGGCGAGCAGGCGACTGTTGCGGACTTCAACCAGCAGCCCGTTGTCGTCGTGGGTGACCGTCTCGCGGCAGCCGCGGACGTCGGTGGTGACGACGGCCAGCCCGGTGGCCGAGGCCTCCATGGAGGAGCGCGGCATCCCCTCGCGCCAGGAGGGGAGGACGAACAGGTCCATGAGCCGGTACAGCTCCTCCATGTCCTGTCGGTCGTAGAGGCAGACGAAGCGCTCCCCGGCGATGGGATCCTGGTCGGGGAGGAACACCTCCTCGGGACGCTCGGAGGTCGGTCTGGCGCCGATGGCGAGCACCTGGAGGGTGGGGTAGCGCGGCGCCAGGAGTTGAACCGCCTCGCACAGCTCGCGGTACCCCTTGCCGAGCACGTACCGCCCGACGATGCCGAGGACGGGTCCGTCCGGCTTGAGCCCGACGGCCTCGCGTCGGCGGCGCAGTTCGTCGTCGTCGAAGTCGCGCGGCTTGAAGCGGGAGATGTCGATGCCGTTGCCGAGCACCTGGGCCTTGTCGGGGCCGCACACGCCTTCGCGGAGGAGGCGCGCGACGTCTTCAGCGTTCTGGGAGAGCACCAGCTCGGAGGTGGCGCGGCAGGTGAAGGTCTCCAGCGCGTGGACGAGGCGGCGGCTCAGGCTGCCCTCCTCCAACGCGATGAAGTAGAACCCGTGCAGCGTCTGGATGACGATGGGGACGCGGCCGAGGTGGGCGCCGAGCTGCCCGAGCAGGGTCCCCTTGGGGGTGTGGGTGTGGACGATGTCGAACCGCTCCCGGGCGCAGACGCGGGCGACGTCCCAGACGCCGCGCAGGTCGTCCAGCGGTGAGATCGAGCGGCTGATGCGCGCCGGGTACCAGCGGCCATCGAGCTGCTCGATGATGTCGTCCTGGTAGGGTCCAGGTGAGCTGATGGCGTGGATTTCATAGCCCTGTTCCTCCAGATAGCGCATCTGATCGGACAGCAGGAACTTCAGGCTTGAAGGGACGGCGCAGATGTGGGCAACTTTAACCGGCATGGTTCACTGTGGTCGTTGAACCCAGGCAGCAAGGATGCTAACGGATGAACTCGTGGGCTGTCAACGTCAACCCCTGGTGGGCGAGGACCTTGTGGTCACATGGGTTGAGCGAGCGCTTGACGGTCTGGGTGCGGTGTGTTAACTGAACGTGTATTCATGTTTCGAGGGAGGGAGAGGGATGACCATCGGCAATCACGCGATCACCTTTGAAGGGCGGGACGTCGTCCTGTACGACGTGGAGAAGGGTGTCACCAAGCCTCAAGGCGAAGCGTATGCGCTGCGCTCGGACTGGGGTGATCAGGAGGCGTTCTCAAGGCAGTGGGACGCGTTGATGAAGGATCCCAATCGGGGGAAGCTGGAGGCGTTGATCCTGGGCGCGTGGGACGAGGAGATGTTCGACGCGAGCACGAGCGCGCTGGTGGAGCTGCTCAAGGGCGCGGCGGGCGAGCTGACCAGCCTGGAGGCGGTCTTCTTCCCCGACGTGATCTACGAGGAGTGTGAGATCTCCTGGTTGCAGCAGAGCGACGTGTCGCCGGTGCTGGAGGCGTACCCGAAGCTCAAGACGCTGCGGGTGCGCGGCGGCGAGGGGTTGTCGTTCCACGCGGTGCGCCACGAGGGGCTGCGGCGCCTGATCGTGGAGACGGGGGGGTTGGCGTCGGGGACCGTGGCGGAGATCTGCGCCTTGAACCTCCCGAACCTGGAGCACCTGGAGCTGTGGTTGGGGTCGGACAACTACGGCGGTGACGCGACGGTGGCGGATCTGGCGCCGATCCTGTCGGGGAAGCTGTTCCCGAAGCTGACGTCGCTGGGGTTGATGAACAGCGAGTTCGCCAACGACATCGCGCTGAACCTCGCCGGGGCGCCGATCCTGGAGCAGATCAAGACGCTCGATCTGTCGATGGGTACGATGACGGACGAGGGGGCGGAGCACCTCCTGAACAACCCGGCGCTCGCCAGGCTGGAGCGGCTGGACGTCTCGGACAACTTCATCAGCGACGCGATGTCGGAGCGGCTCCGGGCCGCCTGGGATGGCCGGGTCTATGTCGATGGGCAGAAGTCGGACGACGGAGACGGGTGGTTCTACGCGTCGGTCACGGAGTGAGCCTCTCACGCCGCCGCGCCGCGTTGAGGGGCGGCGGCGCGAGATGGCTCACTTGCCGGGTTTCTTGGCCGACGAGTACATGGCGTCGATCTCGTCCGCGTAGCGCTCCTCGACGACGCTGCGCTTGACCTTGAGGGAGGCGGTCAGCAGCCCGTTCTCGATGGACATCGGCTCGGGCGTGATCGTGTAGTACTTGATGGTCTCGAAGCTGGCGAGCCCGCTGTTGACCTCGGCGAGGTGGTCGTCGATCGCCTTCTTGACCTCGGGGGAGTTCTGATCGGCGGCGATCCCGCGCTGGTCAGCGAAGTCCTTGAGGTCGTCGGGGTCGATGGCGATCAGCGCGACGCAGTAGTTGCGCTTGTCACCGATGACGACGGCCTCCTGGATGATGGGCAGCCCCTTGAGGCGCCCCTCGATCTTGGCCGGGGCGACGTACTTGCCGCCGGAGGTCTTGATCAGCTCCTTCTTGCGCCCGGTGATCTTGACGAAGCCGTCGCTGTCGATGCTCCCAAGGTCGCCCGTGTGGAACCAGCCCTCGTCGTCGAAGGCGGCGCTGGTCGCCTCGGGGCGGTTGAGGTAGCCCTGGGTGATGTTGGGGCCCTTGGCGAGGATCTCGCCGTCCTCGGCGATCTTGAGGGTGACCTCGGGGAGCGCGACCCCGACGGTGCCAATCCGAATCTTACCAGGGAGGTTGCAGCTCAGCGCCGGGCAGGTCTCGGTCAGGCCATAGCCCTCGTACAGCTCCAGGCCGCACGCCATGAAGAAGGTGTGGACGTCGGGATCGAGGGGCGCGGAGCCCGAGAGGAGCGCGACGGTGCGGTCCATGCCGAGGCGCGCGCGCAGCTTGCTCAGGACCAGCTTGTCGGCGAGCTTGTAGCGCATGTTGAGCAGGCCCGGGATCGGCTTGCCGCTGCTGCGGTAGGGGATGGTGGCCTCTCCGGTCTTGAGGGCCCAGTTGGCCAGCGCCTTGCGGATGGCGGGGGCTCCTGCGAGGGCGACGTCGACCTTGGCCTTCATCTTCTCGTAGACGCGCGGCGCGCCCGGGAAGAAGCCGGGGCGCGAGGAGCGGACGTCGTCGGCGAGCGTCGGGACGCTGCTGATGACGAGGGGGACGTCGTTGTAGGGGGCCGCGAACTGGATCAGGCGCCCGAAGGAGTGCGCCAGCGGCAAAAACAGAAAAAGCCCGCCTGCCTGCATCTGATCGTTGATGACATTGACCTGCGCGACCTGCCTCGCCATGGACAGGTGGTTCTCGTGGGTCTGGATGACCGCCTTGGGCGGGCCGGTGGTCCCGGAGGTGTAGGTGTAGGTGGCGATCTGATCGGGCTCGGCGCCCTCCCGGCGGCGCGTGAGCTCGTCGCGCAGCTCCTCCAGCTTCTCCGCGCCGCGCTTCTCCAGGTCGGCGAGGCTCTCCCAGTCGTCCGCGGGGTCGATGCCCTTGGGGTCGATGACGACGATGTGCTTGAGGTTCACCTCGTCGGCGCTGTAATCCTTGTCGAAGAAGGTGAAGCCCTCGCGCATCTTGCGGACCTTCGCCAGCTGGTCGGCGTTGTCGAGGAAGACCAGCTTGATGTCGGTGTCCACGTGGGCGTACCCGACCTCCTCCGGCAGCAACGAGGCGTAGATCGGCACGGTCTGGAGCCCGATCGAGAGAGCCCCGAAGTCAATCGTCAGCCAGTCCTCGCTGGTCTGACCGAGGATCCCGACGATGTCGTTGTCCTGTAGCTCGACCGGGCCGGAGAGGATGCCCGCGGCGATGACGTCGGCGCGGTCCGCGACCTGCTTCCAGGAGCTGTCGCTCCAGGAGCCGCCCTTCTTGGTGCGGATGGCGGGGTGGCTGGGGGTCTTCTCCGCGCGGGTGTGGAGCAGTTGTGCGAGTGTCTTGATCTTCAAGGCCATGCGGCGTCTCCCTGTATGGTCCCCTCCCTTCGAGGAGGTCGTTGTGTTCGATCACGTCCCATCAATGCCCCAGGATGGCCCGTTGGTGCTGTTTTGACAAGGGTTGAGGCGCCGGTCGCCTCAATCATCCCTCTGAAGGGGGCTCTGGAGCGCCAATGCGGAGCAGCGGCGGCAGCACGATGAGGGTCGCCAGCAAGCACCCGAACACGGTCACCGCGATCAGCTCTCCGAAGCGGCGCACCGGCGGGAAGGAGCTCCAGAGCATGACCCCGAACCCGAGCATCAGCGACAGGCAGGTGAGGATGATCGCCTTGCCGGTCCCGCGCGTCGCCTGGATCAGCGCCTGATCCAGGTCGCGCTGCGAGCGCAGCTCCTCCCGAAAGCGCGCCAGCATGTGAATGGTCCCATCGACCGCGAGCCCGACGCTGATGGAGAAGATGATGACCGTCGCCGCGTTGAGCGGGATGCCGCGCAGCGTCATGTAGCTCATGGTGACGAGCAGCGGGATGACGTTGGGTGGCACGCTCAGCAACCCCAGGCGCACGCTGCGCAGCAGCGCGGTCATGAACGCGAAGATGATCACGATCGCCGTCAGGAGGCTCGTGAGCAGATCCCAGATGACGATGTCCAGCCCCTGCGAGCCGATGTAGGCGTCGCCGGTCAGCTGAAGCTCGGCGCCCGGCAGGGTCGCCAGCGCGGGGGCGGCGCGCTCCTCCAGCCGCTCGATCAGCGCGATGGTGGCCTGCGCCCCGATGTCCTCAAGCTGGACGTTGACCCTCGCCTGGTGGCGATCGGCGGACAACCAGCTCGACAACGCCCCCGGGCCGCCCTTGTCGAGGACCTCCATCAAGCCACCGATCGCCTCGGCGCTCAGCGGGGCGCGCCTCGCCTCGGGGTTGCCGGTCGCCACGACCCAGATCTCACGCAGGAAGTCCACGTAGGAGGTGGTCGCCAGCACCCCGGGCTGCTCTTCGAGCCAGCCTTGCAGCTCCTCCATCACGGCGAGGATCCTCGGGTCGTCCGCGGTGAGCCCCTCGGGGGTGGTGAGGTTCAGCTCCAGCGGGCGGACGCCGCCAAACTCACGCTCCAGGAGGCGGGTTGTGGTGTAGACCGGATCGCCTTCATCGACCTGATCGAGGACGGCGTTGTCGACGCTCAAGCCCTGGGCGCCGTAGAGCGAGGCCGCGCCGATCAGCAGCGCACCGATCAGGATGGGCCAGCGCGCCTTGAGGAGGCGGCGGGTCAGCGCCTCGATCCAGGCCTCGATCCAGCCGTCCTCCTGAACCAGGCGACGCGGGTCGGGGGCGGGGAGCAGGTAGAGGCAGGAGGGGATGAAGGTGATCGTGACCACGAAGGCGATCATCACCCCCACCGCCGCGGTCACCCCGAAGCGTTGCAGGATGTCGGTCCGCGACACGAGCAGGGAGCCGAACCCCACCGCGGTGGTCAGCGACGTCAAAAAGCAGGCCACGGTCATCGCCCGCACCGTCTCTCGGATCGCCTCCTTCGGGTCCTTGCCGCTGCCCAGCTCCTCGCCGTAGCGGTGCAGCAGGTGGATGCTGTCGGCGATGCCGATGATGATCACGAGCAGCGGCACGATGTTGTTGATGATGTTGAACGGCTCGCCGACGGCGGCCATCAGCCCCACGAGCGCGACCGCCGAGAGCACCATCGCGCCGAGCGGCAGCACGAGCGCGGGCCACCACCGGAACGACAGCACCATGATGATCAGGCAGACCACGATCGCCATCGGCAGCAGGACGGTCTGATCGCCGCGGAGGTTGGCGACCACCTCATGGCGGACGTATGGCAGCCCCCCGAGGCGGACCTCGACGCCCTCGGGGGGAGGGCGGGCCGCCAGCCGCTGCTCCACGGCGGCGACCACCTCGGCGATCTGATCGTTGCGCGTCAGCTCAGGCTGTAGCACCAGCGCGATCGCGAGCACCTTCAGGCTCTCACCGATCAGGCGCCGCTGGAGCAGCGGGGCGTTGCGCGCGACGTGCTCCAGCTGAGCGACCTCGTCGGCGGTCGGGGCGTCGCCCTCGATCAGCGGCCCGGTGGCGACCCAGCCCGCCGACACCTCGGTGGTCAGGCGCTCGATCCCGATGGGGGTGAGCGCGGTGCTCGCGGGCATCATCGCGGCGGCGGCGGCGGCCGGGTTGAACGCCGCCATCGGGTTGACCGGCCCCTGCTTCTGGCGCAGCGCCTCGGGCACGCGACGAGGCAGAGACAGGTTGGTGAGGCTCTGCGCGCGGGCGATGTGCTGGGTGTCGGCGGCTAAGGACTGGGTGAGGGCGTGGGTGTACTGGAGCGTCTCCGGGGCGAAGGCGTCGGGCGACTCGACGAGGACGAGGATGACGTTGTCGGTGTTGCCAAACGTCTCGCGGAACTGCTGAGCGACGCGCTCCTGATCCTCAAAGCGGGCGAACAGATCCGAGGGGGTGAAGTCGGCTCGCAGCGAGGGGATCTGGCTGCCGAGCAGCGCGGTCGTCAACAACAACGTTGCGATCAGAGCGAGCCGGTGCCTCTCGACCCGCTCCACGACACCTTCCAGCCACCGTTCCAACATCGAAAGCCTCCTCGTGGGTTGGCGCCTGGAGTCTATCAACGGCGCCGCCCTGAGCAGACTGGTATACAATTCTTTACATCTGAGTAAAACGTCTCTGCCTGCACACCCGCACACCCATCCAATTCGACGAGCCCGACTATCACGAGGTGGAGCCTGGACACCTCCGGTCACACTCAGACGCAAAACACCCCAGGTGGACACCAGGTGTCCACCTGAGGTGTCCACTTCAGATGCAACAGCAACAGGAGCGAGCGATGAACGAAGCACACGACATGATCAGGGAGAGGCTCCATGAGCTTGAGGCCAACCGAGGCACCAGGGAGAAGGTCGCCTGGATCTGGCTGGACCTGGAGACGACAGGGCTGGAGGTGGAGGCAGCCGAGGTGCTGGAGGTCGCGGTGGTCATCACCACCCCGAGGCTGGATGAGCTGTGGCGGTGGTCGTCGTTGATCGCCGACGGCAGCATCCGTGACCTCGATGAAGCGATCCGCTCGGGTGAGGTGGCGCCTCACGTCGCGCGCATGCACGTCCGCAGCGACCTGTGGGCTGAGCTGTGCGACGTTCGCAGCGGAGAAGGCGCCTTCGAGATGAAACAGGACCAGTTCACAGCGAAGCGCGTGTGGGGCACCCTCACCCAGCGCCTCAGCGCGTACGTGGGCGACGGCTACACCCTCCACCTGGCCGGGTGGAACGTCCACTACGACCGCGCGGTGCTGATGCGCGACGCTCCTGTGGCCGCGGCGCTCTGCTCCCATCGGCTGGTCGACGTGTCGTCGATCCACCAGACCATGCGCCACCTCTTGCCCGACGTGGCGAAGGCCATGCGGGGCGCCAGGCCCACCCACCGGGCCATGGCCGATGTGGAACAGGCGATCGACGCCATGCGGGTGTTCCAGCGGTGGGTTGACGCGCTGCTCGCGGCTCAGCCCGTGCTGGAGGGGGTGGCGAGCGGTATCGCCTACGGCGGCGCGGGAGACATCGCCGCGGCGGCGCCTGAGCTTGAGGCGTTCGTGCAGGCTCCGACAACCCCCCAGCAGCTTGAGTCCCTTCTCCCCGACGAGGGGTGTCGCTCCACCTGCGCTCAATGCGGGCTCACGACCAGCTCACTCCTGGGGTGGTCGAGCTACGGGGGCAAGGACTTCTGCCCCGCGTGCAAGAACAACCCTCCAGGCGGGATGCAGGAGCTGTGATGATGGACGAGTTGAAGAAGGTCGTGAGCGACCTGAAGGCGCTCCGAGACCCGCGGACGGTGGATCACGAGTTCCGGGCGTCAGGCCGCCACATCTTCAGACGCATGAACCGCGAGCTGCGCACGCTCTCCATCGACCTTGAGGAGCGCGTGACCCGGTTCTACCGAGGTCGGCGCCTGGCCTACGAGGGGGCGAGCCTCCATGAGGTTGGAGCCCGGCGCCTGCTGGAGTGGTTGAACGGCGCCGATGACGTCTTCGATGGCGAAGAGATGGCTCCGGGTGGCGCCATCGCGGCGCTGCTCCTGTCTGCGATGGGTGCAGGTGCTCAGAAGGTGGACCACGGCGGCCCCACCCGCTTGTTGCTGGCGGGCCGCGAGGTCTGCATCTGCAACGACCAGGGAGACACCATCCTGCTAGGCAACGAAGGTAGCGACTCGTGGTGCCCAGCAGCTCCCGAGGAGGCTTTCGCCTGGCTCCTGGAGGGGCGCAGCGCTGAGACCACCGCCGCGCCGCCGACTGAGCTGGGCGACCTGCGCGCCGCTCGCATCAGCCAGGGAGGGCAGCTTTAGGGCACACGCAACTCAACCGTTATAAGGCGCAGGATCTCTCGGGGAGGTTCGCCCAAGACTTGTTTGAGAGCAGCCACGGCTCGTGGCCACGGAAGGCTACGATCTGTTTGGGGGTGGGCAGAGGCATTCCTCAACCGAACGACGGTTGGAGGTTGAGGGAGTTCGGCAATGAGCGGCTCTCCAAGCAGCGTTGCCAGTCTTTGAACCTGCTCTGTGTGGGTGAGGTTAAACCGCTCACACTCGGTACGGATTTGCTGGAAGACAGGGGTGCATCTGTCCATTAATTCATCATTCCAATAGGAAGCAAGGAACACGAGTTGCCCCAGTGTAGGAGAGTGCCCCCGAGAGGAGGCCTTCTGCACCGTATCGAAAGTCATGCGCCTTGAGTCAATGCGGCGCTTTTCACGTCTCGACAAAGGCTCTGGAGGATTGAAGTCGCTGGCATCGAAAGTTGTTTGCCATCTGCGGAAAAGAGTAGTGGCAGCTTCGCGTTCAACGACTTTGCAGAGCATGAGAGCGACAGTGCTCCACGTCGTGAGCACCTCTCGCTGGAGCAAAATCTCCGTGGCAAAAGCATCAAGTAACTCTTGCCGCGAACGATCCGCAAGGGCAAGCCAAACCTGCTGTGAGAGGTACCCAAACCAGAATCGTTCGCCTGAAAGGCGGAGCCTTTCAAAAGCGGGGGTGTTTGAGTCACTGCCTGGGGGTTGAAAGTCCCGGCCAATCGTTGTCAACCGGTCTCTCCGAGCCTGCAATTCATCTTCCGCAGCTTGAGCTTCCTCAGAACGTCCGAGAAGTTCAAGGGCTCTGGGGACACACGCTGCATGATCGAATAGCGCCGCATCCGAATGAGCGTTAGTTTCTCCTCCCATGTAGTGGAAAAGGAAGAAGTCCAACCCTCGGAGGTCATACATCTCCGCAACGAAGTCTGGAGCAAATGGCAAATGAGGCATGACCAGAACCCCCATGCCCATCACCTCAACATGGAAATCCTCATAGTTGAGGATATGCTGTATGATGCCATCGTCTTCTCGTGTGGTGCGTGCAATAGTCAGCAGAAGAGCACATTTGGCCTCAGCCCACTCTGCATAACGCTCCAACGAACTTTGGTAGAAGTACGCGTCTCTGAGGGTGCCGAGCCACCAGACAGGGTCAGCAGCAAGAAACCGGCGCTTGGCTCCAAGCTCATCATTTCCAGCGGCCTCCTTCATGGCACCAAGAATGTCGTCCTTTATTCTTGTGTCGCCGAGTGGGCGTTGGAAGTGTTCAAAGACAGGTGCTACCACCTCGCTCATGCTGATGACTGGTATGCCTCCGATGGTTTTCATCTGCCTGTCCCCTCTCGTTGGTCAGATTTCGGCATGACCCGATCGTGCATATGACCATCCTATACCCCGCTGAGGCTCTTGACCACAGTCCCTGGTCAGAAGGCGTCGGTTGGGGTTTTGCACAAACCCCCGTCTGTGCAACGAGCCTGCCCGCTCGATGAACACAAGTTCCCCATCATTCGAAATCCTATTGCCAGTGCAGCTCGAATAGAGGCTGGTTTGCACAGCGGGTTGCTACCACCTCAAACGATGCCGAGCGCTGTCTCGATAAACGTCCGTTCGATGTTTGATGAGAGTCTTCTTGGTGCCAATGCCGATCACCACCGCGTCGAGCTTCTATGGTCTCGTCATGGTATGTCATCAATCAAGTTCTCGTGAACCCGTGTCAGCGGTAGGTTGATGGGACGTGAGACGATGCGTACGGTGTGCAGTGAAGTCGTGCAGAGCGATGGAGGGGGGCGAGCACACCGGAGTCGTGGACGGGCAGTCAGCTTGCTGAGGCTACAGCCACGCGAGCGCGCCCGCGTTGATGGCCAGGTGGATGGTGTTATCAACGATGATCAACAGCCACACACCCATCCAAGACGGCGCTGCGGGAGGCTGCTCGATCTCCAGGCGAGCCATCCACGACGACGGCACGCCAACGCCCCAGAAGTTCACCCACAGCTTGGCGAGCCGCCATCGGTCGATCACGAAGTGCGTCCCTGCGATAACGGCGAGGGACCACCACGAACCTACGCCACCCACACCAATCAGCAGCGCGAACGGGAGGCTGTAAAGGGCCACGTGGACGGCGCAGGCCAGCGTGGAGCTGGTCTTGTTGTTGGCCATCCAGTGGTTTTGCAATACGTAGTCACCGAGCAGGTGGCAGATGAGCTGGATCATCGGCACGCCCTCAGGTCCACCTTGACGGCTCCGATCGCAACCGGAGCGCCTGAGCTGGTGAGCCACGCAACGAGGGGTGCGGTGGCGCCCTCCAGGTAGCTGAGCACCGCTGAGGCGATGAGCGTGTCTTCACAACCCAGACCCGCAGACCCCATCACCGCCCGCGTCACCACGAAGACCGAGGGAGCGAAGGTGTCGAGCGCCGAGCTGACCTGCGCCGCCGCCTCATCCGGCAGCAGCTCCAGGCTGGCGCCGTTGCTGCACGAAGACATGTCGACCTCGATGGCGGGCAGCAGCCAGACGTCGGGCGCGTCGGCGAGGTAGACCAGGAGGGCCTGCTCTGCGGCGCCAAAGGCCCCCTCCAGGGCAGCGGCGGTGGCGCAGCGCACCGTGTCCCCCTCGCGCGCCGCATCCACCCGGGCGCCCTGACTGACGGTCTGAGACGCGCTCAGGAGCGACGTAGCGAGCCGCGGGTAGGCGGTCGTGGTCTGACATCCGGGCATCGCCATCAGGAGCGCGACTGCGGCGGCGAGAGCGACCGCGGTGTTCCTCGGGGTGGAGGTCGGAGGTGAGCCCTCGTCACCCTGGTTGCCCTGCTTCTTCTGCTTGATCTTGACCTTCTCGCGAAGACCCGAATGCGACCCGATCGCCATGGCGAAGGCACTCAGGCCGAGCACCAGCGTCTGGAGGCTCCACACGTCTTGAACGTCGTAGTAGCGCCACGCCGCAACGCCGCCGACGGCGAGCGCCAGGCTGATCTCAGGCAGCCAGTGGCGGATCGTCTCGGCGCGGCCACCGAGCCGATCGCCGAGCTTGCCGATGAGCCATGTGAGGAACCAGCTGATCAATCCGACCAGCACGGAGATCAGGACCTCGTCCTGCGAGATCCCGAGGGAGAGGGTGGGGTCAGGCATCGTGCGCTCCTTGCTTTTGCCGGTGGTCCTCTTATGCGACCACCGTGGTGGATCAGTTGGCGAGCGCCAGGACCAGCCGGTCCCACACGTCGCTCGGGACGTAGCCCTCGTAGATGACGTCGCCGCCTGCGTTCAGTTGCTGGATCACGACCGTCCTGGAGTGGTCAGACCGATCGAAGATCATGCACTCCTCCGTGTGGAAGACGCCTTCTGCGAGCTTCTCCGGGTAGTCGATCGGGCCTCCGCAGGGCCGCTCAGCTCGGTGTTGGGTCACAAGCTACTCCTCGCCCTGTACGGGCTGTGTGTGTCCGGCGTCGGCCGGAGCCGTTGGGGTGGTGGTGCGCGGCGTGGCCTTATCAGGGCCAGGCACGTCGGCTTTGGAGATCTGCGCCCAGACGATGGCCGCGATGGAGAGGGCGCCCGCCACGAGCAGCGCACCGACGACCTTGCGGCGGTGGCCGTCCCACTCCTCTTTGCGGCTGGCCTCAGCTGTCTCCAGGGCCTCCAGCCGAGCCTGGGTGTCTCGGGCGACCTGCTTCAGGTCGGCGCCGTTCTGGGTGAGGCGCTCCACCATCGCGAGCGCCTGCTTGGCTTGGTCGGCCTGCGCTTCGGCTTGACGCGCCGCGGCCTCCATCGAGACCTCAAACAGGCGCTCGATGTGCTGGCGGTGTTCGGCGTCCCGTCGCTCCTGGCGCTTGATCTGGTCGGAGAGCTGGTCGAGGCGGTAGGTGTGGGACTCCCGCCCCGACAGCTCGACGATGTGGCGCAGATCCTTGATCTCAGCGCGCAGCTCCTTGAGGTCCTCGCGGGTGCGCTTGAACCACTCGGCCTCCAGCTGAGGCAGCCCCACCGCCTGTTGGTGCTCCGTCATGCTGGCCTCCCTGCTGGGCACGACACGCACCCGTCGGCTGGCCAGCGCAGCAGCGCCTCGCCGATGACCTGGGTGAGCCGGTTGCTCATGGCGTCCTCGTTCGTCACGCCGCCGCCTCCCAGGCCACTTCGACCTTGCCGGGGGCCACCTCGAACGCGAGGCCGGGCATGGGTCTCGCCTGCGTCACGTGCAACTCCCCTGAGACATCCAGCCCGTAGGCGCGGCCCCACCCCTTCTTGGAGAAGGCCTCGGCCTCCTCGCGGGTACGGATCGTCTGGATGTCCATCAGGGTCCCAGAGAAGACGCCGTTCGACTTCCACCCTCCTGCGTCCACGAAGTGGATGGTCCGGTTCGCCCGATCGACCAGCACCAGCGCGGTGTGGTGGACAAAGCCTCGCGCGGCTGATGCCCACTCCCACACCGACAGCTCGGGGACGCTGCGCGGGTCGCGCTCAAGTCGATCCCAGAACTCCAGCAGGTCCAGGTAGCCGCGCTGGACGCGCCCGTTGCGCGCCCTGCTCTCGCCGGTCGCCGACACCTTGCGGAACCAGGGGCTTGCTCCGTACCAGGGGCCTGAGTTCTTCCACGTCTGGATCGTCGGGCTGGAGGTGACGACCACGCTCAGCGGCGGCTGGGCACCCGCCTTGGCCCGGTTGTAGACCTCGTACAGGCGCAGGACGTACATGATGACGAAGTAGGTCCACGAGCTGCACACGAACGCCGGACCCCGGCGTTTGGTCGGGTAGGTGCCCGAGCCGACCCCGAAGGCGCCCTGGGTGACCACCCAGACGAAGCGCGCGGCGTCAAAGGCTGCGCGCCCCGGGCCGTAGACCACCGCGTAGGTGATGCACGCCTGACACAGCCGCAGCACCTGCGCGAAGATCCCGTCAGGCAGGGGGTCCCAGTTGTGAGGCTCGCCGTCGTCGCCCTGAAGCGAGTCGAGCACGGAGTCTCCGGCAGCGAGCAGCGCCGCCCACGTCTCCGTGTTCACCCGCCCGGTGGCGTCGAGGTGGCCCACCGCCTCCTGAAAGGCGCAGACGCCCTTCTCGGTCCACGGACCAAATGAGCCGTCGATGGCGTGGGCGTAGAAGGGGCGCCCGTCGTCGTCGTGGCAGGCCGTCAGGATGGCCTGCATCAACACGACCTGGCGCGTAGAGAGGTGCAGCGCGACGCTCATGGTCTCCACCTCTCACTGTGCTCATTGACCCTGGGCGAGTACATCTTCAGCGCCTGCTGTGCCCACCTGTGTCGCCGCAGCCACAGCAGCTCCCAGAACGCCAGCCCCGCCTCGCTGAGGGCCTGCGCGCCGTCCAGGTAGGTGTCGCAGGCCAACCGCACGCTCTCCAGCTCATCGCCCCCGAACCCCGCCTGGTGGTAGAGCGCCTGCTGCCCGAACATGATCCAGCTCGGGTCCTCGGGCCGTCGCCAGGGCGCGAGCTTTCGCCAGGCGTCACGCTGACGCACACCAGGCTTCATGATCTCCAGGCCGTGACCAGGCTTGTTGGGGTTGGAGAAGGACTGCATCTGGGCGATCAGGCCGGTCGAGAGGCGCACCATCTCCCGCACGGGGGCAGGCACCCAGTAGAACACCGCGGGCCACACCGCGCCGCGCCAGCCCTCCTCGCGGAGCACCTCGATGAAGCGACGGCACAGCTTCACCTTGTCGGCCTGCGCCGCCCTCACCAGCGCCTCTCGCTCCTGGGGCTTTTTCGCCAGGAGCCGCTCATCGGTCGTCCCCCAGAAGGGCAGCTCCGGGTTCGGCACCACCGCGGCAGCGCCCCACTTCAGCGCCAGCCGAGCGCAGGAGCGCGCCGCCTCGACGACGAAGCGCTCGTCTCCAGCGAGCCAGGCGTGGACGCACACGGCGCTGCCTCGGCGCCTGAGCTGGTCGGCGTAGCGGTCGCCGTCGCGCTCGATGTCGCCCCGGAGCTGCCAGACGTGGTGGTGGTTGGCGGTCAGGACCGCGTTGACCCCAACAGCCACATGAGTCGGCGCACAGCTCTCGATGAGGTCCAGCGCATCCATGTGGACACCGTAGCCGCCGTAGAGCAGCGTTCTGGAGGCGGGTCCGCTCATCGCTCACCTCCCCGCCGCCGCCTCATGGGCTCAGGCTCAGGCCACACCACCGCCGCCGCCGTCTGCACACACGCCGCGCACACCAGGCACCCGATACCCACGGCACCGAGGCCGATCAGGAGCCCGCGAACCCACAGGGGCCTTTTCCGCCGCAGTCGCCTCACCGCTCCCCCTCGTGGGCAGCTTGGCCCACCTCGGCGTCGGAGCACCCCCCATCGAGGACGGCGCACAGCTCCTCGCCGAGCAGAACGCCGCCGTCAGGGAGCTGGTCATAGCCGGGATCGGCTGCGCTCTTGGGAACCTGGTAGGGGTAGGGGTCGTTGTCCACGCCGAGGCTGATGCCCAGGCCCCACATGAGCCCAACCAGGAGCCCGCCCGCCGCGAGCGCAGCGCCGACGCCGTGGATGGCCATCCAGACCCACCGCTCGCCGCGGCCTTGTGCTGTGTCCGTGCGCCTCATGAACCGATCCCCATGGCAGCAGCGACGCCAGCCAGGTCGGTCGGCGCGTCGATGAAGGTGTCGTAGATGGCGTAGGCGCCGTGGTGCGCGATGCGCGCCGAGGCGGAGATGCCGCCGAGGTAGTACGTTCGGGGGTTGGGGTCGCCCGTCTGCGCCCCCACTGCCTGTGTCTGCTGGGTCCAGGAGCCGCCATCCCCAGGGCCGAGGGCTGAGATCACGTAGTCGTTCTCGCTGGCGTCCCAGGCGATGCAGATGAGGTAGGGACCCAGCTCCTCCGTGCTCTTGCTGGCGAGGTGGAGGCTGTAGTCGTTCGGGTCGTAGCCGTCGTTGCCGATCTGGAGGAAGCCGCCGCCCGTGTCGCCGATGGAGCCGATGTATCGACCCACGGTCGCGCAGTCGGTGATGATGCGGCTGTCGTTGTTGTCGGGTCCGAGTCGTCCAGCCCAGACGAGGGAGCGGTCCTGGCCAGCCGTCCGGTTCATCGTGTTGGCGATTTGAGAGAAGTAGGCATCCTGGGCCGCGCCCGCGATGAACAGCTCACCGAGGAAGCCCGAGCCTTCGGCTGGAGCAACGAGCGAGGCGCCATTCTGGAGCGTCAGATCCCCCGAGCCAAAGCCCGCCACGGGCGAGACGGTTCGGAAGTCGTAGAGCAGCGACGGGGACAACGCCGCCAGAAGAGACGGCACGTCCGAGGGTGGCTCCACGGAGATCGACCCCACGACCACCGTGCCCCCCGCCAGCGTCGCCGTCACGGTCACCGGGTAGGGGCCGCCTGAGTCGGGGCAGGTGTCCGACCGCACCAGGGAGATCGCCCGGCTCCCCCCTGGCTCGATGACGTAGCAGGGCGCCGCCACCGTCCCATCGTCCTGCGTGTCCTCGTCAGCCTCCAGGTAGGCCGGGTTGAAGGCGAGCTGGAGGCCGCAGGGGTTGGCCTGGTCGTTGTTCGTGAGCTGGTAGCTCAGCGCGCTGGCTGCGGTCCCGAAGGTGACGCCGCTCTGAAGCGCTGGCAGCCTCACAGGAGGCAGGTGACCGAGGTACCCGGTAGGCATGACGGCTCACCCCCACCTCAGGTAGCGGACATCGGCAACGCCCGACCCGGTGCGGCCGTACACGGCGTCCTTGAAGACCGCCCCGTTGCCGCCCAGGACCAGCGAGGCCCCCGCCGCCAGGAGGATGCCGTTGCTGGTGGTCAGCGCCCCGTCCCCTGAGTTGTACGGCCCGAGGTACACGTCCACCGAGCCGCTCAGGTTCTGGAGCATGATCCCGGTGTTGACGGCATCTCGCTCGGGCAGGATCTCCGTGATCGAGGTGGTCACCTCAACCGCTCCTGCGTTTCTCACTTGAGGTTGCGCCACGACGACGCCCTCCTACGTGCTGACGGACAACCCTGCCCGCGTCCTGGTCACTCGGCCTTGAACGTCACCGACCAGGACCCCGCGGGGTCACCCTCGGTCAGGAGCTTCGCCAACTCCTCGGCGAGCGCCTCCTGATCCACCGCGGTCGCCTTCTGGTCCTTCGGGGCGTCCCGGATCTTCTTGCCCTCCTTCTTGAGCAGGCTCCCGGCCCGGATCGGCACCCCGTAGGGCATGGCCGGGAGGGGCGCGGTGGTCTTCGCGGTCACCTCGCCGCTCTTGCCACTGCCCTTGCCGTCGTCCTTGGTCGCCTTGTCGTCGTCCTTGGTCGCCTTGTCGTCGGTCTTGCTCTTGGTGTTGCTCATGGGTGCTCCTGTGAAGTTGTTGTCTACACTCAAGCATTCAAGCGTTCTTTTGCTCGGTGCGTGGTGCAGACGCTGGGTCTGCCGCCGCGACTCATCGAAGCCGCGGCGGTCGGTGTTACACGAGGCTGAAGTCGATCTCTTCGACGGTGACGGCCCCGACGGTGTTGCCGTCGCTCATCACGGTGATGCGGGCGTAGATCTTCGTGCCCGCGGGGGCGACGTCGGTGACGTCGATGCTGGCGCTGCCGTCGGTGTGGGTCGTCAGGAGCAGCGCCGCCTCATCCTCGTCGGTCTTCGCGGTGCCCTGGTTCGCCCCGGCGGTGATGCCCACGGTGAAGGCGGTGTCGGCGACCTTGAGCCAGTCCTGGTCGAACAGCTCCACGAGGACGTCGGTGGCCTCCTCGATGTCGGTCCCCTGGGTGTTCTTGACCTGGAGGGAGACGGCGATGACGTTCGCATCTTCTTCATTGATGGTCGCCACGATCACCCGCGGCTGCGTGAGGTAGGCCAGAAACGCCCCGGCGGCCTCCTGGCACCACGCGGGCCAGCGCCCCCCCTTGTAGTTCAGCGACACGGCGTTCAGCAACGCCGCTCCAATCGTGCTCCCGCTCAGTGCTGTCACCGCCTCGCCCCTCTCAATTCGTCCGCTCGCCCTTGCGCTCTCGCAGGTGAACAGTTACAGTTTTGACACTACAGATATCACCGCTGATATCTGATGAGAGGATAGGGTTGACGGAGGATGCCGTCAACCGCATCCACCCAAAATGAACGCTTGAATGCTTGAAGCAGGCAGATGTCACGTGGTTCAAAGCGCAGGACATACGGTGAGACCGAGGCCGAGAAGGACGCCTTCAGGAAGGAGGCCGTCCGCCGCAGCTACGAGCTGGGGTCGATCCGGGCCGCCGCGTTTGAGTTGGACGTCGCCTACGCCACGCTGCGGCACTGGCGGCTGGACGACAGGTATCGCCCTGACGACGATGAGCTTGCTGATCTGCTTGACGGCAAGCCCCTGCCCCGTCGCGACGGCAGCGGCTACTGGCTCCCTGGCTCCTCGGGCAACCCTGGAGGTCGCTCCAGCCTGCGAGCCGCCGCCGAGCAAATCGCTGCCGAACAGGCGCTCAGCATCATCATCCTCCAGAGAGAGCTGCTCAAGGACCTCGTCAGCGAGGACGATGAGCGCCGCGCTCGGGCGATCCGGGTGCTGGAGCCGGGGGGCCGGGTCCCCCACGTGTTCGAGCTCGCCGATCGCCTGCTCGATCGCGGCATCGGCAAGGTCACCGCGCCGCCCGAGCTGGTGGGAGCGGGCGGCGAGAGCATCGGTCCGGTCAAGGTCGCTGAGATCTTCACCCACATCTACAACGTCCCCCCCGATCAAGGCCCCGATCTCGACCGGGACCTCGCCGAGGCCGAAGCGGACGATGAAGAAGAGGAGGAGGGGGGAGGCGGGGGCGGCGACAGGGGCGGCGACAGCGGCAAGGGCGGCGGAGGCTGAGGCCGTGCACAGCCACTTCGTCGAGGACGGGTCGGGGCGCTACCCGGCGCCGCCGTGGCTCCTGGACGGGGTGCGGGCGGCGCTCCGGGGCTACCAGCGGGAGTGGCTCGCGCTCGGGCAGCAGGGGGACATCGCCCACCGGGGCGCGCGGCAGCTCGGCAAGGACCACACGTGGGCGTTTGAGCCCGCGCTCGACGTGGCGACGCGCCGGGGGCAGCAGTGGTCGGTCCTGTCCGCGAGCTTCAGCCACAGCAAGGACTTCCTCGCCGACGCCTCCAAGCACCTCGACTACCTGGAGCTGCTCCACCGGCAGAACGGTGTGGCCTTCCCCAAGCGCACCTCCGACACAGTCTCTCAGATCGTGCTCGACAACGGCTCCGCCATCAAGGCCTACGCCGCGACCCCCAAGAACGCCCAGGGCCGCAGGGGCAACATCGTCTTGAACGAGATCGGGATCATGCCCCGGGCGGCGCTCATCTACGAGACCGCCGACGCGGTCGTCCAGGGGCAGCGCTCCAGGGGGCTCACGGCGCGCTACCGGATCATCGGCAACGCCTCTGTCTATGGCAGCTTCTTCCAAAAGTTCTGGGAGGGGCGGCTGTCGCGGTCGTTCATCAAGATCACGACGACCTGGGAGGAGGCCATGACCCGGTGGCTGCGCGACGACCTCGGGCACCCCCTGGAGAAGGTCACGGCGTGGGTCGAGATGAACGTCAAGCGGCTCATCGGGCGGCTCGGGGTACCCGCCTTCGGGCAGTGGTACCGGTGCGAGTGGAGGGCGCCCGCGGGTGGGTTCTTCCCGCCCGAGCTGCTCGACGCGGTGCAGTACGACCCCGACCTGGAGCGGATCCCGACCGACTTCCCGGCCCTGTCCAGCGCCCAGGTGCGCCAGGGGATCGGCTGGGACCCGGCGCGGCGCAGGCACCCGGCGGGGCTGGCGCAGTCGCTGGAGGGGCTGCCGCGGCGCAGCGGCGAGCGGCGGCGCTTCATCTGGCGTCCGCAGCGCCTGATCAAGGTCCCGTGGCACCTCCAGCTCGACCGGATCGAGGCGCTCAAGGCGGAGCGCAACACGGTCAAGATCACGGTCGATCGCCAGGGGATCGGCGACATGCCCGCCGAGGAGGCGACCCGGCGCTGGGGCGAGGGGCTGGTGGAGGGGTACGCGTTCTCGACCTCCTCGCGGGTGCGGCTGTTCAACTCGCTGCTCCACGGGATGCAGCTCGACGTGGTGGCGATCCCGGTCCACACCGACCTGCGCATGGAGCTGGAGTCGGTCCAGCAGTCCTACACCAAGGAGGGGCGCGAGGGGGTGGTGATCCCCGAGACCGAGAGCGAAGGGGGCGAGGACACCCACGGCGACCTCGCGGTGGCGGCGGCGCTCGCGGACTGGGGGCTGACCCACCCGGGCGGGGCGTTCTTCGGGGGGTGGGTCTGATGGCGGGGTTCTGGTCCAACATCTGGAGCCGGTTCACCGGGCGGGGGCATGGGACGGGGCGCGGCGGGGTGCGGTCGATGCCCCTGGCCTCGGTGATCAGCTGGGGGGAGAGCGGGCGGCGGGTGCGGTCGTCGTGGTCGGAGGAGACCGCGATCGACGAGGGGCTGCGCAAGAGCGGCTGGGTGCTGACCTGCGCGATGACCCGCGCCGAGTCCATCGCGAGCCTGCCCACCAAGATCCAGTTCCAGCGCGACGACACCTGGGTGGACGCCGACGAGGGGCCGCGGCACCCGCTCCAGAAGCTGCTTGAGGAGCCCAACGAGGACCACGACCGGTTCGAGCTGCTTCAGCGCGGGGTGCTCGGGCTGGACTTCGGCGGCAACCTCCTGTTTACCAAGGGGCGCGGGCTCGACAGCCAGTGGCGCATGGACGGCGTCACCCACCTGTGGCCCATCCCCTCGGACGAGCTGCGCCCGGTGCTGGAGCGGGGGCGAGGGATCACCCACTACGAGAAGAACCGCTCGCCGGACCTGGGCGCGGAGTACCCCAAGCGGGACGTCATCCACATCCAGGGGATCCCCGACCCGCGCCGCCCCTACTGGGGGATCAGCCGCCTGGAGGCGCTCGGGTTCGCGGTGGACGGCGACGTCGCCGCCGCGCAGTACAACGCCCGCATCTTCAGCCAGGGGCACCGCCCGTCCGGGCTCCTCTCCCTGGACGGCCACCCCACCCAGGAGCAGCTCGACTCGGTCCGAAACGCCTTTGAGCGTCGCCACGGGGGCGCGGAGAACTCGGGCCGGATCGCCATCTTCGGACACAGCGCCAAGTTCACCCCCTTCGCCCTGAACGCTGAGAAGCTCCAGGTGACCGACGGGCGCAAGCTCAACCGCGAGGAGATCTTCGCGGGCTTCGGGGTTCCGCCTGTGCTCGGCGGGGACTACTCCAAGGCGAACTACAACAACACCCGCGAGGCGATGCGGATTTACTGGCTCCTGACCGGGATCCCGCTGGCCAAGAAGGTCTACGGCGGGCTCGCCCGGGGGCTGCGCGAGGACTTCGGCGACGGGGTGCGGGTGTGGTTCGACACCTCCGAGATCGACGTCCTGAGCGACCTCACCCAGGACCAGGTCGACAAGGCTGAGACGCTCCACAAGATGGGGATCCCCATCGACGAGATCAACCGACGGCTGCGCCTGGGGCTTCAGCTCACCGAGGAGAGCAACGTCGTCCCCCTCCGCCCCGAGGCCCGCGACGCACACGAGGAGGCCGCATGACGACCCCACGACGACCCGAACGACGCACACCGCAGACACCACAGACCCGCAGGCGCCGCCAGCCCCCTGCGCAGGCCCCCTCGGAGCTGAGCCTGCCGGATGGGCGGCTGTGGACCCCGCGCACGCGCGAGGAGAACCTCAGGGCGCTGGCCGAGCGCACCGGGACGGGCGGCGTGCGCCCCGCGCTCCTCCCGAAGGCGCTCCCCTCCTCCAGGGCGGACGAAGAGGCCGAGTTCGCCGAGGGCGAGGGGTTCGAGGTCCAGGTTGACGTGGCCAAGGGGATCATCCGCGGCTACGCCAACACGTGGACCTGGGACGCGTACTGGACGAAGTTCATCCAGGGGGCGTTCAAGAAGAGCATCGATGTCCGCCACACCGACCTGCTCGCCGCGGGCAAGCCGAGCCGGATCAACTTCCGCCTGGAGCACCGCGACGCCGTCGGGCGGGCCGTGCACCTTGAGGAGGACAGCACCGGCCTGCTCGCCGAGGCCCAGGTGGTGGACTTCAAGAACCAGGCGGGGCTGGGCTACCGCGCCCTCATGCTCGCCGCCGAGCAGGTCGTCACCGGCCTCAGCATCGGGTTCGACTGGGTGTGGGACCAGGTCAAGTTCCTCACCACCGACCAGATGATCGAGGAGGGGCTCGACCCCCATGAGGCCTGGTGGTGGGACCCGGCCTACGTCTTCGAGGCGGTCCTGCGCGAGTGGTCCCTGGTGAGCGACCCCGCCAACGAAGAGAGCCGCGTCGAGGTGGTCCGCTCCATCGAGAAGCTCCTCGTCCCCGGGTGGCGCCCCAGCGGCGACGCCGAACCACGAACGCCGACCACGACGACCCCACGAGAGACAACCTCACGAAAGGAGAGGTCCATGCCACGACGAGGCAAGAACAGCAACAACAACGGCGCCCGGCGGAGGCCCTTCGGGGTGGTCCGGCGCACCGGCACCCGCAGGCGCTTCGCGCTCCGGGGGGCCAACGTCGGCGCCATGCTCGACGAGGCGATCGGGGCGATGGTCACCGACGACCTGACCCGCGAGGAGATCATCGCCGACCTGGCTGAGGCCGCCGGGACCGAGGAGGGCACCGTGAGCGACATCGTCGCCGGGGTGATCAACTGCCCCGGGCGCGACCGGCTGGAGGCGCTCGGTGAGGCCCTGGGGCTCTCCATCGACGACCTGCTCGCCGCCGCCGAGGACGACGGCTGCACCTACGCCGAAGACGAGGACGACGACAGCGGCGACGGCGACGAGATGAGCGACGGGGGCGCGGACGCCGAGCGCGACGGGGGATGCGCCTGTGGGGGCTGCGCCTGCGGGGGTGGCCTGAGCGCCCCGTCCGGGTCGCAGCGGACGTTGAGGCTCAGCCTCACGATCGACGGCCAGCTCGATGACGAGCAGATCGCTGAGCGCGTCCGGGCGGCGCTCAGCGGCGCGACACCCGAGCCGGGGGCGACCCCGGCGAGCCCGACCCCAGAACCCGAGCCGGGGCGCGACGAGCGCGGCGCCGACTCGGGCAGCGTCTTCCGCCAGGTGGCCGAAGCGCTGAAGCGACCGAGCCCGAAGGCTTGACTTGATTGAACGCTTGAACGCTTGAGCGGCCGCGTGTGGCCGCTCAGGCAGCACCCGTGAGAGGGCGCCGAAGAGGGAGCCCGCGACACCCAGCGAAAGGAGACACACATGGGGACTCACATCGAGGAAGAGGGCGGGACGCTGAGCGCGGAGGCCAGGCAGCTCCTGGACGCCGTGAGCGACCGCGCCCGTGAGATCGCCGCCGAGGAGATCGAGAAGGCCAACGCCCGCTACGAGGCGATGCTGGCCGAGCGCGACGCGAAGATCGAGGCGCTGCGCAAGGCCCTCAACGAGGGCAACGGGCGCCCGGGCGGCACCCACGCCGAGCGCAAGAGCTTCGCGCGGACCCTGCTCGACTCCGACCAGTGGAAGAAGCGCCAGGACGGCGAGCGCCGGATGCATGACGTGGAGCTGGGCAACGCCCTCGGGCAGCTCCACCGCAACATCACGCGCATGATCAAGACGCGGTCGCTGACCACCAGCACCACGCCGCTGAGTCAGATCCCCTTCGACCCGGAGATCGCCTACGCCGACCGCTTCCGGCAGGAGGGGGTGATCGACCTGGTCCCGATGCTGCGCACCGGCAAGAACCAGATCCAGTACCCGCGCCGCAACGTCTACTACGACCTGCGCGCCACGATGGCGGCGGCGCAGACCAGCGGCAACAACACCATCACCCTGACCAACGCCCGCGGCGTCGTCGTTGGCTCGACGCTGACCCTCGACCCGAAGGGGGACGCCAACGGCCCCGAAGACCGGGTCGTGCAGAGCGTGAACCTGGAGACCAACGTGGTGACCCTCACCACGAACCTGGGCAACAACCACGCCCTGGGCACGGTGGTGGTCGCCAACGAGTACGCCCCCACGGCGGAGACCAAGGAGGGGCCGCGGTTCTACATCGCCTTCGAGCGCGTCACGGTCAACGTCAAGAAGATCATGACGCTGCTCAAGCTCTCGTCGGAGGTGCTCGACGACGAGGAGCGCCTTGAGGATGAGCTGAACATGGACATGCCCGACGCCCAGCGCCGGAGCCTGTCCAAGCAGCTGCTCTACGGCAACGGGTCGGGCGACGAGTTCACCGGGATCCTCAACACCTCGGGGATCCAGTCGATCACCTGGTCCACCCAGTCCAGCGGGACCACCAAGCGGGACCTGATCCGCCGCGCCATCAAGGCGCTGCGGTCCAGCGAGCGGGCGCCCACGGCGCTCCTGCTCAACCCCGACGAGATGTGCGACCTGGACTTGGAGAAGGGCAACGACGGCCACTACATCGAGGTCGGCATGGACACCGACGGCGAGGGCAACGCCCGCGTCTGGCGCGTCCCGGTGGTCGAGACGACCGAGATCACCTCGGGGACCGGCCTGCTCGCCAACTTCGAGTACGGCTGCCGCGCCTACGACCGCCAGCAGGACACCATCGACATGACCGACTCCGACGGGGACGACTTCTCCGAGGACATGGTCACCTTCCGCGCCAAGCGGCGGCTGGCGTTCTCGGTCCGTGAGCCGAAGGCGTTCGTCCGGATCAACTTCGACGCCGCCCCGGCTGCCTGATGACCGCAGGGGGCCGTGAGGCCCCCCACGGTCTGATGGGCCGACGCGATCACCTGGAGCCCCTGCCGACGTAGCAGGGGCTCCAGGCGTCGCACCACCAGGGACGCACCAACGACGCACCACCAGGGACGCATCAGAACAGGCGCCCCACCTGGGACGCGCCACCGAGGACGCACCACGGACCATGACCACGCCACCTGTACCGACACGACCCACCACGGCGATCCAGACCCGGATGAGCCTGGATCTCGACGGCCTCAAGGCGCTGCTCGGGATGAACTCGGAGGACAGCGCCCACGACACGCGGCTTCAGGTGTGCCTGGACGCCGCCAAGGAGGAGGCGGACGCCTGGTGCAACAACCCGTTCTGGCAGCGGGAGCTGAACACGGCCACGGGCGAGTACGAGTACAGCGCGGGGCCGGTGGAGCTGGACATCCCCTCGGGGGTGAAGCTCGGGGTGGCCGAGTACGCGCGCTACCTCCACGAGAAGCGCGACTGGGGGCTCGACCGCAAGACGACCGAGACGCTGTCGCAAGGGATCAAGGACGCCGAGGCGGTCCGTGAGGAGATCTTCAGCCTCCACATGGGCCGCTACCGGCTCATCACCGACTGCTGAGGGGGGTAAGGACGATGCTCGACTTCGACGTCCCTGAGCTGGCCCTGGAGGAGCACATCGAGGAGGTGGGCGGCATGGCCTACCGGGCGATGCACCTGCGGCCTGCGTGGGTGGCCGTCGATGAGGCGGTCGCCGAGGACAACCGGCGGCTGTTCGAGTCCAGCGGGGCGAGCGGGCGGCACGGGCGGTGGCCGAGGGCAAAGAGCCCGCGCCCTGGCGGGGGGCTCCTCAAGCGCACGCGGCGGCTCATGGGGTCGGTGTCCAACACCAAGCACCCCGACCACGTCTTCGAGGCCACCGACGAGCGCATCGCGCGCCTCGGCACCCGGGTCGAGTACGCCAGCTACCACCACCACGGCACCTCCCGCCTCGATCAGCGCCGCGTCATGGACCTGACCGACGCCCAGGAGGACGCCAAGGCCGACATCGTCGAGCGGTTCGTCCACTCCGGGGAGCTGCCATGAGGAAGGCGACGATGAGGAAGGCGACGATGAAGAGGGAGAAGGCCGCCATGAGGAGGACCACGCCATGACCGACTGGGGACGACACCTGGATCTGCGCGGCGCCCTGGTGGGGACGAAGATGAGCCTCATCGCGGGGCTAGGCGCGGCGATCGAGGCGCAGAACGCCGCCAACGCCGCCGACCCCAACGAGGTGACCCTCGGCGGGCAGACCTACAGCCTCAAGGGGGTGGAGGCCCCCAGCGTCCCGAGCGAGCGCATCAGGATTCGCCACACGGGGCCGCGAAACGCCCAGTCCATCAAGCTGGCCGAGATCAACATCACCGCCGTGCCTGGCGCTCAGCTCCAGGAGATGGGGCTCGGGGCGGCGCTCGCGGAGTGGGCCGTGGGGGTCTACGCCACGATGGGCCGCGGGGACGATGCCAGCGTCCCGGGCGCGGGGCTCGACGAGGAGGAGGCGCTCCTGCTGCGCTGCCTCACCCTGGTCGCCGCATGCCGCGAGGCGATCCGGGCGCCAGGGACCGGCATCCACCAGCGCTACGGCCACCACGGGACCCGGCTCACCGCGCCGCGGATCGTGGCGCTCGACTTCGATCAGACCGACCGCGTCACCCAGGTGACCGGAGAGACCATCTGGCGGCTCCAGGGGGTCGCCTGGGACGAGTAGACCCCGAACGGGCAGACAGCGCGAGTAGAGAGAGGAGGCAGCCCCCATGAGCGCGGGACGAATCAACTTCAAGGACGCCAGGCAGTTCCTGCTGCTGGTCAAGGACGCGACCCACACCGAGGTCGCCAAGGAGGTCGTGGGCACCGGGGACGGGGCCACGAAGACCTTCACGGCGACGATCGCCAAGACGTCGGTCGAGGGCGGGTCGCTGACGGTCGGCGGCGACGGCGCCACCGAGAGCTTCACCGACAACGGCGACGGCACCCTGACCGGCTCGGCGGGCGGCTCGGGGACCTACAACACCGAGACCGGCGCCCTGTCGATCACCTTCAACACCGCGCCTGGGCTCGGCGACGACGTGGAGCTGGGCTACTGGTACCTGGCGGTGAAGGGCTCCAACATGGTCTGGGCCGAGCAGATCAAGGACGGCTTCGACTCCGACCCCGAGACCCAGAACCCCTCCACCGGGGGGTTTCACGGCGCCGAGCCGAGCCCCGGGGACTTCTGGTACGAGCCCTCCTACATGACCATCCTCTCGAACACGACCGGCTGGGCCGAGGTCGATGACGAGGTCGTGGGCACCGGAGACAACTCCACGACCACCTTCTCAGGCACCCTCGCCAACCCCGGGATCCACTCGGAGGCCTACACCACCCCCACCGACGGGGCGGGGTCAGACCTCAACACGCTCCTGTTCACGGACGGCACCGAGAGCTTCACCGACGCGGACGGCGACGGGGTCCTCGTCGGGGACGCCGGGGGGAGCGGCACCATCAACTACGCGACCGGGGCGTGGTCGCTGGTGTTCAACGCGGCGCCGGGGGCGGCGCAGGCGATCACCTGCGACTACACCCACCTGCCGCTGCCCGAGTGCGAGGAGGCTCACCTGATCTCGGGCCACGCGCGCACATGGACGGAGTCGGACACGGAGGGGTACTGGGGCTACAGCCCGACCCCCTACGCCCACGCGGAGTACGGCGCCCGGATCATCCGCGAGGAGACCGGGGGGCTCAAGGCGCTCGATCACCGGATGGACAAGGTCCGCGCCCTCGCCACCTACAAGGCCGGGGTGGGCGAGCGCATCATGGCCGAGCTGAAGGGGTTCGGGGCGGCGCGCACCGAGCCGGTGACGTGCGACAACCCGACCCGCGGGCTCCTGCCGAGCGAGCCCGCCCTGGTCAACAGCCAGGCGGTCCTGACCCTCAAGGTCTACCTCACGGGCGAAACCCAGACCTTCACCGGGCGGCTCGTGGGGGCGTTCGAGGTCAGGCCGCCGTTCGAGGTCGAGCGGCTGGACAGCGCCACCGGGGACAACTCCGGCGGCACGGTCGCGGTGGAGCTGAACGCGCCGCAGGGCAAGCGGGCCGAGGTGGACCTCCAGGTCCAGCTCACCCTGCCCGGGGACTTCAACACCCGCCGCGCCTTCATCAAGGGGCGCCGCGTGGACACGACCCTGGGCTGGAAGAACCGCGCCGAGACCGACAAGGGGATCCGCTACACCTGCACCGGCTACGCCAAGAAGGTCGAGGCGGGCACCTACAAGGAGGTCGTCCTCGCCGGGCTCAAGCTGGAGCTGATGCACGGCCTCCCCGGAGACACCAACGTCGGGCGCGACACCACCCTGCCGCTCGGGCAGTGGCAGTACTACGTCACCAAGCCCACGGCCTGATCGGCCTCAGGGCGCATGAACGAGGGCACGTGACCAAGGGCGCATGACCGAGGGCGCGTGAGCGCGAGGACATGAACGAGGGCGCGGGGCGGTGATGCCCCGCGCCTGCTGAACCAGCGGGAGCGAGAGCGCCCCGCACAACCCCAAGGGGCCTGGAACGCCCCACACGACGAAGAAGGAGCATGAGCATGGGCAAGATCCGACGCAAGCGCGGCCCCGGGAGCCGCATCTACCTGCCGGTCTGTGAGGGCAAGGTGTTGGCGCGCCACGGGTCGCTGCTCGAGGCGATCCAGGCGGAGAACGACTGGGTGAAGACCCCCGCGGACGCCAAGGCGGTCTTTGAGGACGACGAGATGGCCGCGGTCCCCGACCACCCCTGGGTGGAGCTGGCGCCGACGCTGACGGTCGCCATGGTGCGCCCCCAGGAGAAGAGGGGCCGGAAGAAGGCCGAGGGCGGCGGCGATGCCGAAGAGGAGGTCCACGAGCACCCGTGGGAGACCCAGGTGATCGGGGCGATCCTCGACACCGGGGGCGACTGGGGCCTCTACCACGAGGAGCTGGCCCCGGCGATCAAGGCGCAGCTCGCCGACCAGTGGCCCTTCCTCAGTCGGGCGAAGAAGGTGGAGATCTTCGGGCAGATCGGCGCCGAGGACCTGACCATGCTGTACGAGCTGCTCGGCGGCGAGGAGCTGACGGAGGAGGACCTGGGAAACTTCGGCGCGCCGCCCACGTCGCCGTTGACCCCGGAGGACGATTCCACTGCGACACCTGCTCCGTGAGCAAGCGGCTCCAGTCCTGCTGCACCCGGAACTTCAACGCGGGGGAGCTGGAGCGCTACGCGCGGCAGATCGCGCAGTGGGACGAGCTGGACGACGCGACGCGCGAGATCGAGACCTGCGACAAGCTCCTGGTGGGCGACGGGCTGTGGGCGGCGATCGAGGACGCGAGGGACATGCAACAGGCGATCCTGTGGCACCCGGGCGGCAAGGGGGACCAGCCCTACGCGTGGTGGGTCAGGACCCGAGCCCTGATGGGGTTCCTCGCCGAGCAGGACGCCAAGGCGCTGAAGTCGAGCGGGGCGTCGGACAGCAAGGGCGAGCTGGACGCGCTCGCGGAGCAGCTCGGGCTGAAGTCGTGAGAGGGCGCTGATGCCGGTGAGAGGAGAAGCGCAGCGAGCCATGGGAGGAGCGTAGCAGATCATGAGAGGAGCGTAGCGCGTGGCCAGGCCTGTCACATTCCCCTTCGACGCCCCGGGCGCCCGGGAAACCTCGCAGCAGATGCAGGGGGTGGCCGCGGCGCTGGCGGCGGTGACCAGCGCGGGCAGGGGCGCCAAGCAGGGCCTCGGCGGGCTCAAGGAGACGATCGGGGCGGCGACCTCGGGGCTCACCCAGCTCCGAGCGGCGGCTGCGGCGGCGGCGCGCACCGAGGTGGGCGACCTCGGGCTGGATGACCTCACCGGCGCGGCGGTGCGCGCCACCCGGGCCATGGACGAGTACCGCGCGGACGTCATCTCGGGCGCCGCGGTCACCAACGAGGTCCGCGCCCGCATGGAGCAGGCCACCGACACGCTCGTCGAGTTCGGCGCCAGCGCGGACCAGGTCGCGGCGGCGCTGGCGCGCATGGAGGCGGCGGAGGCCTCCGGGGCGCGGGGCAAGGCCCAGGTCGCCAACGCGATCCGCGCCATGGCCGACGAGAGCGAGCGGGCCGACTACACCCTGAACAACCTCGGCAAGGCCCAACTCCTGGCGGCGCGGGCGGGGGAGAAGCTGGAGGACGCCGCGCGTGGGGTGGGCGCGGCGGCGCGTGGAGACACCCGCGCGCTCCAGATGCTGCGCGGGGCGAGCGCGCGGGCCGCGTCGGAGATCGACAAGATCACCGACGCGAAGCTCAGGCAGCGGTTGGTGGACCAGCAGCTCTCCAAGGGCCTCAGCGGGCAGGTGGGGCTCTACGACAGGGTGACCAACGCGCTGGGGCCGATGAACGTGCAGCTCGCCTCCATGGGCCTGCCCACCGTGAGCGCCACCGCGGCGATCGGCGGGCTCACCGCGGGGGTAGGCGCGCTCGTCGGCGGGATCGTCGCGGCCGAGGCGGCGGTCCTCTCCTTCACCGCTGACGCGATGGAGGAGTTCGTCGAGACCAACACCCGCGCGACCGCCGCGGCCAACACCCAGGCCGACGCGTGGGGGCGCTTCAAGGTGGTGTTCGGCGAGCAGGCCGCGACAGTCGGACGCTACAACGAAGTCCAGGTCGCGCTCGCCACGGGCTCCAACCTGCTGACCCAGGCGACGGAGATCCAAACGCGCGCGTACCGTGAGAATGGGTACGGTATCGACTACGTGACCGCTGTTCTCGGGGGCTACTACAACAGCCTCTCCGCCAGCCAGGCCGCGACGGACGCATCCACTGAGGCCGCCTGGAGGATGGCGGACGCGGTGCGCGCCGAGGAGGAGGCGCTTGCCTCGGCCTCCGCGACGATGCTGAACGATTACGACCCGTCCATGATGGGCGTCATCGGCACCGCGGGCACCCTCGCCAACCAGATAGCGAGCGTGACGGGGGCGCTCAACAACCAGGCGTTTGCCGCCAAGGCCGCCGCCGCTGCGCTCAGGGACCAGCAAGCGGCGGCCCGGAGCGCTGAGAAGTTCGGGCGCGACTACATCACCAAGCGCTACCACCAGGACGAGGTCGCTCAGTTCGGGCAAAGCGGCACCCTCTCCAGCCAGCTCCTCGCCAAGACCGGCTTCGGCGACAACAGGGCCGTCAACGAGATGGTCACCGACGCGGCCCTCGCCGAGGCGAAGGCGGCCCGAGGCCGTAAGGACAAGAAGGGCAAGGGCGGAGGAGGAGGCGGCAAGACCAAAAAAGACGAGGTCTCCGCCCTTGGGCTCGGCGCAGGCGGGCTCAAGCTGGGCAAGGGGCTCGACGCGAGTGAGGTGTCGTTCTTCGACAACCGCCAGATCCAAGACGCGATCGATTACCGGGTGGAGCTGGAGCGCAACCGCGAGGCGGCGCGCCGGTTCGGCGAGGCGATTCGCGCTCAGGCCACCGAGAAGGCGTGGGAGCTGGGCGACGCCCTCCAGCAGATCGAGGCGAGCGGCTCGGTGCAGGCCCTGGAGAAGGTCGCCCGGTCATCGCAGCGGCTCAAGGAGGCGTGGTCCGACACGGAGACGGACCTGCTCTCGCGTGAGCTGGACGCCCAGGCCGCCTCGGTGGAGCGCTACTTCGCGGCGCTCCGGGCGAGCGAGGGCAACACCCTGTTCTCCGCCCAGGCCCAGGAGCAGATCGCCGCCTTCAACCAGCGCGCCGCCATCCTCGAAGCCCAGACCCAGCTCTACACCCAGATGGGCGACGCAGGCGTACAGGCGTTCTCCGACGTCTCCTTCGCCGCCGGGCAGTCCTTCGCGATGATCGCCGTCGGCAGCAAGGGCGCCGCCAAGAACTTCAACGAGGGCCTCGTGGAGGCGATGGGCCTCACCGTCCCCGTCTTCCAGGCGTTCGGGTCGAGCCTGATCGCCGCCAAGAACCTCTGGGGCGTCGGGGTGCTCCTCGGCGCTGGCGCCCTCGCGGCTGCCCTCGGGCGCATCAAGAGCAGCATGAGCCGAGGCGGCAGCGGCGGCGGGGCCACCTCGCTGGTGCGGGACACCACGATCCGTAACGAGCGGGCCAGGCGGGAGCAGGGCCAGGCGATCGTCATCCACAATGACCTTTATTATGGGGACGAGTTCGTGAAGCGGAAGACGACCGAGCACATGCTCCAGGCGGAGCGCCTCAACCAGCTCCGCGCCGCAGGTGGGAGGGGGTAGATAGTGGCCGTCCTCAAGCCCATCATGGCGTCCCTCGGGTTCACCGACGTGGACGTGACCGGCAAGAACAAGCTGGTGATCGTCCTGCTCGACGGCAGCAACAGCTTGCTGCACACGCACACCTTCACGGTGCCCGCCGCGGGCTCGCCCATCTTCAACGACCGCTACAGCGCGGACCGTTTCGGCGCCCAGCTCACCGACGCGCTCAACGCCGCCGAGGCCGCCTGGTACGCCGCCGGGTACGGCGCCGCAACGACCTGGACCAACACCGTGGACCTCAAGGGCGCAGGCAACGTGGTCCTGGGCTACGACACATGGACCCGCTCAGCGGGGGGCAAGACGGTCGGGCTGCGCTGGACCGACGCCTCCACCACCCTGCCCGGCGCGTGGCTCGGGTTCGACGACACCTCCGACACCTCCATCAGCAGCAGCGCCCTCCAGCTCATCAGCGACTGGCAGCCGCAGCGGCTCTGGCTCCCCGGTGACCGCGTCCCGATCCGGTGGGAGTCCACCGAGATCAAGGTGGGCAAGGTGCGGCGGACCCCCATCGGAGGCCGGGTCAAGCGGTTCGGGCACGGGACGTGGACCGTGTGGACCCTGGAGATGGAGAAGGTCGACGCCCTGTTCGTCTACAAGGACCGCGTGGCCGACGCAGCCCACCGAGGCCACCGCCCTGGCGTCGCAGCGGACGACATCCACGTGAGCTGGGAGGGCGGGTGCTGGACCCACCTCTACGCGACCGAGGCGCCGCTGCGCGTCTTCCCCGACCGCGACGACCCCACCACGTACACCGACGTCCAGATCGTCCGCAAAGAGGAGCTGGACGACCTCCGCGAGGTCTTCGAGGAGGAGAGCAAGGCGTTCCAGCGGTACCGGTTCCGATGGCACATGATCGAAGACGCATGACCAAAGACGCGTGACTGAAGACGCATGACCGAAGAAGTAGGTAGACCGTGGCGGAGTACACCTGGGCACTGAAGGTCGTTGGCTACGGCGACCCTGGCGCGAGCAGCGCGACCGACAAGCGCTACCGGCTCGCGACGCGGGCGCTCAACAGCGACCCCGACAGCCTCTACATCGCGGGGGCGCTGGAGTCGTACCCCAAGGAGGTGTCGATGGAGCTGGGGTTCAAGAGCCAGCTCATCAAGGGCGGGGAGACTGAGTTCGCGCTGGGCGGCTCCTACGCCACCACCCGCGTCGTCCTCTCCGCCTTCGGGCGCTACAGCCGCGCCACCAGCAAGCTCGGCGAGCTGGTCGCGGACATCGGCCCCACCGACACGACCATCGACACCAACGTCTCCGGGCTCGACGACACCCTCGTCCACTGCGGCCTGGAGTCGATCTACCTCGGCACCGAGACCGGCACCGCCGGGAGGTACGCGAACTGCGTTCGGGAGGTGCTCGGCACCATCGCCAGACGACACCTCTACCGGGGGGCGCGGTCGCTGTACGGCACCCTCCCTGTCATCTACGGGCGGCCTGTGGAGCTGGTGCGTGTGCCGCTCGGCGGTGGCTACGACGATGAGGAGGTGCGCTGGGCAGGCGTCATCACCAGGCGCTTGATCGGCAGGATGGGGGTGATGCTGCGAGCCACCCACCACCTGAGCGTGCTGGAGGCGGCTGAGATCCTGGGAGAGGGTCGGTGGAGGGGGGAGACAGGGCGTGCCTCCAAGTGGCGCGTTGGTTTCGGCGAGGGGAGAGCCAGCGCCGGAGGCATAGAAAAGGGTCACCTCCCAGCAGCCGGGCCAGAAACCAGCTCGCTGACGCAGCGCATGATGCTGTCCATCGACGGCAAGGTAGGGGTCGAAGCGTATTGGACTGGCCAAGGCTCAGGCATCACGGGAGTGCGATGGGGCGCTCAGTGGGGATTGCCAGATCCCAACCTCTCCGAGTTGGATGTAGACCCCGATGAGACCATCCCCGAAGGTGTCGCGTGCTGGGAGTACTTCGTCCTCAACCCCCAGCAGCAGCTTCAGATCGTCAACCGCTCAACGGGCACTGCCCAGTACCTCTCCAGCAACCCCGTTCGGTTCGTGCAGCAGATCCTGACCACGACCCCGGGCGGCGGCAATGGGGACTATGACCTCGGGGTGACCTACCTCGGGGTGGCGTGGCCGGTGAACCTCCTCGACACCGACAGCTTCGACCGTGCGGCGGTGCGCTTCGCAGGCACCGAGATCAAGAACATGGTTCTGGGGTTCGACGGCAAGCCCGTCAAGCTGATGGACCTGCTCAAGAAGATCATGCTGCCGCTCCACTCGCTGCTCGGGATCCGGGCCGGGAAGATCGCCTGGGTGCCCTTCAGGGACTCGATCCCCTACGAGGGCGCCGACGCGGTGATCGCCCTGGTGGACCACTACGGCGACGGCGAGCCTGGTGACATGGACGGCAACGACGAGGCCGGGCTCGACACGGTGCGGGCGGTGAGGGAGGCGCAGCCTGGAGGCGTGGGGCCGCGCGAGGTGGGGCTGTTCAACAACACCCGCCAGGAGTTCTACCCGGCCAGCGCCAGCGAGATCGAGCTGGACGTGTCGGCGTTCTCGGACCCACCTGGGTTTCAAGAGGAGGCCGCGACGCGCTTGAGCGAGGCGTACAACGAGCCAGGGCCGATCATCCCGGTGACTGCCGCGACCGAGAAGGGGCTCGCTCCGGGTGACCTGGTGGCCTACTCCCACCCGAGCTGCCCTGCTCCTGACGGCACCATCGGGATCGATGACGCGACGCCGGTGGCGGCCCAGGTGCTCTCCATCCGTGAGCGACGCGGTGAGGACCTGCACCACGAGACGGTCGCCGTGGATCTCTACCTCACAGGGCGCGGGGCGCGTAACGGGGCGATCGCGCCCTGTATGTCGGTGGTGTCGTATACCGCGCCAGGCGCGTCCGGGTCTGGCCATCATGAGCTGGTGGTGGAGAAGAACTTCTTCAAGACCAGCGGCAGCGAACCACTGGGGCGCGACTCCGACGCCTTTGAGGTCGGGTGGCGCGTGTCGGTCGTCGAGGAGGACCTGGCGCGGGTCAGCTCGGCCCACGAGGGGATCGAGATCAAGGCGATCCAGCAGGACACCCCCTCGGGCTACGACACGATCCAGCTCAACGGAGCGGTGTCGTGGGGGAGCCCTGCGGCCGCCGGGTGGGTGATCCGGCTCGGGACGGAGTGGAGCGCCAACGCGCCCACGGACAAGTTCGCCTTCATGGCCGACGCCAACGGGGCCTTCACCGGCTCAGGTAACAGCGCCTACACCTTCTCGCTGGAGGCGACGCCGCGCCTGGGTGGCTCTGAGGCATACAGCGGCCTGGCGCCGATCGACGAGGACGCCGCGCCGTCTTCAGGAGGCTGGCCCTACGATGAGGCCATGCTCCAGCGGGTGTGCGCGTCGATCATCGAGACGCTGACCGAGATCACCCTCCAGTCGTGCTGCTACTCGATGGACGCCCGCAACCCGTTGCTCATCCACGGCAACCCCACGCCGCTGGGGATCATCTTCGGGTGGTACAAGGAGAAGGACATCACCACGATGGTGGTGACTCTGCTGGTGGACGGCAAGACCCAGGACACGGTGTTTGAGCTGAAGCTCCTCAACCGGCTCGGCAACACGGGCAGCTACGGTGAGCAGACCGTGACGGCGGGGTCATCGACCTCCATCGAGTTCGAGGTCACCGGCCTGAGCCGCTACGAGGGGATGGTCTGGTTCCTCCTCAAGACCGTCAGCGACGAGTCGAGCAGCGGCAAGCTCGACATCAAGAACACCGAGAGCCTGTATATCCAGGCCGACCGGGGCGACCACCTCGGCTCCACCGTGGACCTGGCGCTGGCGGCGGACACGGTCTACAAGCTGGTTCACATCGACAGCGCGGGCGACTACGCCGACGACAGCGTGCTGCCGCAGGACGCCCTCATCCTCTACGAGGGCACTGAGACGGGCCTGAGCGGCCTTGTCGCGCAGTACTACGTGTGGCCCGCCTGGGGTCCTGAGCTGGCCGACGGCTACAGCTCGGCGGCGCTCCCTGTGGCGGCTCAGGCTGTTCCCATCGGGCACTGCGAGGTCTACGCCATTGAGATCCGCGAGACCGCGAGCAGGCTCCTGGGGCCTCAGCTCGGACTCTATCGAGGGGGGATGGAGGCGGCGGCGCGGACGGTGAGGGAGCTGACCGCGACGCTGGCCTGGATGGAGCGCCGTCGCTCGACGATCTACCACGCCGGACCAGGTGCGGTGGGGATCACCCCGGGCAGCGGGTATGGGCTCACCGACGCGAGCCCGCAGGTGGGGGTGCTGCAAGAGTTCGGGCGGGTGACCATCTCGCGCGGGGCGGACGCCGGGCTCGCGCTGCCCTTCCCCGAGATCTGGAGCTGCACGGTGGGCAACTACCGCGAGCGGCGGGACATCCTCGGCAACAGCCTGGGCTACCGTCAGACCACCGTGGTCGAGGGGCTCGTCGGGGTCTACACCAGGGACGAGGAGGCGCGGGAGTTCACCATCGAGCTGTACCTGGAGCTGATCGACGTCGGCGGCGGCAACACCGTCACGGGCACCATCGTCCGGCTCCCCATCGTCTCCACCCCGGTGAAGTGGGAGCGCAACCCCATCGCGCAAGCGCCCTGGCTGAGGCTGTTCAACGCCAAGATCGTCAGCGCCAGGAGCCGCTACGAGTACAAGCACCACACGGCGCGGTCGCTGTGGCCCGCTCACAGCCCTGTCGTTGGGCTGGATGCCCTCGGCCTGGTCGAGTTCAAGGTCACCGTCGAGGACGATCAGGCGCCGACCTCCAACATGCGACGGCTCAGTGTTCGGGCGCGGTGCAGCTCGGACACCGCCATCGAAGACAGCGAGCGACCCCTGGCGGCCTTCTGCCCGTGGGGCGTCGCCTACCGATTCAGGGATCCATAATGGCCAGGAACGTACCCGGATATCACGTCGACGTTGGACCCGTTGGGGAGCAGGTGGTGGCGTGGGGCGAGGCGATCAAGGCGCCCACCCAGAACACCGTGCTCATCGACAACACCCACGACGCCATCTGCGCCAGGGGCTTGAGGTGGTGCGCCCAGCGCGTCGCTTCAGGGGCCTACTGGCTCGACGACACCGCCCTCGGCGACATCCGAAGCGACCGGCCCGACCTGGTGTTCGAGACGACGTGGCAGGAGACAGGGCGGTTCATCGTCAGCCTCGCCCCCCATCGGCGCCGGATTCAACCCTACTTCTACTTCAGCGTCGGCTTGATGCGGTTCCGGTACAGGACGCTCTCAGGGCCGGGGGCGTGGTCGAGCTACGTGACGGCAACGTCGGATGGGATCTGGACGCCGACCGTGCTCACGCTGGCGGCGGGGGAGCGCTATGAGTTCCGCACCGAGGGGAAGGCGGACGGCAGTTCGACCTTGATCGATGGCACGGAGGGGGCGCTGGGGGCGGAGTACTCGCCCGAGGAGTACCTGCGGATCAGGGCGCAGGCGTTCATTCAGGTCGAGGTCACAGCGGCCGACCTGGCGCTGCTTTAGGGCATCTCGGCGGTGAAGGTAGCGGTCGCTGGGCCGCGGACGGGGCTCCACGTGAGGTTGAACGTCACGGTGATGCTGTCGCCTGACTGGGTGGAATCATTCGGGGAGAGGGTACAGTCAATGAAGTCATCCAGTGGGAGACTGGCGGGCGCAGCCTTGTCGCACGATAGATCGAATGCGCTGGAGTTTGTTTCTATGGATTCAACGGTTGCAACGACCTTGGATGCATCATCACCACCCGTCACGTTGATGAGCAGGAACCTGGTATCGCTCTGCCCTTCAGCAAAAATGTGACTGGCTGGATTCACTTGGATGAAGGGCTCTGCATCCAACTCCACCTCGCAGCAACACGCTTCATCCGGCGGCGTTGCCATCGCACACAGGTCCTCCGTGTACTCGCTGCACGAGCTGCCCGAGTTGGCGAAGGCGCACACGCAGTCTGAGTCGATCATCGGATCGCAGGCGTAGGGGTTGGTCGCCCCCGAGGTATCGCCTCCCGTACCATCCCCTGTGCCGTTCGATGTCGCCGAGGTGTTGCTCGCCGTCCCCGCGCCCGTATCATCATCGCCACAGCCGTTCAGCACGACACACAGCGCCACGATCCCGATCAGCCACCACCGATGCATGCCCGCCTCCTTGAAAGGGTCCAGGGCCGTATACTGGATGGGGTGGGGGGATATTTCAAGGGGGAGGTTGGCGCACCCGCTACACCAGTTCCTCCTCAAGCTCCACCTTGTCGAAGGTGGCGATGACGTCGTTGTCGGGGCAATTGGCGCGTCTCATGAGCAGCTCCTGGTGGTGTCTCAGCAGGCTCGGGGTGTGCTCCGAGTGCATGCGTTGAGGTGGAGGTGATGGCCTCTGAGGTTGGCCGGGCTCATGAGGGGTTATCGCGCGGTGGGAGGGGATGTTGCGTGGGGGGTGGATTTTCTCGAAATGGAGAGGTAGCGTTGTGTCGTAGGTCCCATGACTCGCGCCTCGCGCGGCGATGGAACAGGTTTCGCCTTTAAATACAAGCGCTATTCACCGATGACATGCTTGCGATGAAAAAGATAAGCAAAAAGCAAAAAGAACACCATACCAGAAGGGCTAGGTCAGAATCCAAGTCAAGACAAAGGAGGTTGAAATATGTGAGAATTAAAAACATATCCAAAAACAAACCCAATAGATCGAAGGCAACTGGCGTCTACTACGATAACCATGGGACTGTTGCATTTAATCTCCATGGTGATCTTGATCTTATCAAAAACCCAAGTGAGACAAGATTCCAGATAAGGCAGATAGTAGACTACAAGCCAAGTAGTCTTGTTAAGGTGCGAATAAACCTTGCTGAAGTCAATCACATTGAGTCTTGTTGCATACTATACCTGGTTGCAGTGATTGAAAAGTTAGGCAAAAATCCATTCGTCTTAGAGGTTAGTGGTTCGATGCCCTCCAGCCTCCAGGTCAGGGGTCTTCTGGAGGCAACTGGGTGGAAAGACTTTCTAAAAAACGGGATAGCAAAGGAGAGATTTAGCGATGTGATTGCAATCACAAAAAACAAAACAAACACAAGGCTAGAGTCGTCGCTTTGGGGCAAGATGTCAGAGTTTGCGCTTCGCAACATTGCAAATCCATCGCAGAACGTCAAGGATGCTTTTTACGGCACCTTGTCTGAATGTGTTGAGAATGTGAAACAGCATGCCTACGGCGAAGATTATGGGCCATGGTATGCAATGGCATTGCCTGAACTTGGTGAGGATCCTGCCCGAGCGGTTATAGTTGATGTCGGAATGGGCATACCAAAGACAATTAAAAAAACAGGTTTTGACAAGGTGATGATGTTTATCTCTGGCATTGGGCCTTTAGGGTTTATTTGGGCTGTCGTTGGTGGCGGCAACGATCCAGATCTCAATGATGATCGTGACTGTGTTTTGCTGGCAACATTAGGTCAGAAAACGAGAACTGATGACCACGAGAGAGGGACAGGTCTAAATGGCTTGCGAGAGTTGGCCGTTGATGAACAGTGTGGCAATTTTACTGTCATGTCCGGCGCGGCGATGATTACATGGAAGGCTGGAGACCTAACGCCAGTTCAAAAGCAGCTAACACCCCTGCCTGGCACAATTATATGCTTCGATATCTCAGCTTCTTCAAAGTTAGAGCATGATGGAGAGGTTCGACCTGAATAGCTCAGTGAGGAGCAGAATCAAGCTGGACATTCAACTGCCGATGGGTAGATTGAGGGTGCAGGGGGGCAGGCTGCTAGGGGGGCTCTAATGGTTCACCGGCCTAGTTGACACCTGTAAGCTATCGACTACGCTTGCCACGAGCAGCTCCCCACCTTCAACCCGCTTACGACTGGTTGGGTGTCAGGCACACCGCTGACCTGGTTCGGGGAACTATGCACGCTCAGCGCCCTCTCCACCGGAAGAAGTTGCGTGAGTTACAGTCAAATGAAACAAAAATTAATCAGAGTGGCCGAGGAGTTTACGACAACACCAGGCCCTAGATATATTGATGATGGTTCGTGGTCTGGTGAGCAGTTTAGGAAAGAGTATTTAGAGCCATTGCTTCGTGGTGATCCTGAACTGTCAATTGTTGTTGATTTGGATCGGGTGTATTCATATGGGACATCATTCCTCGAAGAGATCAGCGGTGGCCTTATAAGGGAGTTGGGGCCTGATGTGCTTAACAGGGTAGTCTTTATAACCAATAACCCACGCTGGAACAATAAGGTTCAAGATTTTATCCAAAAAGAGTTAAGTAGGCAGCGAAAGAAAGGTGCCATTTGGAGATAGTTTTGTATGTTTGATGTTGTTATTGAGTACATGCTATGGTCGAGTCTCATAGACTTTGTATCCAAATTTGCTGCAGTGCTAACTGGTGTTTCCAGTGTAGTTGTTGCAGTTGTCGGCGTTGTGTTTGCTTGGCGAGCAAGTAAAACCATTGCTGGAATCAGTTTGAGTCAAGATTACAGGAAGTATGAAGTTAACACCTTACTTCAAATCACCAAAACAGCTCGTGAGGTTAGGTCCACATACAGAGCGTTGAAGCAATATGACGTTGTCTTGAGAAGGGGGGCGACACAGCCAAACATTCGAACTGAAGTTTTTGAAAAGCGTTTAGAGCAAATTAATGGCTGGAGGTTGGCCAAAGATAATGTTACTGTTGAACTCGAAACTCTTTTGTCAATCAATCCTGATATTCAAGGTGTCTTGTCTGCGTGGAGTGTTGTTGATGAAATTGATGATATAGAGGAGAAGGTTGAAGAGTACAAAGACTTGAATGGCTCTTACGCTAAGTATGATGAAGCTCACAAGAATTTAATGGAGTCGATACGCCTGCATCTTAGTGTCAAGGTCTCTGGAGTTGATGAAGAAGAGGCTCATCCCCAGTAACTCATGTTCATCCCAACCAGCCTCGTCCTGAGCTTCTCAACCGCCCGCTCCAACACCTCCTGACGCCGCACCAGCGCATCCAGGTCCACCCCGCGCAGGTCACTAGACCAGACGTACACGTTCAGTGGCCCTCCAGAACGGGATGCGTAGGAATCCATCGCCTAGATGGGGCTCGATAACGCCCGAACTGAGAGACGTCGTTGCAATAAACACGGGCTCCATGCGCTTTGCCCACGGTCTCTCTCGGCTTCAAAAGTACTCTCGAGCCCCTCGCAGAGAGGAACTGAACGCTTACGACCAGACATCCCCCACGAAGCGGTTGTAGTTGTAGACCGCGCGCCGGAGCTGCTCGCGAAGGGCCGACGCGCTACCCTCCTCCAGGCCGTCCACCTCCACAGACAGCGCGGCCTGCCACAGCCCACACGTCACCACGCCATACTCCGCCATCTCGACCTGGAGCGCCTCACCGCGCATCAGCTGCACCACGTCCTGATCCCGCCTCAAACCACTTCACCCCTTGATCTGCCACCCATCGTTGCCATCGACCCACTGATCAAGTTCAGGCTGCATGCGCAGTTCCACGCCAAGAACTGCGATCGTTCCCCAAGGCAATTCCTCGTGTGGCTGCTGCGGCTACTCGCGGACGCGGCGGATCGGGGTGAGCCGCCCGCCGCTGCGTGACGAGGGTCCCCTAGCCAGGGCTTGCGCTCACATGTTGACCTTCAAGTCAGGGGTTGACAATATGCATATGAGAGATCATCTGTGATTTAAATATAGACGGCCCGCAAGGGCGCTGGCCGAACAAGGGAGACGCTGCATGGTACCCCAAGATACTGCAAACAAGCACATGGTGAAGGTCGAGCCCCACGAGAGTCTCAACAAAACGTCTCGCGCGATGGAGCATCAGGTGTATAGGGACATGTACCTGCGCCACGGCGGCGACTTCGAGAAGATGGCGAGCGAACTGCTTGAGGGCGATCCTAAGGAAAACGCCCGCAAGGTTCAGTTGCGCTTCAACAACCTAGGGTTGTCAGTCCGAGCTTTGAGGGAGCAGCTCGTGGGTAGATGAGCCGACTGCAAGCGCCTGGTAAACACACAATAGCCCTATAGCCCTTGGCGAAGTTTGGCATGAGGCTGAAGGGTGAAGTGGTCCCACGGATAGCTCACAGCCATCTTGAGCGTCAGGTGAAGAAGCGGGTGTGGCCGAAGAGGGCGTAGATGTAATAGGCGTCCTTGCCTTGCCTGATGCCCTCGCCACCCTTCTTCGCAGGATCGTTCTCCAAGCGCCCTGTCGGGCGGTAGAAGGCAATCAGGTCCCGCTCGACATCAACCGCCTCGCTGTAGTCCTTCGTCATCCAGAGCACCACCATGCGGTAGGGTTCGGCGGCAAAGAGAGCCTTTTCAATGAAGCCGCGCTTCCTGTACTTGCTCCAGTGCTTCGAGCGGCGGTCCTTGTAGTTGCTCGTCGCACCGATGTAGAGCGTCCGTTCGCCGGGTTGATAGAACATGCCGCTGATACGCCTCCGAAGCGACCAGCGATCGCCCCTGATCTCGTCCTCCAATTCGATTGACATCCTCTCTCCTTTCGTCTTGGCGTTGTTGCTCTGCCTGGTGAGCGTGTTGCTGTGCTTGGCTGGACGATCACACGCTGAAGGTATTCAAGAAATTTTTCACAGCTGTGTTTCGATGCCCTTGACTTTGCCTTACAGCCGTGGCGGCATGCCCCTCGCAGATTTCATGAACAGCCGATCATTCGGCGCACAAGAGGGAGAGGAGGGGTATGGACTTCATCGAGCGGCTCAGGAGTATTGGCACGCGCATCGAGCAGATCAAGGATCGGGTGGAGACGGAGGAGGCGACGAAGAACGCCTTCATCATGCCCTTCATCCAGGCCCTCGGCTACGACGTCTTCAACCCGATGGAGGTGGTGCCGGAGTTCACCGCGGACGTGGGCATCAAGAAGGGGGAGAAGGTCGACTACGCGATCCTCAAGGACGATCAGCCGATCATCATCATCGAGTGCAAGAGCTGCGCGACGAACCTCGCCGATGCCCACGCGAGCCAGCTCTACCGCTACTTCGGGGTCGTCGAGGCGCGGATCTCCATCCTGACCAACGGGATCGACTACTGGTTCTACAGCGACACCAAGGAGCCCAACAAGATGGACGCCGAGCCGTTCTTGAGGCTCGACATGACCGACCTGCATGAGAGCCAGGTTGATGACCTCAAGAAGATGCGTAAGGGCACCTTCGATGTCGATGAGATGCTGTCAGCCGCCAGCGACCTGAAGTACCGCAACGCCATCAAGGCGATCCTCGCCCAGCAGCTCCAGGAGCCCGATGAGGACTTCGTGCGCTTCTTCGCCAGCCAGCTCTACGAGGGGCGCTTCGTGCAGTCGGTCAAGGATCAGTTCACCGACCTGGTGCAGCGCGCCTTCAGGGAGTTCATCAACGAGCGCCTCGCCGGTCGCCTCCAGGCTGCCCTCGATCAGGAGGACATGCGCGCGACGGTCGTGGCGGTGCCTGAGGCCGCCGAGGCGGAAGAAGAAGAGGAGGAGCTGTCACCCGAGGAGCTGGAGAAGCGCAAGAAAGGGATCGTCACCACCGACGAGGAGCAGCAGGGCTTCCTGATCGTCAAGGCGATCCTGGCTGCCACCGTAGAGCTTGATCGCGTCCACGCTCGGGACACCAAGAGCTACTTCGGCGTCCTGCTCGACGACAACAACCGCAAGCCGCTGTGCCGCCTGCACTTCAACACCTCCCAGAACTACATCGGCCTGTTCGACGCTGAGAAGAACGAGACCCGCGAACCGCTCGACACCCTGGGCGACATCTACAAGCACGCCGACGCCATCCGCGCGATGGTCGCGGTGTACGATGGGGAGGAGTAGACCATGAGGCGAATCGCCCTCACGTTGGCGCTCACAGCGCTCGTGGCCTTCACGCCAACGATGGCGTTGGCCCATTCCGGCGGCACCGACTCCAATGGCTGCCACAATAACTCCAGTACGGGAACGCGCCACTGTCACAACGATGGCCTCGGTGGAGATGGAGGCACTTATCTGGTGCTCGGGCTGCTCGGACTCGGCGCGCTAGGGCTGATCATCTGGGGCGTCAGCTCGGCCAACTCGTCTCGGTACAGCCAGCTTGAAGATCCGCCACCCGAGCCCAGCCTGCACAACCCGTGGGTGTCTGAGGATGGCGCTGGCGTGATGACCGGCTTCAGGTGGTAAACCCAAACAGTAGGAGAAGTTATGGGACTCTTTGATGCGTTCAACAAGAGCAACAAGGTCAGACTGACGACACCATTCATCTTCGTGGCGTCGATGATCTACATGTCCACCGTGGACGGCCACCTCGACGAAAGCGAGGTGATGCCCATCCTCAACCTGCTTGGCACGGGGCACGCTCCCATCGTTCTGGGTCGCCAGGCGATCCTGTACTCGCAGCGGACCCCTGTAGCACAGTTCATCCAAGAGGCCGGCGCTCAACTCGACGCCAATCAGAAGGCCTGCATCCTCGCCAACATGCTGGATGTGCTCTTTGGTGATGGGTACGCCGACCACGCAGAACGCCAACTCTTTGAACAGTTCTGCACGGGATGGGGAGTTGATGAATCGGTGTCAGGCCCCTTGATTCGGGCAGCGGTGACGAAAAACAACCGCAGCATCATCCTCGGCTGAACAGGCTTTCGTGGAGCCTGAAGGGTGTGGAGGCGAGTTCAAGAGGAACCCTGCTCGCCTAGGGCCTCTGCAATGGCCGCCTCGCGCGCTTCACGTCGAGCCCGGATGCGCTCTACCTTGGTCATGTCGGACGTGATCACAGGTTCCGCTGCTGCCTGGACGGAGGCCAGACGCAGTTCTTCGTCTGTTGGCCTGGGCGTGCTGGGCTCCCTGTCCAGGTTACGGAGCATCTCCGCGTACCGCATGACCAGGTAAGGGATGACGAGGAACACCAAGGCCATAGCTGAGATGGATGCCTCTTGCGGAGCTGACTTCGCCGAGAACACCATCAGGAGCCACACGCCACCAACAAACAGGGTCCAAAGGACGGAGACTATGAGCAGAAAAGGCACTGGATCCTCCTAAGTTGTGAGGATCGCATGCCATGCGCAAGGACGGGGTGTCAAGCAGCGGTTACTCACAGTAGGTACGGAGATGGACCAGCAAGGCCCTCACGCATCCTCACTGGCACCTTGCCCTGAAGTGGTTAGGCGGTAGGTGCCAGGAGCGGCTGGCAGGTGCTCAAACACTCCCGCGTCAGCACCCTTCCTGAGGGCCTGGTTAGCGTTCTTTCGAGCGATGGCGTTATCTGTAATCTGCGCTATGCCGGCCGCGGTCACAGGACCGTATTTCTTGATGATTTTGACTATTTGATCGCGCACGGGGCCAGACCTCCAGTCCTCCTGTTCGGCTTCTTCGCTCATCCTATGCACCCTCAAAAGATAGTCAACGGATAACTTTTGGCGTTGACACCAAGATGCCCAATGGATATCTTGGCTCCAGGCAGAATGGTCTGCCAAGAAACACGACGGCCTCGGTCCTATCGCCAAACAGACACCGAGGCCATCACAACCCCTAACAAGAGGCTACCTGTATGTTCCTCACCTTGACCTCCCTCGTCAAGGGACGAGACGCCCTCGCGGTCGTCTTCCCTGCCACGCTCGGGCAGAAGTCCGACGGCACCCTCACCTACCACATCAAGTTCGAGGAGTTGCCCGGCTGGGCGCCGATGGACGACGTCCACGACTTCCTCGACGAGGCCGCCCAGGACCCCTGGAATGAGCCGCTGACGGTCCTGGACGCCGTCGGCGGCGGCGCCATCCTTGTCACGCTGGACGAAGGTGACGACGCCTACGACCTCGCGGCCTGATCTGCCCCCTCCAGCCACCTCGGCGCCTCCAAAGGTGCCGAGGTGGGCAACGCACACGAGGACATCATGACTCAGATGCAATTCAACGGGGTGCCGATCCACGTCGTCCCGTTCAACAACCAACCCTGCTTCATCGCCGCCGAGGTCGCGACGGCGCTGGAGTACTCCGACCCAGGGAAGCTGGCCAAGAACATCACTGGTCGGTGGGCTGACGAGTTCACCGAGGAGCTGGACTTCTTCAAGGTCGAAGGTGACGAGTTGGCCGAGTTGAAGCTCCTACTTGGTGGCAATCTACCACCAAGCCAGGGCGAGGCGGGGGACATCTTGAGGGCTCAGGCAAGTACCAATTCGGTACTTGCCTCCCTCATCTCACCCTACACGTCCCACCTCCTCCTCCTCACCCGCGACGGCGTCAACCTGGCCTGCATCAAGGCCCGCACGCCGAGGGGCAAGGACTTCCGCCGCTGGCTCGCCTCCGAGCTGCTGCCCGCCCTCCAGGACCAGGGCTACGTCGATCTGCGCGCGGAGACGGACAAGGACGCCACCGAGCACACGCGCATCCCGCCCCAACCGACAGGCGACCCCTGGCACGACCTGCCGCTGCGCTGGATCGCCCCGCCCGAGCGGGTGGACGTGGCCGCCGCCAACGCCATGCTGCGGAGCGTCCAGGCGTTTCAGCGCCTCGGCGCCACCACGGCGCGGCAGGCCGCGGTCGATACGATCCGGGCGACCGAGATGATCCACGGCGAGGTGGACATCGCGCGGCGTCGCACCGCGATGCTCCGCCTCGGGCTGATGCCCCGGTCGGTGGTCGCCCGCGCCATCCACGACGGGCGGCTGCTGCCCGCCGCGCAGGATGCGGACGGCGCACACCACACCTACGAGGCCGCTCAAGCGCTGCTGCGCTGGGCGCGCCTTCACCAGGCGCGCCTCTACGACAAGCATCACCCCGCCAGGCCGAAGCCCCATCGCGGCTGGGTGGGGCGCTGGGACAGCCCTCGCGTGACCACCAGGGGGGTGATCCACATCCCCACCTCCGACGCCATCGGCGCCCTCAAGGAGGCGTTCGCCATCGGCGAGGGGGCCGCGGTTCGCCTCCTGGCGGCCATGTTCGACGACGGCTTCATCGTTCGCGCTGAGAAGGGTCGGCACTGCGCCCGCGTCCGCATCGACGGCGACCGCCCGCGCTGCTACTCGCTCGACGTCCAGGCCCTTCACCAGGTCACACGGGAGACGGGCGCCTACGCTGGCATGGGCATGGGCTACATGGGCATGGGCGACGCAGGCGACGACCCTCACCTGGACGACGACTTCGACGACGTGAGCGATGGCGACATGGGCGACGATCTCGACGACGACAACGACGACGACAACTACGGCGCGGACCTCGACGAGTAGGGCGCTCGCGCTTTTCGGCACACAAAAAGACGAACGGAAGCAACATCACGCCCAAACGGGCGATAACTCAAGTTACGGGCTCACCCTGCTGGTGGTCGTCACGACCTCACATGAACGCAGCCGACGCCGCAGCCATCAGGGCGCGCAGCCCACACAGACACGAGGCAAGGAGCACACCTCATGAACACCGACCTCATGAACACCGACCTCATGAACACCGAGTCCACCCACCCGACCTTCACCGCGGTCGCCCCCGACGCCGCCCCCGACGCCGCCCCGGATCCCGAGCGCAACCCCCGCGCCACGGTCACCCCCGACGACGTCATCCCCCCGCGCCCCCCGCGCCCCCACGACCCCGAGGAGCCGCCTGAGACGGTCTCGGGCGACGACGATGGGACGGGGCTGCCCGAGGCGGTGCGCGCCTGGACGCGCGTCTTCGCCGCCATCATCGCCCTGGTCGTCGCGGTCACCCGCCCGCGGGTCTGGTACAGCGACAAGGAGGCCCGCGGCGCCGAGGACGACCTGCTGTGGTCGATCTTCGAGCTGGCCAGGGTCACCCAGGCGATCCCCATCCAGGACAGCGCCTACGGCATCCGTCACACCCACGTCGCGCTCTCCCGCCTGGACGACCGAGGCGTGCGCCGCGGCGTCGTGCTCATCGGCGAGGACGGCGGCCTGTGGCGTCAGGAGCCCCTGTCGGACGTCGCCGAGCTGAACCCCCGCGTCGTCTACGACCGCCTCGTCGGGCTCGGGATGCCCCCCGCGCACATGGACGCCCCTGAGAACGCCGACCTGTTCGACGTCGGCCCCGGGCGCCTTGAGCGCGCGTGGATCGGCACCCTCGGCGGCAAGGTCTGGAACATCACCAGCGACGAGGAGCTGGAGCGCTTCGCCAAGGCCTGCCGTGAGGTCGAGCGCCGCCTCGCCGACGGCTGGACATGGGCGGACACCCAGGGCGACTCCCCCGACCCCGACACCTGGATGGTGCCCCCTCAGGACGGTGAGGGCGCGCAGGGTGGCGAGAACGGCGAGAGCGGCAAGAGTGGCAAGAACGGGCAGAGCAGCAAGAGCGGCAAGAACGACGAGGTGCGGTGATGGGTGCGCTCAATGACCTCCAGGTCGAGCGCACCCGCCAGCTCGCGGCTCAGGGTCCCGTCGTGTGGCACCTGAAGCTCGGCGCCGGGGTGACCCTCACCTCGCGCTGCCGAGCCTGCGACGTCGTTACTCAGACGCTGTGCGGCCCCTGCTCCCGCGTCGCCTGGGGCTGGCTCATGGACCCCTTCGCCGAGGCCGAGCTGGTGTGGGGCGAGGACGCCATCGAGTGCCTCGCCGCTGCTCGACGAACCACCGCCTGACCTGCCTCCTGACCTCTCTCCTGCTCTCCCTCATCTTCTGACAGCCTGCCGTCCTCCTACCGGCGCTCTGCCGGGCTCCTTCAGCTCGACCCTGCACAGCCTCAACCTGGCTTCAGAACACCGCCTGCCCCCTGCTGGACGACACGCGTCACAGCACGATCTTTGTAAAGAAATGGATTTCGTAATGTCTGGGCTACCGACTGGCGCGGCGGCGTCGGCTTGCTGGTGAGGTGGAGGCCTCCGCCGATGGTGTAGGCCTCCACCCCCATGGCTCACCACACGCCGCGAGAGGCCCCAGGAGCCCCTGAGCGCTCGCGAACACCCATCGACCGAACCGAGGCGACTGCGACGCATCTGCGAGGCGTACGGGTCACCTGCGAGGCGTGGGGGCGCTCAGGGCAGCCAGAGCGGGTCTGAGGCGCTCAGGACGCGAGCGCCGTGTCGGCAACAGCGCGGCAACAGCGCGGCAGTAGGGCGCCACCAGGACGACCACAGGCAGGTCGATGAACCCCACCATGGGATGCTCCAGGTTGAAGATGAGGCGGGAGCTGATGGACGAGCGCCTACGCCACAAACCGACGCTCCAAGGGGCTACAGAGGGTGCGATCGGGCTTGATCCAGAGCGGGACGGTAGCGGGACGTTGTGGGGGCCGGTAATGTATATAGATAAGACTATATAATCATTCAATATGTAAAAGGCCGTCCCCCATGTCCCGCTTGTCCCGAGTCGATCTCCAAAGGGCGCGGGGTTTTTCTTTTACATGATTACACCCATGCTGTAATTCTACACATGTCCATGTGTAATTTTCCACAAGCCAAAATAAAATCCCACACAGCCCAATGAGGCCATCTCTTTTTGGGCTGAACGGGGGACAAATCAAGAAAATGCAATGGGGCCAAGACCTTGAACCGGCCCGCATCGTGTCCCGCAACCGGCCCGTTCTGGGGCCATCTTCTTGGTCTTCGACGTCGTGTTTTCGGGTGTGCGTTCAATATGGCGCACCCCTCGTTGCGCGTCAAGGGCTATCTGAGCGGCTGCGGCTGGAGGCTGTCGAGGACGGGCTTGAGACGCAGCGGGAGGCTTCCTGGAGACATCCAGGGGCTCACCGGCCGCGGCGGTAGGTGACAGCGTAGAGGTCGGCGAGCTGGGCGCCGAGGGACTTGAGGACGAGGTGGATGGGGCTGATGAAGAGGAGCTGCCCGGTGGCGTCGCCGAGTTCCCTGAGGGCGAGCTGGAGGTCGGGAGCGGTGAGGGGCGTGGCGGCGCCGAGGTGGTGGGCCGCGACGGGCTCCGCGCGACCGAGGAGGTCGGCGATGGACAGGTCGTCGCAGTAGTCCTGCTCGTGCTGCTGGACGCTCCAGCGCAGGTCGGTGGTGAGGGCGACGAAGACGAAGTGGTCCTCGTCCAGCCGGTCGATCATCTCGCGCAGCTCCTCGGCCTGGAGGCGTGGGCTGGTGTTGAAGTTGTCGGTCTCGGTGATCTCGATCGGGGCGAGTTCGCGGCTGCCGGGCAGCTTGACGTGGACGTAGGGGCGCCTCCCCGGCGTCTCCCTGATCGTCGGGCTGGATGGCGCCGGGGCGGCCTCAGGGGGCGAGGGGTGAGCGGGCGTTGGCTGAGCGGGCGCTGGAGGTTCTGCTGGCGCGCCCAGGGTCACTCCGCCCTCCCTGTCGCCCTCGTTACCTGCGGCCAGCGTGAGGGTGAGCGCCTCGCCGCCTGCGCCCTTCACGGGGATGTAGGGGCCGCCCGGGTAGTGCTGGTGCACCAACATGAGACGCTGGAGCCTGGTGAGGGCCTGCCTGACGGTTGAGTGGTGCAGCCCCAGGCGATCCTTGAGGCGCCCGAACGTCGGCGGGCCGTACTCGTGCGTCTCGGCGATGAGGGCGTCCAGGGTTTCGCGTTGCCGCTCGGACAGGTCGTGCATGGTGAGCCTCCCACTGTATGCATAGGCCAACAGCCTATATAGGTCAGCAGACTATATAGGTCAGCAGCACATAGGTTGACGACCTGTATAGGTCAGCAGGCTATACAGGTCATCGACCTATATAGCTCAATGACCTATATAGCTCAATGACCTATAGGTCAATAGACTATCGACCAAGAGATGGTGTAGGTCAACAGCCTATAGGTCAAAAGACTACGGGTGTGTTTTTACAGTCTGATTGAAACAGGCCGGTCATCACCTGCTCTCGTCTCTTCATCATCCCCGACAAGACACCGATGCTCTGAAGACGAACCCGCTTCGACGTCGAACACGATGGTGTCCCGACAACCTGTTTTCGTTGGGTGGAGCCCTCTTCCGAGGTGAACCGTTTAAGGCTTAAACGATTTAGTTGAACACTTGAACGGTCGCTTAAACACTTGCTGGCTTGTCTTTCTGTTTAGGGCGCAAACACTCTCCCTCAAGCCAGGCGGCATGGTGTCGCCTCAGGCTGAGATGATCCGGTGTGGAGCGCTGTTTGAAGGAGCACGGCCACACCCCACAGCAGGAGGTCCGTTGTGACCACGCGTGAAGAGAGGGGCGAGACGCCTCAGAACCAGGGCAACACGCCCGCCAGCGAAGAAGGCTCCTCGTTCGGGGAGAAGGTGCGTCAGCTCCTCAAGGAGAAGGGGGTGAGCCAGAACTGGCTCGCCAAGCGGATGGACGTCACGAAGGGGACGGCCTCCAACATCCTCAACGGTAAGACCACGGTGACGCTCAGCTACGTCAAGTCGATCGCCCAGATCCTTGAGGTCGACGTGTTCGATCTGGTGGCGGGCACAGAGCACGCCGACCTGGTGGACGTGAAGGACGACACCATCACGGAGTGTGATGAGCAGAACGAGGCGCTGGCCGAGCGGATCGCCGAGCAGGAGGCCGAGTTGGCGTCCAACCGTGCTGAGATCAAGCGCCTGACCACTCAGCGTGAGCAGCTCAAGAGCGAGCATCTGGAGGCGCTTCAGCGCCGGGACAAAGAGTTGGAGAAGCTCAAGGCGGCGCTCGAGGACGCGAAGAAGGCGGCTGAGGTGGCCAAGGCGGGGGAGGCCAACGCGGAGCGCCGCCTCGACGAGCACAAAGCCAAGGCGGAGAGCCAACTGCAGGCCCTCAGGGATCACATCAGGCGCCTCGACCAACAGCTCCAGGACGCCCTCGTGGAGACGGATCGCGCCTGGGCGAGTTGCACCACCCAACGAAACCAGATCCAGCGACTGAAGGCCCAGATCAAGGAGTTGGAGAAGAAGCTCAAGGCCGCAGGCAACACAGCTGTGGGCGGTGCGCTGCTGGCAGGGCTGGCCGGGGCCGTCGTTGGGAGCGAGATGTCCAAGAAGTCGCGCTGAGCCGGTGAGCCCCCGAACCCCAGATGGCACGGGGGCTCTCGGCGGCCAACTCGTGGCGCCACCGGAAGGCGCGCCGCTCTACTGTCGGATGCCGTCAGCTCGGGTAGTTGAACTCCCCAGGGGGCTCCTGGTGAGCGACCAGGCCGAGGTGGGCGCGAAGCAACAGCGCCGTTTGGGGGCAGCCGAGCACGTGTTGGGGTCCAGAGAGGAGCCCGGTTCGCTGACGCGATGGTCAGCTGCCTTTGGTGTGTTGGAGCAAGCGTGTTGTTGAGTCGTCTATTCGCGCACTGTGTTGGGCTTGCCCCATCAACATGCCCGTTGAACTCGCGTTGACAGGCTTGCGATGGGTCAACCGAAGCGCAATTCGCCAATAGTATAATTCAAACTAACCACTAGAAACAACACAGCGAAAACCAATGTCGGCGCTGGCCTCCGATGGCGCGACAACATGGCGAGTGTAAGCGCGTAGGTCGCCCTCAACACTGCCCCAACCACCGCCCCGAGTGATTCGACGCGAGCCTACGCGTGGCCCTTTGGGATTTCGTTTTGGGGCCCGCACATGGTATTTCCCGTACCAGTCACCAACCCACTCTCGTACATTTCCTGCCACATCATACGCACCATACGGACTTACACCTTTTGGAAAACTACCAACTGGAGCTGTGGCTTTAAATCCATCATTATAATCACTTACCGATGGAAATTCTGAGTGATTCATCCTCGTCACCCTCGTTTTGTCCGAAAAGTTCCCGTATTGGTCTTCGGAAGGGTAGTTTCCACCCCATGGATACAATTGACCATTTACACCTCGTGCAGCCTTCTCCCACTCGGCTTCTGTTGGCAATCGTTTTCCTCTCCACTTACAATAAGACGCAGCCTGCCCCCAACTCACCCCATTGATTGGGTTATTATACTTATACGCAACACCCCAATTGTATGGATCACGCACATGACTATTCACCAAAGCGGGTCTTAAACAAAAACCACTATCCACACACTGGCTGTATGCTTCTACACTTACTTCGTATTTATCTATCCAGTACTCATTCAAGTAGATTTTCCGGGCCCGGCCCACCTCATCCTGCCAGGGCGCGCACTCGGGCACCTTCACCAGGTCGGCCCAGACCCCGGCGGTGAAGTACAGCGGGATCCTCAACCCGATCTCGGCGGCGAGGTTCTGCCCGAGGCGGGCGCAGACGTCGATGAGCTGCCCATCCTCAAGGGCCTGGCGGGCGGTGTAGGTGTCGATGATGTTGGCTTCGGTGAAGATCGTCATGGCGTTGTCCTCTCTCGCGTTGTCTCTCTCGCGTTGAAGGTGAGCGCCCCCGAGTCCATCCCAGGGGCGCCTCAGATCGCTCAGGCGGCGTCGGTGTGTTGCCGGGCGTACTCGCCAGCCACCCCGGGCAGGAGCCTCAGCGCGGTCTTGTCAGCGGCGCTCAGGTCGCTGTAGACCATCTCCCGCACCATCGCGATCCGGCTGTTGAGGTCGGCCTCTCCCAACTCGCTCAGGCGGCTGAAGATCGCCTTGGAGTCGATGCCCAGGTGACCGCAGCAGATCGGGCCGTAGCCGATGTGGCGGAACTCCGAGACGAGGTCCTGACCGCAGCGCCCGCAGTGGTGGGAGCGCCAGACCTGGATGAAGTCCGGCATCTCGTGGCCGTGGGTGGCGTTGTGGATGAGGCCGCGGAAGTACCACGCGGCGGCGGGGTGGTGGTACTGTCGCCCCTGGTAGTGGCGGCTCGCCCCGGTCCAGAAGCGCAGGTGCCCGGTGAAGGGGCCGATCCCGACGTAGCCGAGGGGAGCCCAGCCATGCACCGTGCGCAGCTCCACCACCCACGGCCCCTCCCCGTGAGCAGGGGCGTACCCGCCGCGCTCGGTGCGCTTGCGGACGACCTTGACGCGGTAGCTGTACCGCTGGCCCCGCTTCGTGTCCGCGATGCTCACCTTGGCGAACCCGGCCAGGACGTAGGTCCCGATCGCCAGGATCCCGGTGATGAGCTGGTCTGCGATGATTTCGAGGTGCTTCTGTGTGGTCGCCATGATATCGTCTCCGTTGCTGTGGGCGGCGCCGTGGTTGGTAGCCGGTGTGCGCCGCCCCGTATTGAGGCCCCCTCAAGCCCCGTGCCTGAGGGGGTTTCTTCATTGGGCGAGGCGTCGGAGGTGGGTGACCTCCTCTTCGAGGTAGTCGGCCTCGCGAGCCGCGACGTCGGCGGCTTCGTAGAGGCCGGGGCAGTCGCCGGGGTGGCCGCTCTCAAGAGCCACGCGGTAGAGGCGGTCGGCCTTGGCGCGGGCGGCGCGGGCGGTGCGGTCAGCGTTGATCAGCTCGGCTTTGAGGTTCATCGTCTCTCTTCAGTTTCCCGGGCGGCCCCTTGCCGCCCTTCGATGATGTAAATGTAACCATGTGCTACAATCGGCGCAAGGTGCCCATGTAGCTTTTTGTTGCTTTTTGTTGTGGCGGTGCCCATACTGTCCAGGCCACGCCAGACCACGGAGGATCCATGGCGACCACGCTGGACAAGATCATCCCCTACCTGCTCACCAACGGCCCGAGCAGCGCGAAGCGCATCACCAACGCGCTCGACCTCAACGGCTCCACCGTGCGCGTCATCCTGCGCCGCGCTGTCGATGACGAAGACAGCCCGGTCACCGATGAAGACGGGGTCTACACGCTCGCCTGGCACCCCGAGAGCCGAGAGCCGCTCAAGGCCGCCCTGGTCACCTCGAAGGAGGGTCGGATGCTGGAGCTGTGGCGCGAAGAGAAGTAGCAAAAAGTTGCTCTCCGTCTCTTGCTCTTTTGTAGCAAATAGCTACATTGGGGTTGTTGACGGAACGGAGGGCGACGATGGCTGAGCTGCTAACGAAAGACGAAGTGAAAGAGCTGGACCTGTTCAAGATGCTGCTGGAGCTGGAGGACAAGACGGAGGACGAGCTGGTCGAGGAGATCCTCGGCGATGAGCTGGACTCCAAGCGCTGCTACGATGGGCACGACAAGCAGGCCCTGTGGCGCAAGACCGAGGGGAAGTGCCCCTACTGCGGCGAGGACCTTCAGCACGGCTTCCACGGGGACCACGTCGTCCCTCACAGCCGCGGCGGTCGCACCACGATCACCAACGGGGTGGGGGCCTGCCCCTCCTGCAACCTCAAGAAGAGCAACAAGGTCTGGTAACCTCGGCGGCCCTTCGGGGCCTCCTGCCGTCGCCTGGCGTCCGTCAACCGCGCCCGAAGACACGAACCCGAGCTGATGAGGACACGATGTCACAGCCTACTTCACGCGACCTGCTGCTGGCCCAACGCAAGGCCGAGGTGGTCAAGCGCCGCCAGCGGTTCAATCAGACCGTCATGGCCCACATGAGCCGCGAGGGCATCACCGACCGCGACATCGACTTCGACAAGACGGGGCGACAGATGCACGTCGACCGTGAAGCCCCGGCGATCCTCGGCTGGACCTGGACCGTGACCCTCAAGAGCGGCGATGTCCTCGTCTACACCATGGACAACGAAGACGGCGCCGAGATCCGCTTCGGGGATGATGTGTTGGAGCTGGTCGACCCGACCCCGGCCTCCGAGGAGTGACCCCGCCCGAGTCCTTCTGGAGCCTCTCTCGCTCCACCCTCCATGCCTGCACGGGCACGCGTCAGATCGGCACGTCGTCGTCCTCGACGGTCGGTATGGCTTCGCCGAGCGCCTCACACAGGGCGGCGATGGAGAGGGTGTAGCAGCGCGGGCGGTCGCCGTCGATGCGGACCCGGGCACAGTGGCGGCCCTTCTCGGGGTGGAGGATGATCCCGCGCTCGGAGAGGGTGCGGGTGGCCCCGTCGATGAAGCTGCGCTCCCACCCGGCCTGGCGCAGCGTGTCCACCCAGACCTTGGTCAGGACGTGCAGCGGCTCGGGTGGGGCGTCCCAGCGCCCGAGCCAGGCGCGGTTCGGTGGGCGCGGCTTGGCGTTCACTCGGCTGTAGAGCGCGGCGCGGTTCTCTTCAGCCCAGCTCATCATGTAGCTGGCGATCGCCAGCGCCGGGTCGGCGCCCCCGGCCTCCTGGATGAGGTCGGCGTGCAGCTCCTCGACGGGGCTGCGCCACTCCCACGGCAGGTCGAGCAGCGCGCGGGGGCCCTCCACCTCGCCGTGGACCAGCTCGCCGAGCAGGTCGATGGTGGCGAGGTAGGTGGCCAGGCGCGAGCCGACCGGGTCGCCGTCCGCGGCGCGCTGGTAGTGGTGGGTGAGTTCACGGTAGCGCCTGCGCCAGGCGGGCCACTGGTCGCGGCGCTCCATGATGGCGTTCACCAGCATCGGCCCGGCGTGGCCGAAGTGGGTGGTGACGCCCTCCCGGATGATCTGGACCAGCTCGGGCTCGCGCGGGGGGAAGGTGGCGCCGTAGAGGGTGACGACGCGCGACCGGACGCCGCCCTGGCTCGTGAGCACGACGATCGGGGTCTCGCCGCTGGACAGCAGGACGGCCGACCAGGTGCTGACGCGGGCCAGCCCGCCGATCGAGCCGCGGGCCTTGCCGCGTCCCTGGGCGACGTCGTAGATCACCTTGCGCAGCCGCTTGGGCTCGTCGAGGACGCGCTGGGTGTCGTCGAGGATGAGCGGCATCCCCTGCCTGAGCGCCGACTGCCGCTCGACGCCCACGGTGGTCGAGTCCCACGTGGAGATGACCGCGTCGGGCTTGTCCTCGTCGGGGACGCCCCAGCAGGACGCCGCGGCGCGCAGCGCGGTCGTCTTGCCGTGCGAGGTCGGGTAGCTGAGATCGACGATGAAGTTCGGCGCACCGAGGATCGGCAGCAGCGGCGTGGTGAGCGACGCGTAGAGCGCCATGCGGGGCCGCGCGTGGGGGATCAGGTGGGCGATCGCCTCGCACCACCCCACCCACGTGCCGTGCTGGCGGTAGCCAGCCGCCGCCTGCACGTCGCCCTCGTCGGCGCCGTGGAAGTGGACCTGGAGCGCGGCCTCGTCGCCGTCGCCGTCTTGCACGTCGCCCTCGATGAAGGTCTCGCCCCACAGAAAGCCTGCGCCCTGAGCGGGTGGACCCTGCCACCCGAGCTGGCTGGAGACGCGCGCCAGCGGCAGGTTGGGGAGGTTCTCGGCCTCGTAGGCCGACAGGTAGCGCACGATCTCGCCCGCGTTGGTCGAGTTGACCGGGGCGCCCCAGCGCGACAGCGCCACCAGGTCGCGCTGGGAGCTGATCGTCTCGCGGCTGACGATCCGCTCGGCCCACGCGCGGTCGCGGCGCCACCCGAGGCGCACGTGCTCCTCCCCGGTCGTGATCTCCCGCTGCCGTCCGGTGATCAGGATTGGCCCGAGCGCCACCGGAATGAGCAGCTCCTCCTGCCCCCCGTCGCGGCTCCGCCGGGTCTGCCGTCGCCACAGCCGCCCGCCGCCCTGCTGGGCCACCTCGACCGCCTCACCGCACCACCCGACGGGGAACCGCGCCTCGGCCTCGACCTGGGCGTAAGGCCAGGCGTTCAGGATCGCCTCGTCGCACAGGTCGCCCGAGGCCGCGTCGCCCGCGCGGGTGCGAGGCCCGGTGGCGTCGCGCTGCGCCTGCGCGGCCAGCTTGAGCATCCGGCTCGCGAGCCGCTTCGCGCCGCTCGCGCCCCCGGCGTCGAGCCCCGTTCCAAGCCGCTCGCGCCACCCTTCGACCTCGAAGGGGCTCCACGTCGGGAAGGCGCGCACAGCGGCCGCCGAGACCTCCTCGATCCAGGTGGCCAGCGCCTCGCCGTCGAGCCCCATGCGCCCCTGCTCCAGCAGATCAAGCAGCGCCTGGGTCGGGTCGCAGTCGTCGTCGCGCCCCTCCTCGCCGCGGCGTCCTTCGCTGTGGTGTCCCTCGGGGTCATCCTCAGGATCGCCCTCGGCCTCGGGGTCGTCGTCACCTCGTCCGCCGCCTCCGCCGCCTCCGCCGCCGCTCCCTCCGGCGCTTCCTCCTGGAGGGTGCCGTGGGGGCTCGCCTCCGCCGCCGCCTGACGCGCTGCTGACCCGGTCGCCGGTTCGGTCGTCGCGCGTGCCAACGGGGCGCGCGTGAGGTGGGGGTAGGGCGGTCCAGGGCGGCTCAGGACCCACCGGCGTCGCCCCGGCCATCTCCACGCGGCTCGGGCTGCCGAGGAGGTCGGCGTCGGACTGGAAGGCGAGCCGCTGCTCGGCGCTCGGCTCCCACCCGTACTGGCAGGCCAGGTGGTAGAGGGTGCCGAGCGTCCTGCCGCGCCCCTCGGCGAACCCTGCCCACTTCTTGTCGAGCACGGCTGGGTCGTACTTGTCGGACTCGGAGGACCAGGCGTGGGCGAGCCTGAGCCCGCGGTGCGGATCCCAGGCGTGGAGGGCCTGGAGCACCTGGATCCACTCGTGGTAGTCCTCTGGCGGCACGTGGCCGAGCATGTCCTCAACCCACCGGGCGGTGTCGTCGGGGTCGGGTGTGCCGCCGCCCCCATAGGCAGACCGCGCCGCTGCGCGCCGCTGCGCCGTTCGCGCCTCGGCCTCCTGGCGGATCCGCGCGACCTCGGCGGTGACCGATGTGGCGGGCGGCAGGTCGTCGGGGTCGAGGAGGCGGGCGCCGTCGCCCTCGGGGCGGTGGAGCCGCACCCAGCCCGCGTCGAACGACTCGGGGTTCTGGGCTCGGGGCGTGTAGTAGCCCAGGTTCGGGTTGTTGATCTCCTTGCCGAGGAGCTGGTCGCCGGTGACGCCCTCGACGCCCTCGGCGGCGTACCGCCTGGCCCAGGCGGCGAGCCCGGCCCACTCGCTCAGCGTGACCGGGCGCTCCAGGGGCAGCAGGACGCGCAGGCGCGCCTTGCACTCGGCGAGCCCCCACGACCACGAGGTGTAGGCGAGGTACGCCCAGCCCGACCACCGCTCCAGCCAGCCCGGGACGTCGCTCACCTCCAGGGTGTCGTCGATGTCGATCGGCAGCCACCCGATCGCCTCGATCCCCTCACGCACGCGCCAATCGCCGACCTGGCCAAAGACCTTCGAGCGCGGGTGGGGGTGCGGCACGGGGGTGTAGACCGCGGGGTGGAACAGCGGCCCGTCCTTGCTCGCGAAGACCCGCGAGTGGCCCTCCAGCCACCCATGGATCTCCTCCAGCGTGCCGCTGTGGCGTCGCACGCGGCGGTCCTCGGCGCCTGCGCACACCGAGTAGGCGAACAGGCGCCGCTCGCCCTCGCCGACCCCTGGCGACGCCTCACCGCCCTGCTTCTGCTGCTCGCTCATCCCTCAGGCGCCTCCTCGGCTGCCGACTGCTCCGGCGTCGCTTTGGTCGCCGCATTCGCCTTCTCGCCTTCGCCTCGCGCCGTGAGCCGCGCTGACGCCTCCCACTGGTCCAGGGCGGCGGTCACGTCAGCGATCAGCTGCTCCAAGGCGGCGCGGTGTGCGTCGGCCTCGGGCTCCAGCGCGAGGAGGCGCCCGGCGGCGGAGCGCACGCTCCTCAGCTCCGTCGCCGGTCGCGAGGCGAGCCGCTCGATCTCGCGCCACCAGGCGGTCGCGTCATGCGGGCGGACCCGCCGCGTCGCGGTGCCCTTCGCGGCGCTGCGCCCCCGGTCGGCGTCCTTGAGTGAGAGCGGCGGCGCGTCGTTGTCTCCCTCGGCAGCTTCTGTGTCGTCGCGTGACCGACCCAGGCGCACGATCTGCCCGAGCTGAGCCCCCTGTTCGGGCGCAGAGGGGCTCGGCTTCGCCCGTCCGCCCGAGGTCAGCTTCGCCCACTCCGCGGCCGTCATCTTCTTCGCGCCCTTCGCCGGGGTGGAGCCCTTCGTCGTCTTCGTCGTCTTCGTCTTCGGCATCACGCGGCCTCCTCGTCTTCGTGGTGGGCTCGCTCGCTCGGGCTGTCTTCGGGGTCGGGCACGTCCTCGCCGCGCACCATGCGGGTGACGACGTCGGGCCAGTCGTGGGCCTTGCTGAGCGCGAACAGGATCGAGATCAGGTCGGAGGCGCCGCCCTTGGTGAGCTGGCGGGCGTTGCGGTAGCTGAACCGCAGCAGCTCACGCACCTCCGGGGGCGCGTCGATCTGGTCGAGGCGCGCCGCGGCGTAGCGCGACGCCTGACCGAGCGTTTGGATCTGGCTCTTCGTGACCGCCGCGCGCCGCCACCTCCCGAACGGGACCTTGTCGGGGCGCTGGAGCAGCCCCGCGGCCTCCATGGCGAGGTAGAGCTGGCGGATCCCGCCCTGGAGCTGGTTCAGCCGCTTGGGCTCGCTGGAGTCGATCAGGTAGAGCCTGGGGCCTTTCTGCTTGAGCACCCCGGGTTTGGTCTGGGCCTCGTGGAGCGCCTCGGTCTGCTCCTCGGTGAGGAACTGCAGGAGCGGGCTGTCGGACATGTCCCGACCGCCGAGGACCGCGGCGTAGCTCAGCCCGAAGGTGCCGAACAGGTCGCCGGGGTCGAGGATGATCGCCTCCTCCTTGCCCGGGTGGGAGCGCAGCACGCGCCCGACGTGCTGCGCGAACCACACCCGGCTGGACACCTGGCGCCTGAGGCACAGCCACCGAAGCCAGGGCAGGTCCACGCCCTCCTTGAGCATGGCGACGTGCACCAGGACCTGCAGCTGCCCCTCCTTGAGCAGCCGGATCCGGCGGTCCACCTCACGGCCCTTCAGCTCGCTGTGAACCGCCATCGCCCGGATCCCCTCGTCCTCCGAGAGCCTGCGGGCGAACGCCTCGGCGTCCTTGATCCCGCTGATGTGGACGCGCTTGGCGCCCTGCTGGACGAAGCTGTGGGCGTCCACCACCCCTGGCCCCAGATCCTCGGCGACCACCCTGCGGATCATCTCCACGCACGCGTCGTCGATGGTCTCGGCCAGCCCCCCGTACTGCCGCACCTTCCACGGCACGATGACGCCGTCGCGCAGCGCGTCCGAGGCGTCGTAGGTGTAGGCGGTCTCGTCGAAGAGCTGGAGCGCCTCCCCCTCCTTGGAGCGGTAGGGCGTCGCGGAGAGCCCCACGAGCCGCTCGGGGTCCAGCCTCAGGTAGGCGTTGTGGATCGAGTCGCACTCGGAGTTGTGCGCCTCGTCCACGATCCACAGCACGGCGCGGCGCTCCTGGCGCTGCAAGATCTCCGCGAGCCGCTCCATGGACGGGAAGCAGGCGACGATCACAGGGCGGTTCGTCTCCTTGGCGTCGGAGAAGAAGCGACCCACCTCCCGCGACCCGACCCGGCCCGCCACCGTGCGCGCGAGCTGCACCACGAGCTTGCGCGTCGGCGCCGAGATGACGACCACCTCGCCGCGCTCAAGCTCGATGGAGCGCACCAGCTCCGCGATGAACACCGACTTCCCCGCCCCCATCACCGCGTGAACGACTGGCCTCGCCCCAGCCTCAACCCGACCCACCGCGCACCTGAGGGCCTCGGCCTGCCATTTACGAGGAGGGAACGGCGCTCCCTCCCACCACGCGCTTTCGCTACGCCACTTCATCTTTGACCTCCTTGTCATCGACACTCGACCGCAGTTCGACCCTTGAGCTTGAAGCGTTCAAGCGTTCAAATTGTCGCAAAAAATAGACGGATGAAGGGCCAGCGAGCTTCGCTCCGGCGAGGATGAGCTTGTTCATGCGGGCCTCGTCGTTGACGAAGCTCCAGGCGAAGTCGCGCTCATCGAGGATCCCGGACAGCGGCTCAAGCGCGCTCTCCAGGCTCAGGCCGCAGGGTTCAGGCTTCATGGTCAACCTCCAACTCACCCAGCTCCGCCTCGGTCAGGTCGAACCCCTTCACGAGCCCCTCGCGGCACTCCTTGAGGGTCCGTAGCCGCCACCTCAGATCGCGCAGGTCAGCCCAGCGCGCCCCCGCGCCGCGCACCCCCCAAGCACCCTGGGCCTCCTCCGCCGCTTGGATGTTGACCTCCAGGCTTGCGATGGAGGGCGCGAGGGTGTCCCTGATGAAGAGGAGCGCCTCGGCGCGGCGCTCCCCATGGAGCCGCTTGAGCCTGTCGAACGTCGATGGCGCGTCGAGTGCCTGCATCGCTCGCCCCTCCTGGTGGGTGTCACCGCCGGTACATCTTGCGGATCGTCGCCTTCAGCTCCTCGACCCTGCCGTTCGCCTGAGCCCACTCGGCGACGGCGACGGCCTGCTGCGCCTGCGAGCTGTTTGGGAGGATCGCCGAGGGCATGCCGATGAGGAACGGGACCTGGCAGAAGAGGGCGCCGAACATGTTGCACATGGCGTCCAGGCGCCCGTTGGCCGTGTTCAGGTCGTAGCCGCGACCCACGAGGTCCTGCGCACCTCCGCGCTGCTCAACGGCGCCAACGGACGCGCTCGCCCCCGCCCCGATGGCCACCCCCGTCAGCGACCCGCCGTTGACGACGATGGTGCTCCCGCCCCCGCCATGCCTCCCGCTGAGCTGCTCCGACAGGGCCACACGCGAGGTGGTCGACACGCGACGCCTCGCCTGCTTCTGGCGCTTGAGGACGCGGCGCCACTCGGGGTAGCGGGCCTTGAGCAGGTCGATCTGGGTGCCGTAGCGCTCGTGGAGCGTCTCGGCGACCAGGTGACCCACCGCGGCGTCGTAGGTGAGCGTGCCCTCGTCGATCAGGAGCCGGGCGGCGCAGCGGTCCTCGTAGTCGAACTGGGCTTCGTTGTAGCCCAGCCTGTTGTGGCCGCGGCGCAGCTTGCCGCCGAGGAGGCTCAGCTCCTCCCACGTCTGGCCGAGGGGCTTCTTGCAGAGCCCGTCCCGGTCGCCCTCACCCCAGCAGAACGTGGGGACCTCCCCTTCCTCCTGATAGAACTCGATGTTGGCAGCCAGGTGACCGGGATCCCCTGTGGGGCACGCCAGGTCATGTCCGCCCGACAGCTCCCGCAGCTCGGCCTGGTCCTTCACCCGCTCCTTCAGCGCGGCGATCCCGGTCTTTGTGCTCTTTTCGGTCTTCGACATGAGGCCCTCTCTATGAGGTGGGGACGTCAGCCCTCGCCGTGGTTGTTGGATCCGTGGTTGTTGGATGCTTGTCTCGCGGACCTCATCAGCCCGTCGCTGTACCCAGATCCCCTGGCTCGACAACCGCCAGCCGCCGCCGTCGCTGGCCTCCAGCGTCGCCCAGCACTCCCGGGCGATGGCCTCAGCGGACTGCGGGGGGACGGCGTTGCCGATGCGCTTGCGCCAGTCGCCGTGCTTCGTGCCGTGAAGCTCGACCAGGCTCCCGTCGCTCTTGACGATGGGCAGCCCCTGCAACAGCGCCAGCTCAGCCGTGGTCATGGGCCTGTGCCACGTGCCATCGAGGGCCTTGATGACGGCGTAGATGTCCCTCTTGCCAGGGTCGAGGGGGTCGCCCACGATCTCGGGGATCCTCGGGTCTGCGAGGTTGAAGCCCTTGTCAGGAGAGGACTCGCCGATGACGCAGTGCGACGCCTCGGGCCACGGGACAACCCGATGGCCGCCGTTGCGCTCCTTGTAGGTCAGCCTCGGGTCAGCGACCTGCCAGGGTCCGTTGTGCGCCGTGCCCTGGCCGATGACGCAGGTGGGCAGGGGCTCGTCGTAGCCCGTGACGCCGAGGCTGCGCGGACGCCTGGAGCACGTGCTGCGAGGGTCTACGAGCCGGGGATCGGCGATGGACGTTGAGCTGTTGTCGTGACAGGCCGAGGCGACGACCGTGTTGGCCGATGCCTCATAGCCCCTGACCCCATAGGCCCCACCTCGGGGGTTCTTCTTTGGCCTCAGCCCTTCAACGCGAGGGTCGGCGATGGAGCCCCACGACCCGCGCGCCCCGCCCGAGCCCTGGACGGTGTGCGCGGCATCATCCCACCGCTCCACGCCAAGGGGGCCGTTGTGGCGGGTCGTGCTCTTCTTGAGGGCCACGGAAGGGGGCAGCGCCTTCCAGTCCTTCCCAGGAGGGATGAGCGCGAGCCGGATCCAGTTGATCCCCTTCATCCTCGGGCAGTAGTGCAGCGACTCCTTCGCCTGGTGCTTGGGGAGGAACACCGGCGGCCCCAGCTCGCCGACGACCTCTCCGATGCTCTTGAGGGGCTGCTCGGGTGGCTCGCGCAGGAAATCAGGGCAGCTCTCGATGTGGCGCGCGACGTAGAGGAAGCGCTTGCGCTTCTGCGCCAGGCCTCCGAGCTGGCCGCAGCAGTGGAACGACTCGCGGGTGGCGTAGCCGTGTTGCCCGAGGGTCCAGGTGATCTCGTCAAGAATGCTCCGAGAGCGCGAGACGATCCCGGGCACGTTCTCGAACACGATGAGCCGCGGCGGCCTGTCAGGCCAGGCCTGAAGCACCAGCCGGATGGCGTGGTGGGCCACTTCGTTGAGGAGGAGGTACTTTCGCCGCTTGGCGACCTTCCCCGACAGCGACCTGGAGTTCCCCTGGCACGGTGGCGATGAGAACACCACGTCGGGAGCGCCTGTGCAGGCGTCGCGCAGCTCCTTCGGCGTCATCGTCCACAGGTCTGCCTGGGTGCACGGCTCGCCGGTCAGCTGAGCAAAGTCAGCGCAGGCGCCGGCGTTGTAGTCGAAGGCTCCAACGGACCTGAAACCGGCCCGTTTGAAGCCGACCGCGCCGCCGCCAAGCCCGGCGAAGAGGTGGAGGACAGTGTACCGGCTCATGACGCAGCCTCCTTGGGGTAGCCCCCGGCCTGCTTCAGCTTCACCCGGCGGTCGAGCGCCCAGCCATAGACGAAGTTCCCAGGGTGGCGCACAGGTCGCACCGCCCGGCTCCCGAGCACCCGGGCGACGTAGCCCTCGCCCGACTCGCCCCGGTCGCGCTCAGGCAGGCCCAGCTCGACCAGGCGAGCCTGCGCCGCGTCCTGCCCCCGCTCGCCGAGGCGGATCTTGCTCAAGGCCCGCCCGCTCAAGGCCCGCCCGTCAGGCGTGAGGTAGAGCGTCTTGCTGGAGGAGCGCCCGAGGAAGCGGGCGTTGTGGGCCTGGTAGATCGTCCCGTAGTGACCGGGTTTGATGACCTCACCGCCGAGCGTGCGGCGCGCCACCGGGTCGCTGTAGCTCACCACGGCGCGGACGGTGGGCTTGTGCTCGCGCAGGAGGCGAAACGCCCGCGCGAGGAAGTAGGTCTCCCCGTTGAAGGGCACGTCGTCGAGCAGGACGAAGCGCCCCACCTCAACCCCCTCCAGGGGCTCGACACCGAGCCAGCGAGGCACCACGCGCTGCTGGCAAGGCACGGAGAAGACGGCCACGCCGACCAGCTCGCCGAGCGTCCCGGGCCGCCACCGCCACAGGCCACAGCGCAGCCGCGCCGCAGGGTAGGAGCCTGAGTAGTGGTGCTCGGTGACGAACGCCTTGGCCCGCTCCTCATCGAGGAGGCTCACCTCATAGCGCGAGGGGTTGAGCGTCTCGCGTCGGGGCGCCCATGTGGAGCGTCGAGAGCGCCAACGGAGGCAGCGCGGCGGCGTGTGGGGTGTCCTGCTCATCGCGCCGCCCCCTGAACCCACGCCTCCAGGTCGGTCTGCACCGGGCGCCGACGCGCGTACCAGCCGAGCTGCTGCCCGATCGGCATCCCTTCGACGGGGTGCGTGATGTTCCATGTCGCGGCCGCGCCGCTGCCCTCGGGGTAGGTCGCGAGCCTCCCGAGCCGATCGCGCAGGTGGTCCACATAGACCGCCCCGGCGTGGGTCTCCAGCGTCAGGCGCTCGCCAGGGTGGAGGCGCTCCAGCGCCTCCATGACCTGGCTGGCCCACAGGTAGCGCTGCTCCCTGGCGACGCCAGAGAGGTGGAGGTCGTAGGGCTCGATCACCCGCCAGGGCTCCAGCAGCCCATGCCTGGCGCTGATGATGTAGTAGGGATCCCCCTTCCAGGCGGCGTACCTCAGCCGAGCGCGGAACAGGTTGCCCGTGTAGAGGTCGCGAGCGGGCGCGGCCTCCTCGCGCTTCGCCTTGCCGCACCCGATGAGGGTGATCGCCTTCACACCCGCTCCAGCCTCAACCACGGCGCACCTCCCACAGGCGATCCTGAGTGGAGAGCGCCGCGCCCTGGCACCCTCGCGTCACCATCAGCCCCGCGAGGGCGCAGAAGATGCTCCCGACGCGAACCGCGCGGCCCCACCGCGCCGTCAGCCACACCGGGCCGACGCGCAGCACGGGCTGACCGTCGAGCCGCCCCGCCGCGACCCACCGCGCCGAGCACAGCCGACGGAGCGTCCACCGCTCGGCCTCGGTGACTCCCTTCTGCCAGGGCTCCTCCTGCGGTCGCAGCCGCAGCGCGCCGCGCCGCGCCAGCGCCCACAGGAGCGCCAGCAGCCATCGAATCCAGCTCCACAGCTTCGCGGCGAGCGACTCGGCGTCGAGCATCGCCGCGTCGGTCAAGACGCCATCCACAGTGCTTGCGTCAGCCACAGCGCACCTCCTCAGGGGAGAGCGCCCCCAGGAGCACGCACAGCACCTCGGTCACCCGCTCGCGCTCCGCGCAGTGCGCCTGCGCCGCGGCCTCGTTGCCCGACTCCCGCGCCCCCTTCGAGGCGTCGCACAGCTGGACCACGAGCCCGACCAGGAGCGCGATGGCGGCCTGCTCGCGCTTGCTGTAGCCCACGTCGCAGATCTCCACGTGTCGGGGCGCGATGAGCTGCGGCAGCCCCCTGAGCGAGCGCGGGTGCGACAGCAAGAGCCTCAGGCGCCCGTCGTCCACCGTCCCGGTGACCACGCCCCGGTGGCGCCCGGCCCGAACCAGCTGGCCGAGCCAACGCCGCGCGTCGCTGCGCTGGGGCAGACGATCTGGGGCTCGATCGGGACTTGACATTGTTTCAGTGTGGCGGTAATTTCCCATGACGAGCGATCCTCCTTCTTTCATGTCGCTCCGTTTGCCCCGAGCCGGTGTCCAGACCGCTCGGGGCTTTTTCGTCCCAGACAGGGTTCTTCAAGATACCCTGCCCACATCAACCATTCAAGAGTTCAAGCGTTCAAAATTCAGCCTCGCATGATGACCCCCTCAGCGCCTCAAGGTCACAACGGAATCGGGAGATCAGGCTGGCATGGTGTTCTGGACCTGGTCGAGGTAGCTCGTCAGGCCTGCGACGAGCGCCTCGGAGGGGTAGCTGTAGCGGGCCTGCTGGTACCAGACGGCGGCCAGCCAGTCGTGCATCAGCTGCGGGTCGGCGCGGACACTGAGCGACCGGGTCTCTCCCGCGGCGAGCCCGGGGCCGCCCTTATCAAATGAGAGGGAGGGCGGCGCGCTGGGGAAGTCCTCCCCGGCGGCCTTGGTGGTCTTCTCGCGCGTGATGGGGTTCTCCAGGCTCAACTGCTGAGCCCGCCACACAATCAACTGCAGCTCCATCGCGGCGCACGCGATCGTGTTCTGCGAGAGCCCCTTGGAACGGCGCGCGTAGCTGCGCACCCGGTCGCCGAGGTCGGTGGGGACCGCGAACACCTTGTGCTCGCGCTCGTCCGTCGGCAGGTCGTGTCTGTAACTCACTGAGCCCCCTTGGTCATCACTGTTCCGTCTCGACGAGCTGGACCCGGTCGTCCTCGACCAGCATGAAGGTCCAGTCGGGCCGCTTTGTGCCGATGACGATCACCCCGGCGCTGATGCCGGTGACGCGCTCCAGCTCCTTGGCGTAGGCCCTGGAGGTGCGGCCGCTCCGCGCACGGTACACCTGCGTCGTGCTCCCGACCCCGGTGGCCTTGGCCACCCCCTGCACGGTCCACTGCCCGCCGCGGGCGTAGAAGAACGCCTCGATCGCCGTAATGGGCGTGGCGGACTTCACCGTGATGGGTCCGCCCTTCACAGATATCCTGTCTTCAGCCATATTCCACCTCAATCCACACCACAGGGTGATGACCCGGTAGGCCACGCCAAGTCCCTCGCGGCGGCTATTGATAGGCAATAGGTACACACTGCACCGGACTTGTCAAGGCATCGCACACAAATCCGGTGCTCTCCACGGGTGGAAATGTGTACGAAATCTACCTTTCGCCGGGCCACACTGAACACAGACCGGATGCATACACTGCACAGATTTTTTGTAGTCAATCCATACACAGGCCTAGTCTGCTTCGTACCGGATATAAAAGTGGTGTGTTGACAGGTCCGGTACGGTGTGCTTATCCTTGTGGGGTAGACCTGAGGACGGGAGGTGAACATCGATGGATCAGGCAGAGTTCAACATTGAGATGAATCATCTTGATGAGAAGATCGGTGGAGGTGCGCAATTCACGATCAAGCCGCCGTGGTGGGGCTTTGATGGGGGCGTGGACTTCACCTACAACCCCGAGACCGGCGAGGCCAGGGTGAAGGATGGCCAGGGCCTGACCAGGAACCTGGCCAGCGTCAACGACCTGCGCGCCGTGTGTGACGACGTCGCGGTGTGGTTCAAGGAGTCGGCGGGGAAAGGTTCAGTGAATTTTTCCCTTGACTGATCATCCGAACCTCACCATGTTTTGAACGTTTGAATCTTTGAGTGCTTGATGGTCAGCCCTCAAGGACTCGTCTCACGCCACCTGTAGGAGCGCCACGTGGAACACGACAGCGACAGCATCAAAGCCCCCACCAGGCCCCTCACGGATCAGGAGGCGCGGGCGCTCGACCTGATCATGGAGAGCGTTCGGGAGAGCTGCGCCGCCCCCACCCTGTCGCAGTTGGCGCAGCAGCTTGAGGTGTCGGACGGGCGCGTTCATCAGCTCCTCACCGAGATGGAGGCCAAGGGCTACATCTCCAGGCCGGGCGGCCAGCGGGTCATCCAGGTGCATCGCAACAGCCACGGGCAGCGGGTCGCCCTGGGCTGGGTGGCCCTGGACGCGCTCTCGTGGGTCCGCGTCTCGACGGCGACCCATTGCAGCCTGGGGAGACAGACCGTTGTCAGCGTCGCCCATGACGACCTCGGGATCCGCGTCCGCACCCTGACCATGGAGTGGGAGCCCGGCCTGGCGCAGTGGGTGCCGCGGGATGTGCGGGTCGAGACCTTCTCGCCTGCCCTCCTGAAGGCTGAGCGCCGCTCGCCCTCGCTGGGAGGTGCCCCATGAAGGACCCTCGCGTCCAGCGACAGCTCACTCGCCTGCGCCGTGACCTCACCTGTGCGATGGGTGTTCGCGCCCCGGCGGCCTTGGCGTTGCTTCAGGAGCGTGACGAAGGGCTCTACCCGGCGCTGTGGCGTGCCGAGATCGAGGCCCTTCTGGAGCAGCACGGGGCCTGCCCGGGGCGTCATGGGGTCCCGCTGTCGTTGCCCACGCAGGACGATGAGGGCGAGTGGCACACCCCGACCTACAACCCGAGCACCGAGGCCGCCGCGCTGCTGTGCTGGCTTCAGCGCCTGCGGGTGCAGCTCGGTCGGGAGCTGGAGGTGTTCGCGCCGCGTCAGAAGCGAGGGGGCGACCCGCTGTGGAAGCGGACCTCGGACCACTTCGCGGCGCAGCTCGATGAGCACATGGCGCTCCTCGGGTGGGAGCGCGCGGCCCGAGAGCGGGCCAAGAAGGTGTTCCGGCGTGCATGCGCGGCGAAGCACGGCCTGGAGAGCACGCGGCACCTGCCCGCATCGGTGTACGGGCGCGAGGTGGACACCTGGCTGCTGGAGATCGCCATGGTCGGTGTCGAGGCGGCGCTCAGCAAGGCCGTGGCCAGCGTGGAGCGCTGGTCTGGTTCAGATGAAGTCGAGGTCAAGGGACTGAAGCCAAGGAGGGCCGCGTGACGGACGAAGAAGACAAGGGGCAGGCCACGGGCGAGGCCGTCGAGGAGGTCGGATCGAGCGCGGCGGCTGAGGTCGGCGAGGCCGAAGGCATCCTCGTCGGCGCGCTGGTCGTCGAGGTGATCCAGATGAACGGCGGCGAGCTGGTCGTGACGGAGCGGGGGATCGAGCAGCTCAGCCCGGCGAGGCCCTACGTGGCGCGCCTCAAGAGCGCCCAGCTCCAGTCGCACCACCTCGGGGCGCTGTTCGGCGACGACGCGCTGCTCCCGATCGGGTTGACTCTGGCGGGGTTCGCGACGGGGAAGGAGGCTGTCGCGGCGCTCCTGAAGCGGCTGAAGGTGGGGCGCGGCGTCCCTGTTCGGGTGGAGGTCCCCATGCCGCCTGCGCCGCGAGGGTTCGGGGTGGCGCTGGGGCTCGCTCCCACGCTGGTGAATTGACGCCCTGGTGTTGGGGCAAGGTGTAGAGGAAGGACGATGACGAAGACGCTGAAGGTAACGGGGCACAACGGGCAAGCTGTGTTCACCGACGAGTTCCGCAACGTGGGCGGAGCGGATGTGCGCGAGGACGGCACGCTGCTGGTGCGCGGCGAGGACGGGTACGGGGTGGCCCGATATCACTCGGACAAGTGGATCAAGTTTCGGTACGTCGAGCCCGAGTGGGACGCCGAACAGCACGAGGCATGGATGGGCTCCCTGAACCCGGAGCAGCCCGAGAAGGGTGTGCCGCAGTTGACCGCGGCGGAGTTGGAGGAGTTGTCCGGTTTGGCGAGGCGGCTGGTAGACCTCGGGCTCTCCCAGTCCGACGCGGAGGCCAGCGTGAAGACGATCTGGGGCAGGTGCTGCGATGCGCAGTACCCGTTCTGACGGCTGACGGTCTTCGAGCGCGCATGACCCTGGGCGCTCGATCTTTGCGATGGCGCGAGCTGCTGCGCTCCCTGGTCGAGGTACTCAGCACCCTCGGTTGCGTTGGGTGCTCGCGTCATCGCCATCCCCTGAGTGAGGTGCTCCCTCCCCCTCTGCGTCGCGGCGCGGGCGGGTGATCCTGGTTCGACTCCAGGCAGGGTGTCTGGTGCCGCCGCTGACTCCAGCGGTCCGATTGACGTCTTCCTCGAAGTTGTCGGCGGCGCCCGTGGCTCTCCGAAGTTGTCGGCGGCGCCCGTGGCTCTCCAGGTGCTGCGCCTGCTCAGGCGCAGCGCCGCGGCTGAAGCTGGTTCGACTCCAGCGGGAGCCCTCATGTCCGGTGGTCTGGGATGACCGACCACGGCGAGGCCCACATGTCACGTGTGAGCCTGGCCTCGCCGTGAGGCGACCTTCACCTGGTGGTGTGAAGGTCGTGGTTATTGCGCCCACCGGACTGTTCTCAAGCCCGCCAGGCCCCATGCGATGGGAGCCGACACCCTCATGGTCGAGGGGGCGGGGTATCCACGGAGGGATGAACGTGAAGCAGGGAGCGCTGACGGTGACCAGGAAGGCGGGAGAGGGCGTGCTCATCGGCGACGACATCGTCGTGGAGCTGGTGACGGTTCGGAAGAACCAGGTGCGGCTCAGGATACACGCGCCTGGGGTCGAGGTGCTCCGCCACGAGCTGGTGGATCGCCCCGTGGAGAACAAGAACGTCGAGGCGTTGATGCGGCTCAAGGGCTGGTGAGCGGTCAGGAGGGGGACATGATGTCAAACGGCGATGGAAGGGCGACCGCGGAGCGCGCGCCCACCAGACCAAAGAGGCTGACCGCCCGGCAGGCCGGGGTGTTGGAGGTGATCCTCAAGTCGCTCAAGGAGCGCAACATCGCGCCGACGATCCGCGAGATCGCCGCGGCGATGCGGATCAAGTCCACCAACGGCGTCAACGACCACCTCAGGGCGCTGGAGCGCAAGGGCTACATCCGGCGCGCTCGCTGCGTCAGCCGCGGCATCCAGGTCAGACGCGGCCTCGACGGCGCGCCGCTGAGGGGCGTGATCCTGGCGACCGAGGCGGCGGCGTCCTGCGTGCTCAAGGAGCGGCTGCGCCAGCGCGATGAGGAGGGTTACGACGACGCCCATGACGATCAGCACACGGAGGGTCAGCTCGCGCGCGCCGGAGCGGCCTACGCGCTCGCTGCCGGGGGCTCTCCCTTGTCAGAAGCGCACGATCTGTGGCCCGCGGACTGGGACAAACGGTGCGACAAGCGCGAGGCGCTCCAGGACGATCCGCGGCGACTCCTCGTGATGGCCGCCGCGCTCCTCCAGGCTGAGATCGATCGCCTCGATCGACTGGAAGCGGCGAGAGCGGCGAAGGCGGCGAGCGCAACATCAAGCGAGGCTGAGGGCTGATGGGGCGCTTCACCAAACAGGGCAGCCGCATGTGTCCGTGGTGCGGCAAGGGGGTCGCGGTCGTTCAGGGGCCGTACGGCACCGAGGTCTGGCTGGACGGCACCCGGACCGACCTGGAGCCCGCCGCCGACATCCCGCGCAGCGGCGGCGCTCCGATCCACGGCGTGATCCGGGGTCCTCAAGGTGGCCTGATGGAGGTCGCCCTTCGCCCCTACCACGAGTGCGAGGCGACCGGGCGGGTGTTGTCCAGGCGTCACGTCATCGGCCGGTGGCGGCAGGTCACCGCGCGGCTGAGCGAACCGCAGAAGGTGGCGCTGTGGCGGCGCGTGGTGCGCCTGGAGGAGGTGCCCCCGCCCCACACCTGGACCGACGTCCCCATCCAGCGGTTCGCCTTTCGGGCCAGGGAGCTTGAAGGGTTGGGAGAGGAGGGGGTGCGCGAGCTGGCCCGGACCACCATGGAAGAGACCACCCGTCGGTCTGGTCGAGGGGGTGCGCCGTGAGCAGCAAGGCGACTTCAGCCAAACCCGACCACGGCTCCTCCGGGCTGCGGCGCCGAGATGTCCCCTCGCCGTGGACGTTGACCTTCGAGCTGCTCAAGGTGATGGAGCGGTCGGGCGGCGAGGCGACCACGAAGCAGCTCATGGCGGTGGGGAGCCGCGGCGCGCTGGTGACGTTGAAGCGGGACTACTCCCACCTGATCAAGCAGGAGCGCCGCGGGCGCTACAAGCTGAGCGAAGCAGGCCACAAGGCGCTGAAGGGCGCGCCGTCCTCGACTCGGCTGGAGCGCTGCCCCCACCCGCGCTCCAACCTCTACCTGGCCTTGGAGGTCGCGGCGCAGCGCCCTCTCACGGAAGGGCGGGACGTTGAAGACGCGCTCGGCTGGAGCGCCAAGAAGGGCCAATACACCCTGGCCCAGCTGGTGAACGAGTACCCTGAGCTGCTGACCCGAGAGGGGCTGGGCATGTACGCGGCGACGCCCCTGGCGCGAGCGCACTTCGGAGTGAAGGCGGCGCCCGAGGTGGAGCGCCGCAGGGCGCCCTCGGCGGAGCGGGCCGAGGCCGCGCCTGCCTTGGATGTGGCGCCCGTGAGCACCCGCTCGGGATCTGCACCAGCGGCGAAGGAAGAGGGTCGGCGTCTGGCTCCCGGGTGGGGCGCCCTCGGCGTCTGCGCGCCGCCGAAGCGGCGAGCGCGCGACCGGGAAGATCACCAGGCCCCGCAGATGACCCGGGACGAGGAGCTGCGCCAGATCGAGGCGTTCGTGAAGGCCAACAAGGTCGAGCGGGTCGCGTTCGTCGAGGGCGGCGCGCTGGGCGCCGAGGCGAGGCGGTTCGTGGTGAAGGCGGGGAGGCGCACCTGCGAGGTGGTGCTCTACCACGTCGCGTGGGCGTCGGCGCCGGGCTACACCGCGGTGATCGACGAGGTCCCCACGAACACATGGTGGCCCTCATCGGAGGCCGCCGAAAAGGCCGTCAAGCGGCTGCTCGGCGCAGATCAGAAGAAGAAGGGAGGTCGGTAGGTGGGCAGGCGGATCAAGAAGCTGAGGCGACCCACGGGGAGTCGTCACATCCAGAAGGCCGAGGTGGTGCGCGACGCGGCGCACCAGGAGGGGGCTGCTGGGAGCGAGCCCGCAGCGTCTGAGACCGTCCAACCGGTCCGCACTCCGGAGGTGGCTCCATCGGTGCATCACCTCGGGTGGGGTCCAGCGCATGACGCCGACCCCTACGCCCATACCTGCTCGGAGCGGTGCGCCCTGGAGGCGTTCAGGGTGGTCCCTGTGCTCGCGGTGGCGTTCGCCGAGGACCAGGGAGCCCAGCGGCTGTTCACCCGGGCGATGAACCGCGGCGGGAAGCTCCAGGGGCAGACCGGCGCCGCGTTCGCCCTCGCGGGGTGGACCGACGTGTTCGCCTGGCAGGAGCTGAGGGCCTGCGAGCACGGCTCGCTGTGGGTCGTCTTCGGGCTCGCGCCTGGCCCGAACGCTGCGCCTGAGTCGGTCGTGTCGGCGCTTGGCGTGGGCATGGGTGGGTGGTGCGCGAAGGAGGTGGACGACGCGGATCGCAGGAAGACCCGCTCGGGGCGGTGGCTGGTCCGCGACGGGCGCAGCGTGTCGGGGGCGACCTGATGAATCGGCGCACGGTGACGAAGTGTTACCTTGAGAGGTGGGGCTCACTGGCTCCGCTCTGGAGCCAGTTGGAGGCGCTGTATCGCGCCAAGGACTTCGAGGTTCTCTACACGTGGATCAAGGAGGTGACGAGGTGAAGCCGATCATCCAGTACATCCCCGGGTACGACTGGGGGAAGGCCGAGGATCCCTACTACCCCTGGCCCTTCAACCTGGCTCGCGCGCTTTGGGCTCCGGCTGGCGCACGCGATCTGTCCATCACGGTGCGAGCCAAATGCAACGGCCACACGCGCGACTTTCAGCTCGATCTGCGGGAGGCCTTCAACGTCCTGCGCCAGACGATGCTTGGCGGGGTCCAGCACCTTCAGCCCCAAAGCCGCGAGCTGTCAGATGAGTGCCGTGAGCTGGTCGAGCTTTGGCTCGCGAACCCCACGAGCGAGGGCCGTCCAGGGATCCATCGAGTCGCGCTCAGCGGGCCGTCTGAATGGGAGCGGTACAACGGCCGTGTGCTTGCGCTGTACGCGCACGACGCCCTCTTTCACCTCGTGACGGCCCATCGCAGCATCGAACAGCTCGATGGCTCGATGGCAGCGCAGCACCTTAGAGGTGCGGCGCTGTGTGTCTGCGAGGTTCAACCCGAGAGCCAACCCCTGCAACCTCTCGAGGACTCGCTGGGCATCACCGAGTGGGCTGAAGAGGTGTGGGCGCTGGAAGCGTCTGAGACGACCGCGTCATGACGAAGCCTACCCTCGACCTGAACGCGCTCGTTCCGATCCAGGAGGACCTGCTGTGACCACGCGACCCCCAACACAGAAGCCGAACGCCTTTGGCCCCATCCGTGACATGCCCGACGGCGACGGGGTTTGCCCGATCTGCGGCGCCGAGGTGACGCTGCGTCGTGACGTGCTCAGGCGGGCGGTGCTCCTGGAGCGGGCTCTGCAGGTGGGGATGGACACGCGCGGCTACGAGCGGCGGTTCTACGCCTACCACTTCTGCAACCTCGCCGCGCTGGCGGAGGTGCTTCGTGAGCAGGAGGGGCTGGGCGGTGGTGACGAGGAGGAGCTGGAGCTGCGCCGCAAGCTGGTCCTCTCCCTCGTGCGCCTGATGGACAAGGCCGAACTGACGAACGCGCAGCGCGGGGCGGTGCTCGGGAAGCTGACCGACGAGGCGAAGGTCCGGCTGCCCGACTACGCACCGCCCCACTTCCTCCTCGATCGCCTGATGCGCCTGGTGCGGTGGCACGAGGAGCGGGGTGACGAGGGGCTGAGGGCGGCGGCGGACGCGTGGATCGCGGAGCGGGACAAGAGGATCCCTCCGCGGATGAGGTGAGCGGTGATGATGGGCGCCTCAGACACGAACAGCTGCGTGGAGGTCTCGTGAGCGGACGCTTGGAGGAGCTGGGCTACGAGTCCGAGGCGGAGCTGGCCGAATCCACGGGGGTCTCGCGCCGCACCCTGCGCCGGTATCGCGAGGAGGGCCTTGAGCACACCGTGTGGGGGCGGGCGATCTACTATCCGCGTGGCGCCTTGGAGGAGTTTCTGCAGGCGCGTACAGTGAGACGTGTCCAGGCTCCCCTCCACACACAGGAGCGGAGCAGTGAAAGAACCAGCAGGAATCAAGGCAGGCACTCTCGGGGACGGGACCCCCGTGTACTGGGTGCAGATCAAGGTGCAGGTGACCCATGCAGGACGAAAGGTCAGGCGGACACGCAAGGGGTTCGCCCCGAGGACGCCAGGGGCGTGCAAGGCGACGCAGCTCAGAGAGCTGGCGGCGGCGGTGGAGGTGCGAGATGGCCTCGACGAAGAGGCCAGGCTGGCGTGCCTGGAGGCGCTGGGGGTGGCGACCACGCCCACACACCAGATCGAGACCTTGAGGATCTACTCAAGGCGATGGAGCGAGGCCAAGGCGGCAGGGTGGCGGACCGCGAGGCGCAACAAGGAGGTGGGTCGGATGCTCGCGTACTGGGTGCTGCCGACCCTCGGTGAGCTGACGGCGGAGGAGATCACCCACCGTCACGGGGTGGCGTGGTGGACGATGGCCACACAGCGCCCCAAGGTGCGGACGACCGGCTGGCCTGGACCCTACGCGCGGAAGACCCTGTTGGGGATCTGGGCGGTGGCCAAGGCGGTCGTCGAGGACTTCCGCGCCGAGTACGACCTCCCCCCGGCGTGGAGCCGCGTGCGGGTGCCTGATCTGAAGGCGAGGCCGCAGCTGAACCGCCAGCGCCTCACGCTGGAGGCGGCGCTGGAGGTGACGTCACAGATCACCACCGAGGCGGTCCGTGACCTGTGCGAGGTCGTGCTGGACACCGGGTCGCGCACACGCGAGATCCGCACCCTCAAGTGGAGCCAGGTGGATCTGGAGCGCGGGTCGCTCAAGCTGGAGGCGGACGACACGAAGACCGGCGTGGGTCGCGAGGTGGTGCTCTTTGAGCGCTCCCAGGCGATCCTCCAGCGGCGGTGGGAGGGGCGCGGCCAGGGTGGCGAGATCAGCCCGTGGGTGTTCCCCTCGGGGCGGTCGAAGGCGGGGCACTACACCCACACCGCGGTGGCCTACCACCTCCAGAACGCCTCGGAGCGCGCCAAGCTGGGTGAGCGGCTGAGGCCGCACACGCTGCGCGGTGTAAGGGCGACCGATCTGCTGAGTCGGGGGTACGCGCAGGAGATGGTGATGGCCATCACGGGGCATCTCAGCGCGGGGTCGCTGGCGATGTATGTGCGCCCTACACCTGAGCAGGTGAGGCAGGTGGTCGAGGGGTCGTAGGGCGCCGAGATCGGGTCGGGTGTCCACCTGGGGTGTCCACCTGACCTTACTTTGTGGAGGGACCGGAGGGGCTTTGATGTCGATGGATGCGATGCAGGCAGGTTGGGACGTTTACAATTCTTTACATCTGAGTAACACGTAACTGTGTCCGGCGACATTACATATAGGAGAGCAGGAGCGAGGAGCGCCGTCGCCTCAGGGTGCGGTCGCCTCCTTGAGGCGCATGGGTGCGCTGGACGTCAACACCGCCCCGCTGGCGACAACAACAACGCATGACGGAGACTGGATGGTATTGGAATCAGGAGGCGACGCGACCTCGCACCCGCTGGGGACGAGTGGACAGGTGACCCGGTTTGATGTATCGAGTTGGCCGCGAACCGGGCGTCCGTCTGCGACGCGCGACAGCACCTCTGACGCAATCGGCGCAGGGGTTCACCAGCCCGCACCCCCCAGGCCTTCTCATCGAAGGCGTCAGGCACCTCCCAAGAGAACCACCATGATGGACGAGCAAGACGGCCAAATCCGCGACATCGATCCCTATCAACCGATCAGGTCCAGGCGCCTGTCGCTCTCTCGGCTCGCGCGTCGGGTGTTGATGCGCCCACCGGGGCAACGCCCGTCCGCGCCGTTCCTCGGCGCGTTCTTCGCTCTGTACCACACGCTCGCTGGCCTCGGGCAGACCTTCCGGGCGATCGACGATCAGCTCTGGCCCGAGCACACCAGGCAGGAGGTCAACGAGCCGCTGTACATCATCGCCAACCCACGCAGCGGCACGACCTACCTGCACAACCTGCTCTCGTTGGATGA